>NZ_CP061274.1:1859001-2478668 GCF_014775655.1 Clavibacter zhangzhiyongii | reverse complement strand
CGCCCATCGTGGAGGACGCGCCCGTCGGCGCCGAGTCCGCATCCGCGCCCGGCTCCGCGTCCGCTGACGCCCCGCGCGGCGTCACCGGCCGCGTGCTCGCCTGGATCGACGACACCCCCGTCACGCCGACCCCGATCGCGCGCCGCGGCTTCCTCGTCGCCGTCGGCGCGTCCGTCGCCGCGGTCGTGGGGCTGACCGCCGGGCAGTCGTTCCGGATCCTCGCGCCGTTCAACGCGTTCGGCCCGCGCGTCATGGGCACCGGCCCGCAGGCGCTGCCCGTCAACCGCACGGCCGAGGCCGCGGGCGTGACCGAGACGGCGATGGATCCCGCGTGGGCGCTCACCGTCTCGGCGGGCTCCGCCTCGCGCGCCTTCACGATGGCCGACCTCCGCGCCATGGAGCTCGTCACCGCCACGCTGCCCATCGCGTGCGTCGAGGGTTGGAGCCAGTCGGCCACGTGGCGCGGCGTGCGCCTCATGGACCTCATGGACGCCGTCGGCGCCGACCCCGGCGCCCGCCTCCGCGTCACGAGCCTCGAGCAGAGCGGCGGCTTCCGGGCCACCGAGATGGGGCCGGAGTACGTGCGCGACCCGCTCACCCTCGTCGCGCTCGAGCTCGACGGCGCGCCCCTCGACATCCAGCACGGCTACCCGGCGCGCATGATCGCGCCCGGGCGCCCCGGCGTGCTGCAGACCAAGTGGCTCTCGACCCTGGAGGTGGTGTGATGACCGGCACCCGTCGGATCCTCGCGGCCCGCGTGATCCTCATCGCCGTGGGCGTGATCGGCCTCGCCGTCGGCGTCCGCACGCTGCTCGACACGCAGCGCACCGACCAGGTGGTCGGCGTCGCCGTGTTCCTGCTGCTGGCGATCCTCGTGCACGACGCGATCCTGTCGCCCGTCGTCTTCGCGGCGGGCCTCCTGCTGCGGAAGGCCGGGCGGCGGATGCCCCCGGGCGCGCTCGTCATCGTGCAGGCCGGCGTCGTCGTGATGGCCGTGATGACCCTCGTGGTCGTGCCGGAGATCCGGGCGAGGGCGATCGGCAACGAGAACCCGACCATCCTCATCGCCGACTACGCGCCGCGGCTCGCCCTCATGTGGGTCGCCACCGCGGTGGCGACGGCCGTGATCGCCGCGCTCTACGCGCGGACGAGGCGGCAGAAGGACCGGCCCTCGGTCTCCCAGCACTGAGCGAGCGCGAGGCCCGCGCCGGGGGCCATGCGCGCAACGGCGTCGCGGCCGACCTGCGCCCACGGGAAGGGGTCGCTCGCGCGGCCCTGGGCGTCCTCGACCGTGCACTCGAAGGTGCGGTCGCGGGCGGGATCCACGTGGGTCTCCACCACGAGCGCGCCCTGGTCGTCGAGGAGCTCGCCGCAGCGGGCGAGGAGCGCGGCCGCGTCGCCGCCGATGCCGATGTTGCCGTCGAGGAGGAGGAGCGTGCCCCAGCCGCCCTCGCGCGGCAGGCGCTCGAAGACGGAGCGGTGCAGCACGGGCAGGCCGAGGCCCGCGGCCATCTCGATCACCGTGGGGGAGACGTCGATGCCGAGGGCGCCGAGGCCGGCGTCCATCGCGGCGCGGACCATGCGGCCCGGGCCGCAGCCGACGTCGAGCACGGGTCCGTGGGCGTCGACGAGCAGGCTGGCGTCGACCGCGTCGGCGTCGGCGCTCCAGCGGCTGATGTCGATGACCTCGTCGCTGTCGTCCTCGGAGGACAGCGAGAGGAAGAGGACCTCGCCGGCGTCGCGGAGCGCCCGGGCGTAGGGCTCGCCGCCGCCGGATCCGAAGGTGCGGTCGCGCGTCGCGGCGCTTTCCTCGGGCTGCTCGACGGCCAGGCTCATGCGGACTCCCCCTGCGGTGGTGCGGTCGGATCGGACGCGTCGCGGGACCCCGCGGCGACCATCAGGATTCGGAGCGCGGCGGCGAAGCGATGGGCGGGGGCGGCCGCGGCGGCCTCCCGCGCGTCGTCGACCGTGTCCACGTCGGTGAGCTCGGGCAGCATCGCCACGTCGAGCCCGGCGTCGATCAGCCGCGACAGCTGGATCGCCCCGGTGTCGTCGCGCGACATCGGCACGCCGCGCACGAGGCCGCCGTCGGGATCCCGCAGCCCGAGCGCCCAGAAGCCGCCGTCGTTGGCCGGGCCGAACCAGGCGTCGGGACCGCGCGCGCCGTCGGCCCACGAGTCGAGCACGGGGCGGAGCAGGTCGGCGGTGAGCTGCGGCGTGTCCATCCCGACGAGGAGCACGGGGCCGTCGAGCGCGTCGAACATGGCGGCGAGGCGCTCGTCGAGGTCGCCCGCGACCTGCGGGATCACGTCGTAGCCGGCGGCCTCCGCGGGCGGGGTGGTGCCGTCGAAGAGCAGGACGCGGCGGTCGGGCGCGGCGGTGTCGACGGCGGCGAGCGTGTCGGCGAGGGCCGCGGACGCGAGCTCGGCGGCCTCCTCGAGCGTGAACGGCGGGTGCAGGCGCGTCTTCACGCGGCCCGGGATGCACTCCTTGGCGATGACGACGACGGCGGTCACGCGGCTCCTCCCGGGGTGCGGTCGGCTCCGGCCGCCGCGGCGCGCGCCTCGGCCAGCACGCGCGACATGTCGCGCACGGCCTGGACGGTCCCGCGCACGGTGCCGGTCACCTTGGACCGCCCCACGCGCGGCGCGTACGGCATGTCCACCTCCAGGATGCGCCACCGGGCCGCCGACGCCCGCAGCAGCATCTCCAGCGGATAGCCGCTGCGCCGGTCGAGGATCCCGAGGTCGAGCAGCTCGGTGCGCCGTCCGCAGCGCATGGGCCCGAGGTCGTGCAGCGGCACGCCCGTGATCCGCCGCAGCCGCCGGGCGAGCTCGAGGTTCGCGATGCGCGCGTGCACCGGCCACGCGCCGCGCGCCGACGGGACGCGGCGGCCGAGCACGAGGTCGCGCTCGCCGTCGCGGACGGGGTCGACCACGCGGGGGAGGAGCGCGGGATCCATCGACGCGTCGGCGTCGCAGAACGCGACGAGCGGCGCGGTCGCCGCCTCGAGCCCCGCGTGCGCCGCCGCCCCGAACCCGCGCCGCGACTCCGTCACCACGAGGGCGCCGTGCGCGCGCGCGACCTCGGCCGACCCGTCGATGGACCCGTTGTCGACCACGATCGCGCGGTACCCCTCGGGCAGGCGGCCGAGCACCCAGGGCAGGGCCTCCGCCTCGTCCAGGCAGGGCAGGACCACGTCCACCAGCGCTCGCATCATCCTTGGAGCCTAGGAGGCCCGACCGGGAGCGGACGCCGCGCGCCGGCGGAGGGGTGACGGCTCGCTCGCAAGCCGGACACGCCCGGGCCCGCCCCAGGGACCGGCGCATAGTCTGGCCGGGTGAGCCCCACCTTCGACCCCGCGCGCGCCGACGCCGCCCGACCCGACCCCGCGCGGCCCGACCCCTCGCGCCCGGATCCGCTGCGCGGCCGCCGGATCCTCGTCGTCGAGGACGACCCGACGGTCAACGAGGTCGTCTGCCGCTACCTCAAGTCCTCCGGCTTCCAGGTCGAGACCGTCGCCGACGGCCTCGAGGCCGTGCGCGTCGCCACCGAGCGGATGCCCGACCTCGTCGTGCTCGACCGCATGCTCCCCGGCCTCGACGGCCTCGAGGTGTGCCGGCGGATCCGCGCCCTGCACCCCGAGTCGCCCGTCCCCGTCGTGATGCTCACGGCGCTCGGCCAGGGCGAGGACCGCGTCAACGGCCTCGACGCCGGCGCCGACGACTACCTCGCGAAGCCCTTCTCCCCGCGCGAGCTCGTGCTCCGCGTCCGCGCCGTGCTCCGCCGCACGGTGCCCGAGCCCGTGCCCGAGCCGCCCTTCGTCGCGGGGCCGTTCGTGCTCGACCTCGGCGCGCGCGAGATCCACCAGGCCGGCGCGATGCTCTCCCTCACGTCGCGCGAGTTCGACCTCCTCGCCTTCCTGCTGCGGAACCCCCGCCGCGTCTTCGGCCGCGACGACCTCCTCCGCTCCGTGTGGGGCTGGGAGATCGGCGACCTCTCCACCGTCACCGTGCACGTGCGGCGGCTGCGGGAGAAGATCGAGGCGGATCCCGCGCACCCCGTGCTCCTCGGCACCGTGTGGGGCGTGGGCTACCGGTTCGACCCGGAGGCCGCGACGCCCGCGGTCGCCGCGCCGGCCGTGCCCGTCGCGCCCGCCGAGGGCGACGCGTGAGCGCCGACTCCTTCCTCATCGTCGTCCTGACCGCGCTCGTCTGCGCCGCCATCGTCGGCCTCGGCGCGAGCGTGCTGCTGCGCCTGCTCCGCCGCCGCTCGCTCGTGCTGCAGATCTGCGTGGTCGCGCTCGCGGCCGTGCTCTCGGTCGTGGGCGGCATGGTCGCGGTCACCGCCGGCATGCTCGTCGACGACGCCGGCCTCACCGCCTTCCTCTCGGTCGCGGCCGTCTCCGCGCTCGTCTCCCTCGTGATGGCCGCGATGCTCGGCATGACCCTCGTGCGCGGAAGCCGCGAGCTCGGCCGCTACGCCGCGTCCATGGGCGAGGAGGCCGCGGTCGAGCCCGGCCGCCCCACCAGCACCGAGTTCGCGCAGCTCGCCCGCGAGCTGAGCGCCGCCAACCGCCGCCTCGCCGACGCCCGCGACCGGATGGAGGCGCAGGAGCGCAGCCGCCGCGAGCTCATCGCGTGGATGTCGCACGACCTGCGCACGCCGCTCGCCGGGATCCGCGCCATGGCGGAGTCCCTCGAGGACGGCATGGTCGACGACGAGCACCGCTACTTCCGGCAGATCCGCGTGCAGGCGAACCGCCTCAACGGCATGGTCGACGACCTGTTCGAGCTGTCGCGCATCAACTCGGGCAGCCTCGAGCTCGCCGTCGAGCGCGTCTCCCTCTACGACGTCGTGAGCGACACCGTCGCCGAGCTCGGCCCGGTCGCCCAGGCGCGCAAGGTCGACCTCCGCGGCGTGACCGCGCACGACGACCTCGTGGTGCAGGGCGATCCCCGCGAGCTGTCGCGCGTCGTCGGCAACCTCGTCATGAACGCCATCCAGCAGTCGCTCCCGGGCGGCCGCATCGTCATCTCCGCGCACCGCGACTCCGGCAACCTCGCCGTCCTGTCCGTCGAGGACACGGCGGGCGGCATCCCCGAGGCCGACCTCCCGCGCGTGTTCGACGCGGGCTGGCGGAGCACCGGATCCCGCACCCCGCGCGCCTACGGCAAGAGCGCCACCGGCCGCCCCGCCCTCGGACCCGACTTCCCGGCGCCGGCCACGGAGGCCGCGCCGCCGGATCCCGCCGTGCAGGCGGAGGGCACGCACGACGGCGGCTACGCGTCGGGCGGTGGCGGCGCGGGCCTCGGCCTCGCGATCGTCCGCGGCATCGTGCGCGCGCACGACGGCGACGTCACCGTCCAGAACGTCGACGGCGGCTGCCGCTTCGACGTGATCCTGCCGTACAGCAAGCCGGTCGCCTCGTGACCCGTGCGGCCCTCCGCGCGTGGTCCGCGTTCCTGGGGGTCGTCGCGGCGCTGGCGGTGCTGGCCGTCGCCGAGATCGCGGCGGCATTCGTCGCGCCCGCGGCGAGCCCGGTGCTCGCGGTCGGCGCGCTGGTCATCGACCTCGTGCCCCCGGGCGTGAAGGACGCGGTGATCGCCCTGTTCGGCACGGGCGACAAGGCGGCGCTGCTCGTGGTGCTCGCGCTCGTGGTGCTCGCGGCCGCCGCCCTCGCCGGGATCCTGCAGGTGCGCCGCCCGCCGCTGGGCGTCGTCGTGCTCGCGCTCTTCGCCGGCGTCGCGGTGCTCGCCGCCACGACGCGCGCCGGGGCCACGGGCGCCGCGGCGATCCCCACGATCGTCGGGATGCTCGCGGGCGTCTTCATCCTCCACCGCGGCGCCGACCGCCTCCGCGACTGGCGCGACGCGGTCGCCCGCGCCGACACCGCCGCGGCCGCGGTCGCCGCGCCCGTCCGCGGGATCGCCCGCCCGGCCGCGCGCGCCCCGCTCACCCCGGGCGCCGGAGCCCGCGTCGAGCGCCGCACCTTCCTCGTGATGACCGTCGTCGCGGGCGTCGCCTCCGTGGTCGCCGGATCCGTGGCCCGGGGCGTCAACGCCGCCGCCGCCCGCGTGGACGACTTCCGCCGCACGCTCGTGCTCCCGCGCGCGGCCGCGCCCGCCGCCGCGATCCCCGCCTCCGCCGAGCTCGGCGTCCCCGGCCTCGCCCCCTTCGTCACGCCCGCCGACGCCTTCTACCGCATCGACACCGCGCTCCAGGTGCCGTCGGTCGACGCGGCGTCGTGGCGGCTGCGCATCACCGGCATGGTCGAGGAGGAGGTCGAGATCTCCTTCGCGGAGCTGCTCGCCCTCCCCCTCGAGGAGCACGTGACCACCCTCACCTGCGTCTCCAACGAGGTCGGCGGGAACCTGATCGGCAATGCGCTCTGGCTCGGCTACCCGATCCGCCTGCTGCTCGAGCGGGCCCGCCCCACCGCCGGCGCCGACATGGTGCTCTCCACGAGCCAGGACGGCTGGACCGCGAGCACGCCCCTCGAGGCGCTCACGGATCCCGACCGCGCCTCGATCCTCGCCGTCGGCATGAACGGCGAGCCCCTGCCGCAGCAGCACGGCTTCCCCGTGCGGATGGTCGTGCCCGGCCTCTACGGCTACGTCTCGGCCACCAAGTGGGTCACCGAGCTGAAGGTCACGACCTTCGCCGAGGACGTCGCCTACTGGTCGACGCGCGGCTGGACCGAGCGCGGGCCCATCAAGACCGGCTCGCGCATCGACACCCCGCGCTCGGGCGTCCGCGTGGACGCCGGCCGCGTCGCGGTCGCGGGCATGGCCTGGGCGCAGCACACCGGCATCGAGCGCGTGGAGGTGCGCGTCGACGAGGGCGACTGGGTCGAGGCGACGCTCGGCGACGGCGTGGGCGCGGACACCTGGCGGCAGTGGTCGTACGCGTGGGACGCGACGAGCGGATCCCACCGCGTCGAGGTGCGCGCGACCGACACCACGGGTGCCACGCAGACCTCCGACGAGGCGCCGCCCGCCCCCGACGGCGCGACGGGCTGGCACGGCATCACCGTCAGCGTCGCCTGAGCCGACCGGGTCCGCTGGCCCGGGTCGCCGCGGCCGGCCGGTCCTCCCCGGACGCGCGGAGCCGGGGCGCGTAGCGTCGGAGCACGGCGCGCACGCGCCGCATCGACCAGCAGAGGAGAGCACCGTGAGCGACATCGAGAACCCCCGCGACCCCGCCGACCGCGACCTGGACGACACGGGCGTCGACGAGGAGGAGCTCGTCGGGGCCGACGGCCGCGACGTCGAGGAGGCCATCGACGCGGAGCGCGTCGTGCCGCTCGACGACGACGACGTTGCCGACGACGACGACGACGACGACGCCGACGGCGGCCTGGGCATCGACATCACCCAGTCCGACGGCCCCGACCTCGAGGCCGGCGACGACCTCGACACGGGAGCGGCCGTCCGCTGACCCGCCCCGCGCACGACGACGGCCCCCGCTGGTGCGGGGGCCGTCGTCGTCTGCGGCCGGCACGTGCGGGCCGGCGCGGGGTCGGGATCAGTCGGCGAGGATCGCGTACAGCGCGCGCCGTGTCTCGTCGAGCTTCTCCGCGGCGGCCTGGCGCTGGGCGTCGGTCGCGTCGTGCATCAGCGGCTTCACCACGCCCATGAGCTTCATGAGGCTCGTCTGGAACGCGTCCTCGCCCTCGGACTTGTCGGTGGTGGCGGCCCAGGCGGCGTCGATCTCCGCCCGGTGCTCCTCGACGTGGGCGCGGCCCGCGTCGGTGAGGGAGTAGACGCTCTTCGAGCCGGACTCGTCGGCGACGATGAGGTCCTCGTCGACGAGCTGCTGGAGCGTGGGGTAGACGGATCCGGGGCTCGGCCGCCAGGCGCCCTCGCTCTTCGCGGCGATGCCGGTGATGAGGCCGTAGCCGTTCGAGGGGGCCTCGGCGAGGAGGGAGAGGATCGCGAGGCGGACGTCGCCGCGGCGGGCGCGTCCCCGTCCGCCGCGTCCGCGGCCCGGGCCGAAGCCGGGGCCGCCGAAGCCGCCCATGCCGGGGAAGCCCGGGAACCCGGGGAAGCCGGGTCCGCCCTCACCGGGGCGGAAGCCGCGGGCCATCGGGCGGCCCGGCATCATGCGCGGGTGGAAGCCGCCGTGGTGCTGCATGCGGGGCTCGTGGCGGTCGGCGGGGGCGCCGTCGTGCCGGCGGTCGTCGTGGGGGGAGTGGGAGTGGGAGTGGGACGACTCGTGGTCGTGGTCGTGGGTGCGCACGGAGCGCTCCTTCCGGTCGAATGGGTTCGGGGATCGCGGCGTGCTGTCGCGATGTAGCGACGATATATCGGCGACTGTCGGAAGTCAAGACCCCGGTTAGGGCGGGCTGGCAGCGGATCCGCATGGATCCGGGCCCGCCGTGGACGAACCTGGCGTTCACCTGGGAAAGGCAGACGGATCCCAACCCCTTCCCCGACGGTGCCGAAGTCCCTGTGTCGCCCGGGGAACCGGGCGGATCCCAGACCACACAGCGAAGGAAATCCCATGCGCAACCTCACCAAGTCCGTCTTCGGCCTCGCCACCGCGGGCTTCCTCGTCGTCGGCCTCGCGGCCTGCTCGACCCCCGCCGAGAGCCCGTCGTCCTCCTCGTCCGCCGCGCCGTCCGCGTCGGCCACGACCGAGGCGAACCCCACGCCGCTCGCGACGATCCCGACCCTCACTGGCGTCGACACCAAGGTCACCCTCGACAGCGGCTTCACCGGCGCCCTCACGACCCTGGGCCTGACCCCCGGCGTCATCGGCGGCGCGACCCTCGACGGCGCCACCGGCACCCTCGCGTTCCCCATCACCGGCGGCAACGTGAAGTACTTCGACCCCGAGATGGACTACCGCCCCTACGTCCAGGGCGAGATCGACCACGACGGCTCCGGCATCAGCCTCACCGCCGGCGACACCGTCGTGAAGCTCACCGACTTCGTCATCGACCCCGGCACCAGCCGCCTCACGGGCTCGGTCCAGGTCGGCGAGGGCGAGATCATGAACGACGTCTACATCTTCAACCTCGACGGCACGACCCTGAAGCCCCTCGCCATGGAGGGCGACAACGCCGTCCTCGAGGGCACCACCGTCAAGGTCAGCCCCGACGCCGCCGCGCTGCTGAACAGCACCTTCGGCACCGACGCCGTCACCGACGAGCTCGTCGTCGGCATCGCCAAGATCACCGTCAACACCAAGTAGCACCCACCCCGGGCACGCCCGGGACGCACCACCTGCGATCACAGCGGAACGCATCGACGGCCTCGTCTCCCCTCCGGGGAGCCGGGGCCGTCGGCGCGTCCGGGGGATGCGCCCGCGTCAGCCGATCGTGACCTCGAAGCCGGCGACGCTGCGGGTCACCGTGCCGGTGGCCAGCTCGACGAGGAGCGTCGTCACCGTCGTGTCGCGCGGCTCCCGCGGGTAGTCGTCGCTGGCGCCGCGCGCGGGATCCGGCACCGTCTCGAGCAGCGCGAAGCGGCCGTTCGGCGTGACCGTGAGGCCCGTGAGGCGGGTGGCCGGATCCGCGGGCACGTAGACGTCGCTCGCCCGGCCGTCGCGCACGACGACGAGGCGCTGCGAGGCGCGGCCGGTCGCGGGATCCAGCGCCGTGCGCACGCGGAGCACCGCGGCGTCGTCGCCGGGCACGAACGAGATCGCGCCGTCGTACTGGAGGTCGGCGCCGCCGGTCTCGGTGGGCAGCCGCGTCTGCTGGGCGGTGCGCAGGTCGATCTCGGTCGTCGAGCCCGGGTCCGTGACCGCGAGGCGCGTGCCGTCCGCTGAGAACGGGCCGAGCGTGCCGTGGCGGCCGAGCGGGACGATGGGCGACGATCCGTCGACCGTCACGAGGAACAGGTCGCCGTCCTGCCCGTGCGCCACGAGCTGCGGCCGGCCGGGCACGAAGCCCCAGGCCTGCGCGCTGAGCTCCCGCCCGTCGAGGCCGACCACGGGCGTCGGGGCGGCCCCGGCGCCGACGTCGTCGACCATGAGCGTGTCGTCGTACTGCCCGCCGTCCGCGCTCGTGAAGCGGAAGCCGACCGTGGTTCCCGTGTCCGCGGCGTGCAGGTCCTGCAGCGTCCCGCGACCGGGCAGCGGCAGGTCGACCTGGCCGGATCCGTCGAGGGCCGCGATGACGAGGGCGTTCGAGCCGTCGTCCTGGAGGGTCGCCACGACGAGCGAGTCGCCGACGACCGCGTACTCCTGGATCTTCGTGGCCTGGAAGACCACGTCGCTCGCGCCGTCGCCGGTGCCCGCGACGCTCTGCCGCACGATGCGGTCGGCCTGCTGCTCGCCGCCGCGGACGAGCACGAACATGCCGGGATCGCCCGTGCGGAACGCGGTGCGGAGGTCGGACGCGGGGCCGCCGCCCACGCCCTGCACGCCGTCGATCGAGACCGTGTAGTCGGCGTCGTACGCGAGCGGGCGCGCGAAGTCGAGGATGATCCGGTCGGCCTGCGTGTCGACGGTGAAGTCGGCGCCCGGCTCCATCCGGATCGTGGACGCGTCGACGGGCTGGATCGGCCGGTTCGCCGCGAGCACGAGACGCTGGCGGGACTGCTGCACGACGGCGAGCGGATCCACGTCCGTGCGCACCAGCCGCGGCCCCTGGCTGCCGGCGACCACGAGGAGGCCACCGCAGACGAGGACGAGCACGAGGATCACGGCGGTGAACGCCCGGCGGAAGGCGCGCGGGGACGGGGCGGCGTCGGTCACGGGCGGCTCAGTACACGTAGGGGTCGGCCGGCTGGTCGACCTGCTCGACGCCCTGCGGCACGACGGCGAGCGGCTGGCGGCTGCCGGTGCTCGGGTTGGTGGCGAACGGACCCGTGACGCGCACCCACTCGTCGGTCTCGAGGGTCGAGGACCAGCCCGGCTGGTAGACGGGCACGCCGACGGGCTGCGCGTCGACCGCGCAGCAGGTGACGACGAAGCGGGTCACGTAGAAGACGTCGTCGGGCGCGTCGGGGTCGGCGCTCACGAAGCCCGTGACGTCGACCGACTTCGACGTGAAGAAGGTGGGATCGGTCGTCTGCGCGAGCAGCACCGACCAGTCCTTGACGCTGAGCGTGGAGAAGTCGCTCGTGCCGAGGAGCTCCTGGTCGGGCGCGGCGTCGGACGACACGGTGCTGGAGTTCAGGGCGCGCTGCGTGACCGTGCTCGTGGTGAGCGTGCGCGGCGGCAGGACGAGGACGGCGACCACGGTGATCGTCACCACGCCCGCGACGGCGATGCGCGAGACGCGCGCACGGAGGGAGGCACGGCCGGGAGCCCGGGTCTCGGCGCCGAGGTCGGCGAGGTCGCCGGGGGCGGCGGATCCGTGGTCGTGGTCGTGCTCCTCGGCCGCGTCCGCGGGTCGCAGCGCGAAGCCGGCGACGGTGGCGACGAGGCCGATCACCGCCATGATCCCCGTGAAGACGAAGTAGCGCGGGTGGATGTAGAGGCCCAGCTGGCCCGTGACCGCGAGCCACAGCGTCGAGACGATGCACGCCGCGAGGAGCACGAGGCCCACGGTGGACGAGGCGCGGCCGCCCGCGGAACGGCGGCGGCGGATGCGGCGGAGGGCGGTGGTCCGGGAGCCGGGCTCCCGGTCGTCAGGCGATCGCATTGACACCCCATCCCAGCGCGAGGCTGATCAGCGCGACGACCGAGGTGATCATCACGAGCGTGCGGGTCGAGTAGGTGGTGCGCATGAGCGCGAGCATCTTCACGTCGATGACCGGCCCGAACACCAGGAAGGCGACGATGCCGCCGGGCAGGAACACGGATCCGAACGAGAGCACGAAGAACGCGTCGACGTTGGAGCAGACCGAGACGACGAAGGCGAGGAGCATCAGCGCGAGGACGGAGAGGATCGGGCTGCCGCCGAGGGTGACGAGCACCTCGCGCGGCACAGCGACCTGGATGAGGCCGGCCAGCAGGGAGCCGATGACGAGCGCCGGCATGATCGTGGTCGCCTCGCGGCCGAACAGCGAGATCGACTTGCGGACGCGCGCGCCGCCGTGCGCGTGCGGGTCGGGCAGGGCGCACTCGGCGCGGAACTCGTCGGTGAGGAGCCGGTCGGGCTGCGGGTGGAGGCTGAAGAGCCAGCCGACCACGTTGGCGATGAGGAAGCCGCCGACGAGGCGGGCCACGAGGATCCAGCCGTCCCAGCCGAACGCCGCGTGGGTCGTGATGATGGTGATCGGGTTGAGGATCGGCGCCGCCAGCAGGAACGTGATCGACTCCGGCACCGTGAAGCCGCGCACCACCAGGCCGCGGGCGAGCGGCACGTTGCCGCACTCGCAGACGGGCAGCGCCATGCCGAGGAACGAGATGCAGGCGCGGCGCGCGAACGGGTTGCGCGGCAGGCGGCGCTCGATCACGCCGGGCGGCACCCACACCTGCACGACGATCGACAGGACGATGCCGAGGATCACGAACGGCAGCGACTCCACGATGACGCTGACGCTGAGCGTCACGAGGTCCTGGAGCCGGTCGGGCAGGACGCTGTCGCCGAGCGCGGGGGAGGCGGCGCGGAGGGCGAGGAGCAGGAGGACGAGCGCGAGGCCCGTGACGAGGCCGGTGCGGAGGCCGGCGGGGGTGGCGCGCGGGGCGTCGGGGTGGTCGTGGTCGTGGTCGTGATCCCCGTGGGCGCGGGGGAGCGTCGCCGTCGCGACGGGGGAGGCGGGGGCGTACGCCAGCGCCGTCTCGGCGGGCGCGGCGGTCGCGCGGATCCGGCGGTCGCGGGCGCGCTCGCGGCGGGGGCGGACGGGGCGGTCGAAGGGCGATGCGCCGTCGTCGTCCGGCGCGAACGGGGTGTGCCGGTCCGTCATCGCGGACCGGTGGCGCGAGGCCGGGGTCCGAGGAGGGCGCGCACGGGCTCCACCCTAACCGCGGTGAGAAGCGTCCTCAGCAGGCGGGGCGGCGGGTCAGCGGAAGCCGGCGGGCGCGCCCGGGCAGAGGGCCTCGAGGATGCCGTCGGGCGTCGCGACCGACGGCTGCCACGGATCCCCCGCCCGGGCGCGCGCGATGGCGGTGTCGCGGTCGGGCACCTCGCCCTCGTACGGTTCGCCCGCCGCCGCGTAGCAGGGGATCAGCCGGTCGACGAAGTAGTCGTGCAGCCAGCTGAGGGCGGCGGTCGTCAGGGGCCCCCGGGGCGCGGCCGCGAAGCGGACCTGGCAGACGTAGCGCACGACGGCGTCCGCGGTGTCGGTGCCGAGGCGCGCGTCGTCGCCGGTGCCGATCACCTGCACGCGCACGCCGGACTCGCCGAGGCAGGCCGCCTGCTGCCGCACCCACTCCTCGCCCTCGAGGATCCGCTCGACCGGCACGTCGGGCCGCACCGCGTCCGGCCGGTCGCGGAGCACGCGCTGCCACGCCGCGTCCGCGCTCTCCCGGAGGGCTGCGGCGGTCTCGGCGTCGGTGAGGTCCTCGTGGAGCTGCGCGGGAGGCTCCGTCGTGAATTCGGGGACGGGCATGCCGAGGCGCGGATCCGGGGTGCTCGGCGGGCCCGGGGTGGAGGTCGGCTCCTGGCTCCGCCAGCCGTCGTCGTCGGAGAGGAGGCCGGAGGCGGAGGCGGTGCCGAGCCCGGCGACGAGGACGACGCCGGCGAGGGCGGCGGCGATCGCGGCGGGGCGCAGGAGGCGGCCGCGACGCGCGCCGGAGCGGGGCGCGTGCGGGGCATCCCCGGTCGGAGCGGGGTCGGGGGCGGGGTCGTGGTCGTGGTCCGGCCGGTCGGCCTCCTCCCGGCGGTCCTGTCCCGGCGCGGGGTCGACGCCGCTCGCGGTGCCGCGGTCCGCCTCCGCGGCCAGCAGCCGCCGGCCCTCCTCGACGAGCCGCGCCTCCACGGCCAGCAGCGCGACGAGCGGCGCCGGGAGCGCGTCCGCGTCCGCGTCCGCGTCCGCGTCAGCGTGCGTCCCGGCGGTCGGCCGCGGGGCGTCCGGCGGCGGAGCGTCCGGCGGCGGCGGCTCCTCGTCGGCCGCGCGCCCGTACGCGGCGCGCCGCAACCCGTCGAGGGACGCCGCGGCGTCGGGGTCGTCGCGCAGGCGGCGGCGGAGGGCGTCGGCGTCGGACGGGGAGCCGGTCACCGGAACGCCGCCGGCAGCTCGGGGCATGCGGCGGAGAGGCGGCCGGACATGCGCGCCGGGAACGGGCTCCACGGGCGCTGCGCGCGGGCGAGGGCGATGAACTCGTCGACCTCCGGGAGCTCGCCGATGTCGGACGCCCCCTCCGCCCGGTAGCAGGGGAGGAGGAAGGACGCGTAGTAGTCGTGGAGGTAGGCGAGCTCGGCGTCGCTGCGCGGGACGTCGGGGCGCATCGGGAACCGCACCTCGCAGACGTGCACGGCGACGTGGTCCGGGTCGGTGATGCCGTAGCTGTCCCGGCCGCTCAGCTGCGCGTCGACCCCGGCGGCGCGCAGGCAGTCGACCTGGGTCTCGGCGTACTCCTCCTGGTCGACGATCCGCTCGGCGCGCACGTCGGGCCGCACGGCGTCGGGCTCCTGCGTGAGCACGAGCTCCCAGCTCTGGTCGGCGCGGATCCGCAGCTCCTCCGCGATCTCCTCCTCCGTCGGCGGCACGGGCACGGGCGGATCCGCCGTGAAGTCGGGCAGGGGCGCGCCGCGTCGCCCGTCGGGGGTGCCCATCGCCTGGCCGCGCGGGGTGGCGGTGCCGGGCGCGGATCCGCGGGAGTCCGAGGCGCCCGCGGCGGCCTCCGGAGCGGCCGGCGCGCCGAGGTCGAGGACGCCCGCGGCGGAGGCGGCGCCGAGGCCCGCGAGCACCAGGAGGCCCGCGACGGACGCCGTGATCGCCGCGCGGCGGCGTGCGGGGGACGGGGTCGGCGGGGCGGCCGCGTCGGCGTCCGCATCCGCGGCGGCGTAGACGCCGTGCGTCCTCGTGCCGGCGGTCGCAGCCGACCCGTCCGGCGGCCCCGGGGCCGGGCGCTCCGCCGCGAGCAGCGCGGCCCCCTCGTCGACGAGCCGCGCCTCCTCCTCGAGCAATGCGACGAGCGGCGCGGGCAGCTCGCGGTCGGCGTACCCCGTGCGCTCCCGGAGGGCGGCGGGCACCTCGACGAGCGGCGCCGCGGATCCGCCGCGTCCGTACGCCACGCGCCGCAGGTCGTCGAGGCGACGCGCGGCCTCCGGATCGTCGCGGAGACGGCGGGCGAGCGCGGCGTCGGGGGCGGCCGTCGCGTCGGTCATGCGGCCTCCTCGTCGCGCGGCGCATCGCGGCGCGGTGCGGTACCGCTCAGGCTACGTCGGCGGATCCGCCAGCGGCAGGTCCCCGTCGGGGTCACCGTGCGGGGGGCCGTCGGCGGACACCGCGGCGGATCCCGACCGTGCCGTCGACGCCGGATCGGGCCAGGATCCGGACATGACCACCGACGCCCGCCCCGCCCTCACCGACGCCCAGCTCACCGCCCGCGACCACGTGCCCGGCCTCGTCCACCACGTCGTGCTGTTCCGGCTCCGCGACGACGCGCCCGCCGGGTCGCACGCCGAGGTGGACCGCCGCTTCCGCGCGCTCGCCGACTCGCCGCACCCCGACGGCTCCGGCCCGTACATCCGCTCGCTGCACGCGGGCACGCAGTCGAGCCCCGAGGGCGTCGGCCGCGGGTTCGAGCTCGGCTTCGTGCTGACCTTCTCCTCCGAGGGCGACCGCAACCTGTACCTCGGGGAGCCGCTGATCGCGGATCCCGCGCGCATCGACGCGCAGCACGCGGCCTTCAAGGAGTTCGTCGGGCCGCTGCTCGCGCCGGATCCGCACGGGGTGCTGGTGTTCGACTTCACGCAGGCGGACGGAGCCGCGACGCCGTCGCCCGGGTCCGGCGCGGGGGCGTACGCCGGCTGATCCCGCGCCCCCGATGCGGGCCGCGCCGTCGAGCCGCCTCCCCGGGGTCGCGCCCGCCGCGAGCATGGAGGCGCCGGACCCGCCCCCGACGAGACGAGACGACCCCGTGACCACCGCCGCCGCCGCCGCGTCCGCCGACCCGTCCACCGACCCGCGCCGCGTGGCCCAGGTGCGCCACGCGCGTCCGTGGGCGGGCGCGGTGCTCGTCGCGCTCCTCGGCTGGGCGTCCCTGGGCGTCGCGCTCGGGCTCTCCGTCGGCATCGCGGACGCGGTGACGCGGACGACCGGCGCCCCGCTGCTCCTCGAGGTCGTCCTGCAGGCCGTCCTCATGACGGCGCTCGCGGTGCCGGCCGCGGTGCTGCTGCGCCGGCGCCTCGACCGCCGCAGCCTGCGGAGCATGGGCCTCGCGCCGCGCGTCCGCCGGCCGGTCGCGCTCGGCGCCGCGGTCGGCGCGGTCACCGGCGCCCTCGTGTGGATCCCGGCGGGCGCGCTCGGCTGGATCCGCGTCGACGACCTCGACCTCCTCGCCTTCGCCGGCTTCCTCCTGGTGAACGGCGTGGTCCTCGCGCTCTACGAGGCGATCCCCGAGGAGATCGCGCTCCGCGGCCATGTCTGGACGAACCTGCGCGACGGGCTCGGGCTCGCGGCCGCGACGATCCTCACGACCGCGCTCTTCCCCCTGCTCGGCGTGGTGGTCGCCCCGGTCCGCGCGCTCGTGGCGATCGTCACGGGCGGAGAGCCGGGCCCGCTCCGGATGTTCCCGGCGGGACAGGATCCGGTCGTCTACGTCGTGCAGCTCGCGCTCTTCGGGCTGGCGCTCGTCGCCGCCCGGCGGATCCCCGTCGAGGGGGCGGTGCTCGTGGCCGTGGCCTTCCACTGGACGCAGCTGACCGTGACGCGCATGGTCCTCGGCGGTCCGGGCTGGGCGCCCTCGGGCTGGGACGTCGCGTTCGTGGAGCCGGACGCCGTCGCGCTGGTGCTCGTGCACATCGTGCTGGGCGGGCTCGCCTTCGTCGCGATCCGCGTCGCGCTCCAGGTGGGGGATCGGCGGCAGCGGGCGGCACGCGGATTGCGCGCCCAGGATCCCGACCTACGGTAGGTATGTCCATGCGATCGCATGGATGGTGGCTCGCCACGAGGTGCGGGCCGCCGCCCCACCCGTCAGGAGACCCCCATGACCACCACCCGATTCACCGACGAGGTCGTCCTCATCACCGGCGGAGGATCCGGCCTCGGCCGCGCCGCCGCCGTCCGCCTCGCCGCCGAGGGCGCCCGCCTGTCGCTCGTCGACATCTCCGAGCAGGGCCTCGCGACCAGCGTGGATGCCGTCCGCGCCGCGGCGCCCGACGCCGAGGTCATCACCGTCGTCGCCGACGTGTCCCAGGAGTCCGACGTCGACGCGTACGTCGCCGCCACCGTCGAGCGCTTCGGCCGCATCGACGGCTTCTTCAACAACGCGGGCATCGAGGGCCGCCAGAACCTCACGGAGGACTTCACGGCCGCCGAGTTCGACAAGGTCGTCGCCATCAACCTCCGCGGCGTGTTCCTCGGCCTCGAGAAGGTCCTCGCCGTCATGCGCGCGCAGGGCTCCGGCATGGTCGTGAACACGGCGAGCGTCGGCGGGATCCGCGGCGTCGGCAACCAGTCCGGCTACGCGGCCGCGAAGCACGGCGTCGTCGGCCTCACCCGGAACTCCGCCGTCGAGTACGGCGAGTTCGGCATCCGCATCAACGCGATCGCGCCCGGGGCCATCTGGACCCCGATGGTCGAGGCGTCCATGAAGCAGCTCAGCGCCGAGGACCCGCGCGGCGCCGCCGAGGAGTTCATCCAGGGCAACCCGACCAAGCGCTACGGCGAGGCCGAGGAGATCGCGTCGGTCGTCGCGTTCCTGCTCTCCTCGGACGCCGCGTACGTGAACGCCGCCGTGCTGCCCATCGACGGCGGGCAGTCCGCAAAGTACTGACGTCCGCCCGGAGCGTCCGGGTGATCCGCGCCGGCCGGGCGAGCGGCCGCGCGGATCGTGAGGTCGGCGTCCGGAGGGGTCAGCCGAAGGGCGCCGTCGGCACCTGGCAGGTCACGGGCTGGCCCGCCGCCGCGGTCGAGGAGGCGATCTCCTTCACGCCGTCGACGAGGATCCGGCAGGTCAGCGCCTCGCCGTCCGCGGGCGTCGCCTGCACGAAGGCCCAGTCCTCCGCGGTGACGACCGACTCGACCGTCCAGACGGAGCTCGCGGAGTCGTCGCCGGGAGCGAAGGACGCCGGGCCGACGTCCTTCACGATCGACGGGCGCCCGCGGCGTGCGGCCTCCGCGTAGGACACGTCCGTCAGGCCGCCGTCGGCCGGTCCGGTCGTGGTCACCTCGTAGGTGATGGCGTAGATGTCGGCCAGGTCCTCGCTGATGCCGGAGCACGCGGTGAGCGCGAGGGACGTGGCGCCGAGCGCGAGGGCGACGCCGGAGCGCGCGACGACGCGGCGTCGTGGAGCGGAGGTCATGCGCCCAGTCTCGCGGGCGGGCCCGCGCGGCGCCTCCCTCGGAGGTGCCGGGATCCGCGGGAGGCCAGCACCCGGGTACCACGCGCGGCCCCGACGCGCACGCCGGGGCCGAGCCTCAGACGACCGCGCTCCGCAGCGGCGCCGTCGCGAACTCGCGCATGCCCTCCGCGAACGTCATGGCGGGCTCCCAGCCGAGCTCCGTGCGCAGGCGCTCCGACGACGCCGTGATGTGCCGCACGTCGCCGAGCCGGTACTCGCCCGTGGTGACGGGCGCGGATCCGCCGGCCTCGCGCGCGAGCGCCTCCGCCATCTCGCCGATGGTGTGCACGGTGCCGCTGCCGACGTTGAAGGCGCGGAAGGACCCGGCCTCGCGATCCGCGGTCCAGGCGAGCGCGGCGAGGTTGGCGCTCGCGACGTCGCGCACGTGCACGAAGTCGCGGCGCTGCCGGCCGTCCTCGAAGACGCGCGGGGCCTCGCCGCGCGCGAGCGCCGAGCGGAACAGCGACGCGACGCCCGCGTACGGCGTGTTCTGCGGCATGCCCGGGCCGTACACGTTGTGGTAGCGGAGCGCGGCGGCGCGGCCGCCCGTGGCACGGGTCCAGGAGCTCGCGAGGTTCTCCTGCGCGAGCTTCGTGGTGGCGTAGACGTTGCGCGGATCCAGCGGCACGTCCTCGCCGATGAGCGTGGGGACGAGCGGCTCGCCCGTGGCGGGGTCCACGGGGTCGTACATCCCCGCGTCGAGGTCGGCGACGCGGCGCGCGGGCGGGCGCACCGGCCCGTCAGCGCCCGCGTACGCGCCCTCGCCGTAGACGACCATCGAGCTGGCGAGCACGAGGCGGTCGATGCCCGCGCGGGTCATCCCGGCGAGGAGGATCGCGGTGCCGCCGTCGTTCGTGGCGACGTAGTCGGGGGCGTCGAGGAAGTCGACGCCCAAGCCGACCTTCGCGGCCTGGTGGCAGACGACGTCGACGCCCTCGAGGGCGCGCGCGACGGCGTCCGGGTCCGTGACGTCGCCGCGGACGAGCTCGACGCGCGGATCCACGTCCGGCTCGCCGCCGTGCACGTCGGCCCGCAGCGAGTCCAGGACGCGCACGCGCCGTCCCTCCGCGAGCGCCGCCTGCACGACCGTGCCGCCGATGAAGCCCGCGCCGCCCGTGACGAGGAGGACCCCGTCGCTCACGAGCGCGCCCCGGTCGTCGGACGCGCGAGCACGGAGGCCACGGCGTCCGGGTCGATGAGCGGCCGCCCGCGGTAGCCGGCGGGGATCGCGCGGATGACCGCCTCGATCGCCCGCACGATGCGCGGCTGCGCCTCCTTCAGCCGCGTGAAGACCAGCTCGGCCGTGACGGCGTCGCCCTGCTCGCCGGGCAGCGGGGCGAGTCCCGCATCGGCGTCGGTGACGAACGACAGGTTGACCGTGCCGACGTTCAGCTCGGAGGCGAGCACCACCTCGGGGTACTGCGTCATGTTGACGATGTGCGCGCCGGCCTGGCGGAACCACAGCGACTCGGCGCGGGTGGAGAAGCGCGGCCCCTGGATCACGACCACGGTGCCGGAGGTGCGCAGGGGCCCCGCGGGATCCGCCCGGTCGCCGCCCTCGAGCTCCACGAGCGCCGCGGCGGCGAGGCCGTGCAGCTCGGGGTCGAAGGGATCCGCGGCGGAGAGGTGCTGCACGACGCCCTGGTCGAAGAACGTGTCGGGCCGGCCCCAGGTGCGGTCGAGCAGCTGGTCGGTGAGCACGAGCGATCCCGGCGGGTAGTCCGGCGAGACGCCGCCCACGGCCGAGGACGAGACGATGGCCGTGACGCCGAGCGACGCGAGCGCCCACACGTTGGCCCGGTAGTCGATGAGGTGCGGCGCGACCGAGTGGTCGGCGCCGTGCCGGGTGAGGAACGCGACGCGGCGGCCGGCCAGCTCGCCGACGGCGACCTCGCTCGAGGTCGGCCCGAACGGCGTCTCGATCGTGTGCGACGTGCTGGTCGCGGGGTCGAGCAGGGCGTAGAGGCCGGATCCGCCGATGACGCCGATCTCGGCGCGGGGGGCGGAGGCGGATGCCGGGGCGGGGGTGTCGGTCACGTCGTGCTCCTTCGGGTGGGTGGCCAGTCAACCAGGGCGCGGTGGAAGCGGGCTCGACCGCATCCGCCGCGCCCCGGTCGACGCGGTCGGGACCGTCAGTTGAGCGGCCGCGTCCCCTCGGGCAGCGCGCCGCCGGCGTAGAGGGCGGTCGCCGTGTCCTGCAGCGCGGTGAGCGCGACGCGCTGGGTCCACGGGCCGTAGGAGACGCGGGCGACGCCGAGCTCCTGGAAGCGGGCGGGGGAGAGGGATCCGGGGACGCCGATGACCGTGAGGCGCTGCGGGCCGACGGCGTCGACAAGAGTGCGCACCTCGTCCTCCGTGAGCGGCCCGGGCACGAAGACCGACGTGGCGCCCGCCGCCATGTAGGCGCGGCTCCGCTCGACGGCGTCGGCGAGGATGTCGGACCGGTCGCGGTCGCCGCCCAGGACGTACGCGTCGGTGCGGGCGTTGAGCGCGAAGGGCACGCCCTCGGCCTGCGCGGCGGCGACGGCGGCCTCGACCGCGCGGATCGACGCGTCGAGGGGGCGCATGCCGTCCTCCAGGTTCGCGCCGACCACGCCCACGCCGACGGCGCGGCGCACGGTCTCGCCCGCGTCGCCGTAGCCGGACTCGAGGTCGGCGGAGACGGGCTGCTCGACGGCCGCGACGATGCGGCCGATCATGTCGAGGTGGAGGTCGAGCGGGATGTTCTCGCCGTCCGCGTAGCCGAAGGTGGCGGCGATGGAGTGGCTCGCGGTGGCGAGCGCCTTCGTCTCGGGAAGGGCGGCGACGGTGGCGGCCGAGATGGCATCCCACACGTTCACCACCTGGAGGAGCTCGGGTGCGGTGTGGAGGTCGACGAGGTTCTGCCCGCGGGCGGCGATGGTCATGGTCCGACCCTATGTCGGGGCGGTCGCGCGCGGCAGGGGCGGCTTCGGGTCCCGGACACCCCGCGGCGACTCGCGCCTGGGGAGGGGTGGCTGAGCTGCCCGCCCCGTACCCGCCGGGAGCTCAGCGCCGGCGACCCGCCCCCGCCCGCACGGCCGCGACGACCAGCCCCGCGCCCGCGGTGACCAGGGCGAGCGCGGCGACGAGCGCCAGGAGGCCCAGGTCGGATCCGCCCGTGTAGACGACCACGCCCACCACGCCGAGCGCGACCGCGGCGACCACGAGGACGCCGCCGACCGCGGCGACCGCGCGGCGCAGGGCGGCGCGTCGGCGCTCGTGCGGATCCATGCGCACATGGTCGCGCGGGCTGCGCGGCGGGGGCAAGGGCCCCTGGCCGGTGCGCGAAGGGGGAGGGCGGCGATCCCGCCCGGCGCGCGCCCTCCCGCCCCGGGGGATGATGGGGGGATGACCCCCGACCGCCCCGCTGGCCGACGACGACGCACGGTCGACGAGCACCGGGCGGCCGTGCGCGACCTCCTCGCCCCGCTCGCCGAGCTGCCGGCCGAGGAGCTGCCGGCGACCGCGGAGGCGCTGACCCGCGATCCGCACCGGTTCGCCGGCCGCGTCCTCGCCGTCGACGTCACGAGCCCCATCGACCTGCCGCCCTTCCGCAACTCGCAGATGGACGGCTACGCCGTGCGCGCGGCCGACCTCGCCGACGCGACCGATCGGGATCCGGCCGTCCTCCGCATCGCCGCGCGGATCCCCGCGGGCCGCCCCGCCGCGCCCCTGGATCCCGGCACCGCCGCCCCCTGCATGACCGGCGCGCCCGTCCCGCCCGGCGCCGACGCGATCGTGCCCATCGAGGCCGCGACGCCTGACCGCTTCGTCGACGAGGACGCCGCCGACGCCACCGTCTCCTTCCGCGCGCCCGTGGATCCGGGCGCCTTCGTCCGCGCCCAGGGCAGCGACCTCGCCGCGGGCAGCGTGCTCGTCGCCGCCGGCACGCGCCTCCTCCCGGCGCACCTCGGCGTCCTCGCGTCGGCCGGCGTCGCGCGCATCGCGGTCCGCCGCCGTCCCGTCGTCCTCCTCCTCTCCACGGGCCTCGAGCTCCGCGGACCCGGCGAGGAGCTCGCGCCCGGCCAGGTCCACGACGCCAACTCCGTCGCGCTCGCCGCGTCCCTGCAGGATGCGGGCGTCGAGGTCCGCGCCCTGCGGGTCGCGTCCGACGACGCCGACCGGGTGCGCGATGCCCTCCGCGACGCCGCCCGCGGCGTCGACCTGCTGGTCACGACGGGCGGGGTCAGCGCGGGCGCCTACGAGGTCGTGCGCGACGTGCTCGAGGGCGGCGGCGTGGAGTTCGCCTCCGTCGCCGTGCAGCCGGGCGGGCCACAGGGGCTCGGCACGGCGGACCTCGGCGGCGCGCGCATCCCGGTGGTCGCCTTCCCCGGCAACCCCGTCAGCGCGCTCGTCTCGTTCGAGCTGTTCCTGCGTCCCGTGCTGCGGCGGATCGCCGGCCGCGCGCACGCCGACCGCCCGTCGCGGGAGCTGCCGCTCGCGGCCCCGCTCGACTCGCCCGCCGGCAAGCACCAGGTGCGCCGCGGGCGCCTCGACGCCGACGGCCGCGTCGTCGCGGTCGGCGGGCCCGGATCCCACCTCCTGCACGCGTACGCGACCGCCACCCACCTCGTCCACATCCCCGCAGGGCTCGAGCGGCTCGAGGCCGGCGACCCCGTCACCGTCTGGAGCATCGATGACTGATCCCGCGACGAGCGCCGCCGCGCCGTCCCTCACGCACCTGCGGCAGGACGGCTCCGCCCACATGGTCGACGTGACCGACAAGGCCGTCACGAAGCGCCGCGCCGTCGCGCAGGCCGTGCTCGTCACGCGACCCGAGGTCGTCGCGGCCGTGATCACGGGCGACCTCCCCAAGGGCGAGGCCGTCGGCACGGCGCGCATCGCGGGGATCATGGCGGCGAAGCGGACGTCGGACCTCATCCCGCTCTGCCACCCGCTGCCGATCGGCCGCATCGAGATCGACATCACCGGCGACGGGGACCGGCTCACCGTGGTCGCGTCCGTCAGCACCACGGGCGCCACGGGCGTCGAGATGGAGGCGCTCACGGCCGCGTCGGTCGCCGCGCTCACGCTCTACGACATGCTCAAGGCGGTCGACGCGCGCGCCGTGATCACCGACGTGCTCGTGCGCGAGAAGCAGGGCGGCAAGTCCGGCGACTGGGAGCGGGCATGACCGCGGCGGACCCGCGCGGCCGCGCCGTCGTGATCGTCGCCTCCACGCGCGCCGCCGCGGGGGAGTACGAGGACCGCACCGGTCCCGTCATCGCCGCCTGGCTCGCCGAGCGCGGCTTCGCGGTCGACGGTCCGCACGTGCGCGCCGACGGGCCCGGGGTCGCCGCGGCGCTCGCCGAGGCCGTCGCGGGCGACGCGCGCGTGATCCTCACCACGGGCGGCACGGGCGTCACGCCCACCGACCGCACCCCCGAGGCGACCCGCCCGCTCCTCGACCTCGAGCTCCCCGGGATCATGGAGGAGGCCCGCCGCATCGGCACGGCCCACACGCCCACGGCCGTGCTGACGCGCGGGCACGCGGGCGCCGCGGGCGGGGCGTTCGTCATGAACCTGCCGGGCTCGCCGGGCGGCGTGCGCGACGGGCTCGGGCTCCTCGACGGGATCCTCGACCACGTGCTCGCGCAGATCCGCGGCTCCGTGCACCCGGCGACGGACCCGGCGGCCGACACCGGCCCGGCGACCGGAGCCGCCTCGTGACCGCCGACCGCGTCCTCTTCGCCCGCATCGCGGGCGGCGGCATCCGCGTCGAGGACTGCGCCGACGCCGTGCGCGCCGACGACGCGGGCGCCGTCGTGACCTTCGAGGGCGTCGTGCGCGACCACGACGACGGCAAGGGCGTCCTCTGGCTCGACTACTCCGCGCATCCGGCCGCCCGGCAGGCGATCCGGCAGGTCGCGCTCGACGTCTCCGCGCGCTACCCGGAGGTGCGCATCGCGGTCGAGCACCGCGTCGGCCGGCTCGGCATCGGCGACGTCGCGCTCACCTGCGCCGTCTCGTCCGCGCATCGCGCCGACGCCTTCGCCGCGTGCGGCCTCCTGGTCGACGAGGTCAAGCAGCGCGTCCCCATCTGGAAGCAGCAGGCCTTCGACGACGGCACGAGCGAGTGGGTGGCGTCGCTCGGCTGACCCGGACGCCGGAGGACGCGGCGACTAGGCCTTGGGCGTCTTCGCCGCGTTGTACCGGCGGCGCAGGGTGCCGAGCACGATCGTGCCGACGACCAGGATGATGCCGATGATCCCGAGCCAGACGAGGCCCTCGATGGCGAAGCCGACGACCGTGAGGATCAGCCAGAGGACGAGCAGGACGACGATGAACGCCATGGGGCGACCTTCCGTTCGGGGGTCCGCCGGCGCTTCGCCGGTCGGGAGGGGATGCTCGCGGGATGCCGGGAGCTCCCGCGCGGCGCCCCGATGGTACCCCCGTGCGGGGGCGCGGCGGTCGGGGCCGCGGGCGCTCGCCGTCAGCTCGCGGCGGCGTCCCGGGCGTCGGCGATCCGCTCCGCCCGGCGCGTACGGCGACCGGTGAGCTGGAGCACGAGCGCGACCAGGGCGCTCGCCGCGACGAACGCGCCGTAGACCGTGAGCACGATCGGCAGCCCGTCCGCCTCGACGAACACGCCCGCGACGATGCTCGGCACGCCGAAGGCGAGGTAGCTCGCGACGTAGACGGAGGAGAGGAGGCTCGCGCGCTGGTCGACGGGCGCCTCCGCGAGCACCAGCCGGAGGCCCGCCTGGAAGCCGGCGCCGAAGCCCACGCCGCCGATGACCGCCGCGACCGCGAAGAGGGGGAGCGAGGCGGTCCAGATGGCGGCGACGAGGCCGATCGGCCCGAGCACGAGGGCGACCACGCCGACGATGAGGCTGCGGCGGGCGTCGCGGGTGCGGATCACGATGCCGGTGATCGCGCCCGTGCCGGTGAACAGGGCGATGGCCGCGCCCGTGAGCGCCGCGCTGTGCAGGCCGAAGGTGGTGCCGAGCACGGATCCGATGAAGGCGAGGAACATGCCGCCGAGCGCCCAGCTCGCGATCATCCCGCCGACGACGGCGGTGAAGACGGCGCGCGCGGCCCGCGGGACGACGACCGACGGCACGAGCGATCGCAGCGCCCCCGCCCGCCGCGGCTGCCGCTCCGGCACGAACGCGACCGCGACGCCGGCCGCGACCATGAGGGCCGCGAGCACGACGAACACGGTCTCCTCGGGGGCCGGTCCGTAGGCCACGAGGAACCCGCTGCCGAGCGCCCCGACCGTGAGCGCGGCCGGCGGCACGACGCCGTTGAGGAACGCGGCGAGGCCGGTGCGGCGGGTCGGCTGGTGGTCGATCATGCCGGCGCCGAGCGCGCCCGTGGCGAGCCCGATCGCGAGGCCCTGGAGGATGCGGGCGACCACGAGCGCCAGTCCGTCGTGCGCGAAGGCGAAGACGAGCATCGCGACGGTGGAGACGGCGAGGGCCCCGAGGATCACGGGCCGGCGGCCGATGTGGTCGGACAGCCGGCCGGCCGTGAGCAGGGTCGCGAGGAGGCCGAGCACGTAGACGGCGAACACGACCGTCAGCACCACGGGCGGGAGCGCCCACTCCTCCTGGTACACGGGGTAGAGCGGCGAGGGCGCGGCGCCGGACGCGACGAGGACGAGCAGCGTGGACGCGTAGACGAGGAGGCCGACGGCGGGCTCGCGGCGGGCGGGGGCGGCGGTGGCGGGCTCCGCGGGCTCCCGGGGCGCGACGATCGCGGGGAGGGATGCGGTGTCGGGTGCGGTCGTCATGTGCGCTCCTCGCGGTGGGCGGATCCCCGTGCGTCGGCGGCGGGGCGGGCTGCTCCCCCTCGAGCGCGCGGCCCTCGCGGGTCACGATGGGGGCCAACGGCGCGCGGCTCGCGGGAATTCCCCGGGTGGGTACCACCTAGGCTCGTGCGGTGGCCCATCTTCTGGGAGCCGAAGCGCTCCACCTCGAGTTCCCGACGCGCGTGATCTTCGACGACGTGACCATCGGGGTGAACGAGGGCGACCGCATCGGCATCGTCGGCCGCAACGGCGACGGCAAGTCGACCCTCCTCTCCCTCCTCGCCGGCCGGCTGGAGCCCGACAGCGGACGCGTCACGCGCCGCCGCGGCGTCACCATCGGCGTGCTCGACCAGAGCGACACCCTGCCGGACGGCCAGACCGTCGGCGAGGCGATCGTCGGCGGCATCGACGAGCACGAGTGGGCGGGCAACCCGCTCGTCCGCGACGTGATCGACGGCCTCGCCTCCGACGTGCCATGGGACGCCGACGTCGCCCAGCTCTCGGGCGGCCAGCGTCGCCGGGTCGCCCTCGCGAAGCTCCTCATCGGCGACCACGACATCCTCTTCCTCGACGAGCCCACCAACCACCTCGACGTCGAGGGAATCGCGTGGCTGGCCGGTCACCTCCGCCGCCGCTGGGCGCCGAGCTCGGGCGGCCTCATCGTCGTGACCCACGACCGGTGGTTCCTCGACGAGGTCGCGAACGCCACGTGGGAGGTCCACGACCGCCTCATCGAGCCGTTCGAGGGCGGCTACGCGGCGTACATCCTGCAGCGCGTCGAGCGCGACCGCAGCGCCGCCGTCTCCGAGGCCAAGCGCCAGAACCTCATGAAGAAGGAGCTCGCGTGGCTGCGCCGCGGGGCGCCCGCGCGCACGGCGAAGCCCAAGTTCCGGATCGAGGCCGCCAACGCCCTGATCGCCGACGAGCCGCCCGCGCGCGACACCGTCTCGCTCGCGTCCATGGCGATGCAGCGGCTCGGCAAGGACGTCGTCGACCTCCTCGACGTGTCCGTCAGCTACGGCGAGAAGCAGATCCTCAAGGACGTGGAGTGGCGCATCGCGCCCGGCGAGCGCACCGGGATCCTCGGCGTGAACGGCGCCGGCAAGTCCACGCTCCTGTCGCTGGTGGCCGGATCCCTGCAGCCCACCACCGGCAGGGTCAAGCGCGGCAAGACCATCAAGGTGGCCGTGCTCACCCAGCAGCTCGACGAGCTGAAGGACGTGCTCGAGGACCGCGTGTCCACCGTCATCGGCCGCCAGCGCACCACCTACGTCGCGGGCGGCAAGGAGATGACGCCGGGCCAGCTGCTCGAGCGCCTCGGCTTCACGAGCGCGCAGCTGTCGACGCCCGTCAAGGACCTCTCGGGCGGCCAGAAGCGCCGCCTCCAGCTCCTCCTCATCGTGCTCGACGAGCCGAACGTCCTCATCCTCGACGAGCCCACCAACGACCTCGACACGGACATGCTCGCGGCGATGGAGGACCTCCTCGACTCGTTCCCCGGCACGCTCCTCGTCGTCAGCCACGACCGGTACCTCATCGAGCGCGTCACCGACCAGCAGTACGCCGTGATGAACGGGAACCTCCGCCACCTCCCCGGCGGCGTCGAGCAGTACCTCAAGCTCCGCCAGCAGCCGGGCAACGCCGAGAAGGCGACCGTCGCGCGCCCCGACGAGGTCGGCGGGCAGGCCACGGCCACGCTCGGCGAATCCACCGGCCCGTCCCTCCAGGGCGCGGAGCTGCGGAACGCGCAGAAGGAGCTCGCCAGCATCACGCGCAAGCTCGAGAAGGCGGACACGCGCCGCCGCCAGGCGCTCGACGCCATGGCCGAGCACGACCCGAACGACTACGAGGGGCTCGCGAAGGCCAACGAGGGCGTGCGCGCCATCGAGGGCGAGGTCGAGGCGCTCGAGAGCCGCTGGATGGAGCTCAGCGAGCTGCTCGAGGGCTGACCGCCCGGGTCCGCAGGCCAGCGGCTTCCGCTAGCCGGTGAAGCGGGGCCCGATGGCCGTCGCCGCTCAGTACGCGAGGATGCGGTCCGGCGTCGTGAGCGTGATGAGGTCGTCGCCCGACCACGTCGCCTCGACGTCGCCCGTGATCATGCCCGTCGAGCCGTCGCGGTTGCGCGACGGGAACTCGGTGGTCCACGCGATGCGGAGGCCGTCGGACGCGATGCGGTCGGGCGACGCGCACGTGACGACGCCCGCGCCGCCGCTCGGGAACACCAGCAGGCACAGGTCGCCCGTCACGGAGAGCCCCGCGTAGAGGCCGACGCTCGTCTGCACGGCGCGGATGCTGGTGGCGTCGACGTCGGCGCGGACCGCCTTGGGCGGGCGGTCGCCGTCCTCCTGCGGGCCGTCGAAGATCGCGCCGACCGGGCGGCTGCGCCGGTCGGACGCGGAGTCGGGGCCGAGGAGCGCCGGGCCGTCGGCGCTCGCGGTCGGGGCGGGGGAGGATCCCGCGGCGGACGGCGGCGCGACGGCGGCCGGGGTGGCGGCACCGCCCTCGGGGGTCGGGGCGGGGGATCCGGCGCCCGCGGCCGCGCCGATCGCGCCGCCCGCGAGGAGGCCGACCGCGAGGGCACCGGCGGCCCAGGCGAGGGCGCGGCGGGATGCGGGGCGCGGGGCGGGGTCGCCGTCGTCCGCGGGGTCGTCGTCCGGCTCCGGGACATCGGCGTCCGCGTCGGCGTCGACGGATCCGCGGACATCGGGGGAGCCGCCGCCGACCAGCGGCCCCGTCCCCTCCGGAGGCTGGGACGCACGTTCGCGGCGGACCAGCTCGGCGGCCGCGCGGATCCACCGCCCGTCGCGCTCGTCGGCGCCCTGCGCGTAGACCCGCCGCCGCAGCTGGTCGACGGGGAGCGCGGAGACGTCGTCGTCCTCCTCGTGCATGGGCACCTCCGTGGCCGACCCTGCCACATCCCGGGCACCGCACGGGGTGTCCCCGTGTTACGGCCCGGTTCGACATGCCCCCGCCGTGGCGCCTACCGTCGAGGTGCTGCAGGGACGCGGCGAACCGGCCGTCGCCGGCGTCCTGCACCGCGCACCGCACCGCTCGCCCGCGTCGTGCGCCCGGGACGCCACCGGTCCGCCGTGCCGGCGCGCGCCCGTCCGGCGCGCTCCCGTACGTCCCCGCGCAGCACCGAGCCGCACCACCCGCACCCGCACGACCCGCACCCGCACCACCACCGGACAGCACCGGCCCCGCACCACCGAGAGGATCCCCATGACCACCCAGGCACCCCTGATCGACGCCCCGAAGCGGAAGAGCCGCCTCGGCCTCATCATCGGCGCGGTCGTCGTCGTCCTCGCGATCGTCGCGGCGGCCCTCTTCGCCACGGGCGCGTTCTCGGGCGGCGGCAAGGCCGTCCGCATCGGCGTCGTCGGCGCGAGCGACCCGCAGTGGCCCGCCTTCGTGGACGCCGCGAAGGCGGAGGGCATCGACGTCGAGATCGTCGACTTCACCGAGTACCCGCAGCTGAACCCCGCGCTGTCCGAGGGCGAGATCGACCTCAACCAGTTCCAGCACCTCGTCTACCTCGCGCAGTACAACGAGGGCGCGGGCGACGACCTCACGCCCATCGGCGCCACCGCCATCTACCCGCTCGCGCTGTACTCGCAGAAGCACGGCTCGGTCGACGAGATCCCCGAGGGCGGCACCGTCGTCGTCCCCAACGACGAGTCGAACCTCGCCCGCAGCCTGCTCGTGCTGCAGAGCGCCGGCCTCGTGACGCTGAAGGGCGGCGGATCCAGCATCTCCACCCTCGACGACGTCGACCAGGCCGCCTCGAAGGTCACCGTCACCACGGTCGACGCCGCCCTCACCGCGACGTCGCTGCCCGACGCCGACGCCGTCATCATCAACAACGACTACGTCACCGACGCCGGCCTCACCTCCGACGACGCCATCGCGCAGGACGACCCGAGCGACCCCAACTCCCTCGCCTACGTCAACGTCTTCGCGAGCCGCGCCGACGACGCGGAGAACGAGACCTACCGGGAGCTCGCGCGGATCTTCGAGGACACCCCCGCCGTCGTGGACGCGCTGGTCGAGAACTCGGGCGGCACGGCGATCCCGCTGAAGACGCCGGCCGACGAGCTGCAGGGCATCCTCACCACCACCGAGAAGGCCGTCGCGGATCAGAAGGCGGGTCGATGACGGACGCCCCGCACGTCTCCCTGCGGGGCGTCGGCAAGCAGTACCCGCCGCGCGCCAAGGGCGAGCCGGGCCTCGCCGCGCTCGCCGACGTCGACCTCGACATCCGCCGCGGCGAGGTGTTCGGGATCATCGGCTACTCCGGCGCCGGCAAGAGCACCCTCGTGCGGCTCGTGAACGCGCTCGAGCGGCCGACGACGGGCACCGTCTCGGTCGACGGCCGGGAGATCCAGGGCCTGCCCGAGCGGGAGCTCCGGAAGCTGCGCCTCGGCATCGGCATGGTCTTCCAGCAGTTCAACCTCTTCACCTCGAAGACCGTGTGGGGCAACGTCGCCTACCCGCTGTCCGTCGCGGGCATGCCCAAGGACCAGCAGCAGCGGCGGATCAGCGACCTCCTGCACTTCGTCGGCCTCGCCGACAAGGCGCACGCCCGGCCCGACGAGCTGTCCGGCGGCCAGAAGCAGCGCGTCGGCATCGCCCGAGCGCTCGCCACGAGCCCCGCGATCCTGCTCGCCGACGAGGCCACGAGCGCGCTGGACCCCGAGACCACGAGCGAGGTCCTCGCGCTCCTCCGCCGCGTCAACGAGGAGCTCGGCGTCACCATCGTCGTCATCACGCACGAGATGGAGGTCATCAAGTCCATCGCCGACCGCGTGGCCGTGATGGACTCCGGCCGCGTCATCGAGCAGGGCGAGGTCTTCGACGTGTTCTCGCGGCCCACGACCGACGCCGCGCGCCGCTTCGTCTCCACCGTCGTCGCCGGCGTGCCCGAGGCCGAGGAGGTGGCGCGCCTGCGGGCCCGCCACCCCGGCCGGCTCGTCACGCTGTCCTTCGCGGACGGCGGGGCCACCCAGACCGAGGTCTTCCGGGCGCTCGCCGCCGCGGGGATCGCGTTCGAGGTCGTCCACGGCGGCATCACCGACATCCAGGGCCGCACGTTCGGCAACCTGACCCTCGCGCTCGGGGGCGATCCCGCGCGCATCGACGAGGTGCTCGCGGCCGACCGCGCCGGCGTCACCGTGACGGAGGTGGTCTGAGATGGACGCGCTCACCCCGCTCCTGCCGCTCCTCGGCCGCTCGACGGTCGAGACCCTCACGATGGTGCTGCTCACGCTGCTGTTCGGCGGGCTCGGCGGCCTCCTCATGGGCCTCGGCCTCTACCTCACGCGCGCCGGCAGCCTCCTCCCGAACCGCGCCGTGTTCGCCGTGCTCAACGTGGTGGTCAACACGTTCCGGCCCATCCCGTTCGTGATCTTCCTGGTCGCCGCGCAGCCCCTCGCCCGCCTCGTGACGGGCAGCGGCATCGGGCAGCCGGCGGTCATCTTCACGCTGTCGCTCGGGGCGTCCTTCGCCATCAGCCGCATCGTCGAGCAGAACCTGCTCACGGTGCAGCCGGGCGTGATCGAGGCGGCCCGGTCCGTGGGCGCGAGCCCGGTGCGGATCATCTCCACGCTCCTCATCCCGGAGGCGCTCGGGCCGCTGATCCTCGGCTACACGTTCGTCTTCGTGGGCATCGTCGACATGACGGCGGTCGCGGGCGCTGTCGGCGGCGGCGGCCTCGGGAACTTCGCCATCGTCTACGGCTACCGGCAGTTCGAGCCGGTCGTGACCTGGGCGGCGGTGCTGATCATCATCGTGCTCGTGCAGGTGGTGCAGCTCATCGGCAACCGGCTGGCCCGGGCGGCGCTGCGCCGCTGATTCCGCGGGTCGCGACCCGCGACCCGCACGCCCGCGGCCGCCCGCTCCCTACCGGAGCGAGGCGGCCGCGGCGCGCACGTGCCGGGTGAGGTCGGCGAGCACGGGGGAGTCGACGCTCCAGCGCTGCCAGTGCAGGGCCACGTCCACGTGGGATCCCTCGGCGAGCGGCACCAGCGCGCCCCGCTCCACGAGCTCCTCGGCCTGCAGGTCGGGCAGCATGCCCCAGCCCATGCCGAGCGTGACCGCGGTGACGAACTCCGCCGACGACGGCACGTAGTGCCGCGGCTGGCCCACGGGTGCGCGGCGGGCGCGCAGCCAGCGGTCCTGCATGGCGTCCTTGCGGTCGTACATCACGAGCGGCGCCGCGGCCAGCGCGCTCGGCGTGGGGCCGTCGGGCAGGTGCGCGGCGACGTAGTCGGGCGTCGCGAGGGCGCGGTAGCGCATCCGACCGAGCCGTTCGGAGGTGCAGCCCTGCACCGGGTCCCGCACGCTCGTGACGGCGGCCATCGCGGATCCGTCGCGCAGCAGGTCGAGGGAGTGGTGCTCGTCCTCGCGCAGCACCTCCACGGCCTGCCCGGTCTCCGCGGCGAGCGCGGCGAAGGCGGGCAGCAGCCACGACGCGAGCGAGTCGCCGTTCACGACCACGGGCACCGCGGCGGTGCCGGCACGGGGCGCGTCGCCGTCGCCCACGCCGAGCAGGCCGTCGAGGTCGCGCTCGAGCAGGAGCACCTGGCGGGCGTGGCGGAGCACGGCGTCGCCCGCCTCGGTGGTGGTCGCGGGCCGGGTGCGGCGGAGGAGCACGCGGCCGGCGCTCCGCTCGAGCGCGGTGATCCGCTGGCTCACCGCCGAGGGCGTCAGCCGCAGGGCGCGGGCGGCCGCGTCGAGCGTGCCCGTGTCGATGACGGCGGCCAGCGTGCGCAGGTGCTCGGTGCGGATGTCCATCATCAGCGATGCTAACGGTGCACCAGCAACATGAGCTGGTCTGATGCCCCCGCGGTCCCTAGCGTGGAGGCCATGCACCCCCTCGCGCACGCGCTCTCCGGCTTCGGCCTCGGCTTCTCGCTCATCGCCGCGATCGGCGCGCAGAACGCGTTCCTCCTCCGCCAGGGCACGCGGCGCGAGCACGTGGGCGTCGTCGTGCTCATCTGCGCGGTCTCCGACCTGATCCTCATCGGCCTGGGCGTCGCCGGCGTCGGCGCGGTGATCGAGGCGGCGCCCGTCGCGATCGTGGTCATCCGCGTCCTCGGCGCCTGCTTCCTCGCCGGCTACGCCGCGCTCTCGCTCCTGCGCGCCCTGGCGCCGCACGGCCTGCAGGTCGCCGCGTCCGCGCCCCGCTCGCTCGGCGCCGTCGTCGCCGCGTGCCTCGCGCTCACCTGGCTGAACCCGCACGTGTACCTCGACACGGTGCTCCTCGTCGGATCCGTCGCCGCGGGCCACGGCGACGGCCGGTGGGCGTTCGGCGTCGGCGCGATGGTGGCGAGCTGCGTGTGGTTCACGCTCCTCGCGACGGCCGCCCGCGTCTTCGCGCCCGTGCTCGCGCGCCCGGCCGCGTGGCGCGTGCTCGACACCGTCATCGCCGCGGTGATGCTCGTGCTCGCGGTGCAGATCCTGCTGCCGCTCGTGCCGGCCGGGCCGGGGGAGGGGGTGCGGATCCTCGTCGCGACCGTCGTGTGCGCGCTGCTCGCGGGCGTCGTCGCCATGTGGTCGACGGTCCGGCGGCGCCGGGACGCCGGGCGCGCGACCGACGCCGCCGCCGCGGAGCGCACCGCCGCCGTGGCCGCCGACCCGGCCGCCGCCACGCCCGGAGCGCCGGCCCCGACGCCGCGAGGAACACCGGAGGGGTCCGCGCTGTTGGACCGTGCATGACCGTCCCGCTCTCCATCCTCGACCTCGCCCCCATCGCCCCCGGGGAGACCGCCCGCGACAGCTTCCAGGCCTCCGTCGCCCTCGCCCAGCAGGCCGAGCGGAGCGGGTACCGCCGCGTCTGGTACGCGGAGCACCACAACATGGCCTCCATCGCGTCGAGCGCGACGAGCGTCCTCATCGCCCACGTGGCGAGCCAGACCTCCACCATCCGGCTCGGCTCGGGCGGCGTCATGCTGCCGAACCACTCGCCGCTCACCATCGCGGAGCAGTTCGGCACGCTCGAGACGCTGCACCCGGGCCGCATCGACCTCGGCCTCGGCCGTGCCCCCGGCAGCGACCAGGCCACCTTCCGGGCGCTCCGCCGCGACCCCGCGTCGTCCGACCGCTTCCCGGAGGACGTCGTCGAGCTGCAGGGCTTCCTCGCCGGCGAGAGCCAGGTCCCCGGCGTCTCCGCGACCCCCGGCGCCGGCACCCGCGTGCCCCTCTACATCCTGGGATCCTCGACCTTCGGCGCCCAGCTCGCCGCGGCGCTCGGCCTGCCGTTCGCCTTCGCCTCCCACTTCGCGCCCGACATGCTCCTCGACGCCGTCGCGATCTACCGCCGCGACTTCCGCCCCTCGGAGCAGCTCGACGCGCCCTACGCGATCGCGGGCATCAACGCCATCGCCGCCGACGACCGCGCCGACGCCGAGCGGCAGTTCGCCGGCGTCCGCCGCGCGCGGCTCATGATGCTGCTCCGCCAGAGCGGCCAGATCCCGGCCACGCAGACCTTCACCGACGACGAGCTCGACCGCCTCCTCGAGGCCCCCGTCGGCGCCCACGTCGCGAGCATGATGACCTACACCGGCATCGGCACGGGCGCCGAGGTGTCCGACTACGCGAACCGCTTCGCGGAGCAGGCGGGCGTCGACGAGGTCATCGTCGGGCACGCGTCGCAGCAGACGTCCGAGCGCCTCCGCTCGGTGGAGCTGCTGGCCGACGCGCACGCGCTCGTCGCCGCCTAGCCGTCGCGTGCCGGAGGATCCCGCCCCCGTCGACCCGCGCACGGCCCTCGCCGTGCTGCGGGCCGACACGCTCGCCCTCATCCGCGGGCTCGACCGTGACGTGGCCGCCATCGTCGAGGCCCGCCAGGACGCGAACTCCGACGACGAGCACGACCCCGAGGGCGCGACCCTCGCGTTCGAGCGCTCGCAGTCCGACGCGATGATCCGCGAGGCCCGCGTGCGCCTCGCCGACGTCGACGCCGCGGTCGCGCGGCTCGACGCCGGCGCCTACGGCCGCTGCGAGGTCTGCGACGAGGCCATCCCGGCGGGCCGGCTCGAGATCCGCCCGGCTGCGCGCCGCTGCGTCGCCCACGCCTGAGCGGGCGTCAGGCCCCGTCGTCGTCGAGGTCGAGGATGAGCTGCCGCAGCAGCCCCGCGAGCACGCCGCGGTCGGCGGCCGGCATCGTCTCGAGCAGCTCGGCCTCCTCGGCCACGAGCCGCGTGATCGCCGTGTCGACCCGCGAGCGCCCGGCGTCCGACATGACCACGAGGATCCCGCGCCCGTCGTGCGGGTCCGTCCGCCGCTCCACGAGTCCCCGCGCCACGAGCCGGTCGATGCGGTTCGTCATGGTGCCGGAGGAGACGAGGGTCTGCTGCAGGAGCGCCTTGGGGCTCAGCTGGTAGGGATCGCCCGCCCGCCGCAGCGCCGACAGCACGTCGAACTCCCACGACTCGAGCTCGGACTCCTGGAACGCCGAGCGCCGGGCGCGCTCGAGGAGCCGTGACAGCCGCCCGACCCGCGACAGCACCTCGAGCGGCGAGAAGTCGAGGTCGGGCCGCTCGCGCCGCCACGCGTCGACGATGCGGTCGACCTCGTCGCGGCTGGGCATCCCCCCATCATGCCGGTCCGGCGGCCGACGCCCGGTCGCTAGCGTGAGGGCATGGCCGACCTCCCCTCCGTCCGCTCCGTCATGCCGTGGTGGTACGTGGGCGCCCTGGCCCTGTCCTTCCTCGTCGCGCTCCTCCTCGCCCCGGTCGCGAACCTCGTCCTCGCGGCGCCGCTGTGGACGGGCGTCATCGGCACCGCCATCCGTGATCGGCGCCGCGGGACCGAGCAGATGCTCCCCCGGCAGGAGGCCGTGGTCGCGCTGGTGCTGGCCCCGGGCCTGCTCGGCAGCGCCGCCCTCCTCAGCCAGGTGTGGCCCTTCCCGCACGGCGCGTTCGACGCGCGCGTGCTCATCGGCGGGGCCGTCGGGATCGCGGTCTCCGGTGCGCTGTTCCTCCTGCTCCGGATCCGCGGCGCCCTCCGCCGACGCCGCGCCCCCGGCGCCTGACCGCCCGACGCGCCCGGTCTCGGGCCGCGGGCACCTCTGGCAGACTCGACCTGCGCACGGCCGGGCCGTGAGCGGTCCGCCTTGGTGTAACGGCAGCACTTCAGCCTTTGGAGCTGTGAGGTCCAGGTTCGAATCCTGGGGGCGGAGCGACGCCCGCCGGCCGCGCCGGAGAGACGCAACAGGACCAGGGAGATCGCGATGACCGAGTCAGACAGCACGCCGAGGACCCGCGAGATCCCCATCGTGACGGGCGAGCTCGACGTGGACGGCGAGCCGCGCAGCCCCTCCATCGCCGTCGTGATCCTCGCGGCCGGCCAGGGCACCCGCATGCGCTCGCGCCTGCCCAAGGTCCTGCACGCGCTGGCCGGCCTGCCGCTCGTCGGCCACGTGCTCGCGACCGCGGAGGAGCTCGGCGCCCGCCACATCGTCACCGTCGTCCGGCACGAGCGCGACCAGGTCGTCGAGGTCGTGAACGCGCTGTCGCCGCAGGCGCTCGTCGTCGACCAGGACGAGATCCCCGGCACGGGCCGCGCGGTCGAGGTGGGCATCACGGCCCTGCCCGAAGGGTTCACCGGCCAGGTCGTCGTGCTCTCGGGCGACGTGCCGCTGCTGGACGCCGCGACCCTCCGCTCCCTCGTCTCCGCGCACCGCCAGGCGCGCAACGACCTCACGCTCCTCACCGCCCGCCTCGACGACCCGACCGGCAACGGCCGCATCATCCGCGGCCAGGACGGGGCCTTCGAGGCCATCGTCGAGCAGAAGGACGCGACCGGCGAGCAGCTGCGCATCGACGAGGTCAACGCGGGCGTCTACGTCTTCGACGCCGAGGCGCTCCGGCAGACGCTCGGCGTCATCGGCACGGACAACGCGCAGCGCGAGAAGTACCTCACCGACGCGGCGGACGTGATCCGTCGCGCGGGCGGCTCCATCGAGGCCCTGCCCGTGCGCGACAGCTGGCTCGTCGCCGGCATCAACGACCGCGTGCAGCTCACGGCCGCGGCGACCGAGCTGAACGCCCGCATCATCCGCCGCTGGCAGCTCGCGGGCGTCACGATCCAGGACCCGCGCACCACCTGGATCGACGTGAAGGCCACGCTCGCCGCCGACGTCACGATCCTCCCGGGCACGCAGGTCCTCGGCGCCTCCACGGTCGCCGCGGGCGCGACCGTCGGCCCCGACACGACGCTCCGCGACACCGAGGTCGGCGAGGACGCGGAGGTGCGCCGCACCGACGCGGACCTCAGCGTCATCGGCGCCCGCGCGACCGTGGGCCCGTTCTCCTACCTCCGCCCCGGCACGCGCCTCGGCGAGGGCGGCAAGATCGGCGCCTACGTCGAGACGAAGAACGCCGAGATCGGCGCGCACAGCAAGGTCCCGCACCTCAGCTACGTGGGCGACGCGACCGTCGGCGAGCACTCGAACATCGGCGCGGGCGCGATCTTCGCGAACTACGACGGCGTCGCCAAGCACCGCACCGAGGTGGGCGACCACGTGCACCTCGGCTCGCGGAACGTCCTCGTGGCACCCGTTAGGATCGGTACCGGCTCCTACACGGGTGCCGGTGCCGTCATCCGCAAGGACGTCCCACCCGGCGCACTCGGCATCTCGGTGGCGCCGCAACGCAACATGGTCGGCTGGACCGAGGCCAAGCGACCGGGCACCCCCGAGGCCCGGGCCGCCGTCGAGGCAGCCGACGGGCACCCGGACGACGCGTCCGGTGCCGAGAACACCGAGCAGCACTGATGAAACGGAGTCCCGTGCCCGCAATCAAGACTGCTGGTGAGAAGCGGCTGGTCCTCGTCACCGGGCGAGCGCACCCTGAGCTCGCCGAGCAGATCGCGGAGGAGCTCGAGACGTCCCTCGTGCACACCGACGCGCGGACCTTCGCCAACGGCGAGCTGTACATCCGCTACGACGAGAGCGTGCGCGGCAGCGACGCGTTCGTCATCCAGTCGCACACGGCGCCCATCAACGAGTGGCTCATGGAGCAGCTCATCATGGTGGACGCCCTGAAGCGCGCCTCCGCCAAGCGCATCACGGTGGTCGCGCCGTTCTACCCGTATGCCCGCCAGGACAAGAAGGGCCGCGGCCGCGAGCCGATCTCCGCCCGTCTCGTCGCGGATCTCTTCAAGGCCGCCGGCGCCGACCGCATCATGTCGGTCGACCTGCACGCCGCCCAGATCCAGGGCTTCTTCGACGGCCCCGTCGACCACCTCTTCGCGATGCCCGTGCTCCTCGAGCACATGCGCTCCGTGCTCGACTCCACGACGCTCACGGTCGTGTCGCCCGACATGGGCCGCGTCCGCGTCGCCGACATCTGGAGCGACAAGCTCGGCGCGCCGCTCGCCATCATCCACAAGCGCCGCGACCCGAAGGTGCACAACCAGGTCACCGTGCACGAGATCGTGGGCGATGTGGAGGGCCGCGTCTGCCTCCTGGTCGACGACCTCATCGACACCGGCCGCACCATCGTCTCCGCCGCCGAGGCGCTGAAGAAGAACGGCGCCACGGGCGTCGTCGTCGCGGCCACGCACGCGGTCTTCTCGGACCCGGCCACGCAGATCCTGAACAGCCCGCACATCGACTCGGTCGTCGTCACGGACTCCCTGCCGATCCCCGAGGAGAAGCGCTGGGACAAGCTCACGGTGCTGCCCATCGCGCCGCTGCTCGCCCGCGCGATCCACGAGGTGTTCGACGACGGATCCGTCACCAGCATGTTCGACGGCGCGGCCTAGGCCCGAGCGCCGGATCCGGGCCGCCTGCGGGCGGCCCGGCGTCAGTCCTCGGAGTTCCGCTCGACGACCTCGCGGGCGACGCGCCCCGAGGGGATGAGCCCGAGCGAGACGATGTGCTCGTCGCCGCCGAAGGCGTAGCGCGTGTAGCACTCGTAGCCCAGGAACCCGGGGCCGAAGAGCTGGAACCGCACCTCGTAGGAGGGCGCGTCGGGCCGCTCGAAGCGCACGAAGTCGGCGCAGGCCATGTCGGCCGTGCTCGCGCCGACGCGCACCATCGTGACGGCGCCGGGGAGCAGCAGGCTCACGATCCCGACCACGACGACGACCCGCATCACGAGCAGGGTGCGCCGGCTGCGCAGGCTCCGCGGGCGGTGCGGCTCGTAGCCCGCGAGCTCCGGGTGCTCGTCGTCGTCCATCCGGTCCAGTGTGACAGACGCCCCGCCGCCCACGAGGGGCGGCGGGGCGTCGGCGTCGGTCAGCGGACCGGCTAGTGCGTGTCCTCCGCCTCGACCTCGGAGCGGTCGCCGGACCACAGCGTGTGGAAGGTACCCTCCTTGTCGGTGCGGTGGTACGTGTGCGCGCCGAAGAAGTCGCGCTGGCCCTGCACGAGGGCGGCGGGCAGGCGCTCGGAGGCGAGCGAGTCGTAGTAGCTGAGGGCCGAGGCGAAGCCGGGGACCGGGATCCCCGACAGCGCGGCGACCGAGACGACCCGGCGCCACGCCTGCTCGCCGTCGGCGACGGCCTTCGCGAAGTACGGGTCCTCGAGCAGCGTCGCGAGGCCGGAGTCCTTCTCGTACGCCTCGACGATGCGGTTGAGGAACTGGGCGCGGATGATGCAGCCGCCGCGCCAGATCTCCGCGACCTTGCCCTTGTCGATGTCCCAGCCGTACTCCTTCGCGCCCGCGATGATCGCGTCGAAGCCCTGCGCGTAAGCGACGACCTTGCTCGCGTAGAGCGCGGCGCGCACGTCGTCCTCGAAGGTGTCGCCGCCGGACTGGATCTCGGGGCGGCTCGTGATGGTGGCCTGCACGGCCTTCCGCTGCTCGGGCTTCGAGGACACGGCGCGCGCGAACACGGCCTCCGCGATCCCGCCGACCGGCACGCCGAGGCCCACCGCGTTCTGCACCGTCCAGACGCCCGTGCCCTTGGATCCGGCCTGGTCGACGATCACGTCGACGAGCGGCTTCCCGCTCGACGCGTCCTTCTGGCGGAGCACCTCCGCGGTGATCTCGATGAGGTACGACTCGAGGTCGCCCCCGTTCCACTCCTCGAACACGTCCGCGATGGCGTCCGGCTCGTGGCCGCCGACGCGGCGCAGCAGGTCGAACGACTCGGCGATGAGCTGCATGTCGGCGTACTCGATGCCGTTGTGGATCATCTTCACGAAGTGGCCGGCGCCGTCGGTGCCGATGTGGGTGACGCAGGGCTTGCCCTCCGCGACCGCGGCGATCGACTCGAGGATGGGGCCGAGCGTCTCGTACGCCTCCGCGGTGCCGCCGGGCATGATGCTCGGGCCCTTGAGCGCGCCCTCCTCGCCGCCGGAGATGCCGGCGCCGACGAAGTGGAGGCCCTTCGCGCGGACCTCCTTCTCGCGGCGGATGGTGTCGGTGAACAGCGCGTTGCCGCCGTCCACGATGATGTCGCCCTCCTCGAACGCCTCGGTCAGCTGCTCGATCACGGCGTCCGTGCCGCGTCCGGCCTTGACCATGATGATCGCGGTGCGGGGCCGCTGCAGCGAGGCCGCGAACTCCTCGACCGTGGTGGCGGCGACGAAGCCGGCCTCGGGGTGCTCCTCGATGAGGTCGGTGGTCTTCTGGGTGGTGCGGTTGTACACCGCGACCGTGTTGCCCTCGCGGCTGGCGAGGTTGCGGGCGAGGTTCGAGCCCATCACCGCGAGCCCCACCACCCCGATGTTCGCCGTGGCCTGCTGGTCATCTGACATCTGATGCCTCCTTGTCGACAGTGCTGCTCAGGCTACGCCCGGCCTCCCGGGCGTCAGCCGGTCCCCGGGGAGCGTCTCGTAGGATGGACGAGCGCCACCGAGACGGTCGCGCCGCACGAGTTCCTCACCGAACCGCAGGGAGTGATCCGCATCGACGCCGTCCGCCCGTTCCCGCCCGTGATCGTGATGGGGGTCTCCGGATCCGGCAAGTCGACGGTGGGCGAGCTGCTCGCCCAGGACGCCGGGGTCCCGTTCCTCGACGGCGACGACCTGCACCCCGCGGCCAACCGCCGCAAGATGGCCGAGGGCCACGCCCTCGACGACGACGACCGCCGCCCCTGGCTCGAGGACGTGGGCCGTGCGCTCGCCGGCCGACCCGAGGGCGGACCCGTCGTCGCGTGCAGCGCGCTGAAGCGCTCCTACCGCGACATCCTCCGCGCGGCCGCGCCCGACGCCGTCTTCGTCCACCTCGCGGGCGACCACGAGCTGCTGGTCGAGCGCCTGGGCTCCCGCGCGGGCCACTTCATGCCGTCGAGCCTCCTGGCCTCGCAGCTGCGCACGCTCGAGCCGCTCGGCGACGACGAGCCGGGGATCACGCTCGACATCACCGACGATCCCGTCGCGCTCGCCGACGCCGCCGTCCGCGAGCTGCTGCCCGGCGGCCGCACGGCGTCGCCCGACCGCGTCGACGACGCACCGGCCACGTCGACCGAGCCCGCCGCGGCGGTGCCCGAGGCGGACGTGCCCGCGCTCGTCCGCGAGGCCCGGTCCGACGACGACGTGCCGCACGCCGCCGCATCCGCGGACGCCCCGCGCCACGCGGCCGGAGCGCCGCCGGAGCCGTCCGCCGCGATCCGCGCCGCCGACGCCGCCCCCGCGGCCGCCACGGGGGACGGCGCCCCCGCGGCCGCCGTCCACGAGCCCATCCGCGTCGCCATCGTCGGCTGCGGCGTCATCGGCACGCACCACGCGCGCGTCCTCGCCGAGCACCCCGAGTTCCGCGTCGCCGCGCTGGTCGACGTCGCGTCCGACACCGCCGAGGAGCTGGCCGACGTGGTCGTCGACGAGCTGCGCGCCGACCGGCCGCGCGTGTTCGCGCACCTCGGCGACATGATCCGGGCCGACGGCGCCGAGCTCGTCGTCATCTGCACGCCGAGCGGCTTGCACATCGGCCTGGCCGAGGAGGCGCTCGCCGCCGGCCTGCACGTCGTCATCGAGAAGCCGCTCGACGTCGACCTGGCGCGCGGCCGCCGCATCGCCGAGCTCGCGCGCGAGGCCGCCGGGCGGGGGATCCTCTCCACGGTCATCAGCCAGCACCGCTTCAACCCGTCGAGCGTCATCGTCGACCGGGCCGTCCGCTCGGGCCGCCTCGGCCGCCTCACCTCCGCGGTCGCGACCGCGCCGTGGTGGCGCAGCCAGGGCTTCTACGACTCCGGCCACTGGCGCGGCACGTGGGACCTCGACGGCGGCGGCGCGCTCATGAACCAGGGCGTGCACACGCTCGACCTGCTCGTCTCCTACCTCGGCCGGCCGGTCGAGGTCTACGCGCAGACGGCGCTGCTGGCGCACGACGGCATCGAGGTGGAGGACGTCGCGGTCGCGGTGATCCGGTTCGCGTCCGGCGCGCTCGCCACCATGCAGGCGACGACCGCGGGGTACCCGGGCCTCGACACCCGCGTGCAGGTGCAGGGCACGCGCGGGACCGCCGTCATCGAGGCCGGATCCCTCACCTACTTCCACGCGGCGCCCGAGTCGGGCGTGCCCGCGCAGGCGGACGTGCGGAACGACGCCGAGCTCGAGATCCACGCCGCCGACCTGCCGCGCTCGCCGCGCCTCGACAACACGTACCTCGAGGGCCACTACCGCCAGTACGACGACATCGCGGACGCGCTGCGCAGCGGCCGCCCGGCCGGCGTCACGGTCGACGACGCGTTCCTCTCGCTCGCGACCGTGGTCAGCGTCTACGTCTCGGCGACGCTCGGGACGCCGGTGGCGTTCGAGGACGTCGTCGACGGCGTGCACGACGGCCTGCGCCTCCGGGTCGGGCAGTCCACGCCGCCCGCGGCGGGATCGCCCGCGCCCGATGCCGACGCCGCGTCGACCGGGGAGCCGTCCGTCCGGTAGCATCGGGGGTTGAACTTCGGCGAGGGATCGCAGGAGCCGTGCGCGAGCGCGGCGGCGGTCCGTTATCGACGCGGTGGACGGGGCTCGCACCTCATTCCTCACGCGCAAGCGTTCGAGCAGACGACACACACACGACGCGAGCCCTCACGGGCCGCACTAGGAGCGACACCATGGTTGACAACAACCTCACCGCGGAGCTGCGCACGCAGTTCGGCAAGGGCGCGGCCCGCAAGATCCGCGCGGTCGGCAAGATCCCCGCGGTCATCTACGGCCACGGCACCGACCCGCAGCACGTCACGCTGCCGGGCCACGAGCTCATGCTCATCATCCGCAAGGCGAACCAGATCATCACGCTCGACATCGAGGGCACGCCGCAGCTCGCGCTGGTGAAGGACGTCCAGAAGGACCCCGTGCGCCAGATCATCGAGCACGTCGACCTCATCGTCGTCCGCAAGGGCGAGCGCGTCGAGGTCGAGGTCCCGATCCACGTCGAGGGCGAGTCCTACCCCGGCACGATCCACTCCCTCGAGAACACGTCCATCACGGTCGACGTCGAGGCCACGCACATCCCCGAGTCCTTCGTCGTCTCCATCGAGGGCTTCGAGGAGGGCGCGCAGGTCACGGCCGGCCAGGTCACCCTCCCCGCCGGCGCCACGCTGGTCACCGACCCCGACACGCTCGTGCTCGCGGTCTCCGTCCCGCAGCTCGACCTCACCACCGACGCGGTGGACGAGGACGTCGTCGCCGAGGGCGACGCGGACGTCACGGTCACCGACGAGGGCGCCACGGGCGACCAGTCGGACGACTCGGCCAAGTAGCACCCGCGCGGCCCCGCGCCGCGTCGCCGCCCCGTGCGGCACCGCACCACCAGCACGACAGCACCACGGAGCCCGTCGGCCGCCGTCCGGGACACCGGCGACAGCCGGCGGGCTCCGCGCATCCGCCCCCGGATGCCATCGACCTACCGAGGAGAGCGCACGTGGACGACCGGACCCTGCTCGTGGTCGGCCTCGGCAACCCCGGACCGCAGTACGCGGGCACGCGGCACAACGTCGGCCAGATGGCGCTCGACGTGCTCGCCGACCGGATGCGCGCCACGTTCCGCTCGCACCGCGCCAACGCGCAGGTCGCGGAGGGGCGCGCCGTCCCGGGCGGGCCGAAGCTCATCCTGGCGAAGCCGAACTCGTTCATGAACCTGTCCGGCGGCCCGGTCGCGAACCTCCTCAAGTACTTCTCGCTGGAGGCGTCCCAGCTCGTCGTCGCGCACGACGAGCTCGACATCCCCTTCGACTCCATGAAGCTCAAGCAGGGCGGCGGGCACGGCGGCCACAACGGGATCCGCGACATCATCTCCTCGGCGGGCACGGGCGACTTCACGCGCGTGCGCATCGGCATCGGCCGCCCGCCCGGCCGCCAGGACGCGGCCGACTTCGTGCTCAAGCCCTTCTCCTCGACCGAGCGGCAGGTGCTGCCGAACGTCCTGGAGGACGCGGCCGACGCCGTGGAGATGATCGCGTCCGACGGCCTCATCGCGGCGCAGCTGCGCTTCCACACCGCCGCGTCCTGATCCCGCCGCGGGATCCGCGCGTCCGCCCACGGCGGACGGCGGCGGCCGTGTCGGCGGCGGCGCGTACGATCATCTGGTGATCCTCCAGGGCTTGATCCCGGCGCTCTCGCGCGCCTCCACGTTCGACGACGCCCTCGCATCGGCCTCCCGCGACGCCGACTTCTCCCTCACCGAGGGGCTCCAGGGGCCGCTGCTCGCGGGGCTCCTCCGCCAGCGCATCCAGCGCGGCATCCCGGGGTGCCTGCTCGTCGTCACCGCCACCGGCCGCGAGTCCGAGGGCATGCGCCGCAGCCTCGACGCCGTGCTGCCGGACGCCGAGATCCTCGAGTTCCCGGCCTGGGAGACGCTGCCGCACGAGCGGCTGAGCCCGAGCGCCGAGATCGTCGGCAAGCGGATCCACGCCCTCCGCCGCATGGAGGCGTGGCACGCCGCGCTCGGGGCGGGGGCCCGCGAGGTGCCGGCCGCCGAGGTCCGTCCGCTCGTCATCGTCGCCTCCGTGCGCGCGGCCCTGCAGCCCGTCGCCGACAACCTCACCGAGCTCGCGCCCGTGCAGCTCACCACCGGCAGCCGCGGCCACGACCTGTCCGAGCTCGCCGTGCGGCTCGTCGACCTCGCGTACTCGCGCGTCGACATGGTCACGCGCCGCGGCGAGTTCGCGGTGCGCGGCGGCATCCTCGACGTCTTCCCGCCGGTCTCCGACCACCCCGTGCGCGTCGAGTTCTTCGGCGACGAGGTCGACCAGATGCGCCCGTTCGCGGTCGCCGACCAGCGCTCGCTCGAGGAGACGGTCGACTCCGTCGAGCTGCCGCCGAGCCGGGAGCTGCTGCTGAGCGCGCCCGTGCGCCAGCGCGCCCGCGAGATGCAGCACGAGTTCCCGAACCTGCAGCAGATGCTCGCCAAGATCGCCGAGGGCATCCCGGTGGAGGGCATGGAGTCGCTCGCGCCGGCGCTCGTCGACAAGCTGGTCCCCGTCACGCACTACCTGCCGGTCGACGCGGCCATCGCCGTCGTCTCGCCCGAGCGGGTGTCCACCCGCGCGCAGAGCCTCGCCGACACGAACCGCGAGTTCCTCGACGCCGCGTGGAACGCCGCCACCGCGGGCGCGCAGGCGCCCATCGACCTCGCATCCGGCGACTTCCTCTCGCTCGGCCGCCTGCGCGACGCCCGCGGCCCGCGCCGCTGGTGGACCCTGTCCGGCTTCCAGGCCACCGACGTGCTGCCGGAGGACCTGGGGATCGACGAGGTCATGACCGTCCGCATCGAGGCGGATCCCGTGCCGAGCTTCGCGGGCAACGCCGACGGCGCCATCGAGCACGTGCGCGAGCGCCTCGCGGCCGGCTGGAGCGTGGGCGTCGTCGCCCAGGGATCCGGCCTCGTCGAGCGCGCCGACACCGTCCTCCGCGAGGCGGGCGTGCCCGCGCGCGTGGTCGAGGAGTTCCCCGCGGAGCCCGAGGCGGGCGTCGCCTACCTCCTGCGCGCCGCGATCGACGCGGGCTTCGAGATGCCCGAGATCCAGCTCGCGCTCCTCACCGAGAGCGAGTTCTACGGCCGCGCCGCCGGCTACGACAGCCGCCAGGTCAAGAAGCTCGCCACGCGCCGCAAGAACGTGGTGGACCCGCTTCAGCTGAAGCCGGGCGACCACGTCGTGCACACCACGCACGGCATCGGCAAGTTCGTCGAGCTCACGCAGCGCGAGGTCTCGTCCGGCGGCCGCAACGCCGTGAAGACCCGTCGCGAGTACCTCGTCATCGAGTACGCGCCCTCGAAGCGCGGCTACCCGGGCGACAAGCTCTTCGTGCCCACCGACCAGCTCGACCTGCTCAGCCGCTACGTCGGCGGCGAGGAGCCGGCCCTCAGCAAGATGGGCGGCAGCGACTGGGCCGCCGCCAAGGGCAAGGCCCGCCGAGCCGTCCGCGACATCGCCGTCGAGCTCGTGAAGCTGTACTCCGCGCGCATGGCGTCGCGCGGGCACTCCTTCCCGCCGGACACCCCGTGGCAGCGCGAGCTCGAGGAGGCGTTCCCCTTCATGGAGACGCCCGACCAGCTCACCGTCATCGACGAGGTCAAGCGCGACATGGAGAGCCCCATCCCCATGGACCGCCTGGTCTCGGGCGACGTCGGCTTCGGCAAGACGGAGATCGCCGTGCGCGCCGCGTTCAAGGCCGTGCAGGACGGCAAGCAGGTCGTGATGCTCGTGCCCACGACGCTCCTCGTGAAGCAGCACTTCGAGACGTTCTCCGAGCGCTTCGCCGGGTTCCCCGTGCACCTGCGTCAGCTCAGCCGATTCCAGACCGACAAGGAGTCGCGCGAGACCATCAAGGGGCTCGAGGACGGCTCGGTCGACGTCGTCATCGGCACGCACCGGCTGCTCACGGGCAGCATCGCGTTCAAGGACGTGGGGCTCGTCATCATCGACGAGGAGCAGCGGTTCGGCGTCGAGCACAAGGACGCGCTGAAGAAGCTGAAGGCCAACGTGGACATCCTCGCGATGTCGGCCACGCCCATCCCGCGCACGCTCGAGATGGCGGTCACGGGCATCCGCGAGATGTCCACGCTCGCCACCCCGCCGGAGGACCGGCACCCGATCCTCACGTTCGTGGGCCCCAACAGCGAGAAGCAGATCGCCGCGGCGATCCGCCGCGAGCTGCTGCGCGAGGGCCAGGTCTTCTTCGTGCACAACCGCGTCTCGAGCATCAACCGCGTGGCGTCGGAGCTGGCGGAGCTGGTGCCCGAGGCGCGCGTCGCCGTGGCCCACGGCAAGATGAGCGAGGCGATGCTGGAGCAGGTCATCGTCGACTTCTGGGAGCGGAAGTTCGACGTGCTCGTCTCGACCACCATCATCGAGACCGGCCTCGACATCGCCAACGCGAACACGCTCATCATCGACCGGGCCGACAAGTACGGCCTCAGCCAGCTGCACCAGCTGCGCGGCCGCGTCGGCCGTGGCCGGGAGCGCGCGTACGCGTACTTCCTCTACGACGCCGACAAGCCGCTGTCCGAGACGGCGCACGACCGGCTGTCCACGATCGCGGCGAACAACGAGCTGGGCTCGGGCATGCAGGTCGCGCTCAAGGACCTCGAGATCCGCGGCGCCGGCAACCTGCTGGGCGGCGAGCAGTCGGGCCACATCCAGGGCGTCGGCTTCGACCTCTACCTGCGGATGATCGGCGAGGCCGTCTCCACCTTCCGCGGCGACGTCGCGGAGGGCCAGACCGAGCTGCGGCTCGAGCTGCCGGTCGACGCGCACATCCCCGAGGAGTACGTCGACAGCGAGCGGCTGCGCCTCGAGGCGTACCAGAAGCTCTCGACGGCGGCCTCGCCCACGGCCACCGACGACCAGATCGACCGGGTCATCGAGGAGCTGTCGGACCGCTACGGCGAGCCGCCCGTGGAGGTCGACAACCTCGTGCGGGTGTCGCGCCTGCGCCGGGTCGCGCAGCGGGCCGGGCTCAGCGAGGTCGTCGCCATGGGGCCGAACCTGCGCATCGCGCCGGCCGACCTCGCCGACAGCAAGCAGGTGCGCCTGCAGCGCATGTACCCGGGCAGCCGCCTGTTCGCGCAGACCAACGCGGTCACCGTGCCCCTGCCCAAGCGCGACGGCGAGCCGCTGCCCGACGCCGAGCTCGTCGACTGGGTGCGGCAGCTCCTCGACGCCGTGTTCACGGTGGAGCCGGCGCCGGCCGCGAAGGAGTCCGCGCCGAAGGCGTGACCCGACGGCGGGTCGCCGCTCGGCGCCTAGGCGCGGGCCGGTCCGCCGTCCACGTGCGCCGGGAAGTCGTCGCGCGACGCGTCGTCCCCGTCCGCCGAGGCGCCCTCGCGGCGGGCACGGCGGCTGCGGATCGACAGGGTGACGGCCGCCGCGACGATCGAGACGCCCGAGCCGAGCAGCACCGCGAGCGTGCCCTCGTCGCGCACCTCGTCGAGGCCCGCGAACGCGAGCTCGCTCATGAGCAGCGACACCGTGAAGCCGATCCCGCCGAGGAGCGAGACGGTCACGAGGTCGGGCACGGCGAGGCCGCCCGCGGATCCGCGTCGGCGCGCGACCCACGCGCCGAGGAGCCCGCCCGCGGTGATGCCCACGAGCTTGCCGAGCGGGAGCGCGAGCGCGATGCCCCAGAAGGCGGGCGCCAGCTCCGCGAGGCCCACCGCGGGGATCGCGACGAGCGCGGCGGAGAACGCGAACAGCGGCAGCACGATCCCGTTCGAGAGGGGCTCCAGCGCGTGCGCCGCGCGGAGGCCCGAGAGGCGGGGGAGCGCGAACCCGAGGGCGACGCCGGCGATGGTCGCGTGGATCCCCGAGGAGAGCGTGGCCCACCAGGTGACGAGGGCGATGACCACGAGCAGCGCGACGACCGCGACGCGGAGCGCGCCCGTGCGCCCGACGCCGAGGCGGCCGACCACGGCGAAGAGCACGACGCCGACCACGGCGACGACGAGCGGCACGATCGCGAGGTCGGTCGTGAAGAAGACCGCGATGATCCCGATGGCGATGAGGTCGTCGAGCACCGCGAGGGCCAGGAGGAACACGCGCACGGCGGCCGGGAGGCCCCGGCCGAAGACGGCGAGCACGCCGAGCGCGAAGGCGATGTCGGTGGCGGTGGGCACGGGCCAGCCGCGCTCGAAGCCGCTGCCGGCGGTGATCGCGAGGTAGACGCCCGCGGGCACGACCACACCGCCGACCGCCGCGATCGCGGGGACGAGCGCCGCGGAGACGCTGTTCAGCCCGCCGGCGAGGAACTCGTGCTTCAGCTCCACGGCGACGATGAAGAAGAAGACGACGAGCAGCCCGTCGCTCACCCAGTGGCGGAGCGACAGGTCGACGCCGATCGCGGGGACGGCGAGGTGGCCGTCGGCCCACGCGATGAGGCCGGCGCCGGCTGGCATGTTCGCGACGACGAGGCCGACGACGGCGGCGAGGAGGAGGAGTCCGGCGGCGATGCGCTCGGAGCGGATGAGGGCGGTCATGTGCGCCTTCCGGGGTCGGGGGAGGGGGAGACGGTCACCCGCCGCCGACCAGACTTCCCGGCACACCGACCCACAGCCTACCGGGGGCCCGATGCGAGGATGGCCGGATGAGCGAGCCCGCATCCCCGTCCTCCTCCTCCTCCGACGCCTCCGTCGACGCCGTCGCCGGCCTCGCGCAGGCCATGGCCGTCCTCCGCGCGCCCGACGGCTGCGTCTGGAACCGCGGCATGACCCACCGCTCGCTCGTCCCGTACCTCCTCGAGGAGAGCCACGAGCTGGTCGAGGCCATCGAGACGGACGACGTGCCGGGCATCCGCGAGGAGCTCGCCGACGTGCTGCTGCAGGTCGTCTTCCACGCCGACATCGCGCGCACCGAGGGGGAGGGCTTCGACCTCGCCGACGTCGCGCGCACCGCCACCGAGAAGATGGTGCGCCGCCACCCGCACGTCTTCGGCGAGGAGCGCGCCGACACCGTCGAGGACGTGCTCCGCGTCTGGGGCGCGGCCAAGGACCGCGAGAAGCGGGCGCGCACGAGCGTCGTCGACGGGATCCCCATGTCCATGCCGTCCCTCGCCCTCGCCGACAAGCTCCTCGGCCGCGCCGAGCGCATCGGCCTGCTCGACGCGGACGCGCCCGCCGCCATCCCGGTCGACGACGAGGACGACCTCGGCCGGCTGCTGCTCGCGATCGTCGTGTCGGCCCGGTCGCGCGGCCTCGACGCGGAGCGCGCGCTGCGGACGACGCTGCGCTCGCTGACCGCGGAGATCCGCGCGGCGGAGCCGGCCCCCGGGACGAGCGGGGCGGGCGACGAGGAGGGCGGCGTCGCCTCCCCCGACGCGGGCCGGAGCGCCTGAGGCGAGGTCCGGCCCGCGGGGGCGTCGCCCGGGATTTACCCGATCCCGGGCCGCCGTGTCCGACGCCTCCACCCGAAGGAGACGGCGGACAGACCTGGGCATCCACACGGTAACGGGCTTCGCCACCTGTCCATCACGGTTGTTATGGTGAGACGTGGCCGCTCCGGATCCCCATCGCCGCCAGGGCCTGCTGGCCCACATCCTCGACCACCTCCGCGCGCACCCGCTCCAGTCGGTGACGTTCCGCGGCCTCGCCGACGCGCTGGGGGAGAGCACGTTCGTGCTCGTCTACCACTTCGGCTCGAAGGAGCGGCTGCTCGAGGCCGCGATGGACGCGATCGACCAGCGCCAGGCGGAGATGGTGGAGGGCGATCCCCGCACGATCCCGCCCGACCGGCTGCGGGAGTGGGCGACCCGCGCCTGGAGCTGGCGCCTCACCGACGTCAACCGCGACTTCCAGCGCCTCGAGTTCGAGGCGGCGCTCCTCCGCACGCGCGACGGCATCGTCCGGCCGCACGCCATCGCGAGCGTGTCGGCCTGGCGGCGCTTCGGGCTCGAGTGGATGCTCGCCCACGGCGTCCCCGAGGACGTCGCGGTCGACACCGCGGACCTCCTCCAGGCCGGCTCCTACGGCCTGCAGTTCGACTTCGTGATCTCCGGCGATCGCGCCCGGGCGCTCCGCGGCTTCGAGGCGCTCATCGACTCGTTCTCGCCGCGCATCGAGCCGTGGCTCGACCTGACCGGCCAGGCCCGACCGCCCGCACCGCCCGAGCCGTCGCCCGCCGCCTGACAGAATCGGGGGATGCCCCAGCAGATCACGCCGCCCCGCGGCATGCGCGACTTCCTGCCCGCAGAGAAGGCCCGCCGCGAGCAGGCGCTCGCGATCATCCGCCGCACCTACCGCGCGCACGGCTTCGACGAGATCGAGACCCCCGTCGTCGAGGAGTCCGGCCGGCTGCACGCGGGCCTCGGCGGCGACAACGAGAAGCTCGCCTACTCCGTGCTGAAGCGCGGCCTCTCGGGTGACGACCTGCGCGCGGCCGCCGACTCCGGCGACGTCCTCGCGCTCTCCGACCTCGGCCTCCGCTTCGACCTCACGGTGCCGCTCGCACGCTTCTACGCCTCGCACCGCGCCGAGCTGCCGGGCGTCTTCCGGTCGATCCAGGCGGCGCCGGTCTGGCGCGCCGAGCGCCCGCAGAAGGGCCGCTACCGCCAGTTCATGCAGTGCGACATCGACGTCATCGGCGAGGCCGGGCAGCTGGCCGAGGTCGAGCTGATCTCCGCCACCGCGGCCACGCTCGCGGCGCTCGGCCTCACGGGCTGCACCATCCGCGTGAACGACCGGCGCATCCTCGCCGGGATCCTCGACTCCTGCGGCTTCGCCCCGGAACGCCAGGCCCAGGCCCTCATCAGCATCGACAAGCTCGACAAGATCGGCGCCGCGGGCGTGGTGGCCGAGCTCGCCGAGGGCGGGGCCGACGCGGCCGACGTGCTCGGCGGGATCCTCGAGCGCATCGAGCCCGCGCTCGCCGACGGCGGCGTGCCGCTCACGGCCGAGGCGATCACCGGCATCCTCCCCGCGGGCGTCGACCCCGACGCGGTCGCCGACCTGGAGACCCTGGCCGACGCGCTCGTCGGCCTCCCCGAGGGCGTCACCCTCCGCTTCGACCCGACCCTCGTGCGCGGCATGGGCTACTACACGGGCACGATCTTCGAGATCGCGCACCCCGCGTCCGGCAGCTCGGTGGGCGGCGGCGGCCGCTACGACGGCATGATCGGCCGCTTCCTCGGCCAGGACGTGCCCGCCGCGGGCTTCTCCATCGGCTTCGAGCGGATCGTCGACCTCGCCGTCCTGCCTGCCGCGGAGGACGCCGACGCCATCGCGCTCGTGCACGACCGCCGGACCCCCGTCGCGGTGCTCGCGCGCCTCAAGGCGGAGCTCGTCGCGTCCGGCCGCCGGGTGCGGCTCGAGCCGCGCCCCAAGAACGTCGCCCCGCTCCTCGAGGCGCTCAAGCAGCAGGGCTTCCGCACGTTCGCGTCGGTCGACGCGGACACCGCCGACGCCGCGTCGTTGCAGGAGCGACCGCTCGACGGCGGCCCGCGCGGCTGATCCGACACCTGCGCGACACCTGCGCGGGGGCGCCGCCGCCCGCAGCCCGGAAGGGGCCCGCGGCTAGGATGGACCCGACTTCCCACCCCCCACCGCAACGCAAGGAGACCATTCCGTGGCAGCCATCGAAGCAGTCAACGCACGCGAGATCCTCGACTCCCGGGGCAACCCGACCGTCGAGGTCGAGGTGCTCCTGGAGGACGGCACGTTCACCCGCGCCGCCGTCCCGTCCGGCGCCTCGACCGGCGCGTTCGAGGCGTACGAGCTGCGCGACGGCGACGCGGGCCGCTACCTGGGCAAGGGCGTCCAGAAGGCCGTCGCCGCGGTGCGCGACGAGATCGCCCCCGCCATCCAGGACCTCGACGCGGCCGACCAGCGCATCATCGACGCCACGATGATCGAGCTCGACGGCACCGAGAACAAGTCCCGCCTCGGCGCCAACGCGCTCCTCGGCGTCTCCCTCGCGGTCGCGAAGGCCGCGGCCGACTCCGCCGAGCTGCCCCTCTACCGCTACCTCGGCGGCCCGAACGCGCACACGCTGCCCGTCCCCATGCTCAACGTCATCAACGGCGGCTCGCACGCGGACACCAACGTCGACATCCAGGAGTTCATGATCCTGCCCGTCGGCGCGTCCACCTTCTCCGAGGGCCTGCGCTGGGGCGTCGAGACGTACCACGCGCTCAAGAGCCTGCTGAAGAAGAAGGGCCTGTCGACCGGCCTCGGCGACGAGGGCGGCTTCGCCCCGAACCTCGACAGCAACCGCGCCGCGCTCGACCTGCTCATGGAGGCCATCGAGTCCGCCGGCTTCACGCCCGGCAAGCAGATCGCGCTCGGCCTCGACGTGGCGTCCAGCGAGTTCTTCTCCGACGGCGCGTACACGTTCGAGGGGCAGAAGGTCGACGCCGCGCACATGACGGCGTACTTCTCGGACCTCGTCGCGTCCTACCCCCTCATCACCATCGAGGACCCGCTGGACGAGGACGACTGGGCCGGCTACGACCACTTCACCGCCGAGCTCGGCTCCAAGGTGCAGATCGTCGGCGACGACCTCTTCGTCACGAACCCGAAGCGCCTCGCCGACGGCATCACGCGCGGCGTCGCCAACTCGATCCTCGTCAAGGTCAACCAGATCGGCACGCTCACCGAGACGCTCGACGCGGTCGCCCTCGCGCAGCGCAGCGGCTACACCACGGTGCTCTCGCACCGCTCCGGCGAGACCGAGGACACCACCATCGCCGACCTCGCGGTCGCGGTGGAGGCGGGCCAGATCAAGACCGGCGCCCCCGCCCGCAGCGAGCGCGTCGCGAAGTACAACCAGCTCCTCCGCATCGAGCAGGACCTCGGCGCCGCCGCGGTCTACGCCGGCCGCAGCGCCTTCCCGCGCTTCCAGGCCTGATCCGGCCGGACCGCCCGCGCCCATCCGGCGCGGGCGGTCCGCCGTCCACCCGCACCACCCACCCGCACACGAAGGAGGACCGATGGCCCGCATCCCCGGCCTCGACACCCTCCGGGCCCGTCGCGCCCCGCGTCCGCGCACCGAGCGCGTCCCCGTCACCCTGCCCGAGGACGACGCCCCCGCCGGCAACTGGCTCCGCAGCATGCGCTTCTCCGGCTTCTCCGCGATGGTGCTCGTGCTCCTCGTCCTCACGGTCGTGGTCCTCGCCCCCGGCCTGCGCATCTACCTCGAGCAGCGGCAGCAGCTCAGCAGCCTGCAGAGCGCGGTGGACGCCCAGAAGGGCACCATCGCCCAGCTCCAGGACCAGCGCGCCCGCTACGACGACCCCGCGTTCCTCAAGGCGCAGGTCCGCGACCGCCTCTTCTACGTGATGCCCGGCGAGACGAGCTACCTCGTGCGCGGCCTGCCCGACACGCGCGGCGACGCGACCACCACGGCCGACGGCGCGCCCATCAGCGACGACCTGCAGGAGACGAAGCGGGACTGGGTGCAGTCCCTGCTCGGATCCGCGCTCACCAGCGCCCTCAGCGACACCCCGCCCGACCAGCTCCAGGGATCCGTCCAGGGAGGCGACCAGTGACCCGACCCCCCTTCGACCCGCCCTCGGAGCGGGACGTCCGCGTCGTCTCCGCCCAGCTCGGCCGCCCCGCGCGCGACGTGGTCGGCATCGCCGCCCGCTGCGTGTGCGGCAACCCCACGGTCGTGAGCACGGCCCCGCGCCTCAGCGACGGCACGCCGTTCCCCACGCTCTACTACCTGTGCCACCCCGCGGCCACGGCCGCCATCTCGCACCTCGAGGCCGAGCACGTGATGGCCGAGCTGCAGGACGACCTGGCCGACGACGAGGCGCTGCGCGACGCCTACGCCGCGGCGCACGCCTCCTACCTCGCCGACCGCGAGTCGATCCTCGTGGTGCCCGAGCTCGCCGGCGTCTCCGCGGGCGGCATGCCCGTGCGCGTCAAGTGCCTGCACGCGCTGGCGGGTCACGCGCTCGCGGCCGGACCCGGCGTCAACCCCATCGGCGACATCGCGCTGGCCCGGGCCGCGTGGTCGCCCGACGTCTGCGAGTGCGCCGACCACGACGCGGCATGATCCCGGAGCGCCAGGCGCGCCGGCGTGACGCAGCGGGCCCGGGCCGACCGGCGCGCCGCCTCGCGCGCACGGCCGTCGTCGGGCTCCTCGCCCTCGGCGCCGCGCTCAGCGCGGCGCCCCCCGCCCACGCGGATCCCGTCCGCGAGCGCCAGTACTGGCTCGGCGACTACGGCGTCGAGCAGGCGTGGCAGACCACGCGCGGCGAGGGCGTGAACGTCGCCGTCATCGACACGGGCGTCGACTCCTCCGTGGCCGACCTCCGCGGCGCGGTCGTGGGCGGCACGGACGTCTCGGGCGTCGGATCCGCGGACGGCTCGCGCCCCGTCGGCGCCTCGAGCGAGCACGGCACCATGGTCGCGTCGCTCCTCGCCGGCCGCGGCACGGGCACCGGCTCCGGCGTCATCGGCGTGGCCCCGGCCGCGAGCATCCTCAGCGTCTCGGTCGCGCTCGGCGGCCCGACGCCCGGCGCCCGCGACGAGGACGCGCAGATCGCCGACGCCGTGCGCTGGGCCGTCGACAACGGCGCGAGCGTCATCAACATGTCCCTCACCCGGAACTCGCTCGACTGGCCTGAGAGCTGGGACCGCGCCTTCCTCTACGCCTACGAGCACGACGTCGTGGTCGTCGCGGCCGCGGGCAACCGGGGGAGCGGCACCACCGAGGTCGGCGCGCCCGCCACGATCCCGGGCGTGCTGGCGGTCGCGGGCGTGGACCGCGCGGGGGCGGCGAGCTTCGACGCGTCCTCGCAGGGCATCACCATCGCGGTCGCCGCGCCGAGCGAGCAGCTCGTGGGCGTCGCGCCCGGCGGCGGGTACGTGCAGTGGAGCGGCACGAGCGGCGCCGCGCCCCTCGTCTCCGGGGTGGTCGCGCTCGTGCGCGCCGCGCATCCGGAGCTCAAGGCGGACGACGTGGTGGAGCGCGTGCTCGCCACCGCCCGCCCGAAGGGCCAGCCCGAGATCTACGGCCGCGGGCTCGTCGACGCGGCCGCCGCCGTGACGGCCGAGGTCCCGCCCGCCAGCGGGAAGCCGCTCGGCGACCTCGCCGAGTGGGTGCGGCTCTACCGCCGGGCGCCCGTCGCGACGCCGGATCCGTCCGCCTCCGCCACCCCGGACGCCGGCCCCGCCGTGCCCGCCGACGCCCCCACCGCCGATGCCTCCGCCGACGCGCTGCCCACCGTGGGCGCGCTGCGTGCGGTGGGGATCCCGGCCCTCGTCCTCTCCGTCTTCGGGGCGCTCGCGGCCGCCATGGCCGTCGTCGCGTTCCGGCATTTCAGACGGCTGCTCCGTTAGGGGTAGCCTGATTTCGACCACAACCTGCAGGGAGTCATCCATCGTGCCCAAAATCCTGATCGTCGGCGGCGGCTACGCCGGTTTCTACACGGCATGGAAGCTCGAGTCGCACCTCCGATCCGGCGAGGCCGAGGTCACCATGGTCGACCCGCTGCCGTACATGACGTACCAGCCGTTCCTGCCCGAGGTGGTCTCCGGATCCATCGAGCCGCGCCACGCCGTGGTGTCCCAGCGACGCCACCTGCGCACCACCAACGTCGTCACCGCCAAGGTCACCGGCATCGACCACGCGTCGAAGACCGCGACCATCACGCCGCCCGTGGGCGAGCCGTACGAGTTCCAGTACGACATCATCGTCGTCACCGCGGGCAGCGTCTCCCGCACGTTCCCGATCCCGGGCGTCGCGGACGAGGCCATCGGCCTGAAGACCATCGAGGAGGCCGTCGCCATCCGCGACCGCATCTTCGCCAACTTCGACCGCGCGGCCACGCTGCCGGCCGGACCCGAGCGCGACCGCCTCCTCACCTTCGTGGTGGTCGGCGGCGGCTTCGCGGGCATCGAGGTCTTCGCCGAGATGCGCAGCATCGCGACCGACCTCGTGAAGAAGTACCCCGAGATCGACTTCGAGGACACGCACTTCCACCTCATCGAGGCCATGGGCCGCATCATGCCCGAGGTGTCGCTCGAGACCAGCCACTGGGTGCTGAAGAACCTCGCCGAGCGCGGCGCGCTCGTGCACCTCGACACGCAGCTGAAGTCCGCCGTCGGCGGCGTCGTCGAGCTGTCGACCGGCGAGTCGTTCGAGTCCGACGTCATCGTCTGGACCGCGGGCGTCATGGCCAGCCCCATGCTCAAGAACACCGACCTCCCCATCGAGGAGCGCGGGCGCCTGCGCGTGCGCGCCGACGGACGCGTCGAGGGCGACGACGGCATCGTGGCGGACGCCTGGGGCGCCGGCGACGTGGCGGCCACCCCCGACCTCACCGGCGGCGGCGTCGGCGGCTTCTGCGTGCCCAACGCGCAGCACGCCGTCCGCCAGGGCAAGCTCATGGCGAAGAACCTCACCGCGAGCCTCCGCGGCGAGGGCATCACCGACTACTTCCACAAGAACCTCGGCGCCGTCGCGGGCCTCGGCCTGTACCAGGGCGCGTTCCAGTCCGGGAAGATCGGCATCACCGGCTTCCCCGCCTGGGTCATGCACCGCGGCTACCACGGCCTCGCGATCCCGTCCTTCGAGCGCAAGGCGCGCGTCGTCACGGGCTGGCTGAACAACCTCGTCTGGGGCCGCGACATCGTCTCCCTCGAGGCGCGCGAGACCCCGCGCACCGCGTTCGAGACGTTCGCGTCGCGCCCGCGCCCGGCGGCGGACGCCGCTCCGGCCGCGCCCAAGAAGGAGGCCGCCCCGGCCAAGAAGGCCGAGGAGGAGAAGGCCGACGCGCCCTCCGAGGGCGAGAAGTCCCCGGCGCTCGCGGGCAGCTACAGCACGGCGCCCACGCCCGAGACGAACGACGAGGACCGCACGGCCTGATCCGCGTGATCCCCTAGCTCCACCCGTCGACGGCCCGCAGGCACCAGCCTGCGGGCCGTCGTCATGCCCGGCGCACCGGATCCGCCCGCCGACCCTAGGCTGTCGGGAGCGCTGCGGCGCCGCGCCCCCGTAGTCCAATCGGCAGAGACGGGCGACTTAAAATCGCTACAGGTCAGGGTTCGAGTCCCTGCGGGGGCACCATCGGTCGTCCGACGCCCCGCCGAGCGCGCCGCGTCCCGCCCCACTGGTGCGACCACCTATCTCGTCGCGGGCCCCCCTCTGGGGTCGTATGCGATCCGTCCGTGCACGTATGGTTGAGGGGCCCGGTCACTCGGGCAGCGTGGGCGGGGGCCCACGTCAGCGAGGGGGCGGGCATGAGTCTGATCGGGGACGCGCGGGAGACCGCCACCCAGCGAGCCGTCCAGGCGCTCGGACTGCTCGACGGGCCGCCCGAGGAGCGCTTCGACCGCGTCACCCGGCTGGCCCGCACGGCCTTCGACGTGCCGCTGTCCACCATCGGCCTCGCGGACCACGATCGCATGTGGTTCGCCTCCTGCGCGGGCGCCGAGCTGTCGGAGACGCCCATCAGCAGCGTCTTCTGCGACACCACGGTGCGCGAGGAGCGGATCCTCGTCGTCGAGGACGCGCAGGCGCACCCCGTCTTCCGCCACCTGCCGTCGGTCGCGGGCGAGCCGCACATCCGCTTCTACGCGGGGTTCCCGCTCCGCGACACCGAGGGCGTCGTCATCGGGACCTTCTGCCTCTACGACATGCGCGTGCGGTCGCTCGACCGCGCCCAGCTCGCGCTCTTCGGCGAGCTCGCCGAGTGGGCGCAGCGCGAGCTGGTGGCGAGCGCCGAGATGGAGCGCGCGCACGCCGTGCAGTCGGCGCTGCTGCCCGCGGCCGAGGTGGAGATCCCGGGCTACGAGGTCGCGGCGGTGTGCATCCCCGCGCAGGTCGTGGGCGGCGACTTCTACGACTACGAGCGCACGCCCTCGGGCCTCCGCTTCTCCCTCGCCGACGTGATGGGCAAGGGCACGGGCGCCGCGATCCTCACGGCCACCGTGCGCGCGGTCCTCCGCGGCATCGCGAGCACCGCCGACCGCTACGGCGCGGGCGTCCTCGAGGACACCGGGCTGATGGTCACCGACGCCGCCCGCTCGCTCGACGCCGACCTCGACCGCACGGGCGCCTTCGTCACCCTGCAGCACGGGCACCTCGACCAGGCCTCCGGGCTGCTGCGGTACGCGGACGCGGGCCACGGCCTGACGATCATCGTCCACGCCGACGGCCGGGTCACCCACCTCGACACGAGCGACCTGCCCGTGGGGATCGACCCCGACCACCGGTGGGAGGAGCGCCACGCGGTCCTCGCGCGCGGCGACACGTTCGTGACCTTCAGCGACGGCCTGTTCGACATGTTCGGCGGCAGCGACCCCGCGTTCGCCGCCATCGGCCGGCTCGTGACCGAGGCGGGCGGCGTCCACGCGCTCGTCGACCGGGTGCGCATCCTCGCCTCCGCCGGCACGCCGCTCGACGACGTGACCGTCCTCGCCGTGAGCCGCGCGTGAGCCGCACCGAGGCGAGGCCGCCCGGGACCGGGCGCATGACGCTGCGCTTCGCGATCATCCGGATCCTCGCGGTGGTGACCGCGATCCTCGGCCTCAACTACATCATCTGGCGCCTGCTGTTCTCGGTGAACCCCGAGGCGCTCTGGATCGCGATCCCGCTGGTGCTCGCCGAGACGTACAGCCTCATCGACTCGCTGCTGTTCGGCCTCACTATGTGGCGCGCGCGCGACCGCCCGAAGCCGCCGGCGCCCGCGCCGGACCTCACGGTCGACGTGTTCATCGCGACCTACAACGAGCCGCTCGACCTCGTGATGGACACCGCCCGCGCCGCCCAGCGCATCCGGTACCCGCACAAGACGTGGGTGCTCGACGACGGCAACCGCACGGAGCTGCGCGACATCGCCGAGGCCGAGGGCATCGGCTGGATCACCCGCAGCGCCGACTGGACGGGCCGCGCCCGGCACGCCAAGGCCGGCAACCTCAACAACGCGCTCCTCACGACCGAGGGCGAGTTCATGCTCATCCTCGACGCGGACCAGATCCCCGAGCCGGACATCCTCGACAAGACGCTCGGCTACTTCGAGGACCCGCGGATGGCGCTCGTGCAGACGCCGCAGGTGTTCGTGAACGTGCCGGACTCGGATCCGCTCGGCAGCCAGGCGCCCCTGTTCTACGGCCCCATCCAGCAGGGCAAGGACGGCTGGAACGCGGCGTTCTTCTGCGGCTCCAACGCGATCCTCCGCCGCGAGGCCCTCATGCTCCTCGGCGTCTCGCGCTACGTGACCGACACCGAGATCAGCGTGTTCCGCGCGCTCCGCACCGCGGGCGACGTGCTCGACAAGGCGCGCGCGGAGCTGGAGCCCGACCAGCAGGACGTCCGGAAGGCGCTCGACGACGTCGCCTACGACGTGCGCCGCGCCCGTGCCGAGCTCCGCCGCGGCCAGGCGCTCGCGGACGTGACGTACCGCTTCCAGAAGCGCGTCGACTCCATCGCCGCCCGCATGGTGCAGGACGACATGGCCGCGCTGCGGGCCGACCTCGCCGAGATCGCGGCCCTCTCCGGCCGACACTCCGCCGACCGCGACGCGGTCTCCCTCGTCGACGACAGCGCCATGGCCCGCCTCGCGCAGCGGGACTGGTCGCCGCTCGGGGCGCTCGACGCCGTGCGCGCGATCATCCGCGACGTCGACGTGCACCGCGACGACGACGCGCAGTCGATCATGCCGCTGGCCACCATCTCGGTCACCGAGGACATGGCGACCTGCATGCGCCTGCACGGCCTCGGCTGGAAGAGCGCGTACCACGACGAGACGCTCGCCTACGGGCTCGCGCCCGAGGACCTGCCCACCATGCTCACCCAGCGGCTCCGCTGGGCGCAGGGCACGATCCAGGTGTTCTTCCGCGAGAACCCGCTGCTGCAGAAGGCGCTCTCGATCCCGCAGCGGCTCATGTACTTCGCCACCATGTGGAGCTACTTCTCCGGCTTCACCGCCGTGGTCTACGTGGCCGCGCCGCTCATCTACCTCGTCTTCGGCGTGCTGCCGGTGCAGGCGCTGTCCACCGACTTCTTCGTGCGGCTGATCCCGTTCCTCGTGGTGAACCAGCTCCTGTTCGCGGTCGTCGGCCGCGGCAAGCGGACTTGGCGCGGGCAGCAGTACTCGCTCGCGCTCTTCCCCGTCTGGATCGCGTCGGTCACCACGGCGGCGGCCAACGTCTTCCTGCACAAGCCGCTCGACTTCGCCGTGACCCCCAAGGTGCGCGCCGCGAGCGGCAAGCCGCGGTGGGACCTCGTGAAGCCGCAGCTGTACGTGATGGGCGCGCTCGTCTTCGCCTCCGTGATCGGCCTCATCCGCCTCGCGGTCGGGCAGGCGACGCCGCTCGGCACGTTCACCAACCTCGCCTGGGTCGTCTTCGACCTGGCGATCTTCAGCATCATCATCCGTGCAGCCCGCTACCGGGGCTTCACGCCGGCCAAGGAGGACGCATGATCGACATCGCAGTGACCGAGCAGGGGACCGACGTCAGCGTCGTCACGCCGAGCGGACGCCTCAACATGGTCTCCGCGCGGCAGCTCACGACGGTCGTCACCGAGGTCATCGACGGCGGCCGGGCGTTCGTCGTGGTCGACCTCGGCAGTACGGAGTTCATGGACTCCTCCGGCCTCGGCGCCCTCGTCTCCGGCCTCAAGCGCGCGCGGCAGGCGGGCGGCGACCTGCGGCTCGCCCGCCCCAACGCCCAGGTCAAGGCGGTGCTCGAGCTCACGAACCTCAACCGCGTCCTCACGGTGCACGACTCGCCCGAGGGCGTGTTCCGTGACCGATGAGGGCAGGACGCACCACGCGCCTCCGGTGCGGGCCAACGTCACGCTCCCGGCGGTGGACGAGAGCCTCGCCGCCGTGCACGCGGTGATCGCGGCGGTGTGGGACCAGGCCTTCGACGTCAGCGACACCGAGCGGATGCTGTTCGAGACGGCCGTGGTGGAGATCGCCGGCAACGTGGTCGAGCACGGCGTCGCCATGCGGGAGCGCGCGGGGTACCCCGTCACCTTCACCATGACGGTGATCTGCCAGCACGACCGCATCGTGGCGCTGTTCGAGGACGACGGGCAGCCCGCGGTCGTCGACCTCACGCAGGTGTCCATGCCCGACGACCTCAGCGAGAGCGGCCGCGGGCTCGCGCTCGCGCAGGCCGTCCTCGACGACCTCACCTACGAGCGCACCGACGGCAGCAACCGCTGGCGGCTGGTCCGGCTCCGCGGCTGATGCGCTCCGGGGGGATGCGGGCGCGCGGGGGCGGGCGAACGCGGGGCGGGATGCGCGGCTGGGCCGCGGCCGTCGTCGCGCTCGCCATCGCGGTCGTCCCGGCGACCGCGGCGCTCGCCGTGCCCGCCGGCCCGGCGCCCGCCGCGACGGCACCCGCCGCCCGCGCCGACGACCTCGACCTCACGACCGCGCCTGACGCGCCCTGGTTCGGCGGGATCCTCGACTGGACCGCGGACGACGCGCGCAGCTACGCCGACCGCCTCGGCGCGACCCCCGCCGTCCTCGGCCAGTCGGTGCGCTACCCGCTCTCCTCCGACGACGTCACCTACCTCGACCAGTTCGCGCAGCAGGCCGCGCAGCAGGGATCGCTCCTCTTCCTCACCCTCGAGCCGTCCGTCCCGCTCGGCGAGCTGACGGCGGCGGACGCGACCGCCCTCACCGACCGCCTCGAGGTGCTCCGCGAGCGCTACGACTCCCGCGCGCTCGTCCGGTTCGCGCCCGAGATGAACGGCTCGTGGACCCCGTGGGGGCAGCAGCCGTCCGCCTACGTGCAGGCCTTCCGCCAGGTCGCCGACGCCGTCCACGCCTCCGACGCGGGCGCCGTGACCGTCTGGTCGCCGGCGTACGCGGCCGGCTACCCCTTCGGCGCCGCGGACGGCCTCACGGACGCCTCCGGCACCCGCCCCATCGCGGAGCTCGACACCGACGGGAACGGCCGGGTCGACGCCGACGACGACGCGTACCGCCCCTACTACCCGGGCGACGAGGCCGTCGACTGGGTGGGCCTGTCCGCCTCCCACTTCGGCGCCGAGGAGGACTTCGTCGAGGGCCCGTCGACGGAGGACTACCTCGGCAGCGAGGTGGTGCCGCAGCAGGAGTTCGGCGAGAACGTCGTGCCCGAGGAGGGCAAGTACCTGCGCGAGCTCGCGGGCGACTACGGCTACCCGGACGACAGCGGCGCCGGACGCGACTTCGCGGCCGAGTGGATCGACGGCACGGGCAAGCCCGCGGTGATCGAGACGGGCGCCCTCTACGACCCGGCGCGCGACGACGGCGCCGGCGAGGCCGAGATCAAGAGCGCGTGGTGGGAGCAGGTGCTCGCCGCCGACGTGCGCGCCGCGCACCCGGGCATCGGCATGGTCGTCTGGCGGGAGCTCGAGCGGGAGGAGGCCGAGGCGGACGGCGCGCTCATCGACTGGCGCGCCACCGGCGACCCGGCCATCGCGTCGGCGCTCCGGGCCGACCTCGATCCCGCGACGGCCACCCTCGGCCCCGTCACCGAGGTCTTCGACCAGGAGCGCGCGAACGTCGCGACCGCGCAGTACCGCGACCCGGGATCGCCCCAGGACGAGCAGATGGGCTGGATCGTCCTCTGCGCGGTCGTGCTCCTCGTGCTCTTCCTCGCCTCCGGGATCCTCGGCCGCCTCAAGCCCGGCTGGCGCTACCCGGACGAGGACAGCCCCCGCGACCGCCGCCTCGACCTGTTCCGCGGCTGGACCATCGTGGCCGTCGTCATCACCCACATCGAGATCGCGAGCCCGTACTCGTTCGTGACGATCAACGCGATCGGCGCCATCACGGGCGCCGAGATGTTCGTGCTGCTCTCCGGCCTCGTGCTCGGCATGGTCTACCCGATGGCCGTGAAGCGGTTCGGCGAGATGAAGGCCCTCGTCTCGATCCTGCGCCGCGCGTTCAAGCAGTACGTCGTGGCGATCGCCGTGGTCGTCATCGTCTTCGCGCTCACGTTCGTGCCGTTCCTCGCCACCGACGTGATCACCACCTTCACCGACCGCGGCACGGGCGCCGACGGCGAGGTCGCGAGCGGCCAGGTCTACGACCTCTACCCGAACGGCGACCGCCTGCTCGACTACCCGCCGCCCTGGTACGCGATCCGCGACCTGCTGCTGCTGCGCATGGGCCCGTGGGTGTTCAACATCATGGGCCTGTTCGTGGTGCTGACCCTGCTCGTGCCCGCGGTCGTCTGGCTGCTGCGCCGGCGGATGTGGTGGGTCGTCCTCATCGTCAGCTGGACCGCCTACGTGCTCAACGCGCTGTACGACATCCGCGTGCTGCCGTCGATGTTCGAGGACGTCTTCCCGCTGCTCACGTGGCAGGTCGCCTTCCTCAACGGCATGGTGATCGGCTACTACCGCAGGCCGATCACGCGTGCGCTCACCGGCCGGCTCGGCCGCGTGCTCGTGACGATCGGCCTGGTGGCCTACGTCGGGTCGCTCGCGGTGCTCTGGGCCGGCCACACGTACGGCGTGCAGCTCCCCGGCGTGCCCGAGGGCCTCTACTCGTCGCTCTACGGCTCGCTGTACCAGCGGACGTTCCTGCAGCCGGGCCGGCTCCTCGACCTCGCGCTGATGCTCGTGGTGGCGTACACGTTCCTCACGCGGGTGTGGAAGCCCGTCGACCGCGCCTTCGGCTGGTTCTACACGCCGCTCGGATCCGCGAGCCTCTACGTGTTCATCGTCCACGTCTTCTTCGTGCTGCTCGTGGGCAGCCTGCCGTTCCTCGACAGGGCGAACCCCTGGCAGGGGGCAGTGGTCCACACGCTCGTCCTGGCGGCTATCTGGTTCATGGTGACCCGCAAGGTGCTCTTCAAGGTCATCCCCACCTGATCGACGGATCCGGGATCCGCGCGCATCCGGGCCAATCCGCTGGGAGCCCCGTTCCGAACGATTCCCGACATCCAGCGAAACAACGCCCTGCGCCCCTTCCTGGATGCCGAACACCCGTTTAGCGTTCGAACCACCCCGCGCTCGGTATCTGGGATACGGCCGCGACGATCAAGGGAGCTCATCCATGTTCGACAAGAAGTTCATCACCCAGGCCATCGACCGCAGCGCGCAGTCGCCGCTCGACCGTCGTCGCTTCTTCAGCGCCGCGGGCGTCGCGGGACTCGGCGTCGGCGCCGCGGCCCTCATCCCCGCCAGCGGAGCCCAGGCGGCCGACGCCCAGGCCGAGGCCGACGCGGGCCAGGCCACCGACCTCGCCGTCCTCAACTTCGCGCTCAACCTCGAGTACCTCGAGGCCGAGTTCTACCTCCGCGCCTCCACCGGCGCGGGCCTCGTCCCGAACGACATCTCGGGCGTCGGCACGCCCGGTGGCGTCACCGGCGGTCGCCAGGTCCAGTTCAAGGACCGCGCGATCCGCGAGTACGCCCGCGAGATCGCCCAGGACGAGAAGGCCCACGTCAAGTTCCTGCGTTCCGCGCTGGGCTCGGCGAAGGTCGCCCGTCCCGCCATCGACCTGGACGCGGCGTTCTCCGCCGCGGCCACGGCCGCCGGCCTCATCAAGCCGGGCGAGAAGTTCGACGCGTTCGCGAGCGACGAGAACTTCCTTCTCGCGTCCTTCGTGTTCGAGGACGTCGGAGTGACCGCCTACAAGGGCGCCGCCCCGCTCATCACGAACAAGACGTACCTCGAGGCGGCCGCCGGCATCCTCGCGGTCGAGGCGTACCACGCGGGCATCATCCGCACGTCGCTGTTCGCGAAGGGCCTCGCGGCCCCGACCAACGCGATCTCGAACGCGCGCGACTCCCTCGACGGGTCCACGGACCTCGACCAGGGCATCACGATCTCGGGCGGCGCGAACCTCGTGCCGACCGACGCGAACGGCATCGCGTTCAGCCGCACCACCGGTCAGGTCCTCAACATCGTGTACCTGAACAACAAGGCCGTCACCAAGGGCGGGTTCTACCCGAACGGCGTCAACGGCGGCATCAACACCAGCGGCGCGAACTAGCCCGCAGGCACGACGCAGCAGGGGCGCCGCCCACCTCGCGAGGGGGGCGGCGCCCCTGTCGTCGTCCGGGCGGTGCGCCGGGCGTGCGCTGGGCGAGCGCCAGGCGTGCGCCGGCGTCAGCGCCGGTTGCGCGGGCTGTCCGGCGCGAGCACGGAGTTCCGGCGGGAGTAGGTGAGGTAGATCACGAGGCCGATGGCGAGCCACACCGCGAAGCGCACCCACGTCTCCCACGGCAGCGACGAGACGAGCCACAGCGAGAACGCGATGCCGACGATGGGCACCACGGGCATGAGCGGCAGCCGGAACGTCCGCGGGATCTCGGGCCGCTTGTAGCGGAGCACGATCACGGCCGCGCACACCACGACGAACGCCAGCAGGATCCCGATGTTGGTGAGCTCCGCCACCACCGTGATGGGCAGGAAGCCGGCGAAGAGGGCCGAGCCGATGCCGATGATCCACGTGACCCGCGTCGGCACGTTGCGCTTCCGGTCGGTGACCGCGAACCACCTCGGCAGCAGCCCGTCGCGACTCATCGAGAACCACACGCGGCTGGCGCCGAGCATGAAGGTGAGCATCACCGTGACGACGCTGACGATCGCGCCGACCGCCACCACGTTCGCCACCGCGGGGAGGCCCACCGACTCGAACGCCGTCGCGAAGCCGCTCTTCGGGTCGATCTCGCTGTAGCGCTGCATGCCCGTGAGCACGATCGTGGCGAGCACGTAGAGCACCATCGCGATGCCGAGCGACAGCAGGATCGCCTTCGGCATGTGCTTGGTGGCGTCCTTCGACTCCTCGGCGGCGGTGCTCATCGCGTCGTAGCCGAACACGGCGAAGAAGACCGTCGCGGCGCCCGTGAAGACCCCGGCCGCGCCGAACGGGAAGTAGGGCTGGTAGTTCGCGCCGGTGATCTGCGTGAAGCCGATGACGACGATCACCAGCACGAGCGCGACCTTGAGCCCCACGAGGTAGAGCTCGAAGCGGCCGACGCTCTTCATGCCGCGGGTGAGGACGAAGGCGGTGCCGAGGCAGAGGATCACCGCGAACAGGTCGACCACGTGGCCGTCGCCCGTGCCGGCCGCGCCGAGCATCCAGGCGGGCAGGTCGACGCCGAGCTGGTCGAGGAGGAAGCCCGCGTAGCCCGACACCCCGATGGCGACCACCCCCACGATGGCGGTGTACTCGAGCAGCAGGTCCCAGCCGATGAACCAGCCGACGATCTCGCCGAGGGCCGCGTAGCCGTAGGTGTACGCGGAGCCGGCCTTCGGGATCATGCCCGCGAACTCCGCGTAGGAGAGGGCGGCCGCCGCGCTCGCGATGCCGGCGATGAGGAACGAGATGAGGACGGCGGGGCCCGCGGTCTGGTTCGCGACCGTGCCCGCGAGCGTGAAGATGCCGGTGCCGATGATGCCGCCCACGCCGATCGCCGTGAGCTGCCAGAGCCCGAGCGAGCGGGTGAGCCCGCCCTCCGGGGTGCCGGCGCCCGGCTCCGACTCGATCGCGTCGACGGGCTTCCGCCTCGTCAGCGCCGCCCAGAGGCCCGTGTTCGCCTGCGACATGCCCGCTCCCGCCGTCGTCGGCCCGCGATGCGCTGCGCTGCGCAGCGCTGCGCGGGTCGGATCCGCTCCGCCGGTCCGGCGGCGACACCCAGTGTGGCCCCGGCGGACGGCGCGCACCAGGCCCGGCGTGGCAGCGGGACAGCGCGCGGGGGCGGCTGCTAGGAGCGCTGGACGGAGGGCTCGACCACGCGGATCCAGAGCCACACCGCGAGGCTCACGGCCGCGAAGGCCGCGGCGACGACCAGCGAGGTGATCCACACGCCGGCCGGGACGCCGCTCGCGGTCGTGGCGACGGCGGCGAAGGCGAGGGTGAGGACCACGACGCTCGTGACGGCCCACAGCGGGAGGGAGCGCAGCAGCAGCGACCTGCCGAGCACGAGCGAGACGGGCGCGAGCGCGAGCGCCGCGGAGCTGAGGGACGCGAGCGTGACCGTGCTGAGCAGCTCGTTCGCCATCTGCCACCACATGCCGCCGGTGGCGGGGACGAGGCCGTAGAGGATCCACGCCACGAGCCCGAGGGCGGCGAGCGATCCCGACTGCACCAGCGCGAGGCGGGCACGCGACCGGTCGTCGCGGTCGTCGGCCACGAGGCCGAGCACCTGGCCGATGACGACGGGCGGGGCGAGCCCGAACCCGCGCGAGACCAGCACCGCCGTCGCCGAGAGGACGAGGAGGGCGGGCACGGCGCGGACGCGGGCGGGTCCGGCGCCGAGGGGGCCCGCCACCGCGGCGACCGCCACGACGCCGACGAGGTTCACGACGGCGAGGCCCGCGAGCGCGGCGAGGAAGAGGCGCACGGCGTTGGGATCGGATCCGACGGGCAGGGAGAGCGAGGCGAGCGCGGCCGCGAGGGCGAGCGCGGCGGCGGCCGCACCCCAGCGGCGGGCGCGGCCGGGCTCGTGGGCCGGGCGGGTGCCGAGCAGCGTCGGCTCGGGCTCGCGGCGGGCGGGCACGGGGAGGGGCGCGGAGTCGAGCGTGCCGGGCACGATGCGCATCTGCCCGGTGGTGGCGGTGGACTCCGTGAAGGCGGCGGCCGCGGCGCGCGTGGTGAGCGCCCCGGCGTCGCCGCGGGCGACGATGCGCAGCGGCGTCACATCGTCGGAGGTGCGGTGGCGTCCGCCGAAGCGCGAGATGAGCGCGCCCCGGAGGAGGAGCGCCGGCAGGGTGACGAGGAGGACGGCGCCGAGCGCGAGGAGCAGCGGCAGGAGCCCGCGGCCGTCGGTGAAGGCGGCGGGCAGCGGCTGGAGCGAGGTGCCGAAGCGCGTGGGGGCGTTCCACGTGCCGGGGGCGGTGGCCCGCGGCGCGGCACCGGCGCCGGGCGCGCCCTCGGGGGAGGGACCGGCGCCCGGGGCGGATCCGCCGCCGCCGCCGGATCCGGGGGCGGGCGCGGCCGTGGCGCCTTCGGGGGAGCGCGAGGGCTCCGGCGTCGGGGTGCCGGGGGTGGGCGTCGCGCCGGGCGTCGGCGCGGTGGCGGGCGCCTGGATCGTGACCCGCACCTCGCGGGCGAGGACGCTGATGTTGCCGAGCGGATCCGTGACGGTCGCGGTGATCCCGAGCGGCCCCGGCGGCAGCGTCCCGGTCGTGCACGACCACCGGCCGCCCGCGACCTGCGCCTGGCACGCCGCGTCGCCGTAGCCGGACAGGTAGGCGCGCACCGTGGTGCCGTCCTCGTCGGAGGTGCCCGAGATCGTGATGCCCGTCGCGTCGACGGTCGCGCCGGCCGCCGGGGCGGTGATGACGGCGGCACCGGGCGCCGTGGTGTCGAAGCTGCCGGTGCCGCGGCCGACCGCGGGGGCGCCCGTGCTCCAGGAGGTGGTCTGCGTGGCGGTGACGGGGACGGCGGTGCCGGAGGGCGGCGGCGGCGCGAGCAGGCACGCCCAGGTGCTGGAGGCGCCCACGGTGGCGCGGCACGCGGCCGATCCCGAGCGCGCGTCGACCGTCGCGCCCGGGAAGCCGGTGCCGCTCACGAGGCCCGTCGTGACGACGGAGAAGCTGTTGACCCGGGGCGCGCGCAGCACGGAGGCGGTGGCCGTGGCCTCCTGGCCGCCCGCGGTGACGCGGACGGGGCTCTGCCCGTCGGGCACGCCCGTCGCGGTCGCGCGCCAGGTGGTGGGGGAGGGGAGGGTCACGGCGGCGGGCACGCTCGCGATGGTGACCTGCACGTCGACCCCGGACGGCCTCGTGCCCGTGACGGCGACGGCGCCGTCCGTGGAGAACACCGGCGCCTCCACCGTGGGGGCGGGCCGGGGAGCGGGTGCGGCCGACGGGTCGGGGCTCGGCGTCGTGGGCGGCGGGCCGGGAGGGGAGGTGGCGGCGGTCGCGGCGGCGGTGCCGCCGGCGCCCAGCGCGGCGAGCAGCGCGACGAGGGCGACCGCGCGGACGACGCGCTCGCGGGATCGACGGACGCCGCCCGCACCACCCCCCGTGGACGGACGGTCCTCGTTCCTCGCTCGATACCGCACCGTGGACCATTCAGACGGGATCCGCAGGGCATGTCAACCGCCCGCACCGACCGTGACGGAAGTGGTATGGCAACCTGTGCGGCCCGTCCGTGCGGGCGGCATGCGGGGTGTGCGCGGGCGGGGCGCGTGCCCCGCGACGGGCGTCCCGGGCGGGCGAGGGCGACGCCTCCCCGTGCCCGATACTGGCTCAGGTGACCCCTCGCGACGCAGCTCCCGACCGCCCCACGCCGACCGAGCTGGCGGGCCTCCTCGCGGGCGGCCCGCGCATCGGGGTCGGCACGAGCGCCGCGAAGGTCGAGGGCCGCGCGCACGAGGGCGGTCGCACCGAGTCGGTGTGGGACGCGTTCGCCCGGCGGCCCGGCGCGGTCGTCGACGGCGCGGATCCCGAGCGCGGAGCGGACCACATCGCCCGGATGCCGGAGGACGTCGCGCTCGCCTCCGAGCTCGGCGTCGACGTCCTGTCCTTCTCCGTCTCCTGGTCCCGGGTGCAGCCCGAGGCCCGCGGCGGGCTCCGCCGCGAGGGCATCGGCTTCTACGACGAGCTGGTCGACGCGCTGCTGGCGGCGGGGATCCGCCCGCGCGCCGCCCTGCACGACCACGACCTGCCGGTCGAGCTGCAGGACCGCGGCGGCTGGCTGCACCGCGACACGGCCCTCCGCTTCGGCGACCTGGCGTACCTCGTCGCCGAGGCGCTCGCCGACCGCGTGCCCGATTGGGTGACGCTGCGCACGCCCGCCCTCACCACGATGGCCGGCCACGTCACCGGGACGCACGCGCCCGGATCCCGCCTCGGGCTCGACGCGCTGCCCACCGTGCACCACCAGCTCCTCGCGCACGGGCGCGCCGTCGAGGCGATCCGCGGCGCGCGCTCGTCGGCCCGCGTGGGGATCGTGAACGCGCACCGGGTCGTCGAGGCGGCCACCGCCGACGACGACGACCGCGTGGCCGCCGTCGTCGCCCGCGCCCTGCACCAGGACCTGTTCGCCGACGCCGTGCTGCTCGGCCGCTACCCCGACCTCGACGGCCCGCACGCCGAGGCGTTCGAGCGGCTCGCCCGCGTGGATCCCGCCGACCTCCGCGCCATCGGCCAGCCGCTCGACCACTACGGCGTCGCGCTCGCCGACCCGATCCGCATCGCCGCCGTGCCGCGCCTGGTCGCCGGGTCCACCGCGATCCCGTTCGCCGAGCTGCCCTGGACCGACCACCCCGCCTCGCTCGACGGCCACCCGGTCGCCCCCGACCTCGTGCCCGTCGTGCTGGCCGACCTCCGCGCGCGCTACGGCGACGCCCTCCCGCCCGTCGTGCTCTCCGGCCTGGACGCGGCGCACCCCGAGCAGGTGGACGACCGCGACGGCAGCCGTCGGGATCCGCGTCGCGCCCACGCCGTCTCCGACCACCTCACCGCCGCGCTCGCCGCGGTCGCGCCGGGCGGGCCCGCGGAGGGCGTGCGGCTCGAGGCGGTCGTCGCGGGGAGCCTGCTCGACGGGTTCGAGTGGGAGGCCGGCGTCTCGACGCCGCGCGGGCTCGTCCACGTGGATCCGCGCACGCGCGACCGCACGCCCCGCTCCTCGTACCTCTTCCTCCGCGACGCGCTGCGCGCCCGCGGCTGACGCTCCACCTCGACGCCCCCAGTACGGGTGCGCCCCCGGCTCTCTCCCCGGGTGCTCCTCGGACCCGCGCGTAGACTCCCCAGCATGGAACTGTGGATCGCGCTGGGCGTCGTCGTGCTCCTGGCAGTGCTCGTCGGCATCTACCTCTGGGCCACCTACAACGCCCTCGTCACGCTCAACGTCCGGGTGGACGAGGCGTGGAGCGACATCACCGTGCAGCTGAAGAGACGGGCGGACCTGCTACCGACCATCATCGAGTCGGTCAAGGGCTACGCGGCGCACGAGAACCGGGTGTTCGAGTCGGTGGCATCCGCCCGCACGGAGACGATCAGCGCCGGGAGCCCCGTCGAGGCGAGCGCCGCCGAGGAGCACCTGCAGGGTGCCATGAAGTCGCTGTTCGCGGTCGCCGAGGCGTACCCGCAGCTGCAGACGAGCCAGACGTTCCTCCAGCTCCAGGGCGAGCTCGTCGACACCGAGGACCGCATCCAGGCCTCGCGCCGCTTCTACAACGGCGGCGTCCGCGAGCTCAACACCAAGATCACGCACTTCCCGAACACGCTCTTCGTGCGCGGGCTCGGCTTCGGCGAGCGGGACTTCTACGAGGTCTCGAGCCTCGCGTCCATCGCCGAGCCGCCGCGCGTCCAGTTCTAGCCGGCGGCCTCAGGCCGGCGCGGCCGTCGCGTCGATCGCGGGCAGGTGCGCCCGCAGCGCCGGCGCGAGCGTGCCGCGGTCGACGACGCCCACGCGCTCGAGGCCCTGCCACGCGGCGGCGCGCTCCAGCAGCGGGGCGATCCGCTCGGCGACGACGGAGGCGTCGTGCCGTCCCTCGGCCCACGACGCCTGCACGCGCAGCACGCCCGCCTGCCGGTCGCTCTTGAGGTCGACCCGGGCGACGATCTCGTCGTCCATCAGCACCGGCAGCACGTAGTAGCCGTGCACGCGCTGCGCGGCCGGGGTGTAGATCTCGATCCGGTAGTGCAGGTCGAAGAGGCGGAGCGCCCGCTCGCGGAACCACACGACCGGGTCGAACGGCGAGAGCAGCGCCTCGCCGCGGATCCGCCGGGGCAGCCGCGCGTCCCGGTGCAGCCACACGGGCAGCGGCTTCCCGCGCCCCTCCCAGCTGGGCACCGTGACGGGCAGCACCTCGCCCGCGTCCGCGAGGTCCCGGAGCGCGCGATCGGTGGCGGCGCGCGACAGCCGGTGGTAGTCGCCGAGGTCGGCCGCGGTGCCGATGCCGTGCGCGACGGCGGCGCGGCGCACCAGCTCGCGGACGGCGTCCTCCTCGGGCACGTCGCGGTCGCGGACCGCGGCGGGGAGCACGTCCTCCGCGAGGCCGTAGACGCGCTCGAACCCGCGGCGCCCCACGCTCGCGATCTCGCCCCACGCGAACATCGCCTCCAGCGCGCGCTTCACGTCCGACCAGCCCCACCACGGGCCCGTGCGCACGTTCGCCTCGTGCTCGACGGCGCTCGCCGGCACCGGACCCGTGCGGCCGAGCTCGGCGCGCACCTCCGCGAGGAGCGGCGCGTGCTCGAGCGCCCAGGATCCGGGCCGCGTGCGGCGGGCGCGCTCCGCCTCCATCCGCCAGCGGAACAGCGGCAGGTCGTCGACGGGCAGCACGGCGGCCTGGTGCGCCCAGTACTCGGTGTACGCGCCGCCTCCGCCGAACAGCATCCGGTCGAGGGCGGCGCGGTCATAGGGGCCGACGCGGGCGAGCACGGGCAGGTGGTGGCTGCGCTCGAAGACGTTGACCGAGTCGATCTGCAGCAGGCCGAGCCGGCGGATCACCGCGCCCAGCCGGCGCGTGCCCGCCGCGGTCCCCTCGGCCCGGCCGAGCCCCTGCGCCGCCAGGGCGATGCGGCGGGCGAGGGCGGGGGAGACGGAGTCGGGCATGCCCCGACGCTACCCGCGGCCCCCGACGCGGCATCGGGCGACATCCGCCCGCGGCCGGGCGCACGGGCGGACGGGAGGCCCGTCCTAGACTCCCAGCATGATCTTCGGCCAGCGATCCCGCGCGCGCGCGGCTGCCGCCCGCGCGGCCGAGCGCCCCGTCGAGCCCGACATCGACACCGTCCGTCCGGTCGCGCGCACCGTCGCCGAGGCCGTGCCGCCCGGCATGGTCATCGCGGGCGCGTGGGCCTGGCGCCTGCTCCTCATCCTGGGCGTGCTCGGGGCGGTCGGCTGGCTCGTGATCCAGCTCGAGTACGTGGTCATCCCGCTGCTGCTCGCCATCGTGCTCGCGGCCCTGCTCGTGCCCATCTCGAACTGGATGCAGCGGCACCGCGTGCCCAAGTGGCTCGCCGTCGCGATCTCCGAGATCGGGGTGATCGTCGCGGTGGCGGCGCTCGTCTACCTCGTGACCACCCAGATCATCGGCCAGTACGACTCCATCCGCGCGCAGTCGCTCAGCCGCTACGCGGACGTCCGCGACTTCCTCACGGACGGGCCCCTGCAGCTCTCGGAGGCGCAGCTCAACGACGCGTACGCCCAGGCGGTGGACGCCGTGCAGCGCGACGCCGGCGCGCTCCTCAGCGGCGCGCTCTCCGTCACGTCCTCGCTCGGGCACGTGCTCACGGGCGTGCTGCTCGTGCTGTTCTCGACGCTGTTCATCCTCATCGACGGCCCCGGCATGTGGCGCTGGGTCGTGCGCCTGTTCCCGCGCCTGGCGCGCCCCGCGGTCGACGGCGCGGGCAAGGCCGGCTGGACGACGCTGCAGAACTTCGTGAAGGTGCAGGTGCTCGTCGCGCTGATCGACGCGGTCGGCATCGCGGGCGGCGCCGCCATCATCGGCGTCCCGCTCGCCATCCCCATCGGCGTGCTCGTCTTCCTCGGCTCGTTCATCCCGATCGTCGGAGCCGTCGTCACGGGCACGCTCGCCGTGTTCGTGGCGCTCGTGTACAACGGGCTGACGCAGGCGCTCATCATGATCGCGATCGTGCTGATCGTGCAGCAGGTGGAGGGGCACATCCTCCAGCCGCTCATCATGGGCTCGGTCGTCAAGGTGCACCCGCTCGCGGTCGTGCTCTCGGTCGCCGCGGGCGGCATGGTCGGCGGCATCGCGGGCACGTTCTTCGCCGTCCCGCTCGTCGCCACCCTCAACTCCATGGTCAAGCACGTCGCCAGCGGCGCCTGGCGGGGGAACCCCGAGCCGCCGCCGCCCGCGGTCCCCGCCGACGCCTCGCACGCCACCCGCCGCCCGAACCCGAGGAAGCGCACCAGATGACCGACGCCGCCCCCGCCGCGACCCCCGCCGAGACGGCCGCCGCCGCCCCGCACGCCGAGCCGCCCCGACTGCGCGCGGTGGGCGACGAGCTCGACCCCTCGCAGCTGGGGGAGGACGCCGCGGCGCTCGCGGGGGAGCTGCCCCGCGGATCCGCGCCCACCCTCGAGCGCATCCGGGCCGCCCGCGAGGTGGTGAGCCGCGTCGCCGACGTGACCCCGATGGAGTCGTCGCGCTTCCTCGCCGAGATCCTCGGCAGCCCCGTGCACCTCAAGTGCGAGAACCTGCAGCGCACCGGGTCGTACAAGATCCGCGGCGCGTACAACCGCATCTCGCGCCTCACCGACGAGGAGAAGGCGCGCGGCGTCGTGGCCGCGTCGGCCGGCAACCACGCGCAGGGCGTCGCGTTCGCCGCGCGCGAGCTCGGGATCCGCGCCACGATCTTCATGCCGGTGGGCGTCGCGCTGCCGAAGCTGCAGGCCACCCGCCAGTACGGCGCCGAGGTCATCCTGCGCGGCCACACGGTCGCCGAGCCGCTGCTCGCCGCCGCGGAGTTCGCCGCGCAGACGGGAGCCGTGCTCATCCCGCCGTTCGACCACGAGGACGTCATCACGGGCCAGGCCACCCTCGGCCTCGAGATCCTCGACCAGACGCCCGACGTGGAGACGGTCGTCGTGCCCATCGGCGGCGGCGGCCTGATCTCCGGGGTCGCGACCGCGCTCAAGCTGCGCGCCGCCGAGGAGGGCCGCACCATCCGCGTCGTCGGCGTGCAGGCGCGGAACGCCGCCGCCTACCCGCCGTCGCTGGCCGCGGGCCGCGCGACCGAGATCGAGATCACGCCCACGATCGCGGACGGCATCGCGGTGGCGAAGCCGGGCCTGCTCAACTTCGACATCATCCGCGAGAGCGTCGACGAGGTCGTCACGGTCGAGGACGACGACACCGCGCGGGCCCTGCTCCTCCTCCTCGAGCGCGCGAAGCTCGTGGTGGAGCCCGCGGGCGCCGTGGGCGTCGCGGCGATCCTCGCGGGTCTCGTCACGGACGCCGGCCGCACCGTCGTGATCCTCTCGGGCGGCAACATCGACCCGCTCATGATGGAGCGCGTCATCAGCCGCGGCCTCGCCGCCTCCGACCGCTACGTGAAGCTGCGGATCATGCTGCCCGACCGCCCGGGCCAGCTCGCCCGCACGTCGCAGATCATCTCCGAGGCGAACGCGAACGTCGTCGAGGTGCTGCACACGCGCCACGGCCGCGGGCTGCAGATCAGCGAGGTCGAGCTCGAGGTGAGCGTGGAGACGCGCGGTCCCGAGCACACGGGCGAGGTCGTGCAGCGCCTCCGCGACGCGGGCTACGACCCGCGGCTCCAGCGCGACTGAGGTCGCCGGGGACGACGAGAGGGGACGCGGACCACATGGTCCGCGTCCCCTCTCGTCGTGGTGGGGAGCGCTACGGCGTGTAGTTCTCCACGGCCTGGATCTCGACGGGGATCTCGCGGCCGTTGGGCGCGGTGTACGCGCCCTTCCGCCCGACCTCCCAGCCGATGATCGCGGCGCCGAGCGGGGACTGCTCGCTGTAGACGTCGAGGTCGCTGTCGCCCGCGATCTCGCGGTTGCCGAGCAGGAACTTGGTCTCGTCGCCGGCGATGAGCGCGGTGACGACCGTGCCGGGCTCCACGACGCCGTGGCTCTCCGGGGCGTCGCCGACCTCGGCGGTGCGCAGCAGCTGCGTGAGCTGGCGGATGCGGGCCTCGATCTTGCCCTGCTCCTCCTTGGCGGCGTGGTAGCCGCCGTTCTCCTTGAGGTCGCCCTCCTCGCGGGCGATCTCGATCTTCTTCGCGATCTCCTCGCGGCCCTGCACGCTGAGGGTGTCGAGCTCCCTGCTGAGGCGGTCGAACGCCTCCTGGGTCAGCCAGGTGACTGCCTGCTCCTGCGCCACGATGGACTCCTTGCACTCGCACGGACGCCCCGACGGATCCGTCGGGGCGAATCCCCCACTCTAGGCGGGCCAGCAGCTGTGGATCAACCCGGTCACGGCGGGACCGGTGGTGCGCAGCCGCACCGTCTCCATGCGCTCGAAGCCGTCCTGGGCGGGGAGCTCGACGACCTCCCACCCGACGATGGAGCGCTGCTCGTCCTGCGCCTGGACCGCGCAGTAGGCCGCGGTGCCGGTCGGCATGACGACCGAGAACGTGACGTCGATGGTGCGGTCGTCGACGATGTCGAAGGCGCGGTCGGTGGCGTCGATGGATCCCGACGCCTGGTCGAGCCCGGCCCACAGCACCCACGCGCCGAACACGAGCGCGACGAGCCCGCCGGCGACCCCGTAGAGCCACCGCTGGCGGATGCGCGCGGGCCGCGTGCGCCCGTACCGCTCGTCGAGCGCGGGGGTGGATCGCGGGGCCGGGACGCGGTGCTCGACGGTCTCGTCGTCGTCCGGCAGGGACCCGGCGGGGACGGGGGATCGGGACTCGGTCGTCACGGCGATCTCCTCACACGCACCTTGTACTCTGGGGATCCAGACTACCTTCCCCACCCTTGGAGCCCCGTGACCCTGCGCCTCATGGCCGTGCACGCCCACCCCGACGACGAGTCCAGCAAGGGCGCGGCGACGTACACCCACTACACGCACCAGGGCGCCGAGGTCATGGTCGTCAGCTGCACGGGCGGCGAGGCGGGCGACATCCTCAACGAGGGCCTCGCCGAGCGCGCGATGGCCGAGCGCGACCTGCCCGGCCTCCGCCGCATCGAGATGGCGCGCGCGCAGTCCGTCATGGGCGTGCAGCATCGCTGGCTCGGCTACGTCGACTCCGGCATGGCGCGCGAGGACGGCTCGCTGCCGCCCGCGTCCTTCGCGAGCATCCCGGTGGAGGTGTCGGCCGAGCCGCTCATCCGCCTCGTCCGCGCGTTCCGCCCGCACGTCCTCGTGGCGTACGACGAGAACGGCGGCTACCCGCACCCCGACCACATCCAGGCGCACGTGATCGCGATGGAGGCGTGGCGCGAGTCCGGCGTCCCGGGCTCGTACCCCGACGCGGGCGAGCCGTGGGAGGTCTCCAAGCTCTACTTCGACCGGATCTTCAACGGCGCCAAGCTCCGCGCCGTGCGCGAGCACCTGGTCGCCTCGGACGCCGCCCCCGAGATGCTCGAGGCCGTCGACGAGATGCTCGGCTGGATGGGCGACCGCCCCGACCTCGCGACCACGCACGTGCACGTCGCCGACCACTTCGAGGCCCGGGACCGCGCGCTCCTCTCGCACGCGAGCCAGGTCGCGCCCGACAGCTCCTTCTTCCGCTGGCCGCGCGACCTGCAACAGCGCGCCTGGCCGTTCGAGGACTTCCAGCTCGTGGAGTCGCGCGTCGACGCGCCGGACGAGGAGCACGACCTGTTCGCCGGCATCCCGGACGACGCGGACGACCGGGCGGCACGCGCGTGATGGGCTCGGATCTCGCCCTCCGCCTCGCCGCGGCCGTCACGACCCCGAGCCCCACGCCCACCGCCGAGTTCGACCCGGACACGGTCTCGCCCGGTCCCGTCGGCTTCATCGCGATCTTCTTCGTGGCCGTCATGGTGCTGCTGCTCATGGTCGACATGACCCGGCGCATCCGCCGCACGCGCTACCGCGAGGAGATCCGCGGCCGGCTCGAGGCGGAGAAGCTCGAGGCCGACCTCGCCCGCGACGCCGCTCCCGAGCGCGACCGCCGAGCGACGGACCCCACCGTCACGGACGGCGACGCGGACGCGGACGCGGCGCCGGACGACCCCGCGGGCACGCCGCGCGGCTGAGCGGCGCTCCCGTCGGGTGGCGTCCTCGTCCACCGGCTGTGGACGCGCGGCGTTCCACCGGGTCGCGGGCTCCGTAGGGTCGAGCTCCACCCACGGACGGAGCCCTCTCACCATGTCATCCCCCACGCCCTGCACCCGATCCCCTCGTCGCCTCGGCCGGGGCGCTTGCGCGGCCATCGCGGCCATCGCGCTCTGCGCCACGGTGGGCCTGCACCTCGACTCGGCGTCCGCCTCCCCGACCGCCGCGCTGGACGGGGTCAGCGTCAGCGCGATGGGTCACAACCCGCACTCGGCGGCTCCGGACCCCTGGGTCTCGGACCCGGGCCACCATGTGGGCTGGGGAGGCGGGTCGCACCTCGGCTGACGGTCACCATCGGACCCGGACGACGACGGCCGGCTCCCCCCGTCCGGGGGGCGCCGGCCGTCGCTCGTCCGTCCGCCCGCCACCCGCGCGCACCCGTCCGTTAACCCGCCCTGCCTACTTTGGCCAGGCACGGAGGGAACGTTCCCTCCCTGTGATCCAGGAGGAGGTCCGATGTGACGCACGCCCCCGCGCCCACCCGGGTCGCGTCGACCCCGGCGGCGGTGCCGGCCCCGGGGTCGACCTCCGGCCGTCCGACCGCCCGGCGTCCCGGCTCGGCCCCGCGCCGCCGCCGACCGGGCCGCGTCCGCGACGGTCTCCTGTTCCTCGCCTTCGTCGGCCCCAACGTGCTGCTGCTCGCGGTCTTCACGTACAAGCCGCTGCTCGAGTCCTTCTACTACTCCACGCTGCAGTGGAACATCGGGTCGCAGGTGGCGCGCGAGGTCGGCCTCGCCAACTACGTAGCGTGGTTCCAGGATCCGCAGACCCCCACGGTCGTCGGCGTCACGGTCGTGTTCACCGGCGTCACGGTCGTCGGCTCGATGGTGCTGGGGCTCGGCGTCGCCGTGCTGCTGAACCGCAGGATCCGGCTGCGCGGGCCGGTCCGCACCATCATCGTCGCGCCGTACGTGCTCTCCGGCGTGGCCGTCGGCTTCCTCTGGCTGTACGTCTTCGACCCGAACTTCGGCCTCATCTCCGCGGGCCTGTCCGCCCTCGGCCTGCCGTCGCCCGACTGGTACAGCGACCCGGGCGCGGCCCTCGCGATGGTCACCACCGTGCAGGTCTGGCGCGACCTCGGCTACTGCGCGCTCATCTACCTCGCGGGCCTCCAGGCGGTGCCGAAGGACCTGCTCGACGCGGCGGCCCTCGACGGCGCCGGCCGGATGCGCGCCTTCGTGCGCATCGTGCTGCCGATGCTCAGCCCGACCACGTTCTTCCTGAGCGTGACCACGCTGCTCAGCTCGCTGCAGACCTTCGACCTCATCAGCGCGATGACCAAGGGCGGGCCGCTGCAGGGCACGACCACGATGATGTACCAGATCTACCACGAGGGCTTCGTGGCCGGCCGGGCCGGCTACTCGTCGGCCGTCGCCACGATCCTCTTCCTCGTCCTGCTCGTCGTCACGCTCGTCCAGCTCGTCATCGTCCAGCGGAAGGTGCACTACTCGTGACCGCGACCCTCGCCCGACCCGAGTCCGCGGGCACGACGGCGGCGCCCGGCCGCTCGCGTCGCCGCCTCCGACGCTCCACCGCATCCGGATCCGCGCGGCCGCCGCTCGCCGGCACGTACCTCGCGCTCGCCCTCGCCGTGCTCGTGATGCTGCTGCCGCTCGTCTGGATGGTGCTGACGAGCTTCAAGGACTTCGGCGAGATCTACTCGGTGCCGCTGGAGCTGCTGCCGTCGTCGTTCGCGCCCGACAACTACGTCACGGCGTCCGACACGGTCTCCTTCCAGACCCTGGCCGCCAACAGCGCCGTCAAGACGCTCGTGGGCTCGGGGCTCAAGGTGCTGCTCGGCCTGATGACGGCGTACGCGCTCGTGTTCATCCGCGTGCCGTTCGCGAAGGTCTGGTTCGGGGTCGTGATCCTCGCGCTGCTCGTGCCGCAGCAGATCGTGATGATCCCGAACTACCAGGTCGTCGCGGGCCTCGGCTGGATCAACACGTACCCGGGCCTCATCCTCCCGGGCGTCGCGAGCGCCTACGGCACGTTCCTCTTCCGGCAGCACTTCCTCACGCTGCCGGGCTCCGTGCTCGAGGCGGCCGCGATGGACGGCGCCGGGCACCTGCGGCGGCTGTGGTCGTTCGTGATCCCCATGTCGGCGCCCACCATCGCCGCCGTCGCGCTCGTCTCGATCGTCGGCGAGTGGAACGACTACCTGTGGCCGCTCCTCGTCACGACCGACCCGCGCATGATGACGCTGCCCGTCGGCCTCACCCTCCTGCAGGACACCACGGGCATCACGAACTGGGGCGTCCTCATGGCCGGCACCGTCATCGTCACGCTCCCCGTGCTCGCGGTCTTCCTCGTCTTCCAGCGGCGCATCGTCGGCGGTCTGACCGCCGGCGCCGTGACCGGCTGACGTCGCGACCCACGACCCGCGACCCCGCTCCCTCCTCCCCGCCCGATCCGCATCCCCGCACGCCCGATCCCAGGAGAACCATGCCCATCGCCCCCCGCTCCGCCTTCGGCGCCGCCGCCGCCAGCTCCCTCCGCCGGCGCGACATGCTGAAGCTCGGCGCCGTCCTCGGCGGCACCGCGCTCCTCGCCGCCTGCTCCGGCCCGTCCGTGGGCGGCGGCACCGCGGCCACCGCGGCCCCCGACACCGACTGGGACGGGATCCAGCCCGCCACCGACATCACGTGGTGGACGACGCACCCCGGCCAGACCTCCGACCTCGAGGCGCAGTTCGCCGCGGACTTCCTGGCGAAGACGGGCATCACGGTGAACGTGGTGACGGGCGGCGCGAGCTACGACGAGATCGCGCAGAAGCTGCAGGCCGCGGCGGGCACCGACAGCATGCCCGACATGGTGAACGCCAGCGACACCTGGTGGTTCCGCTACATGGTCAACAAGCAGTCGATCGCGATGGACGGCCTCATGGCGCACCTCGGCTTCGAGCTCGACGACTTCAACGGGGTGTTCCTCGACGACTACCTCTACGACGGCGCCCGGTACGCCGTGCCCTACGCGCGCTCGACGCCGATCTTCTACTACGACAGGTCCATCTGGTCGAAGGCCGGCCTGCCCGACCGCGCGCCCGACACCTGGGCGGAGCTCGAGGAGTGGGCGCCCGCGATCATGAAGGCGACCGGCGGCACGCCCGCCATCCGCCTCCCGCAGGGGTCCATCGGCACGTGGGCGATGAGCAACGTCCTGTGGGGCCGCGGCGGCCGGTACTCCGACGGGTGGGATCTGGCGCTCGACCAGGCGGAGACCCTGGAGGCGGCCCGCTACGCGCGCGGCCTCGTCTTCGACTCGAAGATCGCGAACGTGGCGGCCGCCAGCGGCGACACCGCGGTCGACTTCGCGGGCGGCCTCGCCCCCAGCACCATCGCATCCGCCGGTGCCGCGGGCATCGTCACGGGCAGCGCCCGGTTCCCCGTCGGCACGGGCGTCCTGCCGGGCGGACCGCAGGGGCGGTTCGTGCCGACGGGCGGCACGGGCCTCGCCGTCGTCGGCAGCAAGACGAAGGAGCAGCAGCTCGCCGCCGCGATGTTCATCAAGCACGTCACGGAGGTCGACCAGCAGGTCGCCTTCGCGAAGAAGACCGGCTACGCGCCCGTGCGCACGTCGGCCGGCCAGAGCACGGACCTCACCGGCTTCTGGGGCGACAACCCGGCGTTCCGCACCGCGTACGACAGCCTCGAGCACGTGCGCTCGCAGGACTGGGCGCGGACGCTGATCCCCAACGGCGACACGTACCTGCAGCAGCCGTGGGCGCAGATCCTCTCGCAGGACGCGGACCCGGCCGACGTGTTCCCGGCCGCCGCGGCGCAGCTCACCTCCGCCTACGCGGAGAACGTGCAGCCGTACCTGTAGCGGTCGCCCGACGCGCCCGCCCGGTCAGACGACGGGCGGGTTCGTCGCCACCAGCAGGATCCCCGTCCAGTGGCAGAGGAACGCCACCAGGGTGAACGCGTGGAAGATCTCGTGGAAGCCGAAGCGGCCGGGCCAGGGGTTCGGCCGCTTCAGCGCGTACGCGACCGCGCCGACCGTGTAGGCGAGGCCGCCGGCGAGGATGAGCGTCATCATCGCGGCGTCGGCGCGGAAGAAGTCGACGATGAACACGAGCGACGCGTAGCCGAGCACGAGGTACAGCAGCACGTAGAGCCAGCGCGGCGCGTGGATCCAGAAGACGCGGAACAGCACGCCGAGCGCGGCGCCCGACCACACCAGCCAGAGCAGCAGCACCGACTTCCCGTGCGGCAGCGCGAGCACCGTGATGGGCGTGTACGAGCCCGCGATGAGCAGGAAGATGTTGGCGTGGTCCATCCGCTTGAGGAGGATCTTCGCCCGCGGCGACCAGTCGAACCGGTGGTAGACCGCGGAGACGCCGAACAGCAGGAGCGACGACGCCACGAACACGGCGCACGCGATGCGGGCGGCCGGGCCGTCGGCGACCGCGATCAGCACGATGCCGAGCACGAGCGCCACGGGGGTCATGCCCGCGTGCAGCCAGCCGCGCCAGGTGGGCTTCGGCTCCAGGCCGGCGTCCTGCGCGTCCTCGACGAGCGGGAGGTGGGCGACGGACGCCTCGTCCTCCGGATCGCCGTCCTGCGGACTGCCGAGCGGGCCGGGGGAGGAGGCGGCGGGCGTCATCCTGCGAGTGTAGGACAGCCCTGCGCGACGTCAGCCGGCCGGGCGATCCGGCTTCCGGGTGCGTGGGCTAGCGTGGGATGGTGCGAGAGAAGCCGATCCGACCGTGGCGCGGTCTGCTCTACCGGGCGTACCAGAAGCGCATCCGCCGCGGCCTCGACCGGAGCGCCCTGCCGCACCACATCGCGATGATCCTCGACGGCAACCGCCGCTGGGCCCGTCAGCTCGGACTCGAGTCCGCGGCGCACGGGCACCGCGCCGGGGCGGCCAAGTTCCTCGAGTTCCTCGAGTGGTGCGACGACCTCGACATCAAGGTCACGACGCTCTACCTGCTCTCCACCGACAACCTCACGGGCCGCGGCAGCGCCGAGCTCACCGCGCTCATCGACATCATCGGCCAGCTCGCGGAGGACCTCTCCCGGCACCGCGACTGGCGGGTCAAGCACGTGGGATCCGACGAGGGCCTGCCGCCCGAGCTCATCGCCCGGCTCGACGCCTCCGAGGAGCGGTCGAAGGGCAACACCGGCCTGCACATCAATCTCGCGGTCGGCTACGGCGGGCGCACCGAGATCGCCGACGCCATGCGCAGCATCGTGCAGTCGCACCACCTCGCCGGCGGCACGCTCGAGGACCTCGCGGCCCTCCTCACCCCCGACCTCATCGGCGAGCACCTCTACACGGGGGGCCAGCCCGATCCCGATCTCGTGATCCGCACCTCGGGCGAGCAGCGCATCAGCGACTTCATGCTGTGGCAGTCGGCGCACAGCGAGCTCTACTTCATGGAGGCGCTGGGGCCGGACCTCCGCGAGGTCGACTTCCTCCGCGCCCTCCGCGACTACTCCTCGCGCCAGCGCCGCTTCGGCTCCTGACGCGCCCCGGCCCCGGCGCCGGGCAAGAGTTAATGTCCCTGACACATCGGGTCGCGCGTGGCACTGGTCACCGCCGGGGTGCGCGACGTAGGTTCGCACTCATCAGGCATGGCGCCTGATCGAGAGGGCCGCAGGATCTCTCGTCACCGTGGCCCGATCGCCGTCAGGTTCCGAGCGCGAACGCTCGGGGATGGAGTGGCCCGTGGCCCCGATGGACAGCCGCAGCAGCACCGCACGACGCGACGACCGGGGGGAGGGGACGCAGCAGGCCGAGCGCACGTACGTGCTCGACACCTCCGTCCTCCTGTCCGACCCGCGCGCGCTCTTCCGCTTCGCCGAGCACGCGGTGGTGATCCCGGTCATCGTGATCACGGAGCTCGAGGCGAAGCGGAACGACCCGGAGATCGGCTACTTCGCGCGACAGGCCCTCCGCCTCCTCGACCAGCTCCGCGAGGAGCACGAGCGGCTCGACTTCCCCATCGAGGTGGGCGACGCCGGCGGCACGCTCCGCGTCGAGCTCAACCACTCGAGCATGGCGGCGCTGCCCAACGGCCTGCAGCTCGGCGACAACGACTCGCGCATCCTCGCGGTCGCCCTCAACCTCTCGACCGAGGGCCTCGCCGTCACGGTCGTCTCGAAGGACATGCCGCTGCGCGTGAAGGCGGCCTCCATCGGCCTCCAGGCGGAGGAGTACCGCGCCGAGCTCGCCGTCGACAGCGGCTGGACCGGCATGGCCGACGTCACGCTCTCCAGCGACCAGATGGCCGACCTCTACGACACCGAGACGCTGCAGACGCGCGCCGTGCAGGACCTGCCCGTCAACACGGGCGTGGTGCTGCACTCCGACCGCGGATCCGCCCTCGGCCGCGTCACGCGCCGCGGCACGGTGCACCTCGTGCGCGGCGACCGCGAGGTCTTCGGCCTCAAGGGCCGCTCGGCCGAGCAGCGCCTCGCGATCGACCTGCTCCTCGACCGCGAGGTGGGGATCGTCTCCCTCGGCGGCAGCGCCGGCACCGGCAAGTCGGCGCTCGCGCTCTGCGCGGCGCTCGAGGCGGTGCTGGAGAAGCAGCAGCACCGGAAGATCATGGTGTTCCGCCCGCTGTACGCGGTCGGCGGCCAGGAGCTCGGCTACCTGCCGGGCGACGCCGCCGAGAAGATGAACCCGTGGGCGCAGGCCGTGTTCGACACGCTGGGGTCGGTCGTCTCGCAGAACGTCATGGACGAGGTGGTGGAGCGGGGGATCCTCGAGGTGCTGCCGCTCACGCACATCCGCGGGCGCTCGCTGCACGACGCGTTCGTGATCGTCGACGAGGCGCAGTCGCTCGAGCGCAACGTGCTGCTGACGGTGCTCAGCCGCATCGGCCAGAACTCGCGCGTGGTGCTCACCCACGACGTCGCGCAGCGCGACAACCTCCGCGTCGGCCGGCACGACGGCGTCGCCAGCGTCATCGAGACGCTGAAGGGCCACGAGCTGTTCGGGCACATCACGCTGACCCGCTCGGAGCGGAGCGCGATCGCCGCGCTCGTCACGGGGCTGCTCGACGGCGACCCCGTGTGATCCACGCCGCCGCATGACGACGGGCGCCGGTCCCCGAGGGGATCGGCGCCCGTCGGCGTCCGTGCGGGGCTCCGGCTACAGGCCCGGCGCCGTCATGCGCAGCACGTCGAGGCCCTGGTCGAGCTGCTCCTCGGTGATCTCGCCGCGCTCGACGTAGCCGAGGTCGACGACGGCCTCGCGCACCGTCATCTTCTGCGCGACCGAGTGCTTGGCGATCTTCGCCGCGGCCTCGTAGCCGATGATGCGGTTGAGCGGCGTGACGATCGACGGCGACGACTCCGCGAGCGCGCGGGCGTGCTCCTCGTTGACGCGCAGGCCGTCCACCGTCTTGTCGGCGAGCAGGCGCGTGGAGGAGGCGAGGATGCGGATCGACTCGAGCAGCGACGAGCCCATGACGGGGATCGCGACGTTGAGCTCGAACAGGCCCGAGGCGCCCGCCCACGCGACGGTGGCGTCGTTGCCGATGACGCGCGCGCAGACCATGAGCACGGCCTCGGGGATGACCGGGTTGACCTTGCCGGGCATGATCGAGGACCCGGGCTGCAGGTCGGGGATGTGCAGCTCGCCGAGGCCCGTGTTGGGGCCCGAGCCCATCCAGCGGATGTCGTTGCAGATCTTGGTGAGGCTCACCGCGAGGGTGCGCAGCGCGCCGGAGGCGTCGACGAGGCCGTCGCGCGCGCCCTGCGCCTCGAAGTGGTCGAGGGCCTCGGTGACGGGGAGGCCGGTGTCCTCGGCGAGCACCTGGATGACCTTCTGCGGGAAGCCGAGCGGCGTGTTGATGCCGGTGCCCGTGGCGGTGCCGCCGAGCGGGACCTCCGCGACGCGGGGGAGCGCGGTGCGCACGCGCTCGATGCCGAGGCGCACCTGGCGCGCGTAGCCGGCGAACTCCTGGCCGAACGTGACCGGGGTCGCGTCCATGAGGTGCGTGCGGCCCGCCTTGACGAACCCCTTCCACGCCTCGGCCTTGGTCTCCAGCGCGTCGGCGAGGTGCTCGAGGGCGGGGATCAGCTCGGCGAGGAGCGCGCCCGTGACGGCGACGTGCACCGAGGTGGGGAAGACGTCGTTCGAGGACTGCGACGCGTTGACGTGGTCGTTCGGGTGCACGGGCTTCCCGAGCGACGCCGTGGCGAGGGCCGCGAGGACCTCGTTCATGTTCATGTTCGAGCTCGTGCCGGAGCCCGTCTGGTACACGTCGACGGGGAAGTGCTCGTGGTGGGATCCGCCCGCCACCTCGTCGGCGGCCGCGACGATCGCCTGGGCGACGTCGGCGTCGACGATGCCCATCTCGCCGTTCACGATCGCGGCGGCGCGCTTGATGCGGGCGAGCGCCTGGATCTGCGCGGGCTCGAGCCCGCGGCCGGAGATGGGGAAGTTCTCGACGGCACGCTGCGTCTGGGCGGCGTACAGCGCGTCCCGGGGGACCCGCACCTCGCCCATCGTGTCGTGCTCGACGCGGAACGCGTCCGCGCCGTTCGTCTCGGTTCCGGGGGAAGTGTCGACCACGCTGTTTCTCTCTCCTTCGGGACGGGTGATGCACCGGACCGCAGGGGCCCGGAGTGTGCGGGTCAGCGCGGGAAGCCCCTCTAGCGAGGGATGTCGCCCACGATGACGTCGGGCACCGCGGTGCCCTCGAGGAGCTTGTAGTTGGCGCCGACGATGGCCAGGCTACCGGCCGCCACGTGGTCGGAGATCATCTCGGACGCCTCCAGGAGGCGGGTCACGGTGTCGCGCAGGTGCTCGCGGCCGACCTCGCCCGCGTCGACCTCGTCGGGCACGACGGGGTCGCCCGCGACGCGGCGGACGGCCGGCGCGATGGGCGCGATGAGGTTCGCGATGTGCGGCGGCAGCGCCTCCGCGTCGGGCGCCGCGCTCTCGATGGCCGCGCGGACGGCACCGCACTCGTCGTGGCCGAGCACGACGATGAGCGGCACGCCGAGCACGGCGACCGCGTACTCGAGGCTGCCGAGCACGGAGTCGGAGATGATCTGGCCGGCGTTGCGCACCACGAAGAGGTCGCCGAGGCCCTTGTCGAAGATGATCTCGGCCGCGAGGCGCGAGTCGCTGCAGCCGAACAGAGCGGCGACGGGGCGCTGCACGTGCGCGAGCGCGGCGCGGCGCTCGACGTCCTGGCGCGGGTGGCGCGGCTCGCCGGCGACGAAGCGGGCGTTGCCCTCCATCATCTCGGCCCACACCTCGGCGGGCGCCTGCACGGCGTCGTCCGACGCCGTCTCTGCCTGATCGGTCATCCCTCGATCCCCTCCTCCGGTGCGATGGTGCTGGTGGTCGAGCTGCCGTCGGCGGGCGTCGGGACGCCGGCCGGGGTGCCGCGCGCGGCGGCGACGGCGTCGATCGCGGTGCGCAGCTCGTTGGCGTCGGCCGTGCCGTAGACCGCGTAGGTGCTGTCGCCGTCCACGGCGCTCGCCGCGAGGACGACGTTGCCGGGATCCTCCGCGCCGCTGTTGTCGTAGAGCGTCCACTCGAGGCCGCCGATCTCCTCGCGGCTCACCTCGGGGGCGGACCGCAGGGTCTCGAGGAGCCAGGTGGGGTTCGCGTCGATGCCCTGCGAGATCCCCACGTAGCGGTTGCTCGGCGTGATGAGGCCGATGTACCAGACGGCCACGCCGTCGCGCCCGGCCGGGCGGATCTCCGCGTCGTTGCTCTTCCAGGCCGCCGGCAGCTCCGGGACCACGAGCGTCTGGGGGAAGCCGCCCTGGGCCTCGGCGGCCGCGGCGGCGTAGTCGACGTCCGGGAGGATCGTGGTGTTCGAGCGCGGCACGATGGCGACGATCACCGCGACGGTCGCGACCGTGACGATGAGCGAGTAGAGCAGGTTGCGGAACGTCTGCTTGGCGCGGTGGCGGCGGGAGTCGGCGGCCTTGCGGGCGGCGGTCTCCTCGGGCGTCTCCGGTCGGCCGAGCTCGGCGACGACGTTGGGGGTGCGGGGCTTCGCCACGGTCAGCGCGCGTCGGACGCGGCGGACGTGCGCGCGGCGTCGAGGCGCGCCTTCGCGCCGAGCAGCCACTCCTCGCAGCGGGCGGCGAGGGCCTCGCCGCGCTCCCACAGGGCGATCGACTCCTCGAGCGTGGACGCGCCCTGCTCGAGGTCGTTGACGACGCGCACGAGGGCGTCGCGCGCCTCCTCGTAGCTGAGGTCGGAGACGTCCGGCAGGCGTGCGCCGGTGTCGGCGCCGGGGTCGGCGGGGCTGGTGGGCATGGGGGAGATCCTAGCTTTCGGTGCCGGACGCGGGCCGGGCGTCGCGGGCGGGGGAGGCGGGCAGGCGCGCGGCCGACGAGGGGATGTCGTCGGTCGGGCCGGTGGAGGTGGCGCCGAGCGCGCCGGCGGCGAGCCGCAGCACCAGGCCGGTGCCCGTCGGAGCGTCGGCGGGGGCGCGGAGGGCGGATCCGTCGGCCGTCTGCACGATGGCGTAGCCGCGGTCGAGGACGTGCTGCGGCGAGAGCGTGCGGAGCTGGCGGGAGAGCTCGCTCGTCTGCTGCATCCCGCGCTCGACGACGCGGCCGGCGAGCTCCGCGGAGCGCGCGATGTAGCGGCCGAGCTCCTCGGCGCGCGAGTCGACGATCCACGCGGTGCTCGCGAGCACGGGACGCGACCGCAGCTGCTCGATCCGGTCGATCTCGCCGCGCACCTGGCTGGTGAGGCGCATCCCGATGCGGGCGCGCGCCTGCTGCACGCGCGACAGCTCCTCGGAGACGTCGGGCACGACGCGCTTGGCGGCGTCCGTGGGCGTGGACGCGCGGAGGTCGGCGACGTCGTCGAGCAGCGGCCGGTCGGCCTCATGCCCGATCGCGCTGACGAGCGGGGTGCGGCACGCGGCCGCCGTGCGCACGAGCGTCTCGTCGCTGAAGACCAGCAGGTTCTGGAAGTCGCCGCCGCCGCGGGCGACGACGATGACGTCGACCTCGGGATCCTCGTCGAGCACCCCGATGGCGCGCGTGACCTCACCGGGCGCCCGGTCTCCCTGCACCGCGGTGTGCACGACGCGGAACCGCACGCTCGGCCAGCGGAGCTGGGCGTTGCGGAGCACGTCCTTCTCGGCGTCGGAGTCCTTGCCGGTGATGAGGCCGATGCAGCCGGGGAGGAAGGGGAGCCGCCGCTTGCGGTCGGCGTCGAACAGGCCCTCGGCGCGCAGCGTCTGCCGCAGGCGCTCGAGCCGCTCGAGCAGGTCGCCGAGGCCGACGTGCCGCATCTCCAGCACCTGCATGGTGAGCGTGCCGCCCTTGACCCAGTAGTTGGGCTTCACGAGCGCGACGACGCGGGCGCCCTGTCCGAGGTCGGCCGGGATCTTGGCGCGCACCGACGACCAGACGGTGAAGCTGATGGTGGCGTCGACGTCGAGGTCCTTGAGCTTCCCGTAGACGTTGCCGCCGGATCCGCCCCACTGGGTGATCTCGCCCTCGACCCACGCGGTGCCCAGCCGGTCGATCCAGCCCTTGATCTTGCCCGACAGCACCGAGACGGGCCACGGGGCGTCGACCGTCGGGGCGTCCGCCGCGGGCATGGACACGGTGCGCGTCTCGCTCATGGTCCCCCACTCGGCGCCCAGCGCGGGCGCATACAATTGAATACGTGACTACAGCGACCATTGACCAGCGACTCGTGGGAGCACCCGTCGTCAGCCTGTCGATGCCGCGGATGCCCGGCGTCCGCAACAGGCTCAAGGATAACCCGGTGGACGGACCCAAGCGGGTCCTGCTCGCCGCCCCCCGCGGCTACTGCGCGGGCGTCGACCGCGCCGTCGTGGCCGTCGAGAAGGCGCTCGAGCGCTACGGCGCGCCCGTCTACGTGCGGAAGCAGATCGTCCACAACGTGCACGTCGTCTCGACGCTCGAGCGCATGGGCGCGATCTTCGTGGAGGAGGTCGACGAGGTCCCCGAGGGCGCCCACGTCGTCTTCAGCGCGCACGGCGTCTCGCCGGCCGTCGTGCAGGGCGCGGCCGACCGCGGGCTCCAGGCCATCGACGCGACGTGCCCCCTCGTCACCAAGGTCCACCGCGAGGCCGTGCGCTTCGCCAAGGCGGACAAGCAGATCCTCCTCATCGGCCACGAGGGCCACGAGGAGGTCGAGGGCACCGCGGGCGAGGCGCCCGAGCAGACCATCGTCGTCAACTCCCCGGAGCACGCCGACCGCATCGAGGTCAAGGACCCCGACAACCTCGTCTGGCTCTCGCAGACCACGCTCTCGGTCGACGAGACGATGGAGACGGTCCGCCGCCTCCGCGCCCGCTTCCCGAACCTGCAGGACCCGCCGAGCGACGACATCTGCTACGCCACGCAGAACCGCCAGGTGGCCATCAAGAAGGTCGCGGTCGACGCCGACCTCGTCATCGTCATCGGATCCGCGAACAGCTCCAACTCCGTTCGCCTCGTCGAGGTCGCGCTCGAGTACGGCGCCAAGGCGTCCTACCGGGTCGACTACGCGTCCGAGGTCAAGCAGGAGTGGCTCGACGGCGTACAGACGGTCGGCGTCACGAGCGGCGCCTCGGTGCCCGAGGTGCTGGTGCAGGAGCTGCTCGACGACCTGGCCGACGCCGGCTACGGCGAGGTGACCGCGGTCGTCACGGCCGAGGAGGACCTCGTCTTCTCGCTCCCCAAGGAGCTGCGCAAGGACCAGTCCGGCAACACGGACTCGCGCGCCATGGGCGGGCGCACCCGCGCGTGAGCGACGGCGACGGCACGCGCCGTCCCGGCCGGCCCGCGCCGCGGTACGGCGAGTACGCGTCGCCGTCGGCGGAGGGCGGCGGATCCTCCGAGCTGTCCGAGGCCGACGCCCGCATCGTCGCCGAGGCGGCCGAGTACCGCCGAGCGCAGGCCGAGCGGGACGCCCCGGCATCCACCGGCCGCGGCGGCAAGAAGGGCGCCAAGGCGTCCGCGCCCGAGACCCTCGCCGAGCAGATGGCCGAGGAGCGCAAGGCCGCCCGTGAGCGGATGCTCGCCGAGCGCCGGGAGGCGGAGAAGTCCGCGGAGGCCGCGCGCAAGGAGGCCCGTCGGGCCCCGGCCGTGAAGCCGCCCGCCGACGCGACCCCGCCGCCGCCCGGGCAGGGCGCGAAGCCGGCCCGACCTGGCTACCTCGCCGGCCAGGACGCGCGTCGCGCCCCGCGTCGGTTCGACGCCGCCATCACCATCGGCCTGCTCGCCGCGGGCCTCGTGAACGTGGCCGGCAGCATCGGCGCCAACGCGGATCCGTCGCGTGCCATCAACCAGTCGTACGCGCTGTTCGGCGGCGGCACCTACACGGTGACCGAGCAGACCTCCGTCATCGGCATCGCCGTGAACGTGGTCAACGTCGTCGTGTTCGTGCTCGCCGCGTGGATCGCGCTCGAGCTGGTGAAGCGCAAGCGCGTGGCCTTCTGGGTGCCGATCGCGGGAGCGGTGGTGGCGACGGTGATCACGAGCGTGCTCGTGCTGTCGCTCATCGTGCAGGATCCGGCGTTCCAGCAGATCATGTCGCGCGGCGGGCCCTGAGGCCGTCGCATCCTGACGCACGCGTGACGGCGGGGCCGGTCCTGGTGGACCGGCCCCGCCGTCGTGCGTGGTGCGCCGCTAGCTCTGCGAGTGGCCGTGCGAGCCGAGCTGGCGCGTCGCCTCGACGACGCGGGCGGCCATGGCCGACTCCGCGGTCTTGCCCCAGGCGCGGGGGTCGTACGTCTTCTTGTCGCCGACCTCGCCGTCGACCTTGAGGAAGCCGTCGTAGTTGCGGAGCACCGAGTCGGCGATGGAGCGGCTGAACGCGTACTGCGTGTCGGTGTCGATGTTCATCTTCACGACGCCGTTGCGCACGGCCTCGGCGATCTCGTCGTCGGAGGAGCCGGATCCGCCGTGGAAGACGAGGTCGAAGGGCTTCTCGCTCGTGCCGTACTTCGACTGGATGCCGTCCTGGATCTCCTTGAGCAGCGACGGACGCAGCTGCACGCCGCCGGGCTTGTACACGCCGTGCACGTTGCCGAAGGTGAGCGCGGCCATGTAGCGGCCCTTGTCGCCGAGGCCGAGCGCCTCGACCGTGGAGATGGCGTCCTCGAGGGTCGTGTAGAGGTGCGAGCCGGTGTCGTGGCTGACGCCGTCCTCCTCGCCGCCGACCACGCCGATCTCGACCTCGAGGATCGCGTTGATGGCCTTCATGCGGGGGAGCAGGTCCGTCGCGATGTCGAGGTTCTCGTTGAGCGGGATGGCCGAGCCGTCCCACATGTGCGACTGGAAGATGGGGTTGCGGCCCGCGCGGACCTCCTCCTCGCTGGCCTCGATCATGGGGATGACGAAGCCGTCGAGGGCGTCCTTCGGGCAGTGGTCGGTGTGCAGCGCGACCGTGATGGGGTAGTTCTTCGCGACCTCGGTGGCGAAGCGCGCGAACGCGAGGGCGCCGGCCGCGCGGTTCTTGACGGTGTGGCCGGAGAAGTAGTCGGCGCCGCCCGTGGTGACCTGGATGATGCCGTCGGAGCCGGCGTCGGTGAGGCCCTGGAGGACCGCGTTGATGGTCTGCGACGAGGAGACGTTGACGGCCGGGTAGGCGAATCCGCCGGACTTGGCGCGATCCAGCATCTCGGCGTACTGCTCGGGGGTTGCTACGGGCATGGTGCATCTCCTTCGGCGGATCCACGGCGGCGCCGTGCGGCTGTCGCGGGAACCCGTCGGCCGGTGGACGCGTCGTCTGCGGCCGGGCCCCGCGTGCTCGCCACTCTACCCAGCGGGGGTGTCCGCGACCGGGGACGACGGCCGGGTGAACTCGTCGGCCGTGAGCTCGCGCGCGGTCGCCTCGAGCGGCTCGAGCGTGCCGATGACCTTCGACTCGTCCAGCCGGGTGAGGCGGCGGGCGGTGGGGAGGACCTGGCGCTCCAGGGATCCGACGACGCGGTTGTAGTCGCCGACCGCGCCCGTGAGCGAGCGTCCGAGCTTCGCGATGTGCTCGCCGCTCGTGGCGAGGCGCGCGTGCAGCTCGCGGCTGAGGTCGAAGAGCTGCTTCGCGTCCTCCGTGAGCACCTCCTGCTGCCAGCTGAACGCGACGGTCTTGAGCACCGACCAGAGGGTGACGGGGGAGGAGAGGGCGACCCGCCGGGAGAACGCGAACTCCATGATGCTCGGATCCGCCTCGAGCGCAGACGACACGAGCGACTCGCTCGGGATGAACGCGATGACCATCTCTGGGCTCGCGTCGAGCCCCTCCCAGTAGGCGCGGCTGCCGAGCGCCGTGATGTGGTCGCGCACGGCCTGCACATGCTGCTTCATGAGCGCGTCGCGGCGCGCGCCCTCGGATCCGGTGGCGGAGGCGGGGATGGCGCTCGCCTCGAGGTACGCGGTGAAGGGCGCCTTCGCGTCCACCGCGATGTGCTTGCCGCCGGGCAGGTGCACCACCATGTCGGGCCGGCCGACGCCCTGCGCCGTGGAGACGGACGTCTGCACGTCGAAGTCGACCCGGTGGATGAGCCCTGCCGCCTCGACGACGCTCCGCAGCTGCGTCTCGCCCCACACTCCGCGCGTGCTGTTGGAGCGCAGCGCGGAGGCGAGCGTCTCGGCCGTGGCCCGCAGTCGCTCCTCCGCCTCGGTGGCGCTCCGCAGCTGCTCGCTCAGCTCGCCGTGCTGCTGCCGGCGCTGCTCCTCCAGCTCGTGCACCTTCGCCTGCACCTGCTTGAGGCTCTCGGCGACGGGGCTGAGCGCGGTGAGCACGCGGCCGTCCTCCTCGGTGCGGGCGACCTCGGCGCGCTGGATCTCGCGCAGCCTCGTCTGCAGCTCCGCGATGCGGTCCTCCTGCTGGCCGATCTGCTCGCGGAGGTGGGACTCCTGCGCATCCAGCCGCTCGCGGTGCAGCGCGTCCTGCGCCTGGGCGCGCTCCGCGTACTGCGCGGTGGTCTGGGCGACCTGCTCCTCGGCGAGCCGCTCCGTGCGATCCAGCTGCTCGCGCAGCGCCGACACGGTCGCCTCCGCGGCGGCGAGGCGGGCGGCCTCGCCCGCGCCGCCGGGCGCATCCACCCCCGAGCGGGCGCGCGAGACGGCGAGACCCACCACTGCGCCCACGGCCAGGCCGATGACGAGGCCGACGAGGAGGGCGATGACGGGATCCATGCGTGCAGTGTGCCAGCGGCCTCCGACACGGCCGGGACGCCGGGCGGGCGGCCGAGGGACGGATCCGGCCGGGTGAGTCTGGGGAGGATCAGGCCCAGTCGATGGGCGGCGTCGCGGCGGCCGAGGCCTGCGTCACGGTCTGCGTGCGCGGCGCGCCGATGCGGCCCATGCCGACGCCGGCCGCCTCCGCCAGCCCCGCGAGCGACGCCGCGCCGTGCCTCCCGGCGGCGTGCACGACGATCGCAGCGCAGGCGCGCGCGTCGGCCAGCGCCTCGTGGTGCGCGAAGTCCTCGAAGCCCGCGGCCCGTGCCGCGACCGGGAGCCGGTACGACTCCAGCGCGTAGGTGCGGCGCGCGACCTGGAGGCTGCAGAGGTAGGAGTACGGCGGCGCGATGAGCGCGGTCGCCTTGCACGCGCCCTGGATCACGCCCATGTCGAAGCGCGCGTTGTGGGCGACGAGGTGGTCGTCGCCCGCGAAGGCCATGAGGCGCGGCAGCTGGTCGGCCCAGCCGTCGGCGCCGGCCACGTCGTCCTCGACGATGCCGTGGATCCGCGTGTTCCAGACGGAGAAGGAGTCGTGCCCCGCGGGCGGTCGGATGAGCCAGGACGCGGTGTCGACCACGACGCCGTCGCGCACCTTGACGAGACCCACCGAGCAGGCGCTCGCCGACGAGTTGTTGGCGGTCTCGAAGTCGATCGCGGTGAAGTCCAACGGCATGGGCTCGATCGTCGCACGGACGACCGACGCCCGATCTCGGGACAGCCCAGCCGCCCGCGGGCGGGGGAGGAGCCGGCCCGCCCCGTACGATGGACTCCCGTGGCACTCACTATCGCTATCGTCGGTCTCCCCAACGTCGGCAAGTCGACGCTCTTCAACGCCCTGACCAAGAACCAGGTGCTCGCCGCGAACTACCCGTTCGCGACGATCGAGCCGAATGTGGGCGTGGTGAACCTGCCGGACCCGCGCCTCGAGGTGCTCGCCGGCCTCTTCGGCTCCGAGCGGATCCTCCCGGCCCCCGTCTCCTTCGTCGACATCGCGGGCATCGTCCGCGGCGCGAGCGAGGGCGAGGGCCTCGGCAACCAGTTCCTCGCGAACATCCGCGAGGCCGACGCCATCGCGCAGGTCGTCCGCGGCTTCGAGGACGAGGACGTCGTGCACGTCGACGGCCGCGTCGACGCGGCGAGCGACATGGAGACCATCAACACCGAGCTGATCCTCGCCGACCTGCAGACCCTCGAGCGCGCCGAGCCGCGCTACGAGAAGGAGCTGAAGACGAAGCGCATCGAGCCGATCGTGCTCGAGACCGCGAAGTCCGCGCGCGAGTGGCTCGACTCGGGCAAGCCGCTGTCGGCGTCTTCCATCGATCTCGAGCCCGTCCGCGAGCTCGGCCTGCTGACCGCGAAGCCCTTCATCTACGTGTTCAACGTCGACGAGCAGGTGCTCGGCGACAAGACGAAGCTCGCGGAGCTGGCCGCCCTCGTGGCGCCCGCGCAGGCCGTGTTCCTCGACGCGAAGATCGAGTCGGAGCTCATCGAGCTCGACCCCGAGGACGCCGCCGAGATGCTCGCCAGCACCGGCCAGGAGGAGTCGGGCCTCGACCAGCTCGCCCGCATCGGCTTCGAGACCCTCGGCCTCCAGACCTACCTGACGGCGGGCCCGAAGGAGACGCGGGCCTGGACCATCGGGAAGGGCTGGAAGGCCCCGCAGGCGGCCGGCGTGATCCACACCGACTTCGAGAAGGGCTTCATCAAGGCCGAGGTCATCTCCTACGACGACCTGGTCGAGACCGGCTCCATCGCCGAGGCGCGCTCCAAGGGCAAGGCCCGCATCGAGGGCAAGGAGTACGTCATGCAGGACGGGGATGTTGTGGAGTTCCGGTTCAACAACTGACCTGTTACGTCGCATGACCGGTGACGGCCGACGTCCTGACGTCTTGACAACAGGGGTAAGGGCACTGCCGGCACCTCGCCCCCGGGACAGGGGAACCGCGCGTCCGGGCACGTGTACGTGTGACGTCCAGCCCACGTCGCACTTTCGTCCGCGGTGACAACCTCCGCCAGTTGTCAGAACGCAGCAGGAGCAGCTGTTGGACCACTACGGCAGGTCAGGAGCCTCACGCCACCGTTCGCAGCTCGTGATCCGCGTGAGCGGTGGGGCCGAGGTTCGTAGTGTGGTGGTGGGTATGGTCGTCCGGGATGGCGAGGATACTGAGGACATGACACCGACGACTAGCGACGGCCAGCGCGCAGAACTACACAAGACCATCTGGCGCATTGCGAACGACCTGCGCGGCTCGGTGGACGGCTGGGACTTCAAGTCTTACGTGCTGGGCACGCTGTTCTACCGGTTTATCTCCGAAAACTTGACCGCCTACATTAACAATAGCGAGCAAGACGCGGGGAACGCGGACTTCGACTACACGCGCCTTCCAGACTCGGACGCTGAGTACGGCCGCGAGGAGACGGTAGACGAGAAGGGCTTCTACATCTTTCCGTCAGAGCTGTTCCAGAACGTGCGTGAACGCGCGCCCCGTGACACGAACCTGAACGAGACGCTCGCTCGGGTCTTCAAAAACATCGAGGGCTCCGCTGTCGGCACTGCTGCCGAGGACGACCTCAAGGGCTTGTTTGACGACCTCGACGTGAACAGCTCCAAGCTCGGCCCCACTGTCACGAAGCGCAACGAGAAACTTGTGAAACTTCTCGATGCGATCGGCGACCTGCCGCTGGGGAACTTCGAAGACAACTCGATCGATCTGTTCGGCGACGCGTACGAATACCTCATGCAGATGTACGCCTCAAGTGCGGGTAAGTCCGGCGGCGAGTACTACACGCCGCAAGAGGTCTCTGAGTTGCTGGCCCGCATCACCGTGGCCGGCAAGACTCAGGTGAACAAAGTCTATGACCCGGCTGTCGGCTCGGGCTCGCTGCTACTGAAATTCGCAAAGGTACTCGGTAAAGAGAACGTTCGCCAAGGATTCTACGGGCAGGAAATTAACCTGACCACGTACAACCTCGCCAGGATCAACATGTTCCTGCACGACGTGAACTACGAGAAGTTCAACCTCGCCCATGGCGACACGCTCATTGATCCTGCGCACTGGGATGATGAGCCGTTCGAGGCGATCGTCTCCAACCCGCCGTACTCGATCAGGTGGGCTGGTGATGCGAACCCGCTGCTTATAAACGACCCCCGGTTCGCGCCCGCCGGAGTGCTCGCTCCAAAGTCGAAGGCCGACCTTGCCTTCACGATGCACATGCTATCTTGGCTCGCCGTCAACGGCACCGCGGCGATCGTCGAGTTCCCTGGGGTTCTATACCGCGGGGGAGCGGAGCAAAAGATCCGCAAGTACCTCGTCGACAACAACTACGTCGATGCCGTCATCCAACTTCCTCCGGACTTATTCTTTGGTACCACGATCGCCACCTGCATAATCGTGCTAAAGAAGTCCAAGAGCGACAACGAAGTTCAGTTCATTGATGCCTCAGCCGAGTTCAAGCGCAGCGGCAACAAGAACAAGATGACGGAGACTAACCAGAAGCACATCCTCGATACGTTCACCGCCCGTACAAATGTCGACTATGTCGCGACGCTCGTGCCGAACGAGGACATCGCCGCAAACGGTTACAACATCGCGGTGTCGTCGTATGTCGAGCGGGAGGACACCAGCGAGACTATCGACATCACCGTGTTAAATGCCGAGATAGACCGGATTGTCGCGCGTCAGGCCGTACTGCGCATGTCCATCGACGAGATCGTCGCCGATCTCGAGGGCACAAAGTAATGACCGAGATGCCCACCTGGGAGGAGTTCATGATCCCAACACTGCGGGTGTTGAACTCGGGTGCGACCATGCACTGGCGTGAGTTCCAGCCCCTGGTCGCCGACGAGTGTCGCCTCACCGACGAACAAAAGACGGAGATGCTTCCATCCGGGAGCCAGATCAAGTACCAGAACCGGCTTGGCTGGGGAGTTTCGTTCCTGACCAATGTCGGTGGTTTGGAACGACCGAAGCGGGGGCATTACCGGATCACTGAACCGGGTCGGCAGCTTCTCCAGCTCTTCCCGGGCGGAATCAAGGAACGCGACATCAAGACTCTTGGTGAAGATCCTTCTTCTCCGATCAGGGTCTATCAGTCGTCGGGGCCGCGTTCGAAGAGCGCAGGCGGTCTCGCCAGCGCTCTACTCCACGACGAGCTTTCGTCGTCGCTGACCCCCATCGAGCAGGTGCAGGAGGGTGTCGCGCGTATTCGCGAGGAAGTCGCCGCCGAGCTGCTCGAGCGCCTGCAGGGCAAGGAACCCGCATTCTTCGAACAGGCTGTCGTAGACCTGTTGCTCGCCATGGGATATGGCGGCACGACGGGCAAGGGAAGCGTCACGCAGCTTAGCAACGACGGCGGCATCGACGGCGTGATCGACCAGGACATCCTTGGACTCAGTCGTGTATACATCCAGGCGAAAAGATACGCCGAAGGCAACACGGTCGCGCGACCCGACCTGCAGGCCTTCGTCGGTGCTCTCGCAGGAAAGGCCGATCGCGGGATCTTTATCACGACGAGCCGATTCTCGGACGGTGCACGTATGTACGCAGAGAATGTCCCGACGAGGATCATCCTTATCGATGGCAAGCGCCTGACGACACTCATGATCAGGTACGGCGTGGGCGTTCAGGTCCGCGAGACGTACAGAGTTGTCGAGTTAGATGAGGACTTCTTCGCATGAGCCGTATTAGCGAATTGGTCCATGAGCTGTGCCCGGATGGCGTAGAGCGCAAAACGTTTGGAGAAATTGGTACATTCATTCGTGGCGGAGGTCCTCAGAAGAAAGATTTTAGTTCCGAAGGAGTGGGCTGCATTCATTACGGGCAGATCTACACCAAATACGGTGTCCATGCTGCCGAAACGAACGTATTCGTGTCGGAAGAAGTGGCTGCAAAGTCGCGCCAAGCTCAGCCAGGCGACGTGATTATTGCGGTAACGGGAGAAAACGACGAGGATCTCGCGCGAGGGGTTGCCTGGTTGGGTAATCGGCCTGTGGCTGTTAGTAACCACACGCTCATTTACACTTCGGCTTTAGATCCAAAATACGTCTCGTATTTTTTACGCTCTAGTGATTTTGATGAGCAAAAGCGACGTCATATTAGCGGGACGAAAGTTCGTTCATTGCCGTCTCAAGGATTTGCCAATATCCGAATCCCTGTCCCGCCTCTTCCGGTTCAGCGCGAAATCGTGCGAGTATTGGATCAATTTACTCAGCTGGAAGCAGAGCTGGAAGCAGAGCTGGAAGCAGAGCTGGAAGCCCGCCGCGGCCAGTATGAGTACTACCGCGCCGTGTTGCTGAACTCGTCAGATGACGCAAGTGTCAGAGACGTTTCACTCGGTGAGATTGTTCATTTAAATTTCGGGGCTCGGATTACGAAGAAAGATAATGCTGGCACCGTTTATCCGGTCTATGGGGGTGGGGGCGAAAGCTTCCGGACTGACGCGTTTAATCGTGAAGACGAATGGGTGATATCTCGTTTTGCGATGTCGGCGAACTGTGTACGGCGGGTTACAGAAAAGTTCTGGATGCTTGACTCGGGCTTCACTCTCGACGTGACGGATGCCTCCGTTGATAAGAATTTTGTGGGCCAACTTCTCCTAAGTATGCAACCAATCATCTTCACGACTTCGACGCAGTCTGCACAAAAGAACATCGATGTGGATGGCTTCAAGCGCTTACGAGTCCAGTTGCCCTCGCTTGAAACGCAGCGGCGGGTCGCTTCAGCGTTGGCGAGTTTCGACGAAATCGTAAATGATTTGTCGATTGGCCTACCCGCCGAGATCAGTGCGCGCCGCAAGCAGTACGAGTACTACCGTGACAGGCTCCTAACCTTCAATGAGGCACGGTAGCCTATGCATTTTCACGAAACAATCGATGATCTTGCCGATTCCCTACTGGACAGCATGGCTGATTTATCTACTGGCCTTATCTATGCGCCGAACACGACCGGAAAAACGCGGTTGGCGCAACGCCTGAAGCATCGTGACGCCGATGGTGTAGTGCTCTATAACTCTTACGTCGAGGACGTGTTTACGTGGGACAATGAGCGACGCGTGCTCAAGATGAACCTCGGTCACGAACTTATGAAAACTATTGAGACTCAGGGTCTTGATGGTGCAATCGTCGACAACTTTCAACACTTCACAAGCGGTAAGATAGAACCAATACTCGACTTAGCCAATGGTGAAGTTAGCTTTGGCATACACAGTGGTGACGATAGCTCGGGTGGCGGTATTAAAATATCGCGCGCAGAAGAAAGCGTCTTCGTCTGGTGTGTCTACTACACTGTCCTAAGTGAAGCGGTTGACACGCTTAGCGATCCCGTCGACCTGCGCTCAACATCTGACTACGATGGCCTAACTCTTGCCGTGATCGACGACCCTGTGTCGTCCATGGACGACGTGCGTATCGTCACTGTAGCGCTCGCCTTATCTGATTTGATAAAACGCGCGTCAGGTGTCAATCTGCAATTTGTCATTGCGACCCACCACCCACTCTTTTTTAATGTGCTATTCAACTCTCTCCGTCGCAAGAGGGATCGGGCATACGTACTTCAGCGAGGCAGGCCGGCGGGATGGGCGTTGAAGCGCCAATCTCAGGACGCTCCATTCAGTTATCACCTCGCGCTTATAGAGGAGATCCAACTGGCAATTTCAGAAGACAGGGTTCAAAGGAGCCACTTCAATCAGTTCCGCGCGCTTCTCGAAAAAACAGCAAACTTCCTAGGATACACCGGGGGATGGGGTGAGTTGCTCAAGGGGCCTGATGCCGTCGTTCTGACGAGGGTTCTCAATTTGTACAGTCATGATCGGTTCGCAGACACCGATTCCTCGGTAATTTCCGTGGAGCTGACGGATGCCTTCAAGAATGAGTTCCACGAGTTTCTCAAGGCGTTCAACTGGAGGATAGCGGCGTGACGAATCAACATTTGCACTATGCTCCGATCGCGATGTCGAGCGAGAGCACCGTTGTTGCTCTATACAGTCCGGACGGATTTGGTGCCGGCGCGTATCAGTCGGAGGCCGAGCTCGAGCGTGAGCTGATCCGGCTGTTGCAGTCACAGGCGTACGAGTATTTGCCGATTTCGTCCGAGGCCCAGCTGGTCTCAAACCTGCGGGTGCAGCTTGAAGCACTGAATGCCATCGCCTTCTCCGACGCGGAGTGGGGTCACTTCTTTAATGAGCGTATCGCTGGGGTGAACGAGGGCATTGCCGATAAGACGGTACGGATCCAAGAGGATCATGTTCAGCTGCTGAAGCGCGACGATGGCTCAATCAAGAACATCATGTTGATTGACAAGCAGAACATTCACAACAACCGACTGCAACTGGTTAACCAGTACGAAACGGGCCAGAGCGAAGGTGGTTCGGCGCCTTCGAACCGATACGACGTCACCGTCCTGGTTAACGGCCTACCTTTGGTGCACGTCGAGCTGAAGCGTCGCGGTGTTGACATCCGTGAGGCGTTCAACCAGATCGACCGCTACCAGCGCGACAGTTTCTGGGCTGGCTCCGGTCTCTTCGAGTACGTCCAGCTGTTTGTGATCTCGAACGGCACGTTGACGAAGTATTACTCGAACACGACGCGCCGGGAGCACCTAAGTGAAGCCTCGGGCGCGAAACGGGTGCGGAAGACCAGCAACTCGTTCGAGTTCACGTCGTGGTGGGCAGACGCGCAAAACAAGCCGATCGCTGACCTGTCGGCGTTCGCGCGGACGTTCTTTGCCAAGCACTCCCTGTTGAACGTGCTGACGAAGTATTGCGTGCTCACGGCCGACCGGATGTTGCTGGTGATGCGGCCGTACCAGATCGTCGCGACGGAGAGGATCCTGCAGAGGATCGATGTCTCGACCAACTACAAGACACTTGGCAGCCTCGCCGCTGGCGGGTATGTCTGGCACACGACAGGTTCGGGCAAGACTCTGACGTCGTTTAAGGCCGCGCAGCTCGCCTCGAAACTGCCGAGCGTCGACAAGATGCTGTTCGTTGTGGATCGCAAGGACCTCGACTATCAGACGATGCGCGAGTACGACCGGTTCGAGAAAGGTGCTGCCAACTCCAACACCTCGACTGCAGTGTTGAAGAAGCAGCTTGAGGATCCGGGAGCACGGATCATTATCACGACGATTCAGAAGCTCTCCACGTTCATTGGTGCGAACAAGGGCCATGCGATCTACGACGGCCATGTGGTGATCATCTTCGACGAGTGCCATCGCTCGCAGTTCGGCGACATGCATGTTTCGATCACGAAGGCGTTCAAACGGTACAACCTCTTCGGTTTCACCGGCACGCCGATCTTCGCGGTGAACTCTGGGAGCGGCGGGAATCCGCAGCTGAAGACCACCGAGCAGGCCTTCGGGGAGAAGCTGCACACCTACACGATTGTGGACGCGATCACCGACAGGAACGTTCTGCCGTTCCGGATCGACTACGTCAATACAGTCAAAGTCGGCAACGTGGTAGATATGCAGGTCTCTGCGATCGACACCGAGAAGGCGCTGGTCGCTCCTGAGCGGATCAGTCAGATTGTGGGCTACACACTCGAGCACTTCGACCAGAAGACGAAGCGTGCCGAGCACTACGCGCTGGGTGAGCGGCGGGTTCGGGGGTTCAACGCACTGTTCGCGAGCGCATCGATCGAGGCGGCCCGCGTCTATTACAACCACTTCCAGTTGCAGCAGAGGGGTCTGCCGTCGGATCGGCGGCTGAAGGTTGGTCTGATCTATTCTTACGGCGCGAACGACGCGGTCGAGGACGGCGGGCTCGACGAAGAAGGCTTCGACACGGGCGCGCTAAATATGGACGCGCGGTCGTTCCTGGAAGACGCGATCCAGGACTACAACGACATGTTCGGGACTTCGTTCGACACGTCAGCCGATCGGTTCCAGAACTACTATAAGGATCTGTCCCTCCGGCTCAAGCAGCGCGAGATCGACCTTGTGATCGTCGTGAACATGTTCCTGACCGGTTTCGACGCGACGACGTTGAATACGCTGTTTGTCGACAAGAACCTGCGCGCTCACGGGTTGATCCAGGCATACTCCCGCACCAATCGCATCCTGAACTCGGTGAAGACGTACGGAAACATCGTCAGCTTCCGTGACCTCGAAGAGGAGACCAACGATGCGATCGCGCTGTTCGGCAACAAGGACGCGCGCGGCGTGGTTCTGCTCAAACCGTATGGCGAGTACTCCGACGATTACGTCGACAAGGTCACTGAGCTACTGACCACATTCCCCCTCGAGCAGTCGATCATCGGTGAGTCCGCACAGAAGGATTTCATCAAGCTCTTTAGCGCGATCCTGCGCTTGCAGAACATCCTGACCTCGTTCGATGAGTTCACCGGTCATGGGATCCTGACTGAACGTCAGGGGCAGGATTACCGCAGCGTGTACTTGGACCTCTACGCGGACTTCCGCAAGGACAAGAATGCTGACAAGGAGCAGATTAACGACGACGTCGTCTTTGAGATCGAACTGATGAAACAGGTCGAGATCAATGTCGACTACATTCTGATCCTCGTCCGGAGGTATCGCGACGAGCGCGGCGACGGGGACGACAAAAAGATCCTTGCTGAGATCTCCCGTGCGGTTGCAGCGAGCCCGACACTGCGTAACAAGAAGGACCTCATCGAGGACTTCGTCGAATCGCTCTCCGTTGACGGGGAGCTCGACCAGGAATGGTGGGAATTCATCGCAGCCAAGCGGGAGGCCGAGCTCGAGGCGCTAATCGTGGAAGAAAACCTCCGACCTGACGCCACACGAGCATTCGTCGATACTGCGTTCCATGATGGTCAGGTGCGGACCGCGGGGACGGCAATCACGAGGGTTCTGCCGCCGGTCTCCCGCTTCGCTGCCGGCGGAGGTCGCGGCGAAACGAAGAGGCGGGTTATCGACAAGCTCGGCTCGTTCTTCGAGCGGTTCTTCGGACTCGGCATGGGGACAGGGGAGTAGCCATGGCACATGGTCATTAAAAGAACAGGCCGTTCACCTGAGGTTATGATCCGATGCTAGCACCGGTCTGAAGAGCTTGGTCGATTCGGCCGGATGCACCACCACGCAGGTCCCGCCGCGTGCGACTGGACGAACCACGATGACGAGTGTCCGTGCTGGGCGAGCGTCGGCGGGCGACCGAACTCCTCACCTTCTCCTCGCGTTGCCTAATACCTCATGACCATGGGAACGTGGTGGAGTTATGATTCAACAACTAATCGCGTGCGGCGCCGGGGTACGGGCGGCCGGTCCTCGGCGGGCTTTTAGAACAACGGCCAGGGCACCGCGGACTGTTGGCCAGCGGGCGCAGGGAAGCGTGCCTCCGAGCGCAGCCGCGTGCACCGAGCGCGCAGCGCGTCGATCTCCTCCGCCGTCAGCAGCCCCGACAACTCCCGCCCCAACTCCCCATCCAGCCCCGCGAGCACCCGATCCACACCGGCGAGCTCCCCGGCGGTGAGCGGATCCCCGACCCACCCCCACAGCACCGTCCGCAGCTTGTGGTCCTCATGGAAGGTGAGCCCGTGGTCGACGCCGAAGCGGTGGCCGTCGGGCATCGCGAGCACGTGGTAGCCCTTGCGGTCGGCATTGTTGGCGATCACGTCGAAGACGGCCATGCGACGGAGGGCGGGGGAGTCCTCGTGGATGAGGGTGACCGAGCGGCCGTCCTGGTCCTCGCCGCCGAGCACCGTGCGGTACCCGGTCTCGGGCACCTCGTCGCTCGGGAGCAGGTCGACGGCGTCCTGGTCGGGATCCTCGTCCTGCCAGAGCTGCACCATGCCCTCGCCGAGGGGGCCGTCGCGGAGCCACGTGCGCGGGACGACGTTCCAGCCGAGCGCCTCGGAGACCCGGTACGCGGCCACCTCGCGGTCGGCGAGCCTGCCGTCGGGGAAGTCCCAGAGCGGGTTCTCGCCGTCGACGGGCTTGTAGACGACGACCGTGTCGCCGATGGTGCCGAGGAACGTGGCGTTCGACGCGGTGCGGATGCGGCCGGTGAGCGTGAGCTCGCCGGTCACGAGGTCCGTCTCCGACATCAGTTGTCGGGGAAGGTGTGGATGTGCCCGTCGGGGTCGATGGGGTAGCCGCACAGGGCGCAGATCGGGCGGCCGGCGCCCACGATCTCGTGGGTGCGCTTCGCGAACGCGCGGGCCGCACCGACGGGCATCCGCACCACGAGCATCTCGGTGTCGGCCGTGTCGTCGTCGGCGCTCGGCAGGTCGAAGTCGTCGCTGTCGTCGTCCTCCGCGAGCGGGTACGCCTCGATGACCACCTGGGCCATCGACGGATCCCAGCCGAGGCCCATGGCGCCGGTGCGCCAGCGCTCGTCGACGTCCTCGAGCGGGTCGTTGTCGACGAGCTCCGGGGGCGTGCTCGTGGGGACGCTGAACGGGTTGCCCTCGACGGTGACGAGCTGGTCGAGGATCTCCTCGATCTTCTCGGCGAGCAGCGCGGACTGCTGCTTCTCGAGGGCGATGGTCACCAGCTGCGGACCGGAGCGCACCTGGAAGTAGAAGGTGCGGGCGCCCGGGAGGCCGATGGTGCCGACCACGGCCCGGTCGGGCCAGTCGAATTCGAGGGCTCGTGTGGGCATGCTCCCACTCTAGGCGCGTGCGATCACGGGGTGCTGTGCCCGGCGCCGCCGCCGACCGGCGCATCGCCGGATCCGACGCTCGCCGCCAGCCAGGAGAGGTCGCCGGCGTCGGTGTTGGTGGCGTGGACGGTCGGCCGTCCCGCGCCGTAGCGCACGATCGAGACGGAGGCCGGGCCCACGTCGATGCGCTGGAAGAGGTCGAGGTGCATGCCGTATGCGTCGGCGAGGATCGACTTGATGACGTCGCCGTGGCTGACCGCGACCCACACCGCGCCCGGCCCGTGCTCGGCCTCGATGGCGGCGTCATGGCGGCGGATCGCGGCGACCGCGCGTGCCTGCATCCCGGCCATGGACTCGCCGCCGGGGAAGACGACCGCGGACGGGGTCGACTGGACCGTCTTCCAGAGGTCCTCCGTGGCGAGGTCGGCGAGGGCGCGGCCCTGCCAGTCGCCGTAGTCGCACTCGGTGAGGTCGGGGTCGACGGGCTGGGCGGGCTTCCCCGTCTGCCGATCGAGGATCCGCTGCGCGGTCTCCCAGCAGCGCTGCAGCGGGCTGGAGACGACGGCCGCGAGCGGCACTGAGGCGAGCCGCTCGGCGGTGCGGTCCGCCTGCTCGCGCCCGGTGTCGTCGAGGTCGACGCCGGGGGTGCGCCCGGCCAGGATCCCGGTCGCGTTCGCTGTGGTGCGTCCGTGCCGCACGAGGATCACTGTCGCCATGCGAGCCAGCCTAACCAGCGGGCACGCGGCAACCGGCGGGCTGGATCAGGCCTCGCGCGCGATGGCGACGGCGACCTCCGGCTCCTCGACGGCCGCCGCCGGATCCACCGACCCGCTCCGCGCCTTCGTCACCGCGTACAGCCCGAGCACGACCGCCCACGCGACGAGGCTCAGGACGAGCTGGGGGCGGATCTCGGGATCCAGCGCCATCTGCACCAGCACCGCGACGATCCCCGCGACCGTGAGGATCGAGAGGCCAGGGAACAGCCACATCCGCACCACGAGCCCTGCGGATCCGTTGCGGCGGCGGAGGACGATCTGCGAGATCGCGATGAGCAGGTAGACGAACAGGATGATCGCGCCCGAGGAGTTCAGCAGGAACAGGAAGACGGTGTCGGGGGAGACGGCCGCGGCGATCACGCAGAGGAAGCCGACGACCGACGAGAGCAGGATCGCCGCGCGCGGCACGCCCCGGGACGTCACCTGCACCAGCCGCGCGGGCGCCTCCCGTCGGCCGGCCAGCACGAAGAGCATGCGCGACGCCGTGTAGAGGCCGGAGTTCAAGCAGGAGAGCACGGCCGTGAGGACGACCGCGTTCATCACGTCGCCCACGAACGGGATGCCCATCCGGTCGAAGGCGCTCACGAACGGCGAGGCGCCGAGCTCCGTGGAGTCCCACGGGAGGATCACGGCGAGCAGGAACAGGGAGCCGACGAAGAAGAGCGAGATGCGGAGGATCACGGAGTTGGTGGACTTCCGGATCGCGGTCGCCGGGTCCTTCGACTCGGCCGCGGCGATGGTGGCGATCTCCGCGCCGACCATGGAGAAGATCACGACGACGACCGAGGAGAAGATCGCGCCGACGCCGTTCGGGAAGAAGCCGCCGTGTGCGGTGAGGTTCGAGAAGTCGGCGGAGCGGCCGGGCCAGATGCCGAGCACGTAGAGCCCGCCGAGGCCGAGGAACAGGATGATGGCGGCCACCTTGATCCCCGCGAACCAGTACTCGAACGCCCCGAACGCGCCCACGGAGACGAGGTTCGTGGCGGTCATCAGCGCCATGAGGCCGAGGGACAGCAACCAGAGCGGGGCATCGAACCAGTAGGTGAGGGCCTTCGCGCCGGCGACCGCCTCGAAGCCGACGACGATGACCCAGAAGTACCAGTACAGCCACCCCATCGAGAAGCCGGCCCAGCCGCCGAGGGCGTGGCGGGCGTAGTCGGCGAAGGAGCCGGTGCTCGGGTTCGCGGTGGCCATCTCGCCGAGCATCCGCATCACCAGGATGATGAGGACGCCCGAGATCGCGTAGGTGAGGAACGCGCCGGGGCCGGCGCCGTTGATGACGACGCCGGAGCCGACGAAGAGGCCGGCGCCGATCACCCCGCCGATCGCGATCATGCTGAGCTGTCTCTGCGTCAGTCCCTTGTGCAGCTGCGGTGCGGGTGCCATGAAAGCCTCCGTGCGTGTCGGCGTTCTCGGGTGGGGGATCCTCCCGGTCGCGCCGCGGCGGGTCGGGCCGGGAGGTCCTGAGCACGATACGCACGGGATCGGCCGGGGCGAGAAGTGTTCACATGGGCTTTACATTCGGGCGGTGCGGGGACGGCGGTTCGTGCAGCCGGCAGGCGCGACCGCCCCGCCCCCGACGGAGCACGATGGGCGGAGGAGCTCACGACGAGAGGCGAGGCCATGGCGGCTGAGGCGCAGGCCGGTTGGTACGACGACGGATCCGGGACCATGCGCTGGTGGGACGGCACGCGGTGGACGGAGACGGTGCAACCCCCGCCGCCTCCCGGATACGGCCCGCCCGCCGTGGCGCCCGTGGCATCCGCGGCGCCCGTGACCGACGAGACAGCGAGCGAGCCGGTCGCGACGCCGCGGAAGCGCGGGAAGGACTACGTCGTGCTGCAGACCATCCTCAAGGAGAAGGTGTGGGGCACGGGGTCCGGCAACCTCACCGAGCTGGAGAGGGCGATCAACGCCCAGGCGGCGCGGGGCTACCGGCTGCACACCATCTCGACGGCCGTCTCGGGGAGCAAGGGCCTGGGCGGCGGCGACCGGATCCAGGCGACCATGGTGTTCGAGGCGCTCGACTGATCCCGCGGCGTCGGCCCGGTCGCGCTCTACCCGCGGCGCGGCCGCGTCGGCCGGCAGATCAGCACCGGGCACGGCGCCGAGTGCTGCACGCGCGAGGCGGTGCTGCCCAACAGGATCGTCGCGGTGAGGCCGCGGCTGCCCGCGGCCATGGAGATCAGGTCGGCGGGGAGCTCCTCGGCGGCGCGGATGATCTCCGTCGCGGGGGAGCCGCTGCGCACGTCGCGGTGGATGCGCGGCCCCCAGCCGTCGAACACCGCGGCGACCACGCCCACGGCGATCTCGGCGTCCTTGCGGTAGCTCAGCTCGGTCTGCGCGTGCGGGTGCTGCGGGCCGAGCTCGTTGGCGAAGGGGGCGGCAGCGTACGGGCTCACGACGGCGAGCACCGTGACGTCGCGGATCTCGCGCGAGTCGGCGATCAGCTTGAACTGGCGGGCTCCCTCGAGCGACGCCTGGGATCCGTCGGTGGCGACGATCACGTGCATGGTCAGACCTCCCTGTCCGTGGGGCCGGCCGCGGCGACGCCGGCGGCGTCCGCGAGCTCGGGTGCCTTCTTCCCGAACGCCCGCTGCAGCAGGTAGAGCACGAGCCCCAGCGCGAGCAGGCCGGCGACCCACCACAGGGCGTCCGGGTCGTCGACGAGCGTGTAGATCAGCACGGCGACGTTGCCGAGGATCCCGACGATCAGCAGCGGCGTGTTCGCGCGGTAGGTGTCGTCCGTCTCGTCGTGGCCGCGGAGCTTCAGGCACGCGACGATCACGAGCGCGTAGATGAAGAGGAGGAACACCACGGTGATGGTGGCGAGCCGGTCGACGATGTCGAGCCGCTCGTCCTCGGGGATGCCGGCCTGGCTGGAGCGGACCGCCGCGCCGATGATGAGGAGCGCGGCCACGACGGCGCCGCCGAAGATCAGCGCCACGTAGGGGCTGCGACGGGCCGGGTGCACCTTGGCGAAGATCGCGGGCACGACGTTCTCGCGGGCCATGCCGAACAGGATCCGCGACTGGGCCACCACGGTCACGAGCGCGGTGTTGCTGATGGCGACCATGGCGATCAGGCCGAAGACCACCAGCATGACCGCGGCGGGGATGAAGAACAGGTCGGCGCGGATCACCTCGAGGAGCGTGTTGCCGGCGAGGTCGCCGATGGGCACGGCGAGGGCCGCGGCCATCGAGACGAGCACGTAGACGACGCCGGCGGTCATCATGCCGCCGATGAGCGCGCGGGGGAACGCGCGCGACGGGTCGATGGTCTCCTCGGCGACGTTGGCCGCGTTCTCGAAGCCGGTCATGGCGAAGAAGGCGAGGGAGACGCCGGCGAGCACGGCCAGCACCGCGGATCCGCCGCCGCCCTCGACCTGGAACTGCAGCAGCACGGCCGGGTCGCCGACGCCCTCGACCAGCGCGATCACGCCGATGGCGACGACCACGACGAGGCCGCTGATCTCGACGAACGTCATGACCACGTTCGCGATCACCGACTCGCTGATGCCGATGAGGTTGATGAGCGTGATGACGGCCACGAACGCGACGGCGATGCCGGTGGTCGCCCAGATGGCCGACTCCGGCAGCCCGATGAGGTCGCTGAGGTAGCGCACGAAGCCGGCGGCGAGGGATCCGACCGCGGCCATGTTGGCGCTCAGCATGCAGATGGTGATGAAGAACGTGAGCACGGGGCTGCGGAACGCCTTGTTGATGTACAGCGAGGCGCCGGCGGCCTGCGGGTACTTCGTCACGAGCTCCGCGTAGGCGAGGCCGGTGATGGTGGCGATGGAGACGCCCACGAGGAACGCCATCCAGAACGCACCGCCCACGGCGGCGGCCACGAGACCGACGAGCACGTAGATGCCGGATCCGAGGACGTCGCCGACGACGTAGAAGTACAGCTGCTTGGCCGTGATGGACCGCTTGAGCACGCTGCGCGATGGTGCGTCTGCCTCGATGGGATTCGCCATTTCCCCACACTAGGGGCGCGCTTCCGGCGGGTGAAGGGCAGGGCGCGGATCAGGCGCCGTCCGCGACGCGGCGCAGCAGCTCCACCGCGCGCCGCAGCTCGCCCTCGTCGACGGCGGGCTCGGCGGCCGCGGCGGCGTCGCGGAGCCAGCGGGTGCGCGCCCGGTGGACGCGCGCGAGGAGCGCCTCCCCGGTGGGCGCGACCACGAGGTGCGGGCCCTCGCGGTCGACCTGCTCCTCGAGGACCTGCCGCTGGAGCAGCGCCGCGAGGCTCGGCACGAGGGCCCCGCGCGACGTGCGCGTCCAGACGCCGAGGGACTGCCGGTCGACGCGCATGCCGGTCGCGACGACGCGGAGGAGCTGGATCTGCAGGCCGGTCAACCCGTCCCAGGCCGCGATCGTGGCCGCGTCCATCCGGTCGAACACCGACGACATGGCGGTGATCATGTGCTCGGCGTCGTCGTCGTCGTCCACGTGCTCCTCCGGTGGCGCCGATGCTCCGGCCCCTGGTCGGCGCCTCGTCGCAGACGCACGCTAGCCACCAGGACCGTTCCCGGTCCACGGTCATCAGCGGATCGTCACCGGACCCGGCCGGGCGCTCGGCGATACTGGACGAGGCGCCGCCGTCCCGAGGGCCGACGCCGGGACGGGGAGGTCGCATGAGCAGGGCAGTCGACGCCGGACGGACGCGGGCATGACGCCGCGGATCAAGGCGCTCCTCCTCAGCGGGATCATCACCGGGCTCACCCTCGCCATCGTCGCGGTCGCGCAGCCCTGGACGCGCGAGGAGGAGCCCGACGACTGGGTCGTCCTGCGGTTCGAGGCCGACGAGTCCGCGTCGGCGTACGAGGCGTTCGAGTCGCTCGCCGCGACCGAGATCGCCGGCGACGACGCCCTCCAGCTGCTCGAGGCGGGCTGGATCGACGGCAACGAGTTCGGCGAGGACTCCTACGACGTGTACTTCGTGGGGCCGGACCGCCGGATCATGTGGGAGGTCCTCGAGCCGATCTTCGCCGAGGCGCCCGTGCCGTGGACGTCGGTGGAGCTCCGCCGCGGCCTCGAGGACGCGGCGCCCGTGGTGGTGCGGGCGCGGGGGTAGGGGCGGCGACCCTGCACGGGTCACCCGGTGGGAGCGCCCAGGTACGCGTCGATGGCGGCTTCGTACTCCGATGCCTCGGAGGGCTTCAGGACGCCGGTGACCCGGATGATGGCGTCGCCCCGCACATAGTCGTACTCGGTCCCGAGCGCCGTGGTGGAGGCGAGGATGCCTTGGATGTAGTCCATCCGCGCCTGCGCGGCAGCGGGATCGCCCCAGATCTCGACGGACGCCCCGCACTCCGCACCGAGCTCGTCGCACGTCACGCGGGTGTCGTAGAGCGTGGCGGCGTCGACGTACCCGGTCGGTCGACCGATCACGTCGTTCGGGTCGTTGTCCTCGGTGATCTGCACCACATCGCCGGCGGACGGGACCGACGCCTTGATCGCCGAAGCGATGGCAGCTGCCGAGGTGTCGACGGGCTCCGGGGTCGCGGAGGGGGCCGGTGCCGCCTCGGCCGTCGTGGGGGACGTCGTGATGTCCGGCTCCGCCGGCGTGGACGAGCATCCGGAGATGGACAGGGCGAGCATGAGCGCGAGGGCGGGCATCGCGAAGGCGTGTCGGGGCAAGGATCCTCCTGGGTCCCATCGAGCGTAGGGACGCATGGCGGATGGGTCCCGCCCCCGTTCGGGCGCCGTCGCTCGCGATGCCCTCGGCATCCGGTGTCGGCCGCCCGGCCTAGCGTCGGAGCATGACGTCGAGGGGATCAGCGGGGTGCCGTGCCGAGGGCTGCGCGGCTCCGGCCGAGCGCGACGCGCCCGTGCCGCTGTGCGCGGCGCACCTCGTCGCGGCGGCCGGATGGGCGGAGCGGGCGCACGGCGTGGAGGACGTGCTGCCGTCGCCGTGCCCGGCCTGCGGATCGCGCCTCGGCGTGCGGTATCTGACCGGCTGGCTGTGCGCGGTGTGCGAGTGGCGGCACGGCGACCACCCCGACGGCGAGCTCACGCCGCCCCGGGTCGATGTCGTCTACTACATCCGCTTCGGCGACCGGATGAAGATCGGCACCAGCGCGAACCCGCGGCAGCGCCTCGGAACGCTCCGGCACGACGAGCTGCTCGCGTTCGAGCGCGGCGGCCGGGCCGTGGAGCGCGCGCGGCATGCGCAGTTCGCGCGGCAGCGCTTCGCCCGCACCGAGTGGTTCGCGCTCGACGCGGACCTGCGCGCGCACGTGGCCGCGCTCGAGGCCGGCCAGCCGGATCCGTGGGAGCTGCTCGCGCGCTGGCGCAGCGAGGCGCTGGCGCTCCGGGTCAGCTGACGGCGCGGCGCGCGACGTCAGCCCGCGGCGGCCGACGGCGGGGCCTCGCGCAGGTATGCGTCGACGAACAGCGGACCGCGGATCTCGCGGAGCCGGTCGAGCAGCTGATCCACCGTGCCGCGGGTGAGGCCCGAGACGCACAGGTCGTAGGGGCCGAGGGGCGGCAGCTTGCCCGTGCGGATGCGGATCACCTCCCACCCGGCGGCCCGCAGCGCACGGTCCTTGCGGCGGTCGGCCTCCTCGCGCCGGCCGACGTGCTCGAGGCCGTGACGGCCCGTGGAGTCGTACTCGATCGCGACGCGCAGCTCGGGCAGCAGGATGTCCGGCCACGCCTCGAGGTGCTCGAAGAACGGGCGGGCGAGGCGGACGGCGTTGAGGCCCGGCGTGTGCTCGAGCCGGGCGGCGAGGTCGTGGCGGAGGCGCTCCTCGACGGCGGACGCGGGCGGCGGCGCGCACGCGCTCGCGAACGGCTCCCCGACGGGGAGGTCGGGCGTCCTCGCGCAGACGGCGGGGGAGCGGCGCGGCCGGGTGGGTGGCGGGGCGGCGGCAGCAGCGCGGCGCTCCGCGGGGGCGGGGGCGGGGGCGGGTGCGGATGCAGACGCGGTCGCGTTGGGCGTCCCGTCCTTCCCGCGGCGTTCACGACCCGCGCCGCGCGGCGCGGGCATCCCGTCACGCGACCCGCGCCGGCCCCGCGGCGCCCCGGATCCCGACGGCGCGGCCCCGACGGGAGCGTCCGCCGCCGCGCCCGCCGTCGCACCCGGCACCGGGGATCCCGCCACCGGCCCCGCCACCAGCGGCGACGCGCCCGCCCACCGCACCTGATCCGCCATCGGCAGCACGGGCGTGCGCGGCGCGGCCGCCTCCGCGCAGTCCGGGCACCACGACGACCGCCGGCGCTGGCGGCCCGGCCGCATCCGCTGCTCCTGGGGCGTCGCCACGAAGACGTGCCCGACGTCGCACTGCCAGGTGAGGAGCACGTCGGCCGCAGGCGGCACCTGCGTGAGCGTGATGCCGCGGTTGAGCTCGGGGTGGTACTGCCGGATGAGCACGGGGAACGACGCCCACGCCTCGCGGTAGGTGCCCACCGGGTACGGCACGTCGAGGCCGCGCGACCAGCGGCGCCGCGCCCACCACGCATCCACCGGCTCGGGCATGCCGTCACGGTAGGGGGAGCCACCGACGTCGCCCCCTAGCCTGGGGCGATGCCCGACCTCGCGACCGACCGCCTGCTCCTCCGCCGCTTCACCGAGGCGGACGCGCCCTTCCTGCTCGACCTGCACTCCCGGCCCGAGGTGCAGCGGTGGATCGGCACGGGGGAGGTGCACACGGATCCCGCCAAGGCGGTCGCCCGCGCCGCCCGCTACGCCGCCCTCGAGCACCCGGTGCGCGGGATCTGGGCGATCGCCGACCGCGACGGCGGCCCGCTGCTCGGCACGCTCCTGCTGAAGGACCTGCCCGCATCCGCCGCGCCGCTCGCCGGCGACGACCCCGCCCCGCGCGACGCGCCGGAGCAGGGCGAGACGGAGATCGGCTGGCACCTGCACCCGGACGCCTGGGGCCGCGGCGTCGCGACCGAGGCGGCCCGGCGGGTGCTCGAGCACGCGGCCGCGGGCGGGCTCCGGCGCGTGCTCGCGGTCACGAACCCGGCCAACGCGCCGTCGCAGGCGGTGTGCCGGCGGATCGGCATGCGCCCGCTCGGCCGCACGCGCGCCTACTACGACGCCGAGTGCGAGCTGTTCCGCGTCGACCTGGACTGACCCTCAGCCCTCGCGCTCGCGCGCCCTCCGGGTCTCCCGGTCGTTCGCCTTCCGGATCCCGTCGACCAGCTCGTCCTTCGTCATGCGGCTGCGGCCGCGCACGTCGAGGCGTCGCGCGACCTCCATCAGGTGCGCCTTCGACGCGTTCGCGTCCACGCCGCCGGCCGTGCCCGCGCCGCGCCGCTCGGCGCCGTCGTCCGACGGGCCCTTCTCGTCCTTCGCCTCCCAGCGGTCGCCGACCTTCTCGAAGCCGTGCTTGAGCGCGGCGTAGGCGGTGCGCTCGGCGCGCTCGCCGGATCCGTACTGCTCCTCGGCCGCCGCGTGCGCGGCTGACCAGGTGGCCTGCGCGTGCTCGGGGGAGCGGCGGATGGTGCTGGGCATGTCGTCGTCGTCGTCGTCGGGGGCCACGGATCCTCCTCGTGCTCGGGCGGTCGCGCGCGTCGCGCTCCCGCTGTCCCTCCCACCCTGCCCCTCCGCCGTCGCGGGCGTCGAGGGCGTCGATCCCGGCGCGTGGATCAGGGCACGTACTCCTGCGACCAGTAGTCGGCCTGCACCTGGAGGAGCGACCCGTGCGGCTCCGCCCGCAGCGAGATGGTGCGGGGGTCCCAGGGCGTCCCCGGGATGCGCGCCTGCGGGGTGGTTCCGAGCGCGGCCGCGAGCTCGTCCACCGTCATCTGCTCGGGAGGACGCACGGAGAGGAGCAGCCAGCAGCCCCCGGACGCGCACTCGACGCCCTCGTCGACCACCTCGCTTCCCTCCGGCAACGGGATGGACGAGGCGGCCGGCACGTCCCCCTCCGTCGCGAACACCGAGAGGGTCGCGTACCGGGCGAGCATCAGGAGCACGACCGCGGCGACGACGACGGCGAGCGCGATCAGGATCCGGCGGCGGCGGCGGGGGCGGGTGTCGGTCATCGCTCGTCACCCTAGCGAGCGCGTGACGCCCGGTCGTGATGCCCGCCGCCGACCGTCGCCGCGTCCCGCGCGCAGGGGATGATGGACACATGGCGTCTCCGCACCACCCCCGCACCCCGTCCGTCCTCCGTCGCGTCGCGCTCGCCGCGGGCGCCGCCGCGCTCGTGGTCGGGGGCGCGCTGATCCCGGCGGGCCCGGCCTCCGCGCACGACCGGCTCGTGGGATCCACCCCGGCGGCCGACGCCACCGTCACCGCCGAGCCCGGCACCGTGGCGCTCGACTTCAGCGCGGAGCTGCTCGCGCTCGACGCGCAGGCCTCGGGCTTCGCGATCCAGGTGGTCAACTCGTCCGACGGGTCCTTCCACCAGGACGGCTGCGTCACGGTCGACGGATCCACCGCCACGAGCCGCGTCGCGCTCGGCACGGCGGGCACCTACCAGGTCACCTGGCGCGCGGTCTCGGGCGACAGCCACCCCATCGACGGCACCTACTCCTTCACCTACGCGCCCGAGGGCGACACGGTCGGCACGCCGGCCGTGCTCGAGGCCCCCGCCTGCGGCGACGCCTGGGCGGGCAGCGCGCCCACCCCGACCCCGGAGCCCGAGGGCACCATGACCACGCAGGGCGGCGGATCCGCGGCGCCCGCCCCGACCTCGGACGCGCAGTCCGGCGAGTCCGTGCCGATCGCCGACGCCGCCGAGACCACGCCCGTCTGGGTCTTCGTGCTCATCGGCTTCGCGATCCTCGCGGCCGCCGTGCTCGTGGTGCTCGGCGTCGTGCGCCGGTCGTCGCGCCGGTTCCCCGGCGAGGACGGCCGCAGCGTGGGCGGTCCGACCGACGGGGCCGACGACCCGCGCTAGCCGCGGCGGATCCGCGTCAGCCGTCGCCGAGCGCGCGGCGGAGGGCCGTGAGGTCGTCGCCGTCGAGCGTGCCGGCGAAGCGCAGCAGCGCGGCCTCGCGGTCCTTCGTGGCCGCGAGCGCGCCCGACATGAGCGACGCCGCGTGGTCCGTGCGGGAGCGGGCGGGCGCGAACGTCAGCGAGCGCGCCTCGTCCGAGCGGGTGACGAGGCCTTTCTGGCCGAGCCGCTCGAGCACCGTGAGCACGGTCGTGAGCGCGGGACGCGGATCCGGGATGCGGGCGACGACGTCCTTGCCGGTGAGCGGCTCGTCGGCGTCCCACAGGGCGTCCATGATCGCGGCCTCGAGCTCGCCGCGGGGGCGGCTGCGTCCGATCGGCACGGGCGGCTCCCCTCGGGTCGGGCGGCGGACGGGAAAGGTCGATCCTAACTCCGCCGCGCGCCCGGCCGACGCGCCCGCGGCCGCCGCGATCAGCCGCCGCCCCGGCGGATCGGGCACGATGGGGGCATGACCGATTCACAGGACCGAGAGCCCACCCCCCTCGAGCAGGCCATCGCGCGCGGCCAGGCCGGCGAGTCCGACATGACCGCCGTCCTCACGGAGTTCATCAACACCGTGGTCGTGGTGCCCACCGCCACGCCCCTGACCCCCGAGACCGACCAGCTCCAGCCGGTCCTCTTCGACCGCGAGGGCGTCCCCATGCTGGCCGCGTTCACGCACGAGGACCGCATCGACGAGAAGGTCACGAGCGTCGCCGACCACGTCGCGACGATCCCCGCCGCCGAGCTCGTGCAGGCGATCCCCGAGGGCACCGGCCTCGTCATCAACGTCGGCACCACGGACGGCTTCGAGATGATGCCCGAGGGCGTCGCGCAGCTCGCCGACGACGTGCGCCGCGTCATCGACCAGGACGAGGACGCCCCGCAGACGCCCGCCGCCCCGTCGCCCGACGCGATCTGACGCCCGCTCGCGCCCGACCCCGACGCCGTCGCATCCGAGGAGGATGCGGCGGCGTCGTCGCATGCGGACCGCGCGCCGGATCGTCACGCGCCCGAAACGTGCCGCTCGATATGCTGGACCCCATAACACGGCCGCGCACGCATCGCGGGAGAGCTCCTCCGGGAGCACCGAAGGAGCAAGCCTCCCCGCCAATCTCTCAGGTCCACGTACCGCGATGCACTGGCCACTCTGAAAAGCAGCCGCCCCGCGCGGCTCGCCCACGGTGAAAGCACCGTCCTCGGACGGCGCGAAGCTCTCAGGCCCATGACAGAGGGGGAGTCCCGCATCCGGCGTCCGCGCCGGTCACGACCGGAGGACTCCATGCCCGACGCACCAGCCGACGCCGCGCCCGACGCGATGGCCGAGGCGCCGCCCCGCCGCTCCCCGCTGCACGCCGTGCACGAGGCTGCTGGCGCCTCCTTCACCGACTTCGCGGGCTGGCTCATGCCCGTCCGGTACACCAGCGACCTCGCCGAGCACCGCGCCGTGCGCGAGGCCGCCGGCATCTTCGACATCTCGCACATGGCCGAGATCGCCGTGGAGGGCGAGGGCGCCGGCGCGTTCCTCGACTCCATGCTCGCCGGCAGGCTCTCCGCCATCGCCGTGTGGCAGGCGAAGTACACGCTGCTGCTGGATCCCTCGGGCGGCATCGTCGACGACCTCATCGTCTACCGCACGGGCGAGGAGTCCTTCCTCGTCGTCGCCAACGCGGGCAACCACGACCCCGTGCTCGCCGTCCTCGCCGAGGCGGCCGCGGGCCGGGACGACGTGGAGGTCGACGACGCGAGCGACGACGTCGCCCTCATCGCCGTGCAGGGCCCCGTCTCCCGCGCGATCCTCGAGGCCACCATGGGCCTCGAGACCGAGACGCCGCTCGAGGCGCTCCGCTACTACCGCGCGATGCCTGCGCGCTTCGCCGGCCAGGACGTGCTCGTCGCCCGCACCGGCTACACGGGCGAGGACGGCTACGAGCTGTACGTCGCCACCGAGGACGCCGTCGCCCTGTGGGAGGCGCTCGTCGCCGCCGGCACGCCGCTCGGCCTGCTGAACACGGGCCTCGCCTGCCGCGACACGCTCCGCCTCGAGGCGGGCATGCCGCTCTACGGCCACGAGCTCGGCCTCCACACGCTGCCCGTCCAGGCCGGCCTCGGCAAGGTGGTCGCGCTCGCCAAGGAGGGCGACTTCCGCGGCCGCGCCGCCGTGGAGAAGGGCCCGGATCCGGTCGCCCGCGTGCTCGTCGGCCTCGTCACCGAGGGCCGCCGCGCACCGCGCGCCGACTACCCCGTCTACGAGGAGGAGGCCGCCGGATCCGACGCCTCCGCCCTCGAGGCCGTGATGGAGGCGACCGAGGGCGCCGTCGCGCCCGTCGGCATCGTCACGAGCGGCGCCCTCTCGCCCACGCTCGGCCACCCCGTCGCCATGGCGTACGTGGATCCCGCGCTCGCCGCCCCCGGCACGCGCCTCGCCGTCGACGTCCGCGGCACGCGCGTGCCCGCCACCGTCGTGACCCTCCCCTTCTACTCGCGAAAGGCCTCCGCATGACCGATCAGACCAGCCTCCAGTACACCGCCGAGCACGAGTGGGTGCAGGTCGACGGCGACGTCGCGACCGTCGGCATCACGGCCTACGCGGCCGACAAGCTCGGCGACGTCGTCTTCGTCGAGCTGCCCGCGGTGGGCGACGAGCTCTCCGGCGGCGAGGTCGTCGGCGAGATCGAGTCGACCAAGTCGGTCGGCGAGCTCTTCGCGCCCATCGACGGCACCGTCACCGAGGTCAACGACGACGTCGTGGCCTCGCCCGACCTCGTCAACAGCGACCCGTTCGGCGCCGGCTGGCTCGTGAAGGTGCGCTTCGAGGCCCTCCCCGCGCTCCTCAGCCACGACGAGTACGTCGCGCTGGTGGGCGAGTGACCGCCGTCGACGCCGGCACGCGCCCGGCCGCTCCCGCCCCCGTCTCCGCGCCCGACATCGCGGAGGAGTCCTCCGCCTTCGCGCCCGGCGCGTTCGGCGCCCGCCACATCGGCATCGACTCCGAGGCCCGCGCCACCATGCTCGGCGTCCTCGGCCACGACTCCATCCCGTCGCTCCTCGCGAAGGCCGTGCCCGAGTCGATCCAGGTCGACCGCTTCCGCACCGAGGGCGACTCCGTGCTGCCCGAGGCCGCGACCGAGCGCGACGCCCTCGCCGAGCTCCGCCGCATCGCGGGCCGCAACCGCGTGCGCACGTCGATGATCGGCCTCGGCTACCACGACACGATCACGCCCGCGGTCATCACCCGCAACGTGCTCGAGAACCCGAGCTGGTACACGGCCTACACGCCGTACCAGCCGGAGATCTCGCAGGGCCGCCTCGAGGCGCTCATCAACTTCCAGACGATGGTGGCCGAGCTCTCGGGCCTCGCGACCGCGAACGCGTCCATGCTCGACGAGGCCACGGCCGTCGTCGAGGGCATGCTGCTCGCGCGCCGCGCCTCCAAGGCGAAGACGCCCGTGTTCCTCATCGACGCCGACGCCCTGCCGCAGACGCGCGCGCTCCTCGACAGCCGCGCCGCGGCGCTCGGCATCGAGCTGGTCGCGCACGACCTCGCCACGGTGGATCCCGCGGAGCTGCCCGACGCGTTCGGCGCCTTCATCGAGTACCCGGGCGCCTCCGGCCGCATCTGGGACCCGAGCGCCGTCATCGCGCGCGTGCACGAGGCGGGCGGCCTCGCGGTCGTCGCGGCCGACCTGCTCGCGCTCACGGTGATCACCTCGCCGGGCGAGCTCGGCGCGGACATCGCGGTCGGCACGTCGCAGCGCTTCGGCGTGCCCATGGGCTTCGGCGGCCCGCACGCCGGCTACCTCGCCGTGCGCGCCGGCCTCGAGCGGCAGATGCCCGGCCGCCTCGTGGGCGTCAGCCAGGACGCGGCCGGCCACCCCGCCTACCGCCTCTCGCTGCAGACGCGCGAGCAGCACATCCGCCGCGAGAAGGCCACGAGCAACATCTGCACGGCGCAGGTGCTCCTCGCGGTCATGGCCTCGATGTACGCGGTGTACCACGGGCCGAAGGGCCTCCGCGTGATCGCGCGCCAGGCGAACCGGGGCGCCCGCCGCCTCGTCCGCTCGCTCGCGTCCGTCGGCGTCGAGCCGGTCCACGCCGCGTTCTTCGACACCGTCCGCGTCGCCGTGCCGGGACGCGCCGACGAGATCCTCGCGGCCGCCGCGGACGGCGGGGTCAACCTGCTCCGCGTGGACGCCGACACCCTCGGCTTCAGCGTCGACGAGGCCACCCGCCCCGAGGACCTCGCGGTCGTCGCGCGCGCGTTCGGCGCCGAGCTCGCCGAGGACGAGGGCGCATCCGGCGACCTGTCGTCGATCCCCGAGGCATCGATCCGCACGAGCGAGTACCTCACGCACGCCGTCTTCTCCACGCACCGCTCCGAGACCGGCATGATGCGGTACCTCAAGCGCCTCTCCGACAAGGACTACGCGCTCGACCGCGGCATGATCCCGCTCGGCTCCTGCACCATGAAGCTCAACGCGGCCACCGAGATGGAGGCGGTGACCTGGCCCGAGTTCCAGGCCATCCACCCCTTCGCGCCGGCCGACGACGTCGAGGGCTACCTCGAGCTGGTCCTCCAGCTCGAGACCTGGCTCGCCGACGTCACCGGCTACGACACCGTGAGCCTCCAGCCGAACGCCGGCAGCCAGGGCGAGCTCGCGGGCCTCCTCGCGATCCGCGGCTACCACCTCGCGAACGGCGACGACGCGCGGAACGTCTGCCTCATCCCGCAGAGCGCGCACGGCACGAACGCGGCCAGCGCCGTGCTGGCCGGCATGCGGGTCGTGGTCGTCGCGTGCGACGAGCTCGGCAACGTCGACCTCGACGACCTGCGCGCGAAGATCGCCGCCCACCGCGACGAGCTCGCCGGGCTCATGATCACCTACCCCTCCACCCACGGCGTCTACGAGCACGAGGTCGGCGCGATCTGCGAGGCCGTGCACGAGGCCGGCGGCCAGGTCTACGTCGACGGCGCGAACCTCAACGCGCTGCTCGGCTTCGCCCGGTTCGGCGACTTCGGCGGCGACGTCTCGCACCTCAACCTGCACAAGACGTTCTGCATCCCGCACGGCGGCGGCGGCCCCGGCGTCGGCCCGGTCGCGGCGAAGGCGCACCTCGCGCCCTTCCTGCCCGGCCACCCGCAGGCGCAGCGCAACGTGCACGCGCTCGTGCAGGGCGGCGTCGTCTCCACGATCGAGCACGGCGGCGCCCCGGTGTCGGCGGCTCCCTACGGGTCGCCGAGCATCCTCCCCATCAGCTGGGCCTACGTCCGGATGATGGGCGCGGAGGGCCTGAAGCAGGCGACCGGCGCCGCGGTGCTGTCGGCGAACTACATCGCCGCCCGCCTCCGCGACCACTACCCGGTGCTCTACGCGGGCGAGGACGGCCTGGTCGCGCACGAGTGCATCCTCGACCTCCGCCCGCTCACGGCCGCGACCGGCGTGACGGTGGACGACGTGGCCAAGCGCCTCGTCGACTACGGCTTCCACGCGCCCACGATGAGCTTCCCGGTGCCCGGCACGCTCATGGTCGAGCCCACGGAGAGCGAGGACCTCGCCGAGGTCGAGCGCTTCATCGCGGCGATGATCGGCATCAAGCAGGAGGCCGACTCGGTCGCCGCGGGCGAGTGGCCGGCCGACGACAACCCGCTCCGGAACGCGCCGCACACCGCCGAGTCGGTCATCGCGGGGGAGTGGACGCACGCGTACACGCGCGAGCGCGCCGTCTACCCCGTGTCGACCCTCGTGCGCGACAAGTACTGGCCGCCGGTGCGCCGGATCGACCAGGCCTACGGCGACCGCAACCTGTTCTGCGCCTGCCCGCCGCCGGAGGCCTTCGCCTGATCCTCGGCTGACGCACGACGCACGACGCCCGACGCACGACGCACGCACCGACGAGGGCGGCGGGACCCGGGGTCCCGCCGCCCTCGTCGTGCGTCCGGCTGGAGCCGACCGCGCCTAGTGCTCCGTCGCCTTCTCCGCGCCGTGCCCGGTGAGCGACCGCACGTCCATCTCGGCCGCGACGAGCGGGTCCTCCTTGCGCGTCGACGTCACCGTCCCGATCCAGCCGAGCAGGAACCCGACGGGGATCGACACGATCCCCGGGTTGCTCAGCGGGAACCACGAGAAGTCGGCCCCCGGGATCATCGACGTCTCCGCGCCCGACACCACGGGCGAGAACGCGATCAGCACGAGCGCCGTCCCGAGCCCGCCGTACATGCTGAGCACGGCGCCCCGCGTGGAGAACCGCCGCCAGTAGAGGGAGTACAGGATGGTGGGCAGGTTCGCGCTCGCCGCGACCGCGAACGCGAGCGCCACGAGGAACGCCACGTTCTGCCCGTTGGCGCCGATGCCCGCGAGGATCGACACGATCCCGATCACGACCACCGTGATCCGCGCGACCCGCACCTCGCCGTTGGCGGAGACCTGGCCCTTCTTGATGACGCTGCCGTACACGTCGTGCGCGAAGGACGCCGCCGCCGTGATGGTGAGCCCCGCGACCACCGCGAGGATCGTCGCGAACGCGACCGCCGCGATGATGCCCAGCAGGATCGGCCCGCCGAGCTCGAGCGCCAGCAGCGGCGCGGCGGAGTTCACGCCGCCGGGGGCCGCGAGGATCCGCTCGCTCCCGAGCAGCGCGCCCGCGCCGTACCCGAGCACCAGGGTGAAGAGGTAGAAGATCCCGATGAGCCAGATCGCCCAGACGACGCTGCGCCTCGCCTCCTTCGCCGTCGGCACCGTGTAGAAGCGCATGAGCACGTGGGGGAGTCCCGCGGTGCCGAGCACCAGCGCGAGCGCGAGCGACAGGAAGTCGAGCTTCGTGATCCCCGTGGCCCCGTACTGGTTGCCGGGCTCGAGCACGGGCTTGTCGGCCGCGGCGGCCGCCGCGCCCAGCAGCTCCGACACGTTGAACCCGTGGATCGCGAGCACCCACACGGTCATCACGGCGGCGCCCGCGATCAGGAGGCACGCCTTGATGATCTGCACCCAGGTCGTGCCCTTCATCCCGCCGACGAGCACGTAGACGATCATGAGCGCGCCGACCACGGCGATCACGAGCGACTGCCCGAGCCGGTCGTCGATCCCGAGCAGCAGCGAGACGAGCCCGCCGGCGCCGGCCATCTGCGCCAGCAGGTAGAAGAAGCAGACCGCGAGCGTCGTGGTCGCCGCCGCGAGCCGCACGGGCCGCTGCTTCAGCCGGAAGCTCAGCACGTCGGCCATCGTGAACTTGCCCGTGTTGCGCATGAGCTCGGCCACCAGCAGCAGCGCCACGAGCCAGGCCACCAGGAACCCGATGGAGTAGAGGAACCCGTCGTACCCGTTGATGGCGATGGCGCCCACGATCCCGAGGAACGAGGCCGCCGAGAGGTAGTCGCCCGCGATCGCGGTGCCGTTCTGCGGCCCGGTGAAGGAGCGGCCGGCCGCGTAGTAGTCGGCGGCCGTCGAGTTGTTCCGGCTCGCGCGGAAGACGATCACGAGGGTGATCACCACGAACGCGCCGAAGATCGAGATGTTGAGGACGGGATCGCCCGTGTCGGTCGTGGGCGTCGTCGCCATGACGGCGGAGGTCGCCGCGGTCACCGCCGGCCCCCCTTCCGGCGCCTCGGCGGCGTGGACCCGCGCGGCCCGTCGAGCGCGACCCGCTCCCGCTCCTCCAGGTCGGCGCGGATCTCCGCGGCGATGGGGTCGAAGCGCGAGTTGGCCCGGCTCACGTACCAGGTGGTGATCGCGAAGGTCGTCACGAACTGCCCGAGCCCCAGCAGGATCCCGAGGTTCACGTTCCCGATCACGGGCGTGGACATGAACTCGTGCGCGTAGTCCGACAGCAGCACGAACGCGAAGTACCAGACGAGGAACGCCACGGCCAGCGGGAAGACGAAGCCGCGATGCGCGCGCTTCAGCTCCCGGAACCTGGCCGAGTCCTCGACCTCCCGGTAGTCGACGGCCGGCCGGGGGTCCCCGGTCGGATGAGCGGCGTCGCCCATGTGATCTCCTCGAGATGGGGCCGCACCTCGTCGTGCGACGCTCCCAGGTTAGGCACAGGTGCGGCTGATGCGCCAGGGTCGAGCCCCCGGCGTCGCGCGAACACCTGTCACGCGAACACCCCGGGAAGCAGCGCCAGCGCGACCGGGTAGCCCACGAAGCTCACGACGTCGAGGATCAGGTGGGCCACCACGAGCGGCGCCGTCCTGCCGAACCGCACGTAGCACCAGCCGAACACGACGCCCATCACGACGTTCCCGAGGAACGGCCCGTAGCCCTGGTAGAGGTGGTAGCTCCCGCGCAGCACGGCCGCCACGAGGATCACGCTCCACATGCCCAGCCGGCCGCGCCCCCACCCGAGCTGACCGAGCCGGGTGAAGAGGTAGCCGACCACGATCACCTCCTCCTGCAGCGCCGCTCGCAGGGCGACGAGCACGAGCACCGGCACGGTCCACCAGTACGAGTCGAGCGCGGTCGGCACCACGTCGACCGTGATCCCGAGCGCGCGCCCGGCGAGGTAGAGCCCGAGCCCCGGCACCCCGATGAGCGCCGCCAGCCCGAAGCCGGCGGCGACGTCGCGCCCCGGCCGGGAGAGGTCGAGCCCGATGCGCCGGAACGCGCTGCGGCCCGGCTGCCAGAGCAGGAAGAGCACGAGCGCCACCGGCACGAGGGCCGTGGCGACGTCGAGGAGCTGGTACAGGAGGTCGAACACCTGCCGGTCGTTCAGGCTCCGGTTGATGGTGGCGCTCTGCGAGCCGAGCGCCTCCGGTCGCGTCGAGAGGTCGACGATCCGCAGCACCGAGTACACCGCGCTCGCGCCGAGCGAGAGCCCGAGCACGATCGCGACCTCGATCCGGATGCGTCGGCGGGCGGCGGGGCGCAGCGCCGCCGGTCGGGCGACGGCGGGGGAGGGGGCGTCGGGCACGGGCCGATCCTAGGCGCGCGGCCCGGCTGGACCCCCCGAGGGCCCGACGTGGCCGACGGCCCCTCGGACGACGCTATCCGTCGTCACCGACGACCGATGCGAGCGATCCCCGCCGTCCGGACGCACGGATCCCGACCCCCACGCGCGGATCCGCGCGTCCGCGTTACCGGTGTGTAACGTTTGGGCCCAGTTTTTGCAAAGACTCCCAGGCGTACCTAGGGTCATTCTTATCTGCGCGGTCGACCGCACGCACGGTGGGTCCGCGCCATTCCCATGCACAGGAGGAACCTTGAAAATCAGACGCCTTGCAGCGGCTGGTGCCGTCATCGTCTCCGGTGCCCTCGTACTCAGCGGCTGCTCTGCGCCCGCTCAGCAGTCCGAGGTCATCGCCGGCACTGAGATCACCGTGGCCTGGAACGACCCGTTCCTCGAGTACAACAACGCGTCGGCGACCGGCAACGCCACCGCCAACACGAACATCGTGTACCTGACGAACCAGTCCTTCAACTACTACGACGACGTCCCGTCGCTCCAGAAGAACACCGACTTCGGCACCTACGAGAAGGTCTCCGACGACCCGCTCGTGGTCAAGTTCACGATCAACGAGGGCGTCAAGTGGAGCGACGGCACGCCCGTCGACGCCGCGGACATGCTGCTCAACTGGGCCGCGAACACGACCAACGTCAACACGGCCTCGACCGACGACGTCACCACGAACGAGGACGGCACCGTCTCCACCGGCGACGACCAGGTCTTCTTCAACTCCGGCGCCGTGCCCGACACCCGCCTCGGACTGGTCACCAAGACCCCCGAGATCGGCGACGACGGCCGCAGCCTCACCTACACGTACGACCAGCCGTACGTCGACTGGGAGATCGCGACCGGCAACGGCGTCGGCGTCTCGGCCCACGGCACCACGCAGCTCGCCTTCCCCGACGAGAACCTGTCGGGTGAGGACGCGAAGAAGAAGCTCATCACGGCGATCCAGGACAAGGACGCCAGCGTCCTCGCCCCGGTCTCCAAGGTCTGGAACGACGGCTACCGCTACTCGGACATGCCGACGGAGCCGCAGAAGACCCTGAGCGACGGCGCCTACACGATCACCGACCTCAAGGCCGACCAGTACATCACCCTGACGGCCAACAAGGAGTACACCGGCGACCGGAAGCCGAAGTACGAGAAGATCACGGTCCGCTTCATCTCGGACCCGCAGGCGCAGATCCAGGCCCTCTCCAACGGCGAGGTCCAGATCGCATCCGGTCAGCCCACGGCCGACCTCCTCCAGCAGGTCCAGGGACTCAGCGGCATCGAGTACAAGGGCCAGGCCGAGGGCACGTACGAGCACGTCGACCTCCAGGTCACCAACGGCGGCCCGTTCGACCCCGCGAAGTACGGCGGCGACGCCGAGAAGGCGAAGCTCGTCCGCCAGGCGTTCTTCAAGACGCTGCCGCGCGAGGAGATCCTCGACAAGCTGATCAAGCCCCTCCAGGAGGACGCGGAGCTCCGCAACTCGAACGTCTACGTGCCCGGCACGCCGGACTACGAGGCCTCGGTCGAGGAGAACGGCTACAAGGACCAGAAGGTTGACATCGAGGGCGCCAAGGCGGACCTCGCGAAGGCCGGCGTCACGGGCACGATCGACGCCCGCGTCATCTACGGCCAGGGCAACACCCGTCGCCAGCAGGAGTTCGAGCTCATGCGCCAGTCGGCCAGCCAGGCCGGCTTCAACCTCATCGACGTGAACAGCGCGACGTGGGGCGCCGACCTCTCCAGCAAGACCGACTCGTACGACATCGCCCTCTTCGGATGGCAGTCGGTGAGCCTCGGCGTCGGCGAGTCCGGCCCGAACTACCAGACCGGCGGCATCAACAACTACTACGGCTGGTCGAACCCCGAGGTCGACTCGCTGTTCAAGCAGCTGGACACGGAGACCGACAAGGACAAGCAGCGCGAGCTGGTCATCCAGGCCGAGACCATCATCCAGCAGCAGGGCTGGACGACGCCGATCTTCCAGTTCCCGGGCCTCACCGCCTGGAGCGACACCGTCACGGGCGTCAAGCCGGCGTTCCTGTCGCCGACCTACTTCTGGAACTACTGGGAGTGGGCCCCGGCGGACAGCGCCGCCGAATAGCACGGAAGCAGTGAGCACCGTCCCCTGAACGGGAGGGTGCGAGGGTGCCGAGGCCACCTGGCCTCGGCACCCTCTCCATGTCCGTTGCCGATTCGTGATCCGCGGATCCGGCCGCGTATGCTCTCGTCGGGTCGGGTCACGAGCCCTGGCCGAACACAGAAAGGGACGTCGTCGCCCTGTGCTTACCTTCGTCTTGAGACGCCTCGTCGCGTCGTTCTTCGTCCTCCTGGGCGCCAGCTTCATCATCTACAACCTGGCGGCCAACTCGGGTGATCCGCTCGGGGACCTGCGGGAGAACCCGTCGCCCAACCGCGACGCGCTCATCGCGGCCCGGGTCGACCTCCTCGACCTCGACGTCCCCTCGCCGCTGCGCTACTTCCTGTGGCTGGGCGGCGTGTTCAAGGTGTTCATCGGCCAGATCGACCTCGGCAAGGCCATCGACGGCCGCGAAGTCAACGACCTCATCGCCAACGCCGCGGGCCAGACGATCCAGCTGGTGACGATCGCCACCCTCATCGCCGTGATCATCGGCGTCTCGATCGGCATGACGACCGCGCTCCGCCAGTACAGCGGGTACGACTACACGGTCACCTTCGCGTCGTTCCTCTTCTTCTCCCTGCCGATCTTCTTCGTCGCCGTGCTCCTCAAGCAGTACGTCGCCATCGGCTTCAACGACTTCCTCGTGAACCCGTCGATCCCACCGGTCCTCATCGTGGTGCTGTCGCTCGTCTCGGGCTTCGTCTGGATGAGCATCATCGGCGGCGACCCGAAGCCGCGACTCGTCGTCTTCGGCTCCGCGACGGTCATCACGGCGGCGGTGCTCATCTACCTGCTCGCGACGGACTGGTTCACGCGACCCGGTCTCGGCATCGTGCTCATCGCGGCCCTCGGCGCCCTGATCGCCGTGCTCATCACGTCGCTCTCGACGGGACTGCGCAACCGTCGCGCGTTCTACTCGGCGCTCGCCATGGCCGCCCTCGGCGCCGCGCTCTGGTACCCGCTGCAGTACGTGCTCACCGTCTCCGCCCCGTGGTGGATCACCATCGTGCTCATCGTCGCATTCGTCGTCGTCGGCGTGGTCGTGGGCTACCTGGTCGGCCAGAACGACAAGCCCATCGTCGCGCGCGGCGCCGGCATCACCGGCGGGCTCGTCGCGCTGCTGATCATCATCGACCGCGTCATGCAGGTGTGGCCCGACTACGTGACCAACACGCGCGGCCGCCCCATCGCGACCGTCGGCGCCGTCACCCCGGGCCTCAACGGCTCCGTCTGGCAGGGCATGCTCGACAGCTACACGCACCTCCTGCTGCCGACCATCGCGATCCTGCTCATCTCCGTCGCGAGCTACTCGCGGTACTCGCGGGCGAGCCTCCTCGAGGTGATGAACCAGGACTACGTGCGCACCGCGCGGGCCAAGGGCCTCACCGAGCGCACCGTGATCATGCGCCACGCCTTCCGCAACGCGATGATCCCCGTCGCCACCGTCATCGCCTTCGACGTGGGATCGCTGATCGGCGGTGCCGTGATCACGGAGACGATCTTCGCGTGGAAGGGGATGGGATCCGTGTTCCAGGACGCGCTCCGCACCACCGACCTCAATCCGCTGATGGGCTTCATCCTGGTCACCAGCATCCTGACCGTCATCTTCAACATGCTGGCCGACATCCTCTACTCGGTCCTCGATCCTCGAATCCGGGTGAGCTGACACATGACCAACGCATTGATGGGGAACCCCAACGACCCCCACAACGACCCGAACCTCGCCGAGGGCGGCGCGAACTCCGAGCTCAGCATCGAGCAGCGCGAGGTCGAGGGGCTCAGCCAGGGCACCGTCGTCCGACGCCGCTTCCTCCGCCACAAGGGCGCGATGACCGCTCTCGTGGTCCTGGTGCTGATGGCGATCCTCGTGTACTCGTCCGTCGGCATCCAGTTCTTCGGCGTCCGCATACCCGGATGGTGGATGTGGAACTACGAGGACGTCTCGCCGATCGTGCAGGGCGGCAACCCCACGTGGAATCCGCCGTTCGACCTCGGCGTCCACCCCTTCGGCCAGGACGAGATCGGTCGTGACATCTTCGCCCGGGTCATGCGCGGCACACAGCAGTCCATCGTCGTGATGGTGCTGTACGGCATCATCGCCGCCTTCCTCGGCATCGTCGTCGGCGCCCTGGCCGGCTTCTTCCGGGGGCGCGTCGACTCGGTGCTCATGCGCTTCACCGACCTCATCATCGTCATCCCCGTGATCGTCATCGCGGCCGTCCTCGGTCGCACGTTCGGCGGACTCGGGGCGGTGGTGCTGGGCATCGTCCTCGGCCTCATCGGCTGGCCGAGCCTCGCCCGCCTCGTGCGCGGCGAGTTCCTGAGTCTCCGCGAGCGCGAGTTCGTCGACGCGGCTCGCGTCGCGGGAGCCTCGAACAGCCGCATCGTGTTCCGGCACATCCTCCCGAACGCGATCGGCGTGGTGATCGTGTCCACGACGCTCCTGATGAGCGCCGCCATCCTCCTCGAGGCCGCCCTCTCCTACCTCGGCTTCGGCATCGTCAAGCCCGACGTCTCGCTGGGCCAGATCATCAACGAGTACCAGGGCGCCTTCGCGACCCGGCCGTGGCTGTTCTGGTTCCCGGGTCTGTTCATCATCATCATCGCGCTCTGCATCAACTTCATCGGCGACGGCCTGCGCGACGCGTTCGACCCGCGCCAGCGGCGCATGCCGGGCGGACAGGGCCCCTACAAGCAGATGTTCGCGATGCTCACCGGCCGCACCCGCCGCGAGCAGGGACCGAAGTCGGGCTCGGGTGCCGAGGGCGTGCGCGTGCCGCCGCCCGTGGGATCCGCGCGCCCCGGTGCCCAGGCCGACGGCCCCGCCGAGGGCCAGGCGCCCGAGAGCACGGACGGCCGATGACGGCTCGTCCGCTCGCGGTGGGCCGGGTCTCAGACCAGGCCGGTCACCACGGTCGCGCCGAGCAGCGCCACCAGCACGGCGATCTCCGCCCAGTGCGTGCGCACGCGGCGGCCGGTCGCCTCGACGGGGCCGCCCAGGTGGCCCGCGTCGGCGAGCTCGGCGAGGCGCAGGCGGATCACCGTGGCGGCGTCGCCGGAGTCGGTGCGCGGCAGGTCCCCGCGGCGCGCGTCCTGCATCATCGCGCTGAGGTACGGCTGGTTCCGCTCCTCCTTCGTCGTGATGTAGGCGTTCGAGTGCCGGCCGGGCGCGGGAGCGGCCCACGCCGTGACGCGGTCGTCGTCGGTGGTGAGCGTCAGCGCCCACTTCGTGTCGACGCCGCGGATCGCGGGCCACGTGATGTCATGCGTCCGGAAGACGTTGCGGACCTCGACGCCCTCCGTGGCGATGCGCACCCGCGGCGCCCAGAAGACGAGCCACGCGGCGTACGCCAGCAGCAGCGGTCCCCACGCCGCCGTCGGCAGGAGGTCGGCCCGACCGCCGACCACGGAGCTCACGAGCACGAGGGCCGCGATCGCCGTGACGATCACGGTCAGCAGGCGGCCGAACGACGGGCGGATGACGACGGGCTGGTCCATGGCCTCATCGTCCCACGGCCCGCATCCACGCCCTTCGACACCTTCCCTTCCACCAGCCAGGAGACCGCAGCATGAGCGCTCACGCGAACGGGGCAGACCCGATCGTCCCCATCCTCGAGGTCTCCGGCCTCGGCGTCGACTTCTGGGTCGGCGACGAGTGGATGCCCGCCGCGGTCGACATCGACTACAAGGTGAACCCGGGCGAGGTGCTCGCGATCGTCGGCGAGTCCGGCTCGGGCAAGAGCGTCAGCTCCATGTCGCTGCTCGGCCTCCTGCCCAAGAACGGGCGGGTCCGGGGGAGCGCGAAGCTCAAGGGCGTCGAGATGGTCGGCGCCGACCAGGCGACGCTCCGCAAGGCGCGCGGCAACGACATCGCCGTGATCTTCCAGGAGCCCATGACGGCGCTCAACCCCGTGTACACCGTGGGCTTCCAGATCGTGGAGGCCCTGCGCGTCCACAACTCGATCATCCCGTCCGCCGCCAAGGTGCGGGCGCTCGAGCTGCTGAAGCTCGTCGAGATGCCGGACCCCGAGAAGGCCTTCGACTCCTACCCGCACCAGCTGTCCGGCGGCCAGCGCCAGCGCGCCATGATCGCCCAGTCGCTCTCCTGCGACCCCGACATGCTGATCGCCGACGAGCCCACCACGGCGCTCGACGTGACGATCCAGGCCGAGATCCTCGACCTGCTCCGCAAGCTCCACCAGCGCCTCAACAGCGCGATCGTGATCATCACGCACGACATGGGCGTGGTCGCCGACCTCGCGACCAACGTCATCGTGATGAAGAGCGGCCGCATCGTCGAGCGCGGCTCGGTCCGCGAGATCTTCCAGTCGCCGAAGGACCCGTACACGAAGCAGCTGCTCGCGTCGGTGCCGCACCTCGGCACGGGCGAGGCCACGCAGGTCGAGGTCGCGGCGCGCACCACCGAGCCCGCCATCTCCCTCAAGGAGGTGGACATCGACTACCCGAAGCTCGGCCGCGTGCCGGCGTTCCGGGCGGTCACGGGCGCGTCCTTCGACATCCACCCCGGCGAGGTCGTCGGCGTCGTGGGGGAGTCGGGATCCGGCAAGACCACCATCGCGCGCGCCGCGGTGGGCCTGCTGCCCGTCGCCGGGGGCGAGCTCACGGTCGCCGGCCGCCGCATGACCGGGATCTCGGCGAAGGACCTGCGGGCCGTCCGCCGCGAGATCGGCATCGTCTTCCAGGACCCGGGCTCCTCCCTCAACCCGCGCTGGCCCATCGGCCAGAGCATCGGCGAGCCGCTCGAGCTCTCGGGGCAGTTCTCGAAGAAGCAGCAGAGCGACCGGGTCGAGGAGCTGCTCGAGCAGGTGGAGCTGCCGCGCAGCTTCCGCAACCGGTACCCGAACGAGCTCTCCGGCGGTCAGCGCCAGCGCGTCGGCATCGCCCGCGCGCTCGCGCTGCGGCCCAAGGTGCTCGTCGCCGACGAGCCCACCTCGGCGCTCGACGTGTCGGTGCAGGCGCGCGTGCTCGCGCTGCTGCAGGAGATCCAGAAGGAGCTCCAGTTCGCGTGCCTGTTCGTCAGCCACGACCTCGCGGTGGTCGACCTGCTCGCCGACCGCATCGTGGTGATGAACCACGGCAAGATCGTGGAGCAGGGGCCGACCGAGTCGATCCTCCGCAACCCGCAGCACCCGTACACGCAGAAGCTCATCGCCGCCGTGCCGCTGCCGGACCCCGACCAGCAGCAGCAGCGCCGCGAGCTCCGCGACGCGCTGCGGGACCAGCCGCCCGCGGCCTGATCCGCTCCACGCACGACCCGGCCCGCCGTCCGTCGCACCCCCTCGCGGGGGCGCGCGGGCGGCGGGCCTCGTCGTGCCGCTCGCGTAGGATCGAGGGCGATGGACAGCGACACGCGAGGCCCCGGGGCCGCTCGAGCCCGACGCCCGCGAGGGATCCGCCGGTCGCTCCGCGGCGCCTCCGCCGCCGTCGCCCTCGCGCTCGTCGCGGTGCTCGCCGCCTGCTCGCCGACCACCGGCACGGTGGCCGACACGGAGATCCGCGCGGCCCTCCCCACCACCTTCACCTCGTACAACGCGGCCTCGCGCACGGGCGGCACCGACGGCAACCGGGAGATCGTGCACGCGACGAACTCGCGCTTCTCCGAGGTCTCCGCGGACGGCACCGTCGCGACCGACCCGGGGTACGGATCGGCGCGCGTCGTCTCGCGCGACCCCTTCACCGTGGAGTACACGGTCGCGGAGGGCGTCCGATGGTCGGACGGGGAGCCCGTTGACGCGGCCGACCTCCTGCTCGCCTGGGCCGCCGGATCCGGCGCGCTCGACACGCCCGGCTACGACCCGGCCGGGTACGTGGACGACACGACCAACGGCTACACCGGCCCGCTGCCCGAGAACACGGTCTACTTCGACGCCGCCGAGGACGAGGCGCTCACGCACGTCACGCGGACGCCCGAGATCGGCGACGGCGGCCGGTCCATCACCATGGTCTTCGACGAGTACGCGCCCGACTGGCGCCTCGCGTTCGAGGTCGGGCTGCCGGCGCACAGCGTCGCCCAGCTCGGGCTCGACATGTCGAGCCCGGGCCGCGCCAAGCAGACCCTCGTCGACGCCGTGCAGGACCGCGCGCCCGAGCTGCTCTCGCCCATCTCCGACGCGTGGAACCGCGGGTTCGGCGTGGCGGAGATCGCGGCGCACCCGGACCGCGCGGTGGGCTCGGGGCCGTACGCCATCGAGTCGATCGACCCGGGCACCTCCATCACGCTGCGGGCGAACCGCTTCTACACGGGCACGCACCGGCCGTCGGTCGAGCGACTCGTGGTGTCGACCATCGAGGATCCCGCCGCCGCGGTCGCCGCGCTGCAGGCGGGGGACGTCGACGTGATCGCGCCCGCCGCCGACGAGGACGTGGTCGACGCGCTCGGCGACGTCGACGGGGCCCGCGTCGTCACGGGCGCGTCCTCGAGCTGGGAGCGCCTCGACCTGCAGACGCTCGGCGCCCGCGACCCCGCGATGTCCGACGTCGCCGTGCGCACCGCGTTCCTGTCCACCATCCCGCGCGAGGCGATCCTCCGGGAGGCCGTGACGCCCGTCGACCCGGACGCCGGCACCCGCGACTCGTTCGTGCTCGCGCCGGGCGCCGACGGCTACGACGAGCAGGTGCGCTCCAACGGATCCAGCCGCTTCGACGACATCAACGTCGACGAGGCGCGCCAGCTGCTCGCGAGCGTCGGCCAGCCGGCGCCCGAGGTGTGCGTGCTCTACGACCCCGCCGACCCGCGCCGCACCGCCGCCTTCCAGGCCATCCGCGACTCGGCCGCCAAGGCCGGCTTCGTCGTGACCGACTGCTCGACCCCGCAGTGGGAGAGCGTCCTCGGCCAGGAGGGCGCCTACGACGCGGCGCTCCTCGACGCGGACGACGCCTACCCGTCGGTCGCGGGGATCCGCGCCGCGCACGAGGCGCGCGCCGACGCCCGCGACGGCCGGGCCACGTCCGACCCCGACGTCGCGACGCTCTTCACCTCCCTCAGCCGCACCGAGGACCGGGACGCGCGCGACGAGCTCCTCCTGCGCCTGGACCGCCGCATGTACGGCGACCGCACCGGCCTCCCGCTCTACCAGCACCCCGCGATCGCGGCGATGCGGGCGGGCGTCGACGGCGTGCAGGTGTCGTCGCACCAGGCCGGGATCCTCGACGACGCGTGGCGCTGGACGCTCGACTCCGCCGCCTCCTGAGCCCGGCTTGCGCAGGCACGGTAGACTTGCGGCGCTGGGAATAGCAGACGGCGGCTCTTCGCCCTACTCCCTTGATGACAAGGCCAGCATCCTCTTCCCACTGAAGGACAGCACTATGGCGCTAGTCGCGCGCAACGACCTCCGCAATGTGGCCATCGTGGCCCACGTGGACCACGGCAAGACCACCCTGGTCGACGCCATGCTCAAGCAGACGAACTCGTTCGACGCCCACTTCGAGGGCGAGGACCGCATGATGGACTCGAACGACCTCGAGCGCGAGAAGGGCATCACGATCCTCGCGAAGAACACCGCGGTGCTCTACAACGGGAAGCACGCCGACGGTTCGCCCATCGTCATCAACGTGATCGACACCCCGGGTCACGCCGACTTCGGCGGCGAGGTCGAGCGCGGCCTCTCCATGGTCGACGGCGTCGTGCTCCTCGTCGACGCGTCCGAGGGCCCGCTGCCCCAGACGCGCTTCGTGCTCCGCAAGGCGCTTGAGGCGAAGCTCCCCGTGATCCTCCTGGTCAACAAGACCGACCGCCCCGACGCGCGCATCGACGAGGTCGTGGCCGAGAGCCAGGACCTCCTCCTCGGCCTCGCGTCCGACATGTCGGACGAGCACCCGGACCTCGACCTCGACGCGATCCTCGACGTGCCCGTCGTCTACGCGTCCGGCCGCAACGGCGCCGCGAGCGACAACAAGCCGGAGAACGGCGAGCTGCCCGACAACGACGACCTCGAGCCGCTGTTCAAGGCGATCCTCGACCACGTCCCCGCGCCGACCTACGACGACGCGCACCCGCTCCAGGCACACGTCACCAACCTCGACGCGTCGCCCTTCCTCGGCCGCCTCGCCCTCCTCCGCGTCTTCAACGGCACGATCAAGAAGGGCCAGCAGGTCGCCTGGGTCAAGCACGACGGCACCGTCAAGAACGTGAAGATCACCGAGCTCCTCATCACGAAGGCGCTCGACCGCTTCCCGACCGAGTCCGCGGGCCCCGGCGACATCGTCGCCGTAGCCGGCATCGAGGACATCACCATCGGCGAGACCCTCGCCGACCCCGACGACGTGCGCCCGCTGCCCACCATCACGGTGGACGACCCGGCCATCTCGATGACCATCGGCACGAACACGAGCCCGCTCATCGGCAAGGTCAAGGGCCACAAGCTCACCGCCCGCATGGTCAAGGACCGCCTCGACCGCGAGCTCATCGGAAACGTGTCCATCAAGCTGGTCGACATCGGCCGCCCGGACGCGTGGGAGATCCAGGGCCGCGGCGAGCTCGCGCTGGCGATCCTCGTGGAGCAGATGCGCCGCGAGGGCTTCGAGCTCACCGTCGGCAAGCCGCAGGTGGTCGTGAAGCAGGTCAACGGCAAGGTCCACGAGCCGTACGAGCACCTCACCATCGACTCGCCCGAGGAGTACCTCGGCGCGATCACGCAGCTCCTCGCCGCCCGCAAGGGCCGCATGGAGGGCATGAGCAACCACGGCACCGGCTGGGTCCGCATGGAGTTCGTCGTCCCGTCGCGCGGCCTCATCGGCTTCCGCACGGAGTTCCTCACGATCACGCGCGGCGCGGGCATCGCCAACGCCGTGTCGCACGGCTACGAGCAGTGGGCGGGCGAGATCACCACGCGCGTCAACGGCTCGATCGTCGCCGACCGCGCGGGCGTCGCCACGCCGTTCGCCATGGTCGCCCTGCAGGAGCGCATGTCGTTCTTCGTGGAGCCCACCCAGGAGGTCTACGAGGGCATGGTCGTCGGCGAGAACTCGCGCGCGGACGACATGGACGTGAACATCACCAAGGAGAAGCAGCTGACCAACATGCGTCAGTCCACCTCCGACTCCTTCGAGCGCATGACGCCCTCGCGGAAGCTCACGCTCGAGGAGTGCCTCGAGTTCGCCCGCGAGGACGAGTGCGTGGAGGTCACGCCCGAGTTCGTCCGGATCCGCAAGGTCGAGCTGGACGCCAACGCCCGACAGCGCAAGACCTCGCGGCTGAAGAAGCAGAACGCCTAGCACGGCATGACCCCGACGAGCCCGTCCGGCAGGTCCCTCCGCAGGAGGGGGTTGGCGGCCGGGCTCGTCCTCGTCGGGGGGCTCGCGCTCACCGGCTGCAGCGAGGTGGGCGAGGCCGTCCGCGACGCCGCCCACGAGGGCGCCGAGCAGGTGCGCCACGGCGTCGAGGACGTCGTGGGCGACACGCTGGGCAAGGTGCAGGTGTCGACCGACGGGCACGTGCCCGACTCGTTCCCCTCCGACGCCGTGCCGTTCCCCGAGGGGCGGCTGCTCGGCGGGGGAGCCGCGCCCGAGGACGCCGGCTGGGTCGCGCAGGTCCAGGTGCCGGACGTCGCGGACGGGTTCGCCGACGCGCGGGCGCGGCTCGAGGCCGCGGGCTACGCGTCCAGCGAGGTCGCGTCCGACGACGCGAGCGGGTACGGGCGGTTCACGACCGACGCGCTGACCGTCATCGTCACGGTCTCCGCGGACCTCGGGTCGCCGATCGCGACGTACGTGGTTCTGCCGGCGCCCTGAGCCGGCGCCCGCTGCCGGGGTTCAGCCCTCGAGGAGGGTCTCGCCCACGTAGCCGCCGCGGCTCGCGCCCGGCGGCACCGCCCAGATCCCGCTGCCGACGTGCCGCAGGTACTCGTTCATGGCGTCCTTCGCGAGGCTGCGCTGGATGGGGATGAACTGCGTGCGCGGGTCGCGCTGGAACGCGAGGAAGAACAGGCCCGCGTTCAGTCGTCCCAGGTCGTCGTTGCCGTCGACGAAGTTGTAGCCGCGGCGCAGGAGCACCGCGCCGGCGTTCGCGTCCGGGTGCGCGAGGCGCACGTGCGACGCGGGATCGATGAGCGGCGCGCCGCCGCGGCCCGTGGCGTGGAAGTCCGGCGCGGTCGCCTCCTCGCCGCCGCTGAGCGGCGCGCCCGAGCCCTTGGTGCGCCCGACGACGCGCTCCTGCTCGCGGAGCGACGAGCGGTCCCACGTCTCGATGGTCATGCGGATCCGCCGGGCCACGAGGTAGGAGCCGCCCTGCATCCACGCCTCGGCGGGCGAGGACCCGGCGTCGGCCCAGACGTGGTCCTCGACCTGGCGGGTGTCCTCGCTCTTGACGTTGGCGGTGCCGTCCTTGAAGCCGAAGAGGTTCCGCGGCGTGACCTGCGCGCGGCTCGTGGACGACGTGCGGCCGAAGCCGAGCTGCGACCAGCGGATCGACGCGCGGCCGAACGCGATCCGCGACAGGTTGCGGATGGCGTGCACGGCGACCTGCGGGTCGTCGCTGCACGCCTGGATGCAGAGGTCGCCGCCCGTCGCCTGCGGCACGAGCGCCTCGCCGGGGAACCGCGGCAGGTCGACGAGCGCGGCGGGACGGCGGTCGGCGATGCCGAAGCGGTCGACGCCGTCGCGGCTCGTGAACAGCGACGGGCCGAGGCCGAACGTGATCGTGAGGCCGGCGGGCGGGAGGTCGAGCGCCTCGCCCGTGTCGTCGGGCGGCGAGTCGTAGGGGCCGTCGACCGCGCCGAGCGCGCCCGCCGATCCGCCCGCCGTCATGCGCGCCGCAGCCGCGCTCCAGTCGCGGAGGAGGGACACGAGGCCGGCGCGGTCGATGTCGGCGACGTCGAAGGCGGCGAAGTGCAGGCGGTCCTGCGCGGGCGTCGTGATGCCCGCCTGGTGCGGCCCGTGGAACGCGTACGTGGATCCGCCCGCGGCCTGGCGCGCGCCCGCGAAGGCGCGGTCGGCCATCACGCCGGCGGCGGATCCCACGAGGCCGCCGCCGAGCGCGCCCGCGCCGAGGAGGCCGAGGATCCCGCGGCGGGAGATGCCGGGCCGGGCGGCCTCCGCGGTGCCCGCGGCTTCCGTGCTGCCCGCGGCCTCCGCGGTGCCCGCGGCCTCGGCGGGGGCGTCGACGTGGTCCGTCATCAGCCGACGAGCGCGCCGGTGAGCTTCGACAGCGGCTCGGACAGCGCGTTGACGCCGTCCGCGAGGCCCTTGACCTGCTCGGTCGACAGCTGGTCGTAGCGCGTGAAGCCCTGCTCGAGGGAACCGTACGCCGCGAGGTCCTTCTCGAGCGAGGAGAACTGCGCGTCGAGCGCGGAGACGAGCTCCGGGTCCTTCGGCGCGACGATGTCGCGGACGCCCTCGTACGCGACGCGCGCGCCCTCGAGGTTCGCCTGGAAGTCCCAGAGGTCGGTGTGCGACCAGATCTCCTCCTCGCCGGTGATCTTGCCGGAGGCGACCTCGTCCATGAGGCCCACGGCCCCGTTGGAGACCGTGGAGATGTCGACGGAGAAGTCGTCCGCGTGCACCGCGTCGTAGAGGCGCTGCGTGTCGGCGGTGAGCTCCTGGGCGAAGTGCGCGCGGTCCGCGGCGGCGAGCGGCGCGTAGACGTCGCCGCCGTTCGCGTCGGGCGCCGGCTGCCAGAGGTCCTTCTCGATGCGGTGCCAGCCGGTCCACTCGGTGCCGGGCTCGACGTCGGCCTCGCGGAAGTCGATCTCGGGGTCGAGGTCGCCGAACGACTCGGCCACCGGCTCCACGCGCTCGTAGTACGCGCGTGCCGTCGGGTAGAGCGCGCGCGCCCTCTCGTCGTCGCCCGCGAGGTAGGCGTCCGCGAACTCCTGCGTGGCGGGCAGGAGGCGGCCGACCTGGTCCTTCACGTAGGCGGCGTACGCGGCCGCCGCGTCCTTCCCCTGCTGCTCGGCGTCGCCGGCCAGCGCGACCTGGTCGCCCGTGACGGTGAAGGGCGCGCGGCCGACGCCGTCGCCCACCATGCCGGGCTTGCACACGGTGAAGTAGTCGCCGGGCTGGGCGGTGAGCACGAGGTCGCGCTCGATGCCGGGGCTCACGTTCTCGACCTCGCCGACGATGCGCAGGCCGTCGTCCGCGAGCAGGTAGAACTCCGTGACCTGGTCGGTCGAGTTCGTGACGTGGAACGAGACGGTGCCGCTGGGCGCCGTCGCGGCGGACACGGCGCACGCGTCGGCCGAGCTGTCGACCGTGAGCTGCGTGACGCCGGACGCGTCGGCCGCGCCCGCGCCGGCGGATCCCGACGGGGCGTTCGCGACGCAGCCGCTGAGGGCGAGGGCGGCGCTGGCCAGCAGGGCGGCGGCGGGGAGGGTGGAGCGCTTCATGGGGCCTCGGGGGGGGGGAGCGGGCCGGCGGTGCCGGCGGTGGGCGGATCGGGAGGGAAGGAAGGGAGGAAGGGAGGGCAGGGCGCGCGGCGTCAGCGCGCGGCGGGCGCGTCGGCGACGCGGGGAGCGGGGGAGGGAGCGGTCTCGGCGGCGGGCGCCGCGGCGCGCGCCGGACGAGACCGCCGCCCGCGTCGCGCCAGGGTCAGGTAGACCGCGAGCGTCGGCACGACGTAGAGCACCCACGTGGCCGCCTCGAGCCAGGTGGTGGCGGGGGAGAAGCCGACGGTGCCCTTGAGGAGCGTGCCGTACCAGGATCCCGGCGGCACGGCGCCCGAGACGTCGAACGCCAGGGAGCTGAGCCCCGGCAGGATGCCCGCCTCCTGCAGGTCGTGCACGCCGTACGCGAGCACGCCGCCGGCGACGACGACGAGGAGCGCGCCCGTCCAGGTGAAGAAGCGCGCGAGGTCGATGCGGAGGACGCCCCGGTACACGAGCCAGCCGAGCGCGACGGCCGTCAGGATCCCGAGGCCCGCGCCGACCAGCGGCAGCGTCGTGGCGCCCGTCGCCTGCACGGCCGACCAGAGGAAGAGCGCCGTCTCGATGCCCTCGCGTCCGACCGCGAGGAACGCGACCGCCACGAGGCCCCAGGCGGCGCCCGCGATGGCGCGGTCGACGGCGCCCTGCAGCTCGGAGCGCATGTCCTTCGCCGTGCGGGCCATCCAGAACACCATCCACGTGACGAGGCCCGTGGCGACGATGGAGAGGGATCCGCCGATCGCCTCCTGCGCCTCGAAGGTGAGGCCGTAGGCGCCGTAGGTGAGCACCGCGCCGATCGAGAGGGCGAGGAGCACGGCCAGTCCGACGCCGAGCCAGAGCCGGCCGAGCACGTCGCGGCGGCCGATGCGGACGACGTAGGCGATGAGGATCGTGACGACCAGCGCGGCCTCGAGGCCCTCGCGCAGGCCGATCAGGTAGTTCGCGAACACGCGGGACGCCTCTCCGGCGGCGGACGCGGCGGGGCGCGCCCTATTGCTGATGTGGGGAAATGTAGGTGAGGCTTGCCTTACCTCGTGCACAGTAGCGCGGGGGGCGGGGCGCGTCCAGTCGCACTCCCGGCCCGGCCCCCGCGGCGATGCGTCCGGCGGGCGCCCGCGTCCAGGGAGCCGCGGTCGGCGCGCGGATAGGATCGCCCGATGACCACCGGCACGTCCCGCCCCGAACGGGCCGCCCGCATCCGCCGCCCCGAGCGCGAGCACGTGCTCTTCGTGCACGCCCACCCCGACGACGAGAGCATCGTCACGGGCGGCACCATCGCGCAGCTCGTCGAGGACGGCGTGCCCGTCACGGTGCTCACCTGCACGCGCGGGGAGCGCGGCGAGGTCATCCCCGCGGAGCTCCGCCACCTCGAGGGCGACCTGCGCGCCCTCGCCGACCACCGCGAGACCGAGCTGGCCGCGGCCATGGCGGCGCTCGGGGTCGACGACCACCGCTTCCTCGGCGACGCGGACGCGCGCTGGCGCGGCCTCGAGCCCCGCCGCTACGTCGACTCCGGGATGGAGTGGGGCGAGGACGGCGTGCCCGTCGCGCTCCGCCCGCTGGATCCCGACTCGCTGTGCGCGGGCGACGAGGCCGACGAGGCGCGCGACGTGCTCGCCGTCATCGCCGACGTCGACGCCACGAGCGTCGTCACCTACGACGACCACGGCGGCTACGGCCACCCCGACCACGTGCGCACCCACGTCATCGCCACCTGGGCGGCGGAGGAGGCCGGGATCCCCGCGTACCTCATCACCACGACGGCGTCCTCCGCACGGGAGGCGCACGACCTCGTGGCGGTGCGCGGGCGGTTCCCGGCGCCCGACGCGGATCCCGCCGGCACCCTCGTGCTGCCCGACGAGGCGGTGGACCTCCGGGTGGACGCGTCCGCGGTGCTCGACCGGAAGATCCGCGCGGTCGCCGCGCACCGCACCCAGACCGTGGTCGACGGCGACCAGTTCGCGCTGTCGCACGGCGTCGGCGCGCCCATCGCCGGCGTCGAGATGTACCGCCTGCACCACCCGGCGGGCGCGGTCGAGGACGACGGCACCCCGCAGCCCCCGCGCGGCGCCCAGCGCCTCGGCACGGCGGCCGCCTCGCTCGTGCTCGGGCTCCTCGTCGGGGTCATCGGCACGGCGGCCCACCGCGCCACCCTGCCCGTCGGCGGCGTCGCGCTGCCGGTGGGCCTCGTGCTCGCGCTCGCGACGCTCGCCTGCCTCCTGGTGGCGTTCCGGCTCCTGCTCGTCGACCGGCTGCACGCGCTCTGCCTCGGGCTCGGCGCGGTCGCGGCGGTCGCGGTGCTCGGCACCGGCGGCCCCGGCGGATCCGTGCTGTTCCCGGACGACGGGGTGAGCCAGGTCTGGGCGCTCGCACCCGCGGTCGTCGTCGCGGCGATCGTCGTCTGGCCGCGGTTCTCGACGCGTCGGCCCGCCGCGGGCACCGGGGCGGATCCCGCGGCCGGGGCGGCCGAGGCCCCGTCCGGCGCGGCCGCCCCGGCCGGGACCGGTCCGCGCGCCGCGTAGACTCGTCCGGGCCGCACCGCTCCCGGAAGGACCCGCCCGAAGTGACCTACGTCATCGCCCTGCCCTGTGTCGACGTCAAGGACCGCGCCTGCATCGACGAGTGCCCGGTGGACTGCATCTACGAGGGCGAGCGGTCGCTCTACATCCACCCGGACGAGTGCGTGGACTGCGGCGCCTGCGAGCCCGTGTGCCCCGTCGAGGCGATCTACTACGAGGACGACCTCCCCGAGCGCTGGAGCGACTACTACACCGCGAACGTCGAGTTCTTCGCCGAGATGGGCTCGCCCGGCGGCGCCACCAAGGTCGGCGTGACGCACTCCGACCACCCCGTCATCGCCGCGCTCCCGCCCCAGAACGGCTGACGCGCATGGCCCTCGGCGAGCTGCCCGACTACCCCTGGGACCTCATGGCCCCCTACGCCGAGCGGGCCGCCCGGCACCCCGACGGCATGGTCGACCTCAGCATCGGGTCGCCCGTGGATCCCACGCCGACGCTCATCCGCGACGCCCTCGCCTGGGCCACGGACGCGCACGCGTACCCCACCACGGTCGGCACGCCCGAGCTCCGGCAGGCGATGGTCGACTGGCACGCGAGGCGCCGGAACGCGACGCTCGGCGCCGACCAGGTGCTGCCGACCATCGGCTCCAAGGAGATGGTGGCCTGGCTGCCGTTCATGCTCGGCCTCGGCGAGGGCGACGCGGTCGTCCACCCGCGCGTCGCGTACCCCACCTACGCGGTCGGCGCGGCGCTCGCGGGCGCCGAGAGCGTGCCCGCCGACGACCCGGCCGAGTGGCCCGCGCACACGCGCCTGGTCTGGCTGAACTCGCCCGGCAACCCCGACGGCCGCGTGCTCGGCGTGGCGGAGCTGCGGGCCGCGGTCGGCCGCGCGCGCGAGCTCGGCGCCGTCATCGCGAGCGACGAGTGCTACGCCGAGCTCGGCTGGGAGGGGGAGTGGGCCGACGGCCCGACGCCCTCGATCCTCGACGCGCGCGTCGTCGGCGACGACCACGCGGGCGTCCTCGCGCTGTACTCGCTGAGCAAGCAGTCGAACCTCGCCGGGTACCGGGCCGCCCTCGTCGCGGGCGACCGGGAGCTCATCGCCCGGCTGATCCGCGTGCGCAAGCACGCGGGCCTCCTCCCGCCCGCGCCGCTGCAGCACGCCATGACGGTGGCGCTCGGCGACGACGCCCACGTGCGCGCCCAGCGCGAGCTGTACCGCGCCCGCCGCGCCGTGCTCCGGCCCGCGCTCGAGGACGCCGGCTGGCGCATCGACGCGAGCGAGGCCGGCCTCTACCTCTGGGCCACGCGCGGCCGCGACGCCTGGGAGGGCATCGCGGAGCTCGCCGACCTCGGGATCCTCGCGGGCCCCGGCCCCTTCTACGGCGACGCGTCGCCCGAGCACGTGCGCCTCTCCCTCACGGCGACCGACGAGCGCGTGCAGCGCGCGGCCGAGCGGCTCCGCGCGCAGGCGACCGCGTAGCACGACCTCCAACGGATCGGAGCGGATGCTGGCGGAGGCGACAGTGTCCCGGTCGGCCCTTTAGGCTGTAGTCGGCTCGGATCCCGGCGCCGCGACGGCGCCACGAGCGCCCGTCGGCGCGCATCCCCCGATCCATCCACCACCAGACTCGAGGAGGCGCCGTGACCGATGGCGGGCAGCAGGCGGACGACCAGCCCAAGGCGGAGAAGCCGACGGCCACGCTGACGTACCCCGGCGGCCGGGTGGAGTTCCCCATCCTCCCCGCGGTGGACGGCGCCTCCAGCATGGACATCTCCGGGCTCACGAAGGCCACCGGCCTCACCACGCTCGACAACGGCTTCGTCAACACGGCGTCCACCCGCTCCGCCATCACGTACATCGACGGCGAGCAGGGCATCCTCCGGTACCGCGGCTACCCGATCGAGCAGCTCGCGCGCCAGTCGAGCTACCTCGAGGTGGCGTGGCTCCTCATCCACGGCGAGCTGCCCACGAGCGACGAGCTCGGCCGGTTCGAGGACGACATCCGCCGCCACACGCTCCTGCACGAGGACTTCAAGGGCCTCTTCCGCGCCCTGCCCACCAACGCGCACCCCATGTCGGTGCTCTCCAGCGCGGTCTCGGCGCTCTCCACCTACTACGAGGACTCGCTGAGCGTCCACGACCCCGAGCAGGTCGAGATCTCGACGCTGCGCCTGCTGGCGAAGCTGCCGGTCATCGCGGCGTACGCGCACAAGAAGAGCCTCGGCCAGGCGTTCCTCTACCCGGACAACTCGCTCGGCTTCGTCGACAACTTCCTGCGCCTCAACTTCGGCAACAACGCCGAGCCCTACGAGGTCGACCCGGTGGTCAGCCGCGCGCTCGAGCGCCTCCTCATCCTGCACGAGGACCACGAGCAGAACGCGTCGACGTCGACCGTGCGGCTCGTCGGATCCACCGAGGCGAACATGTTCTCCTCCGTCTCCGCGGGCATCGGCGCGCTCTTCGGCCCGCTGCACGGCGGCGCGAACGAGGCCGTGCTCTCCATGCTCGGCCGCATCCGCGACTCCGGCGAGGGCGTCGACCGCTACGTCGAGCGCGTGAAGAACAAGGAGGACGGCGTCCGCCTCATGGGCTTCGGGCACCGCGTCTACAAGAACTTCGACCCGCGCGCCCGCCTCGTGAAGGAGAGCGCCGACGAGGTGCTGGCCGCCCTCGGGATCCAGGACCCGCTGCTCGACATCGCCAAGGAGCTCGAGGCGGTCGCGCTCGCCGACGACTACTTCATCGAGCGGAAGCTGTACCCGAACGTCGACTTCTACACGGGCGTCATCTACAAGGCGATGGGCTTCCCCACGCGCATGTTCACGGCGCTGTTCACCATCGGGCGCCTGCCCGGCTGGATCGCGCACTGGCGCGAGATGAACGAGGACCCGTCGACCAAGATCGGCCGTCCGCAGCAGCTCTACATCGGCCAGGGCGCGCGCGACCTCCCGGTCCGCGACTAGCCCCGACCGCCGGACGGACGCTCCCGAACAGGGGGCGTCCGGAGGCCCCGGATCCGTGTACCCGCGCGGATCCGGAGCCTAGACTCGACTGGATCGACCACCCGCCCGCCGCCCGCACCAGCCCCTGCCGTCGGTCCGAACCCGAAGAGGGGGCCATGGCCAGACGCCTGCCGTCGTCCCCGCCGGTGCTGCCGGGGTTCACGTACGTGACGGTGCTCGGATCCGGCGGCTTCGCCGACGTGTTCCTCTACGAGCAGGACATGCCGCGGCGCCAGGTCGCCGTGAAGGTCATGCTCGCGGAGATCGTGACCGAGCGGCTGCGCGCCATGTTCCGCGCCGAGGCCGACCTCATGGCGCAGCTGAGCGCGCACCCGTCGGTGCTCACGGTGCACCAGGCGTCGGTCGCCGCCGACGGCCGGCCGTACCTCGTGATGGAGCTGTGCTCGTCGAGCCTCAGCGACCGCTACCGGCGCGAGCCGCTGGGCGTCGCCGAGGCGCTGCGGGTGGGGATCCGCATCGCGAGCGCCGTCGAGACCGCCCACCGCGCGGGCGTGCTGCACCGCGACATCAAGCCGGCGAACATCCTCACCACCGCGTTCGGGCACCCCGTGCTCAGCGACTTCGGCATCGCGTCCACGCTCGAGGACGCCGCCGCGACCGACGCGGTGGGCCTGTCCATCCCGTGGTCGGCGCCCGAGGTGCTCGCCGAGGAGAGCCCGGGCACCGTGCGGAGCGAGGTGTGGTCGCTCGCCGCGACCGTGTACTCGCTGCTCGCCGGGCGCAGCCCCTTCGAGGTGCCGGGCGGGCAGAACGCGCCCGCGGACCTCGTGGCGCGGATCCAGCGCGCGCGGCCGCTGCCGACGGGACGCGCCGACGTGCCCGAGCGGCTCGAGCTGGTGCTGCGCCGCTCGATGTCGCGGGAGCCGTCGGCCCGGCCGGAGTCGGCGCTCGCGTTCGTGCGCGAGCTGCAGGCGGTCGAGGCGGAGCTGCAGCTCGCGCAGACGCCGCTCGAGGTCGCGAGCGAGGACTGGGCCTCCGCGGTCGCGGCGGGCGACGACGATGGCGACGACCCGACGCGCGTGCGCGGCATCGTGCAGGTGGATCCCGGGACCGCGGGCTCCGGCGGCGTGCGCCGGGCGCGGCGGAAGGCGACCCCGACCGCGGGGCGGGGAGCCGCGGGGCGCGGGGGCGCGCCCGCCGCGCGCGCGGTCATCGGCGGCGTGGGCGTGCGCTCGGGCGGGGCGTCGACGGCGTCCGCGTCGGATCCGGTGCGCGCGGTGTCCGCGTCGGTGGGCCGCTCGGGATCCGGGCCCGTCGGCGCCTCCGTCCCCGGCCGGTCGGCCGCGCCCCGGCCGCGGTCCTTCCTCGCCCGGCACCGCATCGCGCTCGTCGCGGCGGCGTCCGGCGCGATCGTCGCGAGCGTGCTCGTGGGCGTCCTGCTCGGGGCGTCCCGCAGCGGCACGGCCGCGCGCGACATCCCGGTGGTCGGCGCGATCGAGGCCGCGACCACCGCCGACGGCGTGCAGTTCTCTTGGAGCGACCCGGGCCTCGACGCCGGCGACGCCTACCAGGTGGTGCGCGACGGCGGCCTGCCGAGCACGCAGCGCGACACGTCCTTCCGCGTGACGGCCGGCACGGGCGGCACGGGCGACCGCGCGTGCATCCGCGTCACCGTCACGCGCGACGGCATCGCGGGCGCCGCGTCGACGGAGAAGTGCGCGGAGCTGCCGCGATGATCCGCGACTGGATCCGCCGGCACCGCCAGGCCGCGACGACCGCGACCGGCGGCGCGCTCGTGCTCGCCCTCCTCGCGGGCTTCGCGCTCGTCTCCGACGGCTACGACGCGCAGCGCGTCGACCTCGACGACGGGTCGGTGTGGGTCGTCAACTCCGCGCAGCAGGCCATCGGCCGCGCCAACACGGCCGTGCTCGAGCTCGACAGCGTGGTCGACTCCCGCAGCGAGGACATCGACGTGCTGCAGGCGGGATCCACCGTGCTGCTCGCCGACCGCGGCGCCTCCCGGCTCGACGTGGTCGACGACGCGACGAGCGAGGTGGTCGACACGGCGCCGCTGCCCGCGGGCGCCGAGGTGATGCTCGCGGGATCCCGCGTGGCGATCCTCGTGCCCGCGACCGGCCAGCTCTGGCTCGTGCCCGTGGCGGGCCTCGCGGCCTTCGACGCCGCGAGCGCGCCCGCGCTCCTGCTCGGCGCCGACGCGGTCGCGTCGATGGACGACGACGGCACCCTGCTCGTGTACTCGGCGGAGTCGGGGATGCTGTCGCGGATCCGCGCGGCGACGGACGACACGGTCGAGGCGACCGTGGACGTGGGGCCCGTGGGCGCCGCGGCGGACCCGACGGCGGAGGGCGCGGATCCCGCGCGGGCGGTCGGCGGCGAGACCGTCGAGGCGGGCGAGGCGGGGCGGCCCGCCGGGCAGCGGCTCGCGCTCACCTCGGTCGACGGCCGCTGGGCCCTCTACGACGCCGACGCGCGGGCCCTCCTCCTCGACGGGCGGACGGTCGACCTCGCCGGATCCGTCGCCGGGGACGCGCGCGTCGCCCTCCAGCGCGCCTCGGGGGACGGCGGCAGCGTGCTCGTCGCGCACACGGGCGGCCTCGTCGAGGTGCCCGTGGCCGGCGGCGACCCCGTCGTCGTCGCCGACCGGCCCTCCGGCGCACCCGCGCGGCCCGTGCGCGTGGACGGCTGCGAGCACGCGGGCTGGGCCGGCGGATCCTCCTGGCAGCGCTGCCTCGCACCCGCCGCCATCGCGGGCGAGGAGGGCGGCGATCCCCGCCGCTCCGCCGCCGGCGCCCTCACCGATCTCCCGGGCGCGCCCGCGCAGGCCGCCCTCCGCTTCCTCGTCGACGGCGCCCGCGTGGTGCTCAACGACGTGCGCGGCGGCACCGCGTGGGCCGTGCAGCGCGGCGCGGGCCTCATCGACAACTGGTCGGACCTCATCGACCGCGACCGCTCCGACACCGTCGTCGAGCAGAACACGGCCGACACCCCGCCCGAGACCGACCGCGTGCAGCAGCCGCCCGTCGCGGTCGACGACGACCTCGGCGCGCGTCCCGGCCGGACGACCGCGCTGCCCGTGCTCCTCAACGACCACGACCCGAACGGCGACGTGCTCGTCATCGACTCCGTCACGCCCGTCGACGCGGCGGTCGGCGCGGTCGACGTGGTGGACGAGGGGCAGGGCCTGCAGCTCGCGCTCGCCGCGGGGGCCTCCGGCGTCGTGCGCTTCTCCTACGTCGTGAGCGACGGCCGGGGCGGCACGGCGACCGCGGACGTGCGCGTCGCGGTGCGCGCCGCCGACGAGAACGCTGCGCCCGTGCAGGCGCGGCCCGCGACGGGCACGGTGGCCGAGGGCGACCGGCTGCAGGCCGACGTGCTGGGGAGCTGGTACGACCCCGACGGGGATCCGGTGTACCTCACGCGCGCGAGCGTCGCCGCGCCCGACGCCGTGAGCTGGAAGCCCGAGGGCCGCGTCGTCTACACGGACGCGGGGGCCGGCGGCGACACGCGCACGGTCGCGCTGCAGGTGTCCGACGGGCGCGAGGAGGGATCCGGCGAGCTGGTCGTCACCGTGCGCCGCGCCGGCGACGTGCCGCTCGTGGCCGAGGGCTTCGTGGTGCAGGCGTCGATCGGGCGCGAGATCACGGTGGAGCCGCTCGCGCACGCGCGCGGCGGGAGCGGGGCCATCCGGCTGGCGGCGGTGCCCGCGCGGGCCGGCGTGCAGGTCACGCCCGACCTCGAGGCCGGCACCTTCCGCCTGCAGGGCGCCGTGGCGGGCACGCACCTGCTCGAGTACACGGTGACCGACGGGCGGGTGACCGCGACGGGCACGGTGCGCGTGGAGGTGCGCGGCGCCGTCGAGTCCGACGGCCGGCCCGTCACGGTGCCGCACACCGTGTTCGTGCGCGCGCTCCAGGCGCAGGACGTGGACGTGCTCGCGGCCGACTTCGACCCCGCGGGCGGCGTGCTCGTGATCACCGACGCGACCTCGCCCGGCGACGCGATCGGCGTGCGGGCGGAGGTCGTGCAGCAGCGGCTCGTGCGGATCAGCCTGACCCGGCCGCTCGACGGGCCCGTGGACGTGGCGTACCGCGTGAGCAACGGCGTGGCGGAGGCGACGGGCGTGATCACCGTGATCGAGGTGCCGGAGCCCGCCGTGCGCCAGCCGCCCGTGGCGACCGACGACCGGGTGGCCGTGCGCGTGGGCGACGCGGTCGACATCCCCGTGCTCGCCAACGACGAGCAGCCCGACGGCGACGCTCTGCGCCTCGACCCCGTGCTCGTGGATCCGCTGCCCGAGGGCGCCGGCCTCCTCTTCGCGAGCGACGACCGGCTCCGCTACCTCGCGCCCGACCGCACGGGCGACCACACGGCCGTGTACCGCGCGGTCGCGCCGGACGGCCAGTGGGCGACCGCGACCCTCACCATCTCCGTGCGCGAGGCCGACGCCGCCACCAACGTCGCGCCCGCGCCGCGCCCGCTCACCGCGCGCGTGCTCGCCGGCGAGACCGTGCGGATCCCCGTGCCGCTCACCGGCATCGATCCCGACGGCGACTCCGTGCGCCTCCTCGGGCAGGACGCGGCACCCGAGAAGGGCCAGGTCACCGAGGTCGGGCCGGACTGGATCGAGTACCAGGCGGGCGACTACTCCACCGGCACGGACGCGTTCGCCTACGCCGTCGTCGACGGGCTCGGCGCGCGCGCGACCGGCACGATCCGCGTGGGCATCAGCCCGCGCGTCGAGGGCGCGCGCAACCCGGTCGCGACCGCCGACACCGTGACCGTGCGGCCCGGCCGCGTGCTCCGCGTGCAGGTGCTCGCGAACGACACGGATCCGGACGGCGGCGCCCTCGAGCTCGTCTCCGTGCAGCCGCAGGCGGAGGGCCTCGTCGCGGGCCTCGACGGCGACACCGTCCGCGTCGTCGCGCCGGAGCAGGCCGGCCGCTACGGCTTCGTCTACGGCGTGCGCAACGCGCGCGGGGGCACGGACGAGGCGTTCCTCACGGTCATCGTGGATCCCGCCGCGCCGCCCACCCGCCCCGTCGCGCGCGACACCGTGCTCCAGCTCTCCGACGTGCTCGACCGCTCGAGCGTCGACGTCGACGTGATGCGCAACGTCTTCTCCGCGGAGGGCGACGTGTCGGCGCTCGTGATGAGCGTGGGCGCGGGCTACGAGGACGTGGCGCGCGTGACGCCCGACGGCCGGATCCGCGTCGAGGTCGGCGACCGGCGCCGCATCGTGCCGTTCACGGTGGCGCAGCCCGACGACCCCGCCGTCTCGGCGACGGCCTTCATCTGGGTGCCCGGCTTCGAGGACACGCTGCCGCAGCTGCGCGTGGGCGTGCCGCGCCCGACCGTCGCGAGCGGCGAGCGGCTCGTGGTGGACCTCGACGACCAGGTGGTCGCGGCGGGCGGGCGGGCCGTGCGGATCGCCGACCCGAACTCGCTCTCGGCGACGCACGCCGACGGCCCGGTCGAGCTCGTCGACGAGGACACCATCGCGTACCGCAGCGAGCCGGGGTACTTCGGGCCCGCCGCGATCGCGTTCGCGGTTACGGACGGATCCGGGCCCGCAGGAGGGGCGGGCGGCCGCACCGCCGCGCTCGTCCTGCCGATCACGGTGACGCCCACCGAGAACCAGCCGCCGGTGTTCCGGGGCGCCGTGATCGACCTCGAGCCCGGGCAGTCCAAGGACATCGACCTCGGCCGCCTCACCACCTATCCGTACGCCGACGACCGCTCGCAGCTCGCGTTCGCGGTGGAGGGCGCCGTCGCCGCCGGGTTCCGCGCGTCGGTGGACGGCGGGACGCTCCGCATCTCCGCCGACGAGGGCGTGGCCGCGGGCGCCGCCGCGTCCTTCCCCGTGAGCGTGCGCGACGCCACCCAGTCCGGGCGCGCCGGCCGCGTCGACCTGCGCGTCGTGCCCTCGACGCGGCCGCTCGCGCAGCCCGCGACCGACGAGGGGGAGGTGACCCGCGGATCCTCCACCACGATCGACGTGCTCGCCAACGACCAGGCGGGGAACCCGTTCCCCGGCACGCCGCTCACGGTCGCCTCCATCCGCGGCGCGGACGGCGCGAGCCTCCCCGCGGGCGTCACCGTGACCCCGTCGGACGACCGCGCCACCCTCGCCGTGAGCGCCTCCGCCGACGCGCTGCCGGGCGACGTGCGCGTGCAGTACGAGGTGCGCGACGCCACGGGCGACGCCGGCCGGGCCGCGTTCGGCACCGTCGTGATCCACGTCCAGGACCGCCCGGGCCCCGTCTCCGCCCTCCGCGCCACCGGCTTCGCGGACCGCTCGCTCACGGTCGCCTTCGAGCCGGGCGTCGCCAACGGCTCGGCCGTCACGGGCTACCAGGTGCGCGTGCTCCGCGGCGGCACGGCCACCGCGACCGTGACCTGTCCCTCCACCACCTGCACCGTGCCGACCCCGGGCAACGGGCCGTCGAACGGCGTGCAGGTCGAGGTGAGCGCGGTCAACGGCGTCGGGGCGTCGGATCCGGTCTCCGTCTCGGGCCTCTGGTCGGACGTGCTGCCGGCCGCGCCCGCGGGCCTCGCGACCGAGCCGCTCGTCGACGGCCTGCGCGTGTCGTGGCAGCCGTCCGCGGTGCCCGCGTCGTCGAGCCCGGTCACGCAGTACGTCGTGACGGTCGGTGGCGTGACCCGTCAGGTCGCCGCGGACGCCACGGGCGTCGAGGTGCGGGATCCGTCGCTCGTCGCCGAGGTGCCCGTCGCGGTGTCCGTCGCCGCGCGCAACAGCGCCCAGGTGCAGGAGGCGTCCGCGTGGCTCGCCGCCTCCACGACCGGCACGCCGCGCGGTGCCCCCACCGCGACCGGCGCGCCGACCGCGACCGCGTACGGGGTCGACGAGACGAGCGTCACCGTGTCGTGGCCGGCGTTCCAGGGCCAGGGCGTCGACGGGATCCGCTACCTCGTCGCCGCGTACGCGCCCGGATCCGCGCCCGGCTGCTCCGTCGCCACCGAGGGCGTCGCGCCGTGGGCCGCCGAGCACGGCCCCGCGGTCGACGTGGGCGGGGCCACCAGCCACGTCGTCACGGGACTCGCCGTCGACGAGCCCGTCGCCTTCGCGGTGCTCGCCGCCAACAGCCAGGGCTGCACGGTCGTCGAGGCCGGGCAGCTGACCCCGCGTACGGCGCCGTCCACGCCCGTCGTCCGCGTCGACCTGCCGAGCCCCGACCGCTCGGCCGACGGCGTCTTCCGCGCGGTCCTCGCCGACGTCCGCTACCGGCCGGGCGACCCGTCCGCGTCGGCGCTGCTGCTGTACCGGGTCGACGGGCAGGGCGACGGCTTCCCGATCGGCGTCGGCCAGGCGCTCACGCTGCCGCGCACGGGCGTCGGCGCGACGATCCAGCTGCGCGTCCTCGAGGACTCGGGCGACGGGCGCCAGCGCTCGAGCGGCTGGTCGGCTCCGGTCTCCGCCGGCACCGCGGTCGACGCGCGCGCGGGCGACGTGCAGTTCGCGACCGACGGGTCCGGCGCGACGAGCGCCTCCTGGACCTCCATGCCGTCGGGCGGCGGCTACGCCCGGAGCGAGCGCCGCTGCGGCGGCCAGGGCGCGTGGATCGACGCGTCCTCGGGGGCGGCCGGATCCTGCGCGATCCCCGCGGGCGCCGAGCGGATCCTCGAGGTGCGCGTCACCGCGAACTCGGGCACCCTGTACACGTACGCCCACCGCGGATGACGGCCGATCCCGCGGCCCTCCCGCCGATCCCGACGGCCGCACCCGAGAGGCACGCCCCATGACGATGACCGCCGACGAGGCCCGCGCCTTCCAGGACGAGTTCGCCCGGCTGGTCCGCAGCGTCGAGCAGGTGCTCCTCGGCAAGTCGCACGTGGTCCGCCTCGCCTTCACGGCCATGGTCACGGGCGGGCACCTGCTGCTCGAGGACGTGCCCGGCACCGGCAAGACCTCGCTCGCGCGCGCCATGGCGCAGACGGTCGACGGCACGCACAGCCGCGTGCAGTTCACGCCCGACGTGCTGCCCGGCGACATCACGGGCGTCAGCGTCTACGACCAGCGCACGGGCGAGTTCGAGTTCCACCGCGGGCCCGTGTTCGCGAGCATCGTGCTGGCCGACGAGATCAACCGTGCGAGCCCGAAGACCCAGTCCGCGCTCCTCGAGGTGATGGAGGAGGGCCGCGTCACGGTCGACGGCACCCCGTACGACGTGGGCGACCCGTTCATGGTCATCGCGTCCCAGAACCCGATCGAGCAGGCCGGCACCTACGCGCTGCCCGAGGCGCAGCTCGACCGCTTCCTGCTGCGCACCTCCATCGGGTACCCCGACCACGAGTCGATGCTGCGGATCCTGCAGGGCGCCGCCGTGAGCGCCCACGACGTGACGCTCGCGCCGGTCGCGACGGCCGCGTCCGTGCGGGCGCTGCAGGAGCGCGCGGGCACCGTGCACGTGGATCCCGCGATCGCCGACTACGTCGTGCGCCTCGTCGACGCGACGCGCGTCGCGCCCGAGGTGCGGCTGGGCGCGAGCGTGCGCGGGGCCCTCGCGCTCGTGCGCGCCGCCCGCACGTGGGCCGCCGCCGACGGCCGGCACTACGTGGTGCCCGACGACGTGAAGGCGCTCGCCGAGCCCGTGCTCGCGCACCGCCTGCTGCTGGATCCCGAGGCCGAGTTCGACGGGGTCACGCCCACGAGCGTGCTGTCGCAGATCCTCATCGAGACCGCGCCGCCGCGCGACCGGTACGCGGGGGCGCCGTTCGCGGGCGAGGCGGCACCGGGTGCTCCGGGCGCCGGAGCCGCTCCCGACGCCGCGGGCGCGCGGCCGGGCGGATGAGCGCGGCCGGGACGCGCCGCGGCAGCTCGTCCGCGCCAGCCGCTGCGTCAGCTGCGTCCGCCGCACCCGCCGCGCCCGCCCTCGGCGACGACCCGCAGGCTCCCGCCGCCCCGCCGCGGAACGCGGTCGTCCGGCTCCTCGGCGTCGTCACCCCGCTCGGCCGGGTCGTCGCGATCGCGGCCGTCGTCGCGGGCGCCGCCGGCTACGCGCTCGGCTGGCGTGAGCTGGTCGCCGTCGCGTGGACGGCGGCCGCGCTCTGGGTCATCGCGCTCCTGCACCTCGTCGGATCCGCCGGCGTCGAGGTGGCGCTCCGCCTCCCGCGCGACCGGGTCGTCGCGGGGGAGCGCGCGCCCGCCACCGTCGCGGTCCGCAACCCGCTGCGGCGCCGGGCCGTGGGCCTCACGGTCGAGGTGCCCGTGGGATCCGGCCTCGCCGAGATCCACGTCCCCTCGCTCGGGCACGGGCAGGTCCACGAGGACGTGTTCGTCGTGCCGACCTCGCGTCGCGGCGTCATCGCGCTCGGGCCCGCGCGCATCGTCCGCGGCGACCCGATCGGCCTGGTGCGCCGCGAGTCCGCCGAGGCCGCCGCGACCCGCCTCCTCGTGCATCCCCGCACCCTCGCCATGCCGAGCACCAGCACGGGCTTCGTGCGCGACCTCGAGGGCCGCGCCACGCGCGACCTCACCGACAGCGACGTGTCGTTCCAGTCCCTCCGCGAGTACGTGCCGGGCGACGCCGTGCGGCACATCCACTGGCGGTCCACCGCCAAGACGGGCGTGCACATGGTGCGCCGGTTCGAGGAGACCCGGCGGAGCCACGTGATGGTCGCGCTGTCGCTGCACGCGGGCGACTACGGGGCGCCGGAGGCGGAGGCGGAGGCCGAGGCGGGAGCGGCGGCGGCGGACGGCGCGCGCGCCGCGTCCGCGTCGTCCGCGCAAGGTGGCGTCGCCGGATCCGCCGTCCCCGCCGGCGGGACCACGGTCGCGGCGGGGCGGTCGGAGGGCGGGCTCGCCGGATCCGCCGCCGACGCCGAGTTCGAGCTGGCCGTGAGCGTCGTCGGCTCGCTCGGCGCGCGCGCCATCGTGGACGCGCGCACGGTGTCCGTCGTCGCCAGCGCCGACCGCGCGGGGCGGGCCCGCCGCCGCCTCCCGACGGCGCCCACGCTGCCGGGCCTCGCGCGCACGGTCGCCCGGTCCGCGCCCGCCCGGTCCCGCTCCGCGCGCCTGGTCCGCCTCGCCACCGTCACGCGCACCCGCCTCCTGGACGACCTCGCCGGCATCGCGGCCGCCGACCGCGCCGTCGACGTCGTGGAGCTCGCCCGCGCGGCCGCCGACGAGGTCGCGGGCGTCTCCGTCGTCTTCCTCGTCTGCGGCACGGGGGCAGGCCCCCGCGCGATCCGCTCCGCCGCCGTCGGCTTCCCGCCCGGCGTCCAGGTGGTCGCGGTCGTCTGCGACCCCGAGGCCGAGCCCTCCCTGCGGCGCATCGGCGACCTCTCGGTGCTCACCATCGGCTACCTCGAGGACCTGCGCGGCGCCCTGCAGCGGAGCGCGACGTGAGGGGCGCCGGATCCCGCGACCCCGGCCGCACGCTCGTCCCCGTCCTGGCCGTGGCCCTGCTCACCGGCCTGGCGACCGCGGCCTTCTGGCCCGTGCACCAGGACGCGTCCTTCGTCCGGATGGCGGCGATCACGCTGGCCGCCGGCCTCGCGATCGCGCTCGCCGGCGCGCGGCTCCGCTGGGGGAGCGCCGTGGTCGCGGGCGCCGTGCTCGTCGCGTTCCTCGCGCTCGGGGTGCCGCTCGCCGTGCCGACGCGCGCCGTCGACGGCTGGCGGCCCACGCTCGCCGGCCTCCGCGACCTCGTGGAGGGCGCCTCGCTCGGCGTCGTCCGGCTGCTGACCATCGCCCTCCCCGTCGGCGACTACCAGGCGCTGCTCGTCCCCGCCTTCGCGCTCGTGCTGCTCGGCTCGGTCGTCGGCCTCACCGTGGCGCTGCGGTCCCGGCGGCCGGAGCTCGCGGTGATCCCGTCCCTCGTGATCCTCCTCGCGGCCGCCGCCCTCGGACCCGACCGCAGCCAGGGCCCGGACGCCCCCGACGCGTCGGGCCTCCTCGTCCCGGTCGCCCTCGCCTGGCTCGCGACGGCCCTGCTGTGGATCGCGCGCTGCCGCTGGCGCCGCCGCCACCGGGCCGTGCGCCGCCTCGGCCGGCAGTCGGGGATGCCCGTGGAGTCCGCCGCCGACCGCCGCCGCTCGGGCGCGCGCGCCGGCGCCTCCGCCGCGGCCGTGCTCGCCGTCGCCCTCGTCGCGGGCGTCGCGGCCACCGCCGCGGCCCCGCCGCACGCCGCGCGCACGGGCCTCCGCTCCACCGTGGAGCAGCCGTTCGACCCGCGCGAGCAGGTCAGCCCGCTGTCGTCGTTCCGCACCTACTGGAAGCAGCCGGCCGTCGACGCGACGCTGCTGACCGTGCGGGGCCTCCCCGCGGGCGGGCGGATCCGGCTGGCCGCGCTCGACACCTACGACGGCGTCATCTACGGCGTCGGCGGCGCGCGCGGCAGCGTCGACGCGTCGCGCACCGGCCAGGCGTCGGGCACCTTCGCGCGCGTGCCGTACCGGCTCGACCAGACCGGCGTCGCGGGCGACGACGTGACCCTCGACGTCGTCGTCGGCGACTACCGCGGCGTGTGGCTGCCGGGCGCGGGCCGCCTCGAGCGCATCGGCTTCGCGGACGACGGGGGGCGCCTCGCCGACTCCTTCTACTACGACGACGCGACCGCGACGGGCGCGGTCCTCGGCGGGCTGTCCGCGGGCGACGCCTACGAGGTCCAGGCCGTCGTCGCGTCGACCCCGCCGCTGGAGGCCCTGGCCGACGAGCGCCCCGGCGACGCCGTCGCGCCCCGGCCGACGGGCGTGCCCGACGAGGTGGGCGCGCGCGTCGACGCCTCCGTCGCCGCCCCCGACGGCGCCACCGCGGGCGGCGCGGACGCCGGCCCCGGCACGTCGGCGTCGCCCGGCGCGCAGCTCGTCGCGGCGATCTCCGCCCTCCGCGCCGACGGCTACGTGAGCCACGGCGTCGGCGACGCGCCCTTCAGCCGGTCGGGCCACTCCGCCGAGCGCATCGCCGACCTCCTCACCACCCGGCCGATGCTCGGTGACGCCGAGCAGTACGCGGTCGCGGCGGCCCTCATGGCCGACGACCTCGGCTTCCCCGTCCGCGTCGTCATGGGCTTCGCGCCGGGCGAGGCGGCCGTGCGGGAGGCGCTCGGCGGGCCGGTGCCGATCCGGGGATCCGACGTCACGGCCTGGATCGAGGTCGACACGGCCTCCTCCGGCTGGGTCGCCGTCGACCCGAACCCGCCCGTCCGCGACGTCCCGGACGCCCTGCCCGACGAGCCGACCGAGGTCGCCCGCCCGCAGACGGTGCTGCCGCCGCCCGTCGAGGAGCAGGCCGAGCCCGAGGACCGCACCCCGCCCGACGCGAGCCGCGACGACCGGCCCGAGGCGGATCCCGCGCTCCAGGCCCTGCTCGCCGCCGTGCGCGTCGCGGGCTGGTCGCTCCTCGCGCTGGGGCTGGCGGCCTCGCCGTTCCTCGCCGTCGTGGGCGCCAAGGTGCGGCGTCGTCGTCGCCGCCGGGGCGCCGCCGCCGCACGCGACCGGGTGCGCGGCGCGTGGGAGGAGTTCCGCGACGGCGCGGTCGACCGCGGGCTGGTGCCCGAGGCCGCGGCGACGCGACGGGAGGTGGCGCGGCTCGTCGGGGTGGGCGGCGCGCGCGGGCTGGCGGACGTGGCGGACGAGGCGGCCTTCGCGCCCGGCGAGGTGCCGGATCCGCTCGCCGACGCCGCGTGGCGCCGCGTCGACGAGCTCGCGACCCGCATGGACGCGGGGCGGACCCGGCGGCAGCGGCTGCGCGCGCTCGTGTCGCCGGCGTCGCTGCGGCGCGGGTGGGTCGGGCGCGGCGGGGGCGGTGCGCACGGTGCCGGTGCGCACGGTGCCGGCGCGGGCGGGCACGGTGCTCGCTCGCACGGGCGCCGTCGTCCGCGGCCCTGACGGATCCTCCCCAGCCCGCCTCGACGGCCGCCCTCCACGGACCGCGGTCCGCCGGCCGGCGACGGTCGCGCGGCGTGGTGGTCTCGCGCCGTGGACATCGCCCCGCCCCCGTCGCCCGTACCCGCCCCGCCCCCGCCGTTCCCCGTGCTGGGCGTGGCCGCGCCGCTCGTCGTGAGCGTCGCCGTGTGGGCGATCACGCGCTCGCCGTACGCCCTCCTCTTCGCGGCCCTCGGCCCGGTGGTCGCGGTCGCGGGCGTGGCCGACCAGCGCATCTCCGGCCGCCGCTCCGCCCGCCGCGCGGCCCGGGAGGAGCGCGCCGGCCACGAGCGCCTGCACGCGGAGGTGCGGGCGCGCATCGCCGCGGTCCGCGCCGCGCTCGGGTCGCGGGCCCCGTCCGCGCGCGACATCCTCGACGGGCGGGCGAACCCGGCGCTCCTCTGGCGGGCGGACCCGGGCATCGACGCCGGCCGCGCGGCGCCGGTCCTCGCGCTCGGCACGGGGGAGGTGCCGAGCGGCCTCCTCTGGCGGGGGGATCCGCGGGCGCGCGTCCCCGGCGAGGTGGCGCCGGCCCGTCAGCGGCGCGCGCGTCGTCCGCCGCTGCCGCGCTCCCGCTCCCGCTCCGTCCACGGTCGCGCTGCATCGGCCGTCGCGGGCGGTGCGCCGACGTGGGCGGATCTCGTGGGCTGGGTCCCCGACGCCCCCGTCCTCGTCTCCTCCGCGGGCGGCCTCGGGCTGCGCGGCGCTCCCGCGCTGGTCGCGCCCGTCCTCCGGGGCGTCGTGGTGCAGCTCGTGCACGCGCTGCCGCCCGACGACCTGCGCGTCGTCGCGCGCCCGGCGGATCCCGCGTGGGACTGGCTCGCGCGCCTCCCGCACGCGGCCGACGGCCTGCGCGTCGAGGTGGGGGCGGAGGATCCGGGAGCCGCGGTCGTGCGCCTGCGGCTGGGCGCGCGGGAGGTCGTGCTCGCGGCGGCGTCCCGGGTCGAGGCGCTCCCGGCCGCGTGCCGCACGGTGCTCGACGTGCGGCGTCCGGGCGACGCGCGGATCCTCGCGGCCGAACCGGCGCCCGGCGCCCCCGATGCCGCGCCCGGCGAGGCCGCCGCGTCCGCCGCCGAGCCGCTCGCCGACCCCGCCGCCGACCCCGCCGCCGGACGGCCCGGCGGGGAGGACGGCCCCGCCCGCCTCACCCGCACCGGCGCCGTCCGGCTCGAGCTCGTGTCCCTCGCGGAGGCGGCGCGCCTCGCGGACGAGCTCGCGGCGCTCGCCCGGCACCGCGGGCTCGCCGCGGCCCGTGCCCCGCTGCCCTCGCGCGTCCCCTTCGCGGAGCTGCCGGCCGTCGCGACGCCCGGCATCCCACCCGCATCCGTCGCCGCCCCCGCCCGCTCGCTCGCCGCGGTCGTCGGCGTGGGGCACGACGGACCCGTCGCGATCGACCTGGTCGCGGACGGCCCGCACGCGGTGGTCGCGGGCACCACGGGCAGCGGCAAGAGCGAGCTGCTCGTCACGTGGATGGCGGCGCTCGCAGCCGCGCATCCGCCCGAGGAGGTCACGGTGCTCCTCGTCGACTTCAAGGGCGGCGCGGCGTTCGACCCGCTGCTCGTCCTGCCGCACGCAGTCGGGCTCGTCACCGACCTCGACGGACAGGGTGCGCGGCGCGCCCTCGAGAGCCTGCGCGCGGAGATCCGCCATCGCGAGCGCACCCTGCGCGAGGCCGGCGCGCGCGACGTGGACGACCCCGCGGCCGCCGGCGTCCTGCCGCGCCTCGTCATCGTCGTCGACGAGCTGGCCGCCCTCCTCGCCGACCAGGACGGCCTGCACGAGGTCGTCGCCGACATCGCGGCCCGCGGCCGGTCGCTCGGCATGCACCTGGTGCTGTGCACGCAGCGCCCGGCCGGCGTCGTCCGCGACGCCGTGCTCGCCAACTGCGACCTCCGCCTCTCGCTGCGCGTCAACAACGAGGCGGACAGCCGGGCGCTCCTCGGCACGCCCGAGGCCGCGCGCCTCGGCGACGCGCCCGTCGGCCGCTGCCTCATCGGGGCGCACGGCGGGCCGGCGCGGCCGTTCCAGGTCGCGGTCGCGACGGCCGACGACCTCGCCCGCGTCGCGGCCGCCCGCCCGCCGCGGATCCCCGTGCGTCGCCCCTGGCTGGATCCGCTGCCCGCCGCCGTCCCCTTCGCCGACCTCGCCGCGCCCGCCGCCGCACCCGCCGCCGCGCCCGCCGCCGCGCCCGCCGCCGCGCCCGCCGCCGCGCCGGCCGGAGCGGCGACGCCGTCGGTGCCGTTCGCCCTCGTCGACCTGCCGGCCGAGCAGCGACGCGAGACGGCAGCGTGGCGGCCCGCGACCCACGGCCACCTCCTCGTCGTGGGCGGGCCGGGATCCGGCCGCAGCACGTGCCTGCGCACCCTCCGGGCGGCGGCGCGGGCGGGCGGCGTGGAGGTCCGGGCGGCGCCCGCGGATCCGGAGGGTTGCTGGGACGCGATGAGCGCGGTGGTGGCGCGCATCCGCGATCCCGCCGCGCCGCGCCGGCCGCTGCTCGTGCTCGCCGACGACCTCGACGTCGCCGTCTCCCGGCTCGAGCCGGAGCACCAGGCGGCCCTCCTCGAGCTCGTCGCGGTCGTCGTCCGCGAGGGCCCGCTCGCGGGCGTGGCGCTCGCCGCCTCGGCGCGACGGCCGGGAGGCGCGCTGCAGGCCGTCGCCGCGGCCGCGGGCCCGCCCGTGCTCCTCCCGCTGCCCAGCAGGCAGGAGCACGTGCTCGCCGGCGGCGATCCGCGCCTGCACGACCCGCGCGCGACGCCCGGCGCGGGGGAGTGGCGGGGCGAGCGGATCCAGGTGGCGCTGCCGCCCGAGGGCGCGGCGGCCTCGGCGCTCCACGACGGCGTCGCCCCGGATCCCGCGCCGCCCCTCCGCCTCGGCCCGGACGCGGTGCACGCGCTCGTGACGCCCTCCCCGGTCGCCGCGGTGGCGCGCCTCCGCGCCCTCGGCTGGGACGCGGCGGAGGCCGCGCACCTCCCGGTCGGGTGGTCGCCGGATGCGGCGCGCCCGACCCCGGAGGGATCGGGCGTGCCTCTGTCTACCGCTGCCGCCGCTGCCGCCGCGCAGCCGACGGGCCTCCGCGTCGTCGTCGCCGACGCGGACGCGTGGCTCGTCCGCGGCGCGCTCCTCGCGGAGATCCGCCGCGCGGGCAGCGTCGTCCTCGAGGGCTGCGCGCCCCGCGACGCCCGCACCCTGCTGCGCGTGCGCTCCACGCCGCCACCGCTGGCGCCCGTCCCGGGACGCGTCTGGCAGGTCACCCCCGCGGGCGACGTGCGCCGTCGCTCGTGGCCGACGCCGACGCCCTCGCCGACTGCGACTCCGACGCCGCGACCCCGCGATGCCCGTCACGCGACGACCGCGGTCGTCGCGTGACCCGTCCGCCTCAGCCGAGCAGCGTCGGCGACACCCGGATCTCGCCCACGGGCACCCCGCCGCCGAGCACCACGAGGTCGAGCTCGGGGCGCACGCGCTCCACGTCGTCCCGCGTGATCGCACCCGCCTCGGCGAGCAGCTCGAGCGCCACGATCGTGGACGCCCGCAGGCTCCCGTCGAGCGTCTTCGAGGCCACGGTGGTGCCGTCGGGCGCGGTCATGATCATGATCCCCTCGGCTCCGCCCTTGGCGAAGAGCCCGAGCCGCTCGATCACGACGGTGTTGGCGCGGCCGGGGCCGTCGATGGCCCAGCCCTGCGCCCGCACGGCCGCCGTGAGCGCCGCCGCGTGGCGGTACAGCGCGAAGGGCGAGCCGGGCGCGGAGGTCGCGATGCGGTGGATCCCGCGCGCGAGCGCCGTGAGCGACATCGCGTGCACGGGCGCGCCGCAGCCGTCGATGCCCGTCGTCGCGATCCGCTCGCCCGTGAAGCGCTCCACGACGTCGCGGATCCGCACCTGCAGCGGGTGGTCCGGGTGCAGGTAGTCCTCGGTCGACCAGCCGTTGGTCGTGCAGGCCAGCAGCATCGCGGCGTGCTTGCCGGAGCAGTTCATGTGGACGGGCGACGCGGGGATCGCCGCGCGCACGAGCTCGTCGCGCGCGGCCCGGTCGAGCGGCCAGTCGGCGGGGCAGCGGAGGGCGGACTCGTCGAGCCCGGCCTTCGCGAGGATCCCGCGCACCACCTCCACGTGCCGGGCGGTCGCGGCGTGGCTGGCCGTGGCGAGCACGTGCTCCTCCTCGGTCAGCTCCGCGCCGCTCGCGAGCACCGCGAGGGCCTGGAACGGCTTCATGCTCGAGCGCGGGAACACGGGAGCGGCCACGTCCCCGACCTCGCGCAGCACCTCGCCCGCGCCCGACAGCACGACGGCCGCGCCGATGTGGCGCGACTCCACGAAGCCGCTGCGGTCGAGCACCGCGAGCTCCACGGCGCCCTGGACGGGGATCGTCTCGACGGTCGTCCCCATCAGAGCGCCCGGAACGCGTCGGCGATCACGCCGAGGGCGTCGTCGAGCAGCTCCTCGGAGATCGCGAGGCTCGGCAGGAAGCGGAGGACGTTGCCGTACGTGCCCGCCGTGAGGATGATCACGCCGTGCGCGTGGCAGTGCGCCGCGATGGCCGCCACCGCCTCGGCGTTCGGCTCCTTGGTGGTGGATCCGGTGCCCGGCTGCACGAGCTCGATCGCGGTCATCGCGCCGATGCCGCGCACGTCGCCGATGATGTCGTGCTCCGCCTGCAGCGCGGTGAGCGCGCGGTGGAGGTGGTCGCCGATCCGCGTCGCCTCGGCGAGCAGGCCGTGCGCCTCGATCGCCTCGAACACGGCGACGGCCGCCGCGGCCGCGACGGGGTTGCCGCCGAACGTGCCGCCGAGCCCGCCGGGGAGCGCGGAGTCCATGATCTCGGCGCGGCCGGTCACCCCCGCGAGCGGCAGTCCGCCCGCGATGCCCTTGGCGGTGAGCACGAGGTCGGGCACGAGACCCAGGTGCTCGCTCGCGAAGAAGCGGCCGGTGCGGGCGAGGCCCGACTGGATCTCGTCGGCGATGAACACCACGCCGTTCGCCGTGCACCACTCCTGCAGCGCCGGCAGGAAGCCGTCGGCCGGCACCATGAAGCCGCCCTCGCCCTGGATGGGCTCGGCGACCACGCACGCGAGGTCCGTCGCGCCGATGCGCTTCTCGAGGTACGAGATCGTGCGGGCCGCGGCCTCGGCGCCCGAGAGGCCGTCGTGATACGGGTACGAGCTCGGCGCGTGGTAGACGTCGCCGGCGAACGGGCCGAAGCCCGTGCCGTAGGGCGACGCCTTGTAGTTCATCGCCATCGTGAGGTTGGTGCGGCCGTGGTAGCCGTGGTCGAGCACCGCCACCGCGCGGCGGCCCGTGTGCTTGCGCGCGATCTTCACGCCGTTCTCCACGGCCTCCGCGCCCGAGTTCACGAGCACCGTGCGCTTCTCGTGCGTGCCGGGCGTGTGCTCCGCGAGCAGCTCCGCCACGCGCACGTACTCCTCGTAGGGCGTCACGGTGAAGAGCGTGTGGATCACGTCGCCGAGCTGCTCGGTCGCCGCGTCCACGACCTCCTGGCGCGTGTGGCCCACGGTGGTCACGCCGATCCCGGCGCCCAGGTCGATGAAGCGGTTGCCGTCCACGTCCTCGACGACCGCGCCGTGGGCGCGCGCGATGTAGACGGGCAGCAGCGACGAGACCCCGGGCGGCACCACGCGCTTCCGGCGCTCATGCAGCTCGCGGGAGAGCGGGCCCGGGATCTCCGTCACGATGCGTCGTTCCTGCGGCACCTGCGGGCGCGCGTCGCGGGCGGACGCGGCGGGGGAGTCGGAGGCGGAGCCGGCGGGGGTGCCGACGCGGGCGGAGTCCAGGGTGTCTGTCATGATCCGGCGAGTTTACCCGCGCGGGCAGCCGGATCCGGGAGGGTCGCGGCCCCGTTCGCTAGCGTGATCCCATGCAGATCGAGCACCGGTACGCCCTGTCCCTCGAGTGGACGGGCGACCGCGGATCCGGCACGTCCGACTACCGCTCCTACGGCCGCGACCACGTCGTGCGCGCCGCGGGCAAGCCCGACCTCCTGGGGTCCGCAGACCGCCCCTTCCGCGGCGACGTCGACCGCTGGAACCCCGAGGAGACCCTCATCTCCGCGCTCGCCCAGTGCCACCTGCTCAGCTACCTGCACGCCGCGGCCATGGCCGGCGTCGTCGTGGTCGGCTACAGCGACGCGCCCACCGGCACCATGCGGCAGACCGACGACGGGGGCGGGCACTTCGTCGAGGTCACGCTGCGGCCCGTCGTCACGGTGCGGGATCCGGCGCACGTCGAGCTGGCCACCTCGCTGCACCAGGGCGCGTCCGAGCGCTGCTTCATCGCCGCGAGCGTGGCCTTCCCCGTGCACCACGAGCCGAGCACCGTGGTCGCCGCCGCCTGACCCGCGGTCGCGATCCCCGCGCACCGCCCGCCGCGCCCCGCCCCGCCCGGAGCCTGTCAGCGCGTCCCCGGCCACGTCGGGCAGACTGTCCCGGTCCCTCCCACAAACCTGGTGCGTCCGCCGCGCCGATGAAAGCGACTCCCGTGAAGCGACGCATCCCCCTCACCCTGGCCGCGGCCGCCGTCCTGGCGCTGTCCGCCTGCTCCGGCAGCGGCACGCCGGACGCCGACCCGTCCGCCAGCCCGACGGCCGGCGCGCGCACCGCGGGCGCCTCCTGCATCGACACGCCCTCGGGCGAGGCGTCGAAGTCAGTCAAGGTCTCCGGCGACTTCGGCACCGCCCCCGAGGTCACGGTCGACGGACCGCTGAAGGTCGACACGACCGAGCGCACGGTGGTCACCGAGGGCGACGGCGCCGAGGTCGGCGCGGGCGCCACCGCCAACATCGCGCTCGCCGCCTACAACGGCACGTCCGGCGAGGCCATCTCGCAGCTCGCCTACAACGCGGACGCCCCGCTGCCCGCGAGCCTCGACGACAGCGCGCTCGTCCCTGGCGTCGTCCGCGCCGTCGAGTGCACCACGGTCGGCTCGCGCATCGTCGCCGTCGTCCCGGCCGCCGACGGCTTCGCCGCCGAGCAGTCCTCGCAGCTCGGCCTCGGCGCCGACGACCCCATCGTCATCGTGGTCGACGTGCTGAGCCAGGTGCCCACGCGCGCCGACGGCGCCGACCAGCCCGCGCCCGAGGGCTTCCCCGCGGTGTCGCTCGGCGACGACGGCGCCCCCACCATCACGATCCCCGACGCGGCGCCGCCGACCGAGACCAAGATCGCCGACCTCAAGGTCGGCGACGGCGAGACGGTCACCGACGGCGCGAACGTCACCGTGCAGTACACGGGCATCAACTGGAACACCAAGAAGGTCTTCGACTCGAGCTGGGAGAAGGGCGGCAAGCCCGTCTCATTCCCGACGAGCGGCGTCATCCCGGGCTTCTCGAAGGCGCTCGTGGGCCAGAAGGTCGGCTCGCAGGTCATCGCGGTCATCCCGCCCGCCGACGGCTACGGCGACAAGGGCCAGGGCGACGACATCGGCGGCACCGACACGATCGTGTTCGTCGTCGACATCCTCGGCACCCAGTCCGCCCCGGCCCAGTAGGAGCAGCCGTGCGCCGCGTCATCGTCCTCGGATCCACCGGGTCCATCGGCGTGCAGGCCCTCGAGGTCATCGCGCGCCACCCGGAGCTCTTCGAGGTGGTCGGGCTCGGCGCCGGCAGCAAGCGCGAGGCGCTCGCCGAGCAGGCGCGCGTCGCCGGCGTGGAGCACACGGCGCTCGGCGCCGACGAGGCCGAGCAGCTCATCCGCTCGGTCGACGCGGACGTGGTGCTCAACGGCATCACCGGATCCGTGGGGCTCGGCCCCACGCTCGCCGCGCTGGAGGAGGGCCGCACGCTCGCCCTCGCCAACAAGGAGTCGCTCATCGTCGGCGGCGAGCTGGTGCGGTCCCTCGCGGCGCCCGGCCAGCTCGTCCCCGTCGACTCCGAGCACTCGGCCATCGCGCAGGCCCTCCGCGGCGGCACGGCCGAGGAGGTGCGCCGCCTCGTGGTCACCGCGTCGGGCGGGCCGTTCCGCGGCCGCACCCGCGCGGAGCTCGAGCACGTCACGCCGCGCGAGGCGCTCGCCCACCCCACGTGGGACATGGGCCTCGTCATCACGACGAACTCCTCGACGCTCGTCAACAAGGGCCTCGAGGTCATCGAGGCGCACCTGCTCTTCGACGTGCCGTACGACCGCATCGACGTGGTCGTGCACCCGCAGTCGCTCGTGCACTCCATGGTCGAGTTCATCGACGGGTCCACCCTCGCGCAGGCCTCGCCGCCGGACATGCGGCTCCCCATCGCGCTGGGCCTGAACTGGCCGCACCGCATGCACGACGTCGGCGTCCCCATCGACTGGACGAAGGCGGCCACCTGGACCTTCGAGCCGCTCGACGACGAGGCGTTCCCCGCCGTCCTCCTGGCCAAGCAGGTCGGCGCGGCCGGATCCACCTACCCGGCCGTCTACAACGCCGCGAACGAGCAGGCCGTGCAGGCCTTCCACGCGGGTCGCGCCGGCTTCCTCGACATCGTCGACACCATCCGCCGCGTCGTCGACGCCCACGCGCCCGCCTCGGGGGCGCTCACGCGCGAGTCGCTCGCGGAGGCGGAGCGCTGGGCGCGCGCCGAAGCCGACCGCGTGCTCGGCGCCTGACCCGACCGAGGGGTTCCGCACCGGAACCGTCGCGTCGGAGCCGTCGCGCACGGGGCGGAGAAGCCGCTAGCGGGTAGCCGGTAGTCGGCATCCGGATCTCCGCTGGCGGAGCCGCCGATCGCCACGGACGCGCATCCGCTCACCCGGGCACGGGCCGAGCGGGAGCGCGCTCCGGCTCAGCCGTCGGCGTTCCCGTTCCCGTTGCCGGATCCGTTCCCCGACCCGTTGCTCCCGGACCCGCCGTTCCCGTTCCCGCCGCCGTTGCCGGATCCGCCGTTCCCGTTCCCGTTGCCGTTCCCGCCGCCCTGGCCGGGCGTCGGCGCCGGGCTCGGCGTCGGCGCGGGCGACTTCGTCGGCGTGGGGGTCGGGCTGGGCGTGGGCGTGGGGGACGGCGCCGGCGTGCGCGAGGGCGTGGGGGAGCTGCTCGGGGTCGGCGTCGGGGTGGGCGTGGGCGTCGGCGTGGAGCCGGCCGCGTCGCGGGCCGCCTCGAGCTGCGCCTTCACCGCGTCGATCCGCGCGATGACCTCGTCGTGCCGGGCCTGGTCGACGGTCCCGGCGGCGAGGTCCGCCTCGACCGCGCCGCGCAGCTCCTCGAGCTGCGCGAGCGCCTTGGCGTAGTCGCCGTCCTTCGATGACTCGGTGACCGCGAGCGTGCGCTGCTGCAGGTCGTCGAGCGCGCGGTCGGCGGGGGTCGACGGACCGGCGCAGCCGGCCAGCAGGAGCAGGGCGGTGGTGGCGGTCGCGAGGCCCACGGCGGCGCGGCCGCGGAGGGAGCGACGGCCGGGTGCGCCGGCGGAGTGGGTCGATGTGCGGATCACGGGGCGTCCTCCACGCTCTTCTGCAGCTCCTCGAGGCTGGCGCCGAGGGGTCCGGGGACGGACGGGTAGTTGGTGTCGCGGTCCGAGAAGGACTGGAAGGTCACGACGCCGACCACGGCGGCCGCGGCGATGAGCACGGAGACGACGGCGATGCTGAGGGCGCGGGCGCCGCGGCGTCGCGCGGGCTCGCGGCCCGCGACGGTCGGTTCGGCGGTCGCCGACGTGCCCGTCGGGTCGTCGAGGGGCGCGCCCGGCGGGGGAGCGAAGCGCTCGGTCCGGGCGTCCCGGTCGGCGAAGGGCGCCGCGGCAGCTGCGGCGGCGGGCGCGGCGGCGGTGGAAGCGGCTGCGGCCGGCATCACGCGCGTCGACGCGGCGGTCGGCTCGTCCACGGTCGAGGTGGGCGCCCGTCCGGTCCGCAGCTCCGCGGCGACCTCGCGCGCGGTCGGCCGGGATCTCGGATCGCGCCGCGTCATGCGGGAGAGGAGGTCGACCCAGGCGCTGCCGAGGCGGGCCGGGATCTCGGGGTCGCGCACGACGCGCGCCATGGTCGACTCGGCGGCGGTGCCCGGGAAGGTGCGGCGGCCGGTGAGGCACTCGAGGAGCACGAGGCCGAGCGCGTACACGTCGGTCGGCGCGCCCACCTGCTCGCCGAGCGCCTGCTCGGGGCTGAGGTAGCTGACGGTCCCGATGATGGATCCGGTGGAGGTGAGGCGCGTGCCGTCTACGAGCCGCGCGATCCCGAAGTCGGTGAGCTTCGCGGCGGCCGGCTCGTCGTCCTCCGGGTGGGCGAGGAGCACGTTGGCGGGCTTCACGTCGCGGTGCACGACGCCGCGGCGGTGGATGTAGCCGAGCGCGTCCGCGAGGATCCCGCCGATGCGCGCGACCTCGGGCCCGGGCAGCGGCCCCTCCTTCATGCGGTCGGCGAGGGTGGTGCCGTCGACGATCTCCATCACGATGAAGGCGAGCGCGCGGTCGGCGACCACGTCGTCGCCCACGTCGAAGAGCGTCACGAGGCCGGGGTGGCTGAGCCCCGCGAGCATCCGCACCTCGCCCTCCTGGCGCTCGACCTCGCCGGGATCGGCGGAGTCGGTCGCGAAGACCTTCACGGCGACCTCGCGGCCGAGCGTCTCGTCGGCGGCGCGGTAGACGGTGGCCATCCCGCCGCGGCCGAGCAGGCCGCTGATGCGGTACCGGCCGGCCAGCAGCGTGCCGGCGAGGCCGTCGGTCCGTTCTCCGGGCATGGGGGCACCTCTCGTCACGGGACCCCCAGCCTAGCCGGGGGGCGCCGGGCGCCGTCCGGGGACGCCCGCCGATCCGCACCACGACGGCGTCCTGCCAGGGTGCGGGCGGTAGCCTCTCCGACCATGGACGGCGTCTTCCTCTACATCCTCGGGGTGCTCATCATCGTGGTCGGCGTCGCCGTGTCCATCGGCCTCCACGAGGTCGGGCACCTCGTGCCCGCCAAGCTGTTCGGCGTCCGCGTCACGCAGTACATGATCGGCTTCGGCCCGACGATCTTCAGCCGCCGCAGGGGCGAGACCGAGTACGGCGTGAAGGCCATCCCGCTCGGCGGCTACATCTCCATGATCGGCATGTTCCCGCCGCAGAGCTCGCGCGCCGGCACGAGCAGCACCGGCATCGCGCAGCTCGTCGGGCCCGACACCCGCCGCGGCGCCGCCGACGCCGCGGGCCCGGCCGCCCCCGACGCCGACGACCGCGCCGGCCGCGGCTTCTTCGACCTCCTCGTGCAGGACGCCCGCCAGGCCAGCGCCGAGAGCATCGGCGACGACGAGGACCGCGCCTTCTACAAGCTGTCCGTGCCGAAGCGCATGGTCATCATGCTGGGCGGGCCCGCGATGAACTTCCTCCTCGCGATCCTGCTGTTCGCCGTGGTCCTCTGCGGCTTCGGCGTCACGACGCCCACCACCACGGTCGGCCAGGTGAACGCGTGCATCGTGCCCGCAGGATCCACCGCGTCCGCCGATCCCGCCACCTGCCCCGCCGGCGCCCCCGCCGCCCCGGGCGCCGCGGCCGGCCTCGAGCCCGGCGACACGATCGTGAGCATCGACGGCACCCCGATCACCGCGTGGGACCAGGTCACGGGCACCGTGCAGGTGTCCGCGGGCCGGGAGCTCGACGTGGTCGTGGAGCGCGACGGCGCACGTCAGACGCTCGCCATCACGCCCGTCCTCACGGAGCAGGCGGTCATCGGCCAGCGCGGCGCGCCCGAGGTCGACGAGCAGGGCCGGCCGGTCACGCGCGAGGTCGGGCTCATCGGCTTCAGCCCCACGCAGGCGGTGCAGCGGCAGCCGCTCTCGGCCGCGTTCACCACCACGGGCGAGAACATGGCGGCCGTCGGCAACCTCATCCTGAACCTCCCGCAGCGGCTCGTCGACGTCGGCCGCGCGGCCTTCGGCGGCGGGGAGCGCGACCCCAACGGCCCGATGAGCGTGGTCGGCGTCGGCCGCGTCGCCGGCGAGATCGCGAGCCTCGACGAGACGCCCGTCGCCTCCCGCGCCTCCGCGATGATCGGCCTCGTCGCCTCGCTCAACGTGGCGCTCGGCATGATCAACCTCCTGCCGCTCCTGCCGCTCGACGGCGGGCACGTGCTCGGCGCCGTCGTGGAGGGCGTCCGCCGCTTCCTCGCCAAGGTGCTCGGCCGCCGCGATCCCGGGCCCGTCGACGTCGCGAAGCTCATGCCCCTGACGTTCGTGGTCGTGATCCTCTTCGGCGCCATGAGCGCGCTGCTGATCTTCGCCGACCTGGTGAACCCCGTCCGCCTCACCTGACCGCCCGTCGCGCCGCTCGCGCCCCCGACGCACCGGGCGCGCAGGAATCGGACGTAGGCTCGTACCCGTGCCAGCAGTCAATCTCGGAATGCCGAAGGTCCCTGAGGTCCTCGCGCCCCGTCGCAAGACCCGTCAGATCAGCGTCGGCAAGGTGAAGGTGGGCGGCGACGCCCAGGTCAGCGTCCAGTCGATGACGACCACGCAGACGACCAACATCAACGCCACGCTCCAGCAGATCGCCGAGCTCACGGCCACCGGCTGCGACATCGTGCGCGTCGCGGTGCCGCACCAGGACGACGCGGACGTGCTGCACATCCTGGCGAAGAAGAGCCAGATCCCGATCATCGCGGACATCCACTTCCAGCCCCGCTACGTCTTCACGGCCATCGACGCCGGCGTCGGCGCGGTGCGCGTGAACCCGGGCAACATCCGCAAGTTCGACGACCAGGTCGGCGCCATCGCGAAGGCCGCCAAGGCCGCCGGCACCTCCATCCGCATCGGCGTCAACGCCGGATCCCTGCACCCGAGCCTGCTGCAGAAGTACGGCAAGGCCACGCCCGAGGCGCTCGTCGAGTCCGCCGTCTGGGAGGCGAGCCTCTTCGAGGAGCACGACTTCCACGACTTCAAGATCTCGGTCAAGCACAACGACCCCGTCATCATGGTCAAGGCCTACCGCCTGCTCGCCGAGCGCGGCGACTGGCCCCTCCACCTCGGCGTCACCGAGGCCGGCCCCGCGTTCCAGGGCACGATCAAGAGCGCCACGGCGTTCGGCATCCTGCTCTCCGAGGGCATCGGCGACACCATCCGCGTCTCCCTCTCCGCGCCTCCCGCGGAGGAGGTGAAGGTGGGCCTGCAGATCCTGCAGTCGCTCAACCTCCGCGAGCGCAAGCTCGAGATCGTCTCCTGCCCGAGCTGCGGCCGCGCCCAGGTCGACGTCTACTCGCTGGCCGAGCAGGTCACCGAGGGGCTCAAGCACGTCAACGTGCCGCTGCGCGTCGCCGTCATGGGCTGCGTCGTCAACGGTCCCGGCGAGGCCCGCGAGGCCGAGCTCGGCGTCGCGTCCGGCAACGGCCGCGGGCAGATCTTCGTGAAGGGCGAGGTCATCAAGACCGTGCCCGAGGCCGAGATCGTCCAGACGCTCATCGAGGAGGCCAACCGCCTCGCCGCGGAGATGCCCGCCGGATCCATCGGCAGCCCCGAGATCCTCGTCTAGACCCCCTTCTCCCCACCCGCCCGCACCGGCGGCGTGCGTCCGCGCGCGCCGTCCGCGCGTAGGCTCTGCTAGTCGTCCGCCCGGCGGATCGCCCCACGAACTGAGGATGCTGTTGAACGGTAACGCCACTTTCCGGCATCGGAACACCTCGCTGCTGGGTCTCGCCAGCGTCCTCGCCCCGCACACCGTGACCTCGGCGGAGATCGACGACCGGCTGAAGCCCGTCCTCGCGCGCCTGCGCCTCCCCACGGGCCTGCTGCAGCGCGTCGCGGGCGTGCTCGAGCGCCGCAACTGGGACGCCGGGATGTCGTTCGACGCCGCCGCGACGCAGGCGGGGAAGAAGGCGCTGGCCGAGGCGGGCGTCGACGCGTCGCAGATCGGCCTGCTCATCAACACGTCGGTCACGCGGGCGCACCTGGAGCCGAGCGTCGCGGTCAGCATCCACAACGGGCTCGGCCTGCCGTCGTCCGCGCTCAACTTCGACATCGCCAACGCGTGCCTCGGCTTCGTCAACGCCATGACGCTCGCGGGCCACCTCATCGACTCGGGCCAGATCGACTACGCGATGATCGTCGACGGCGAGGACGCCGGCGAGATCCGCCACAACACGGTCGCGCGCCTGCTCCGCCCCGAGACCACGCGCGCCGACTTCCTCAGCGAGTTCCCGAGCCTCACGCTGGGCGCGGGCGCCGCGGCGGCCGTCCTCGGGCGCACGAGCGACCACCCCGAGGGGCACCGGATCCTCGGCGGCGTCACGCGCGCGGCCACGCAGCACCACGAGCTCTGCATCGGCGACGTCGACGGCATGTTCACCGACACGAAGGAGCTCCTCCGCGGTGGCATGGAGCTCGTCGTCGCCGCGTGGAAGGAGGCCGCCCAGGACGACTGGGAGTGGTCGGACATGGACCGCTACATCCTCCACCAGGTCTCCGACGTGCACACCAACGCCATCGTCAAGGCCGCGAAGCTCGACAAGTCGCGCGTGCCGCTGACCTACCCGCGCTACGGCAACGTCGGCCCCGCGAGCATCCCGATCACGCTCGCCGACCAGGCCGACAGCCTCAGCCGCGGCGACCGCGTGCTCTGCATGGGCGTGGGCTCCGGCCTCAACACGGCCATGACCGAGATCCTCTGGTAGCGGCGCCGTGACGCGCGAGGGCCGCACCAGCGCGGCGACCGTCCCCGTGCCCGGCCCCGACGGGTGCCCGCTGCCCGGCCTCGACCCCGCCTGGTCGCGCATCGTGCGGGCCGGGGGCCACGGCTGGCACCTGCTCGACACGGGGGAACGGCTGGCTGCCACGGGCGCGCCCGTCGCCGGCACGATCCTCTGCGTGCACGGCAACCCGACGTGGTCCTACCTCTGGCGGCGCATCGCGGCGGAGTCGCTCGCGCGCGCCGAGCGGGATCCGTCTGCACCGGCCTGGCGCGTGGTCGCCGTCGACCAGCTCGACATGGGCTTCTCGGAGCGCACGGGCGAGGCGCGCACGCTGCCGACGCGGCTCGACGACCTGCAGGCCCTCACGGACGAGCTCGGGCTCTCCGGATCCGGCGCCACCGGTCCCGTCCTCACGCTCGGCCACGACTGGGGCGGCGTCGTCAGCCTCGGCTGGGCGCTCCGCAACCGCGACGTGCTCGCCGGGGTCATGGCGCTCAACACGGCCGTGCACCAGGAGGAGGGCGTGCCCATCCCGTGGCCGCTGCGGCTCGCGCTCGCCACGGGGATCCACGACGCCGCCACGCGCGGCACGCCCGGGTTCCTCGCCACGACGCTCGCCCTCGCGCACCCGCCGCTCGACCCGGCCGTCCGCCGCGCGTTCGCCGCGCCGTACCGGGGCGCCGACCGCCGCGCCGGGATCCGCGGCTTCGTCGCCGACATCCCGGTCGGCCCCGCGCACCCCAGCCACGCGACGCTCACCTCCATCGCGGATGGCCTCCGCGAGCTCGACCTGCCGGCCCTGTTCGTCTGGGGCCCGCGCGACCCGATCTTCTCCGACGTCTACCTCTCCGACCTCCTCGAGCGCCTGCCGCACGCCGACGTGCACCGCGTCGAGGGCGCCGGCCACCTCGTCGCCGAGGACCACGACTACGCATCCGCCGCGCTCGACTGGCTCGCGGACCGCATGGTGCCCGGATCCGCCCGCGCCGCCGTGCGCGCGCCCGCGCCCGCGGTCGCTGCCGCCGCCGCGCCCGTCCGCCCGCTCGGCGCCCTGCTCGAGGAGCTCCGCGACAGCGACGCCGCCGTGCTCGTCGAGATGGCCCCGCGCGGCGGCGGCGGTCCGCGCACCGTCTCCTGGCGCCTGCTCTCCCGCCGCGTCCGCGAGGTCGCCGCCGGCCTCCACGCCCGCGGCCTGCGGGCAGGCGACCGCGTCTCGCTCCTCGTGCCGCCCGGCGCCGACCTCACGGCCCTCCTCTACGCGTGCCTGCGCATCGGCGCGATCGTCGTGGTCGCCGACGCGGGGCTCGGCGCGAAGGGCCTCGGGCGCGCGGTCGCCGGATCCCGGCCCGACATGGTCGTCGCCATCCCCGCCGGCCTCGCGCTCGCGCGCACCCTCGGCTGGCCGGGGGAGCGGATCTCCGTCACCACCCTCGCGCCGCCCGTCGCCCGCGCGCTCGGCGTCGCCGCGAGCCTCCCGGAGGTCGCGCGCGACGGCCGCGCGCAGGTGCTGCCGCCCGAGCCCGCGGCCGACGATGACGCCGCGATCCTCTTCACCTCGGGATCCACCGGCCCCGCCAAGGGCGTCGTCTACACGCACCGGCAGCTGGCCGCCCTCCGCGACACCCTCGGCTCCCGCTTCGACGTGGGCGTCGGCACGGGCCTCGTCGCCGGCTTCGCGCCGTTCGCGCTGCTCGGGCCCGCGCTCGGCGCCACGAGCGTCACGCCCGACATGGACGTGACCCGGCCGCGCGACCTCACCGCCTCCGCGCTGGCCGCCGCGGCGCGTGCCGCGGACGCCACGGTCGTCTTCGCGTCGCCCGCCGCCCTCGCCAACGTCGTCGCCACCGCGGACGTGCTGACGGCCGACGACCGCGCCGCGCTCGGCCGCGTCCGCTCCCTGCTCTCCGCCGGCGCGCCCCTGTCCGAGGCGCTGCTCACGCGCGCCGCCGCGCTCGTGCCCGCCGCCGAGGTGCACACGCCGTACGGCATGACCGAGGGCCTGCTGCTCACCGACGTGACGCTCGGGGGGATCCGCGACGCCGCCCGCCGCGGCGACGCCGGCGTCTGCGTCGGCGCCCCCGTCGACCCCGTGGACATCCGCATCAGCCCGCTCGACGCCGACGGCGCCGCGACCGGCGCGCTCACGTCCGAGCCGGGCGTCACGGGCGAGATCGTCGCCGCGGCGCCGCACGTCCACGAGCGCTACGACCGCCTGCACGTCACCGACCGGGCCGCGCGCCGCGACTCCGCCGACGGGATCCGCCGCCACCGCACGGGCGACGTCGGCCACCTCGACGCGACCGGTGCCCTCTGGGTCGAGGGCCGGATGCCGCACGTGATCACCACGGCCGACGGCGTGCTCACGCCCGTCGGCCCCGAGCAGCGCGCCGAGTCCGCCCCGGGCGTGTCCCGCGCCGCGGCCGTGGGCGTCGGGCCCGCGGGCGTGCAGCAGCTCGTCCTCGTGGTCGAGACGACGCCCGCCGCCCGTCGCGTCGGGCTCGCGGCCCCGGACCTCGCAGCCGCCGTGCGCGCCGCGGTCGGCGTCCCGGTCGCCGCGGTGATCGTCGTCCCCGTCCTGCCGACCGACGTCCGCCACAACTCCAAGGTCGACCGCGCGCGCCTCGGCCGCTGGGCCGCCGGGATCCTCTCGGGCGGCCGGATGACCGCGCCGTGATCGTCCTCGTCACGGGCGCGAGCGGCATGCTCGGGCGCGCGGTCGCCGAGCGCCTGTCCGCCGCGGGCCACGCCGTCCGCACCTTCCAGCGCCAGCCGTCCGGCCTCGCGTCGAGCGGCGCCGAGCCCGTCCCCGGCGTCGTCGTCGACCTCCGCGGCAGCATCGCGGATCCGGCGGCCGTCGCCCGCGCGGTCGCCGGCGTCGACGCCGTCGTGCACCTCGCCGCCAAGGTCTCGCTCGCGGGCGACCCGGCCGACTTCCGCGCCGTGAACGTGGAGGGGACGCGCTCGCTCCTCGACGCCGCACGCGCGGCCGGCGCGACGCGGTTCGTCCACGTCTCCTCGCCCTCGGTCGCGCACACCGGCCTCTCGATCACGGGCGACGGCGCCGGACCCGCGGATCCCGTCCGCGCGCGCGGGGACTACGCCCGCACCAAGGCCGAGGGCGAGCTCGTCGCCCTGGCCGCGGACGGCCCGGCGATGCGCGTGCTCGCCGTCCGCCCGCACCTCGTCTGGGGCCCGGGCGACACGCAGCTCGTCGCCCGCATCGTCGACCGCGCCGCCCGCGGCCGCCTCCCGCTCCTCGGCCACGGCGCCGCCCTCATCGACACGGTGTACCGCGACAACGCCGCCGACGCGATCGTCGCCGCGCTCGACGCCGCCGACACCGCGCACGGCCGCGCCTACGTCGTCACCAACGGCGAGCCGCGGCCGGTCGCCGAGCTGCTCGCCGGGATGTGCCGGGCCGCCGGCGTCCCCGCGCCCCGCCTCCGCGTCCCCGCCGCCCTCGCCCGCGCCGCCGGGGGAGCGGTGGAGCGCGTCTGGGCCGTGCGCCCCGGATCCGACGAGCCGCCCATGACCCGCTTCCTCGCCGAGCAGCTCTCCACCGCGCACTGGTTCGACCAGCGCGAGACCCGCCGCGCCCTCGCCTGGACCCCCGCGGTGACGCTCGACGAGGGCTTCGAGCGCCTGCGTCTCTCCTACGCCGCGGGCGCATCCGCCGCGCGCTGACCGCCCCCGCGCGGGCCGGACCGCCGCGCCCGGATCGCTAGGCTGTGTCGGGTGTCCACACGCCTCTCCAAGCTCTTCGTCCGCACCCTCCGGGAAGACCCCGTCGACGCCGAGGTGGCCAGCCACCGCCTCCTCGTGCGCGCCGGCTACATCCGCCGCCAGGCCCCCGGCATCTTCGCCTGGCTGCCGCTCGGCCTCCGGGTCAAGAACAAGGTCGAGGCCATCGTCCGCGAGGAGATGGAGCGCATCGGCGCCCAGGAGGTGCACTTCCCCGCGCTGCTCCCCGCCGAGCCGTACCAGGCCACCGGCCGCTACGACGAGTACGGCCCCGGGATGTTCCGCCTCGAGGACCGCAAGCGCGCGCCCATGGTGCTGGCGCCCACGCACGAGGAGTTCTTCGCGCTGCTGGTGAAGGACCTCTACTCGAGCTACAAGGACCTGCCCCTGTCGATCTACCAGATCCAGGACAAGTACCGCGACGAGGCCCGCCCCCGCGCCGGCATCCTGCGCGGCCGCGAGTTCACGATGAAGGACGCCTACTCCTTCGACGTCACCGACGAGGCCCTGTCCGTCAGCTACCAGGCCCAGCGCGACGCCTACGAGCGGATCTTCCAGCGCCTCGGCCTCGAGTACGTCATCGTCGCCGCCGACGCGGGCGCGATGGGCGGCTCCAAGAGCGAGGAGTTCCTGCACCCCACGCCCATCGGCGAGGACACCTTCGTGCGGTCGGCCGGCGGGTACGCGGCCAACGTCGAGGCGTTCACGACGCTCGTGCCGGAGTCGATCCCCATCGAGGGCCAGCCCGCGGCACGCGTCTTCGACTCGCCGGACACCCCCACCATCGCCACCCTCGTCGACCTCGCGAACGCGCGGGAGCCCCGCGAGGACGGCCGCGCCTGGACGGCGGCGGACACGCTGAAGAACATCGTCCTCGCGCTCACCCACCTCGACGGCACGCGCGAGCTCGTCGTCGTCGGGATCCCCGGCGACCGCGACATCGACCTCAAGCGCGCCGAGGTGGCCTTCTTCCCCGCCGAGGTCGAGCCCGCCACCGCCGCGGACCTCGCGAAGCACCCCGGCCTCGTCACCGGCTACATCGGCCCGTGGTCGGCCGAGGGCCCCGTGCTCGGATCCACGTCGAGCACGGGGGTGCGCTACGTGGTCGACCCCCGCGTGGTCGACGGCACCGCGTGGATCACCGGCGCCAACGTCGCCGGGAAGCACGTGCTCTCGCTCGTCGCGGGCCGCGACTTCACCTACGACGGCGCCGTCGAGGCCGCCGACGTGCGCGACGGCGACCCCGCGCCCGACGGATCCGGCCCCATCAGCGCGGGCCGCGGCACCGAGATCGGCCACGTCTTCGAGCTCGGCCGCAAGTACGCGGAGGCGCTCGGCCTCAAGGTGCTCGACGAGAACGGCAAGCTCGTCACGGTCACCATGGGCTCGTACGGCATCGGCATCACGCGGAACCTGGCGCTCGTCGCCGAGGCCACGCAGGACGGCCGCGGACTCCTGTGGCCCGCGTCCATCAGCCCGTTCGACGTGCACGTGGTGATGACGGGCAAGGACGAGGGCGTCAGGACGGCCAGCGAGGAGCTCGTCGACGCGCTCGACGCCGCGGGTCTCGACGTGCTCTTCGACGACCGCCCCAAGGTGTCGCCCGGCGTCAAGTTCGGCGACGCCGAGCTCATCGGCGTGCCGACCATCGTCATCGTCGGCCGCGGCGCCGCCGACGGAATGGCCGAGCTCTGGGATCGCCGCACGGACGAGCGCACCCCGGTGGCGCTCGCGGACGTCGTGGGCGCGCTCACCGCCGACCGCTGACCCCGCCCGCAGCACCCCTCGGGGCTGCCCGACCCCTCCCGGTCGGGTAGCCTCGTATCCTTCCAACCGAATAGAGGAGTGGCCCATGGACATCGACCTGAGCGTCTTGCGCATGATGGAGCGCGAGCGCGAGATCCCGTTCGAGGAGCTCGTCTCGATCATCGAGCAGGCCATCCTCACCGCCTACCTCAAGCACACCGACCAGGCCGACGCCAAGCCGGTCGCCGACGGCGTGCCCCCCGCCCGCGTGCACCTCGACCGGAAGTCCGGCCACGTCTCCGTGCACGTCCCCGAGCTCGACGAGGACGGCCTCGTCATCGGCGAGTCGGAGGACAGCCCGAGCGACTTCGGCCGCATCGCCGCCTTCGCCGCCAAGCAGGTCATCAACCAGCGTCTCCGCGACATCGGCGACGACCGCATCCTCGGCGAGTTCAAGGGCCGCGAGGGCGACATCGTCGCGGGCATCGTGCAGCAGGGCCCGAACCCCCGCATGATCCACGTCGACCTCGGCACCATCGAGGCGATCCTCCCGCCCGAGGAGCAGGTGCCGGGCGAGAAGTACGTGCACGGCTCGCGCCTGCGCGTCTACGTCACGAGCGTCTCGCGCGGCGCGAAGGGCCCGCAGATCACGGTCTCGCGCACGCACCCGTCGCTCGTCCGCAAGCTGTTCGCGCTCGAGGTGCCGGAGATCGCGCAGGGCCTGGTGGAGATCGTCTCGCTCGCCCGCGAGGCCGGCCACCGCACCAAGATCGCCGTGCGCGCGACCGAGCCCGGCATCAACGCCAAGGGCGCCTGCATCGGCGAGCTGGGGCAGCGCGTCCGCGCGGTCACGGCCGAGCTGAACGACGAGAAGATCGACATCGTCGACTACTCCGAGTCGCTCCCCGTCTTCGTCGGCAACGCGCTCTCGCCCGCCCGGGTCACGAGCTCGTTCGTCATCGACCAGGCCACCAAGGCCGTCCGCGCGCTCGTGCCGGACTACCAGCTGTCGCTCGCCATCGGCAAGGAGGGCCAGAACGCCCGACTCGCCGCGAAGCTCACGGGCGCGAAGATCGACATCCAGCCCGACAGCATCCTCGAGGGCGACGACTGAGCGCCGCCCGTCGGGACCCGTCCTCGCCGCCGCCGGAGGGAGGGGGTAGTATGGAGCCGGTAAGAACGTGCGTCGGCTGTCGTCGGCGTGCCCCGAGGTCCGCTCTCCAGCGGATCGTCGCCGATCCCCCCACCCGATCCCTCGTCCTCGACGAGCGCGCGGTGATGGCCGGCAGGGGCGCGTGGATCCATCCGACCATCGAGTGCATCGATCGAGCGATCGCACGGCGCGCCTTCGGGCGGGCCCTGCGGAGCGAGGCGACGCTCGACCCCGCAGCTCTTGGGGGACTACGAGAGCGGCTCGCGGCCCAGCCGAGCGCGCGAGCATCCGAGAGAACAGGCTGAACGGCACATGGACAACTAATGAGCGGCTCGAAATGAGATCCGTCCAGCACTAGCGGTCCCCTCCTGCCTGGGAGAGGACCCCCAGACAGGAGAACAGTGGCAAAACCACGCGTACACGAGATCGCCGCCGAGATCGGCGTCGACAGCAAGACCGCACTCGCCAAGCTCAAGGAGATGGGCGAGTTCGTCAAGGGACCGTCGTCGAGCATCGAGCCCCCCGTGGCCCGCAAGCTCAAGGCGGCGCTCGAGGCAGCCGGCCTCACCGGACAGGCCGCGGCACCCGCCGCGACGCCGTCGTCCGCCCCGCGGCCCGGCGCCCGCTCGTCGGCCCCGAAGCCCGGCGGCCGTCCCACCCCCGGCCCGCAGCCCACGGCCCCCGTCGCCGACGCCCCCGAGGCGTCCGACGTGCCCGCCCCCGCTGCACCGCTGACCGTCGCGGAGCGCCAGGCCCAGGCCGAGGCGAACCGCAAGGCCGCCGCGGACGAGAAGGCGCAGGCCGAGAGGTCGGCCCCGTCGGCCGCCCCCGAGGCTCCCGCCGCCGAGGCCCCGAGCGCCCCGCGCCCGGATGCCGGCAGCGCGCCGACGCCCGCGAGCAGCATCCCGCGTCCCGGGATCCCGCGTCCCGCGGCCCCGCGTCCCGGCAACAACCCCTTCGCGAGCAACCAGGGCATGGGCACCAAGCCCCGCCCCGGGAACAACCCGTTTGCGAGCAACCAGGGCATGGGCCAGCGCCCCGCCGCGGGAGCCGCAGGCCCCCGTCCGGCCGCTCCCCGTCCCGGTTCCCCCCGCCCCGGCGCCCCGCGTCCCGGCGGCGTCGGCCAGGGTGCTCGCCCGGCCGGCTTCGGCCAGCGTCCCGCGGGTGCGGGTCGTCCCGGCGGAGCCCCCGGCGGAGCGGGTCGCCCCGGCGCCCCCGCAGCCGGCGGCTTCCAGCGTCCGGCCGGCGGCTTCGCCGGTCGTCCCGGCGGCGGCGGCCGTGGTCGCGGCCCCGGCGGCGGCACCGCGGGTGCCTTCGGGCGCGGCGGCGGCAAGAGCAAGTCGCGCAAGTCGAAGCGGACGAAGAGGGCCGAGTTCGAGCTGCGCGAGGCCCCGTCGCTGGGTGGCGTCAGCGTCCCCCGCGGCGACGGCAACACGGTCGTCCGCCTGCGTCGCGGCGCGTCCATCTCGGACTTCGCCGACAAGATCGACGCGAGCCCCGGCAACCTGGTGACCGTGCTGTTCCACCTCGGTGAGATGGCCACGGCGACCGAGTCGCTCGACGAGGCCACCTTCGAGGTGCTCGGCACGGAGCTCGGCTACAAGATCCAGGTCGTCTCCCCCGAGGACGAGGACCGCGAGCTGCTCGAGGGCTTCGACATCGACCTCGACCAGGAGCTCGAGGACGAGGACGACGACGTGCTGGAGATCCGGCCGCCCGTCGTCACCGTCATGGGCCACGTCGACCACGGCAAGACGCGCTTGCTCGACGCCATCCGCAACGCCAACGTCATCGAGGGCGAAGCGGGCGGCATCACGCAGCACATCGGCGCGTACCAGGTCTGGGCGCCGCACGAGGGCTACGAGCGCGCCATCACCTTCATCGACACCCCGGGCCACGAGGCGTTCACCGCCATGCGCGCCCGCGGTGCCCAGGTCACCGACATCGCGATCCTCGTGGTCGCGGCCGACGACGGCATCATGCCGCAGACGGTGGAGGCCCTGAACCACGCCCAGGCGGCGAACGTGCCGATCGTGGTCGCGGTCAACAAGGTCGACAAGGAGGGGGCCAACCCCGCCAAGGTCCGCCAGCAGCTCACCGAGTACGGACTGGTCGCCGAGGAGTACGGCGGAGACGTCATGTTCGTCGACGTCTCGGCGCTCACCGGCAAGGGCGTGAACGACCTCCTCGAGGCCGTCCTGCTCACCGCCGACGCCGGGCTCGACCTGCGCAGCAACCCGAACAAGGACGCGCGCGGCGTGGCCATCGAGGCCCGCCTCGACAAGGGCCGCGGTGCGGTCGCGACCGTGCTCATCCAGTCGGGCACGCTCCGCGTGGGCGACGCCATCGTGGCGGGCACGGCCTACGGCCGCGTCCGGGCGATGATGGACGAGAACGGCGACCCGGTCCACGAGGCCTACCCGTCGCGTCCCGTCCAGGTCCAGGGCCTCTCGTCGGTCCCCGGCGCGGGCGACACCTTCCTCGTCACCGAGGAGGACCGCACCGCCCGTCAGATCGCCGAGAAGCGCGAGGCCGTCGAGCGCAACGCCCAGCTGGCCAAGGCCCGCAAGCGGATCAGCCTCGAGGACTTCACGCGTGCGCTGGAGGAGGGCAAGGTCGAGTCGCTCAACCTCATCATCAAGGGCGACGTGTCCGGTGCCGTCGAGGCGCTGGAGGAGTCGCTCATGAAGATCGAGGTGGACGACTCCGTGCAGCTGCGGATCATCCACCGCGGCGTCGGAGCGGTCACCGAGAGCGACGTCAACCTGGCGACGATCGACAACGCGATCATCATCGGGTTCAACGTCCGCCCCGACCCGAAGGCCCGCGCCCGCGCGGCTCGCGAGGGTGTCGACATCCGCTTCTACAGCGTCATCTACTCGGCGCTCGAGGAGATCGAGTCGAGCCTCACGGGCATGCTCAAGCCCGAGTTCGAGGAGGTGCAGTCCGGCGTCGCCGAGATCCGCGAGGTGTTCCGCTCCTCCAAGTTCGGCAACATCGCGGGTGTCATCGTGCGCTCCGGCACCATCACCAGGAACGCCAAGGCGCGGGTCATCCGCGACGGCGTGGTGGTGGGCGACAACCTCGCCATCGAGTCGCTGCGACGGTTCAAGGACGACGTCTCCGAGGTCCGCACGGACTTCGAGGCGGGCATCGGCCTCGGCAAGTTCAACGACATCCAGATCGGCGACGAGATCGAGACGATCGAGATGAAGGAGAAGCCGCGGGTCTGACCCCGGCCGATCCGGGCCCCGCTCCCCACCAGGGGAGCGGGGCCCTCCCCGTCCCGCCCTGTGCGGGACACCAGCACGACGCCGGGGCTCGCCCGGCCGCATCCGTCACGGAAGGACGTCGACCATGGTCGATCACGCGAGGGCCCGGAAGATGGCCGACCGCATCAAGGAGATCGTCGCGCGCAAGCTCGACCGGGGGATCAAGGACCCGCGCCTCGGCTTCGTGACCGTCACCGACGTGCGCGTCACGGGCGACCTGCAGCACGCCAGCATCTTCTACACGGTCTACGGCACCGACGAGGAGCGCGCCGACACGGCCGCCGCCCTCAAGTCCGCCACCGGCATGCTGCGCAGCGAGGTGGGCAAGAACATCACCGCGCGCCTCACGCCGTCGCTCGAGTTCATCCTCGACGGCGTGCCCGAGAACGCAGCCGCGATCGACGCCCTCCTCGAGGAGGCGCGCCGTCGCGACGCCGACGTGCACACGCAGGCGAAGGCCGGCGTGTACGCGGGCGACGAGGACCCGTACGTCAAGCCGCGCGTGATCGCGGACGAGGACGACGAGGACGAGGACGAGGACGACGACGAAGACCTCGGCGACCCGACGGCGCCGGGGTACGCACCCGCGCACTGACGCGTCCGCGCCGGGCGCACGAGGGGACCCGCGTCGAGCGACGCGGGTCCCCTCCGGCCGTCCCGGCCCGGGTCAGCCCGGCAGGGAGTAGGTGCCGTCCGGCTGCCGCACGGCGAGCCCGTCGGCGAGGAGCCCGTCGAGCGCGCGCCCCCGCTGCACCGGCTCCGGCCAGGCCGTCGCGAGGTCGGCCGCGGACACGGGGGAGTGGCTCGACCGCAGCTCCGCCAGCAGGAGCCCGCGGACCTGCCGGTCGGATCCCTCGTAGCGCTTCTGCACGACGCGCGCCGGCCCGTCGTAGGCCGGGTAGCCGGCCGCGCGCCACGCGCACAGGTCGCGGACGGGGCAGTCGTCGCAGCGCGGCGCGCGGGCCGTGCAGACCACGGCGCCCAGCTCCATCGCGCCCGCGTTGAAGACGCGCGCCTCGGCCACGTCGTCGGGCAGCTGCGCCGCCATCGCCGCGAGGTCGGCCGCCGTGCGCGCGGGGCCGGGATCGCCCTGGCCGGCGACCGCTCGGGCGAGCACGCGGCGCACGTTGACGTCGACGACCGGGTGCCGGTGCCCGAAGGCGAACGCGGCGACCGCGCGGGCCGTGTACGGGCCGACGCCCGGGAGGTCGAGCAGGGCGTCGACGTCCTCGGGCACCTCGCCGCCGTGCCGCTCGACGATCTCGACGGCGCACGCGTGCAGGTTGAGCGCGCGCCTGGGGTAGCCGAGGCGACCCCAGGCGCGGACGGCCTCGCTCGCGGGCGTGGAGGCGAGGGCGGCGGGCACGGGCCAGCGGGCGAGCCACTCCTCGAGCCGCGGGATCACCCGCACCACGGGGGTCTGCTGCAGCATGAACTCGCTGACGAGGATGCCCCACGAGCCGAACCCCTCGCGCCGCCACGGCAGGTCGCGCGCGTTCTCCCGGAACCAGCCGGTGACGAGCGGGGCCAGGGGCGTCTGCGGCATCCGGCCAGCGTACGAGACGGGAGCCTAGGCTCGGATCCATGCCCCTGTACCGCGCCTCCCGCGCCGAGGTCCTGTCCTCGCTCGCCGACGAGTTCCTGCACAACTACGGCCGAGGACGCGCCTTCCTCGCGGTCGACGGCGGACCGCTCGCCGACCCGGTCGCGTTCGCGCACGACCTCGCCGACGTCCTGCGCACCGAGGGCCGCGGCGCGTACGTCGCCGCGGCGGCCGACTTCGCGGCGCCCGACGGCGGGGACGTGGACGCTGACGCCCTCCGCGACGCGCTGGTCCGGCCCTTCCGGAAGGCCGGCGGCGGCTTCGCCCTCCGCCCGGACGCGGATCCCGTCGTGGACGCCCCCGCCGACGCCGTGCTCCTCGTGGCGGGCGACGCCCTCCAGGCGCCCGAGCTGCGCGGCCTCTGGAACGCCGTGGTCTACCTGCTGCTGCCCGACGAGCCGCTCGCGACCTCGGGCGGTGACGCCGGATCCGCCGCGCAGGAGGCGCACGCGCGCTACATCCGCCAGGTCAACCCGCGCCGGGCGGCGACCATGATCGTCGACGTCACCGACCCCGAGCTGCCGCGCCGCGTCTTCGCCGACAGCTGCTGAGCGCCGCCGACCGGACGGGATCGGGACCGGACGACCGGGCGCACCTCGACGGTCAGCGCGGGATGAGCCGCACGAGCTCCGCGGGCGAGATGTGCCGTCCGCTCGCCTCGACGCCGTGCACCAGCTGGACGAGCGCGGCGTTGACCCGCGCGTCCTCCCCGGCCCCCGGGGCGAGGGCCGCGACGGCGCCGTTGAGGTGGTCCACCTCGGTGGGGCGGTCGCGGCGGATGCTCTGCAGGGTCGACCCCGGGTTCGGCACCTGGCCCATGCCGCGCGCGAGCGACGCGGGCAGGCGGTCGGCGAGGCCGGGCGGGAGCGACGCGAAGAGGCGGAGGCGCCGGTGGGTGAGCCCGCCGAGCGGCCCGAAGACGACGCCGCGGGCCAGGCCCGTCCGCACGGTCTCCTGCATGGCGCGGGTGACGATGCGCCGCAGGATCGGATCCGCGATGACCGCCTGCACGCTGAGGCCGGTGATGGCGGGCACCGCGTTGATCCCGTTGACGACGAGCTTCGTCCACTGCGCGCCGCGGAAGTCGGCGGCGACGGTGACCGGCATGACGGGATCCAGCACCGTGCGCACGAGCGCGACACCCGGGCCGTCCGGGCCGTCGGCGCTGCCGACGTGCATGCCCGCCGGCGCGGTGACGGTGACGAGCCCCGGCTCGGTGAGTGACGCCGCGACGAGCGCGAGCCCGCCCACGACCTCGGAGCGGGGCAGGGACTCGGCGCCCATGGTCAGCGCCGAGAGGCCGTTCTGCACCACGAGCACGGGGATCCCGCGGAGCCAGCCGGCGTTCTCCGTCATGGCGTCGCGGGCGTCGGCGATCTTGGTCGCGACGATCGCGAGCTCGGGCGGGCGGCCCAGGCGCTCGGCCGCCGCGACGCGCGCGACGTGGTCGCCCCAGCCGCCGGCCAGGCGGAGCCCGCCGTCCTGGATCGCGCGCAGATGCGGACCGCGGGCCGTGACGTCGACCTCGTGCCCGGCGCGCTCCAGCAGCGCCGCGAGGGTCCCCCCGACCGCGCCCGCTCCCAAGACACCGATGCGCACGCGCCCTCCTCCGACCATCCCGATCCTAGGCCGGGCGACCCGAGGCGAGCCGGGCGGCGGTCCGGGCACGGCATGATGGTCAGGCCATGGAAACCCCGACCCCCCGCGCCGCGCCCTCCACCGCGAGCGGCCTCCTCCTCATCGACAAGCGCGGGGAGTGGACGAGCCACGACCTCGTCGCCCGCACCCGCCGCCTCGCCGGCACCCGCAAGGTCGGCCACGCGGGCACGCTCGACCCGATGGCGACCGGCCTCATGATCCTCGGCGTCAACAGCTCCACGCGCCTGCTCACCTACCTCGTCGGCCTCGACAAGGAGTACCTCGCCACCATCCGCCTCGGCCGCGCGACCACGACGGACGACCGCGAGGGCGAGGTCGTCTCGCGCGCCGAGCCGGGCCGGATCCGCGACCTCGCCGTCGCCGACGTGGAGCGCGCCATCGCCGACCTCCGCGGCACCATCTGGCAGGTGCCGAGCGCCGTCAGCGCCATCAAGGTCGACGGCAAGCGCGCCTACGCCCGCGTCCGCGCGGGGGAGGACGTGGAGCTCGCCGCGCGCGAGGTCACCGTCGCCGCCTTCGACGTGCTGCGCTTCGACGCGGTGGAGCCCGAGGAGGGCGAGGAGGACGGCGCGCAGCTCGACCTCGACGTCCGCATCACCTGCTCCTCCGGCACCTACGTGCGCGCCCTCGCGCGCGACCTCGGCCGCGCGCTCGGCGTCGGCGGCCACCTCACCGCCCTCCGCCGCACGCGCGTCGGCCCCTTCCACGTGGACGACGCCGTCGCGATCGACGACATGGTCGTCGCCGACCGGCTCATCCCGCCGGCCGACGCCGCCGCGCGCCTGTTCGACGTGCTGCACCTCACCGCGCAAGAGGCCGTCGACCTCGGCCACGGCAAGAAGCTGACGACGCCGGACGAGGCGCCCACGGAGGATCCGCTCGCCGCGGTCGCGCCCGACGGCCGGCTCGTGGGCCTGGTCGGCTTCCGCGGCCGCACCGGCACGTCCATCGTCAACTTCCCGGCGGACGACCGGGGCGACTCGTGATCGGCTGGTTCACGGTCGCGCAGATCGCCGTCGCCGTGGTCGCCGGGGTCCTGTGCCTCGTGCTCGGCGCGGTGGGGCGGAAGCCGAGCGACATCACCATGGTGCCGACCGCGCTCGTGGAGGTGCTCCTCGTGGTGCAGCTCGTGGTCGCGATCGTGGCGCCGGCCGTCGGCAACCCGCCGACCGGCAACCTCGTGGAGTACTACGCGTACCTGCTGAGCGGGCTGCTGATCCCGCCGCTCGCGGTCTTCTGGGCGCTCGTGGAGCGCACCCGCTGGAGCACCGTGATCCTGGGCGCCTCGTGCCTGGCGATCGCGATCATGGTCTACCGGATGGACGTCATCTGGAACGTCCAGTCCGCGTGACCGCCGCTTCCCGCGGGTAGGGGATAATCGCAGGTGCCATGACTGACTCCCGCACCTCGCGCATGACCGGCCTCGGACGGGTCCTGGTCTTCTTCTACGGGCTGCTGGCCCTCGCCGCGACGGGCCGGTCGGTCACGCAGATCCTCACCAAGTACGACGAGGCACCCGTCGCGTACGCGCTCTCGGCGCTCGCGGCCGTCGTCTACATCGTCGCGACGATCGCGCTGGTCGCGCCGGCCCGCACGCCCGAGGCCGCGCGTCGCTGGTACCGCATCGCCTTCGCCACCATCGCGTTCGAGCTCGTCGGCGTGCTGGTGGTCGGCACGCTGAGCCTCGTCGACTCCCAGCTCTTCCCGCACGACAGCGTCTGGTCGGTCTACGGCTACGGCTACGTGTTCATCCCGCTGGTGCTGCCCGTGCTCGGCCTCCTGTGGCTGCGCCGCGGCGGCCGCTCGCGGGTGAGCGCCGTGGACGAGCGCCCCGTGCGCGGGGACCGCTGACCGTGCTCGTCGTCCACGACCCGGCGGAGGTGCCGGAGGGCTTCGGGCCGAGCGCCGTCACCATCGGCAAGTTCGACGGCGTGCACGCGGGGCACCGCGCGGTCATCCGCCGCCTGCTGGGCATCGCCGCCGAGGAGTCGCTGTCGTCGGCCGTCGTCACGTTCGACCGGCACCCGGCGGCGCTCCTCGCACCGGCCGCGCGCCCGCAGAGCCTCGTGAGCAACCGGCAGAAGATCGAGCTGCTCGCCGAGCTCGGCGTCGGCGCGACCCTCATGCTCCCGTTCGACGAGCACCTCCAGCGGCTGAGCCCGGAGGAGTTCGTGCGGCGGGTGCTGGTCGACGCCCTCCGCGCCCGCGTCGTGCTGGTGGGCGAGGACTTCCGCTTCGGCGCGCAGGGCGCGGGCGACGCCGCCACGCTCACGCGCCTCGGCGAGGCGCACGGCTTCCGCACGGTCGTCGTCGGCGACGTCATGCCCGACGGGAGCCGCAAGGTCTCGTCCACGTGGATCCGCGACCTCATGGACCGCGGCGACGTCGAGGCCGCCGCCGAGCTCCTCGGCCGCGCGCCCGCCGTCCGCGGCCTCGTCGTGCACGGCGAGAAGCGCGGCCGCGAGCTCGGCTTCCCGACCGCGAACCTGTCGCCCGAGGCCGAGGGCCTCATCCCCGCCGACGGCGTCTACGCCGGCTGGCTGCGCGACGGCGACCGCACGTACCCCTCCGCGATCTCGGTCGGCACCAACCCGACCTTCGCGGGCGTCCGGCCGCGCGTCGTCGAGGCCTTCGTGCTCGACGAGACGCTCGACCTGTACGACCACGAGGTCGAGGTCGTGTTCGTCGCCCGGATCCGCGGCATGGTCGCCTACGAGGGGCGCGACCCGCTCATCGCCCAGATGACGGACGACGTGGTGCGCACGCGCGGGGTGCTCGGGATCTAGGCGTCGCCGCCGGCGGGCTCCGCCGGCGCGGGCGCCGCGTCGCCCTCGGGTCGGGGCGTGCGGCCGAAGAGGTACATGATCAGCGTCGAGGCGGTCGCCTCGATCACGGGCCCGTGGCCGACGCTCCAGCCGGCGTCGGAGGCGCGGAGCGTGCGCGCCCGGAGCACCCCGCGGACCTGCGCCGGGGCGATGGCGGCGCGTGCCACGGCCACGGCGCCCGTCGAGCGGTGGTCGAGCTCGAGGTCCGCCGTCAGCGCGTGCGCGATGTCGTACGCGTGGACGACCACCTCGAGCAGCTCCGGGAGGCGCTTGCGGCCCTTCCCGGCGCGCTTCCCCGCGGCGATGGCGCGGATCCGGGCGACGAGCTCCTCGGGGGAGCGGGCGGCCTCGTCGGCGCTGAGGTCGTCCATCACGCGCATGGGGTTGAGGTGCGGGCGTCGGCGCATCGACCCGACCGCGGTGCGCACCATGGCGGCGTTGCTCGCGCCGACGCGCCACACGATGTGGCCGGCCACGTCGCGCACGGTCCAGCCGTCGCACATGCTCGCGGCCTCCCAGCCGTCGGCGTCGAGCGACGCGAGGAGGTCGGCGGTCCGGTCGAGGACGTCGGCGATCTCCTCGCTCCACACCCCCGTGACCTTCGCCTCGGGTTCGGGCGCGCGCTGGCTGAGGGGCAGGTGCCGGGAGATCTCGCTCATGGCCCGCAGCCTATTCCGGCCGCCGTAGAATCTGGTGGTGACGACGACCCCCGCAGCTCCCCGTGCGGGCGCGCTCCTCGCCCTGGTCGGCATCGTGCTGGTGGCCCTGAACCTCCGCACCGCCGTGGCCGTGTTCTCGCCGATCGTGGACGAGATCGGCCGCGACGTCCCGCTCGACAGCGTCTCCATCGGCGTGCTCGGCGCGCTCCCGCCCGTGTGCTTCGCGCTCTTCGGCCTGCTCGCGCCCGCCATCTCCCGCCGACTCGGCCTCGAGCTCACCGTGGTGGTGGGCCTCGTCGCCATGGTCGTCGGGCACCTCGTGCGGGCGGCGTCCGACCACGTCGTCGTGTTCGGCGTGGGCACGGTGCTCGCGCTCGCCGGCATGGGGCTCGGCAACGTGCTCCTGCCGCCGCTCGTGAAGAAGTACTTCCCCGGCCGGATCGGGCCGCTCACCTCGCTCACCACCGTGATGATGTCGATCAGCACGGGCGTGCCCTCGCTCGTCGCCGCGCCGCTGGCGGACGGCGCCGGCTGGCGGGTCGCGATCGGCACGTGGGCCGCGGTCGCCGTCGTGGCGCTCGTGCCGTGGATCGCCCTGCTCGTGCAGCACCGCCGCGACACGCGCCGCGAGCGCGAGGCCGCCGCGGCGCTCGACCAGGTCGAGGAGGCGCCCGCCGCCGTCACCGGCCGCGTGTTCCGCTCGCCGGTGGCGTGGGCGCTCGTGGGGATCCAGGCCGCGTCGTCCTTCAACGCCTACGCGATGTTCGCGTGGCTGCCCGCGCTCCTGCAGGAGACCGCCGGGCAGACGCCCGTGGAGTCCGGCGTGCTCCTCGCGGTGTTCGGCTTCATGGGCCTGCCGACCGCGATCATCATGCCGCTGCTGGCCGCGCGCATGCGGAACGTCGGCATCCTGATCCAGCTCGGCGTCCTCTTCTTCGTCGTCGGCTACGTGGGCCTCCTGGTCGCGCCGGCCGCCGCGCCGCTGCTCTGGGTGGCCTCCGCCGGCCTCGGGCCGCTGCTCTTCCCGCTGGTGTTCGTGCTCATCAACCTGCGCACCCGCACGCACGGGGGAGTGGTCGCGCTCAGCGGCTTCGTGCAGGGGATCGGCTACTCGATCGGCGCCGTCGGGCCGCTGCTGTTCGGCGTGCTGCACGAGGCGACCGGCGGATGGACCGCGCCGCTGCTCATGCTCTTCGTCATGGTCGCCGTCGCGTCCGCGTCGGGCTTCTACCTCGCGAAGCCGCGCCTGCTCGAGGACACCTGGGACCGCACGCCGCGCGAGGCCGCGACCGGTCGCTGACGCCGACCCGCCGCGCCCGCGCCGCGCGTCCGCTCCGTTCACCTCCCGACCTCCCGTCGTCCACCCGGGATCCACCTCCCGTCGCGTCGATTCGGCAGGGTGCGGAATGCACCCGCACAGCGACACGGAGGACACGCATGACGAACGACGCCCGCACGACGGTGAGCCGCAGGCACCTGCTCCAGACAGGCGCGGCGGTGGGCGCCGGAGCGGCCGTCGCCGCGCTCGGATCCGCCCCCGCCGCCCGCGCGGCCGGCGCCCCCGCCAAGGTCGGCGGCTACCTCTGGCTCGAGGGCGACCATCACGTCCACACCCTCTTCAGCAACGACGGCAAGTACCGCGTCCGCGACCACATCCGCCAGGCCGTCGCGAACGGCGTGCAGTGGATCGTGCTCACCGACCACGGCAACACCGCGCACGCCACGAAGGGCAGCGTCGACCAGATCGTCCCCTTCATCGAGGAGGCGCGCAAGGAGTTCGGCTCCGAGATCGTGATCTTCCACGGCCTCGAGTGGAACATCCCCGGCGCCGAGCACGCGACCGTCTTCGTGCACCCGCAGGGCGACGCGATCGGCGTCCTCAAGGAGATCGAGGAGCGCTGGGACGCCCGCGTCAAGGGCACGCGCGACGGCACCCCGGCCAACGAGGCGCTCGCGATCGAGGGGATCCGCTTCCTCGACCAGGCCGTCGCCTCGCGCCGCGTCAAGGACGCCGTGATGCTCCCCAACCACCCCTCGCGCCAGGGCATCGACTCGCCGCACGAGCTGCGCGCGTGGCAGGACGCCGGCCCGCGCGTGGTCCTCGGCATGGAGGGCGCGCCCGGCCACCAGGCGGGCGGCCTGCCGTCCCCGCACAGCACGGCCGGCGGGCGCGGCCTCTACGGCAACGCGCCCGGCACGTACTCCTTCCCCGGCTACCCGGCCGAGTCGTACCGCACCTGGGGCGGCTTCGACTGGGTCACCGCCACGGTCGGCGGCGTCTGGGACTCGATGCTCGCCGAGGGGCGGCACTTCATCGTCACGGCCACGAGCGACAGCCACAACGTCTACCTCGACACCACCGAGGTCGGCCCCGGCAGCGACTACGACCGCGACGGCCGCATGGTGGATCCCGTCTACCGCGGCGGCGTCGACACCGACGAGAACGACTTCTGGCCCGGCCACTACAGCCGCACCCACGTGGGCGCGGTCCGCCAGGACCACACGTCCGTGCTCGACGCGATCCGCGCCGGCCGCGTGTGGGTCGACCACGGCGGGCTCATCGACGCCATCGACGCGCGCCTCGTCCTCGAGCGCGGCCGCACGATCCCGCTGGGCGGCACGCTCACGGGCAAGCGCGACCGCAAGGTGACCGTGACGGCCGACATCACGACGGCCGCGCGACCGAACCGCGCCGGCTTCGTGCCCGAGCTCGCGCGCGTGGACGTCATCGTCGGCCGCATCGACGGCCCCGCCGCCGACCGCGACGCCATGACGGCGCCCGCCACGCGCGTCGTCGCGCAGCTCCCGGTGTCGCGCCTCACGGCGATCCCCGGCGGGTACCGCCTCTCGCTCGAGATCACGCCGCCCGGCGACCGCTTCTACGTGCGCCTCCGCGGCACCGACGGGAAGCGCCAGCAGCCCGGCTTCCTCGGCGCGGCGATCGACCCGGCCGGCCCCGCCATCGACGTGCTGGGCGACGCGGACCCGTGGGAGGACCTCTGGTTCTACACGAGCCCGCTCTACGCCGAGCTCTCCTAGGCCGGGAGGCGCGACGCGGCGATCGCCGGGAGGGTCCGGGGGACCCGCCCGGCGATCGCCGTCAGAAGCTCGGGACCATCTCCCGGCGGTGCACGAGCGCGCCGGCGCCCACGAGGGGGCCGTCCTCGGAGAGCCCGGACGGCACCACGCGCGTCTTGGTCACGAAGCCGAACCGCTCGCGGAGCGCGATCGGCTCGCGGATCATGTCGAGGAGGTCCGGCGTCACCCGGCTGAAGCCGCCGCCGACGGCCACGACGTCGAGGTCCACGAGCGAGGCGGCCGACGCGATGGCCCGGCCGATCGCGAGGCCGGCGCGTCGCACGGCCGCGACCGCGAGCTCGTCGCCCGCGCGGTACCCGGCCGCGAGGTCCTCGCCGGTGGATCCCGTCCAGCCCTGCGCGCGCGCCCACGCGACGCTCCGGGGGCCCGAGGCGACGGCCTCCACGCAGCCGCTGCCGCCGCACGCGCACGGGTCGTCGAAGCCGGCGACCTCGATGTGCCCGACATGGCCCGCGTTGCCCGTGGATCCCGCGGCGGTCCGGCCGCCGAGCACGAGCCCGCCGCCGATGCCCGTGGAGACGATCATGCCCATCACGTGGTCGTGGCCACGGCCGGCGCCGACCCAGTGCTCGGCGAGGGTGATGGCGAGGCCGTCCATCTGCAGCGTCACCGGCACGTCGGGCACGAGCTCGGCGACGCGGTCGCGCAGCGGGAAGCCGCGCCAGGCCGGCACGTTGAGCGGCGAGACCAGGCCGCGCCCCACGTCCACCGGACCCGCGGCGGCGACGCCGACGCCGACCAGCTCGGCGCCCGCGGGGAGGGCGGCGACGGCCCGGCGCGCGACGACGGCGACGGCGTCGAGCAGCTCGTCGGCGGATCGCCCGGATCCGGTGGGCCGGCGGGAGCGACTGCCCTCGAGCACGCGGCCCGCGTCGTCCACGAGCGCGGACTCCACCTTGGTGCCGCCGAAGTCGACGGCGAGCGCGAGCGTACGAGGCATCTTCGTCCCTGTCCCGGCGCCGGACCCGCCCGTGCGCCGGCGTCCAGGATACGGGCGGCCCCGCGCGCGCCCGGCGACGCGCGGTCGACGTCCGCTCGGCGTCGCGTCTGCGGCATGTGTGGAATCCGACGGCGGCGGACGGCGCGACCCGCCTAGGCTCAGGACGTGGATCCCGATCACACCCCCGGACAGGCCAGCGAGCCGTCCGACCCGCGCGCCGAGCACGCCGCGCCCGCCCGCCGCCGCGGAGGAGCACCCGCCCTCGACTACGCCGACGCCACCGAGGCGCGCCTCGCCTCCCGCGAGCTCGACGAGGGCATGCCCCCCTCGCACGGCCTCGACGACGACGCCCGCGTGCTGCGCGAGATGCGCGAGCGGTTCCCCTCGCTGCCCGGCGCCGTGCTGTCGGAGGCCCGGGCGTCGACCGTCTTCCTGCCCTACCGCTTCGTCTTCCGTCGTCTCATCGACCTCCCCGCCCTCATCGTGTGGGACGCGGTCTCCGACGCCGACATGGTCTCCGGCTGGCTCGCCGAGGCCTCCATCGAGCCCGAGGAGGGCGGCGAGTTCTGGTTCGAGTGGATGAGCGCCCCCGACCTGAGCCTCGCCACCGCGTCCGGCGGCATCATCACGCGCTTCGACGAGGGCCGCTGCATCGAGTACACGTTCGTGCACGAGGGCGAGGTCACCGCGCGCTTCCACCTCAGCCTGGAGGAGGTGCCCGGCGGTCCGCGCGATCGGCAGACGGACCTCGTCGTCACGGTCTCCGGGGTCCTGCCGGCCGGCATCGCGAACGTGCTCAAGGCCAGCTGGCGCCTGCACCTCGACCTGCTGGAGGACCTGGTCCACGGCCGTCCCGTCGACTGGTCCACGTGCGAGGCGGAGCACGGCGCCATCTGGCGCCGGTACCTCGCCGAGCTGGAGTCCGCCGAGGGCTGATCCGGGTCCTGCCCACCTCCCGTCCCGGCTCCTGGGAGCCGCTTGCCAGGCTGATTGCCTAGCGTGAGGGAATGACTTCGCCGAGCTCCGCCTCCCGTCTCGCCCTCGTGACCGGAGCGACGGGATACATCGGCGGTCGGCTCGTGCCCCGCCTCCTCGAGGCGGGCTTCCGGGTGCGCGTGCTCGTCCGCGACCCCCGCCGTCTCACCGACGTGCCGTGGCGGGACGACGTGGAGGTGGTCCGCGGCGACCTCTCCGACGCCTCGACGCTCGGCCCCGCCGTGCAGGACGTCGACGTCCTCTACTACCTCGTGCACGGCATGGGCGCGAAGGGCGACTTCGCCTCCTCCGAGCGCGCCTCCGCCGAGCACGTCGCCGAGGCCGCGGAGGCCGCGGGCGTCGGCCGCATCGTCTACCTCGGCGGTCTGCACCCCGACGCCGACCAGCTCTCGAAGCACCTGGCGAGCCGCAAGGCCGTCGGCGACGTGCTCCTCGCGAGCGGCGTGCCGACCATCGCGCTGCAGGCGGGCGTGGTCATCGGATCCGGCTCCACCTCGTTCGAGATGATCCGCCACCTCACCGAGGTGCTCCCCTTCATGCCCGCGCCCGGCTGGGTGCGCAACTTCATCCAGCCCATCGCGATCCGCGACGTGCTCTACTACCTCGTCGCCGCGGCCGACCTGCCCGACGACCTCAACCGCACCTTCGACATCGGCGGGCCCGACGTTCTCCGTTACGGCCAGATGATGAACGGCTACGCGGTCGAGGCGGGCCTGCCGCAGCGGCCCATCGCGTCCATCCCGATCTTCGCGCCGCGGCTCGCCGCGCACTGGGTCAACGTCGTCACGCCGATCCCGCGCACGCTCGCGGTGCCGATCATCGAGTCGCTGCAGTACGACTGCGTGATGGGGGAGCACGACATCTCCACGTACATCCCCGACCCCGAGGGCGGGCTCACCGGCTACCGCCGGGCCGTGCGCCTCGCGCTCGGGCGGATGCGCGACGGCGTGGTCGAGACCAGCTGGAAGGACTCGGCCGTGGTCGGCGCGCCCAGCGACCTGCTGCCGAGCGACCCCGAGTGGTCGGGCCACACCGTCTACCTCGACCTCAAGGAGCGCTCGACCGACGCCGCGCCCGAGGACCTCTGGGCCGTGATCGAGTCGATCGGCGGCGACAACGGCTGGTACTCGCTGCCCGTCGCCTGGGCCGCCCGCGGCTGGATGGACAAGCTCGTGGGGGGCGTGGGCCTCCGCCGCGGCCGTCGCAGCGCGACCACGCTGCAGACCGGGGACGCGCTCGACTTCTGGCGCGTCGAGCACATCGAGCGCGGATCGTCGCTCCGCCTGCGCGCTGAGATGAAGCTGCCCGGCGAGGCCTGGCTGGAGCTCAGCGCGACGCCGCGCGAGGGCGGCGGCAGCGACTACCGCCAGCGCGCCATCTTCTTCCCGTCCGGCCTCGCCGGCCGGCTGTACTGGTTCTCGATCCTCCCGTTCCACGGCGTGATCTTCACGTCGATGGCGACGCGCATCACCGGGAAGGCGCTCGCCGCCTCCCGGCGTCGCGCGACGGAGCGGCCGCTCGAGGAGGCCGCCCGGTGAGGCGGCGGATGGGGGCGCCGCGCATCGGCCTCATCGTCCTGACGCTCGTGGGCATCGCCCTCGCGTCGGCCGGGCTGGCGACGGCGGTCACCATGAGCGTCTCCGCGCCCGTGCAGGCGCGGGCGGACCTCGCGATCCTCGCGGGGGAGGACCCGGCGCAGACCGCCCGCACCCCCACGGGCGCGGGCGCCCCCGACGCCGCGGATCCGGATCCGGCCGCCTCGGAGGCGTGGAAGCCCATGCCCGTGGACGACGGGCGGGCGCGCAGCACCACCGACCTCACGGACGGCGCCGCGTCCCGCGTCACGGTCGACGTGCTCGGGATGGCGGTCAGCCCCGGCCAGGCCGGTGCGGTCGTCGCGGTGATCCTCTCCCTTCCGCTCGTGATCGCCGTCGCCGTGCTCGTCGCGGCGCCCCGCCCGCGTCGGTGGTGGCGCCGGGTCACCCGCCGCCGGCCCGGCTGACGGCCGCGGCGGACCCGTGACATCCCCGGGGGCGGGGACCATGATGGGCACGACGAGAGGTGGATCCATGGCTCCGCGCATCCGCACGATCGCCCTCCTGGGCGACAGCCTCACGGGGGACGGCGGCTGGGATCGGCTCGTCCCCGGCCCGGACGCGGAGGAGGGCGCGACCGCCGGCGTCCTCGACCTCGGCCGTGCCGGCCAGACCGCCGACGACGTGCTCGCCCTCCTGCCGGAGGCGGTGGCCGCGGATCCGTCGACGGTCGTCCTCTCCTGCGGCACCCACGACCTCGGGGCCGCCCGCCGCGGGCCCGAGCAGACGGTCCGCACGCTCGAGACCGTCCTCGCGCACCTGCGTCGCGACCTGCCGACCGCGCGCATCGTCCTGCTCTCGGTGCCGCCGCGCGGGCGGGAGCACGCCGAGCGGATCCGCGTCGTGAACGTGCACCTGCGCCAGTTCGCGCCCGTCGTCCGGGCGGAGTACGTGGACCTCTGGCCCGCCCTCGGCTTCGGCGACGGCGAGCTCGACCCGACCCTCACCGACGACCGGCTGCACCTCAACGACGACGGGGCGGCCGCCGTCCGCGCCGTGCTGGCGCCCGTGCTCGCGGCGCACGCGGCCGGCGCCGAGGATCCGGCCGGCTCCTAGCGCTCGTCGCGGGGCGACGCCGGCACGCGCAGCCGGCCCACGCCGTCGAGCACCACGCCGAGCTTGCGGCGCCACCAGTCGCGCGGCGTCGCGGCGGATCCCGTCGACACCTCGCCCGCGAAGCGCGCGGTCACGCGGTCCACGGAGCGGAGCGCGGCGCGCTGCGCCTCCTCCTCGCGGGCGTGCAGGGGGTCGGGCGTGCCGGACGAGTGCGCGGGGGCGCTGCGGCGCGCGGCGTGCGTGGCGGCCACCGCAGCGGCGGCGTCCGCGTCGACGGCGCGCTCGTCGGCGGCGATGGCGAGCAGCCCGCGACCCACGGCGGCGGGCATCGCCGCGTCGTCGAGGGGCGCGGAGGACGCGGGGCGCACGACGTCCGCGGGGCCGAGGGCGAGGACGCGCTCCCAGCCGACGTACGACTCCACCGCGATGTCGAGCACGACGTCGAGCACCAGGACGGCCTCCGCCTCGGGGAAGCCCATGCGGGTGAGGTCGCGGATCGCGCCGGTGAAGCGGAGGATGGCCTGGTCGGGCGCGGTGTCGAGGTGGTGGATGGCGCTCGCGAGGCCGGGGTGCCGGTCGTACATGTCCCAGACGCGCTCGACGGCCTGCTCCAGGTAGCGGCGCCACGCGAGCCCGTCCGGCGCGACGAGCTCGTCGGCGGTGAGGTCGGGCACCCGGGGCCAGTCCATGCGGGCGATCGCGGTGTCGCAGGCGAGCAGCACGATGTCCTCGCGGCTGGCGACGTGCCGGTACAGCGTCGAGTGGTCGACGCCGAGGCGATGCGCGAGGGAGGTGAGGGTGAGGGTGCTGAGGCCGACCTCGAGGGCGGCCTCCGCGATGAGCCTCCGTGACACCCGCGCAGGCCTCCCGACCCGACCGGCTCGCCGCTCCATGGCACCGATCCTAGCGGGGAGCGGGCGATCCTCCCGGCCCGCGGACGGGGGTCGCGCCGCGCGGGGGGCGGGGCGCGGCGGGACGCGCGACCCGGACGGCGCGCGCCGCCACGGAGCCCCGCGCCCGTCGCCGCGGCTAGCGTGGGGGCATGCCCGACACCCGCAGCCCCTTCTCCGACCTCGACGACCTCATCGCCGTCCCGCGCCTCGGCGGCCTCGTGCTCTCGCCCGACGGACGCCGCGCGGTGCTCACCGTCACCACCCTCGACGCCGCCCGGACCGGCTACCGGCACGCCCTCTGGGTGGTGCCCGCGGCGGGCGGCGGCGTGCCGCAGCGCCTCACCCGCTCCGCGAAGAGCGAGGCGGGCGCGGCCTTCACCGCCACCGGCGACCTCCTCTTCGTCTCCTCCCGCCCCGACGCGGACGACGCGGAGGCGAAGGACGCGGCCCAGCTCTGGATCCTGCCGGCCGCGGGCGGCGAGGCCCGCGCCCTCACCCGGCTGGTCGGCGGCGTGGACGGCATCGCGGCCGTGGCGCGCGACGCCGCGACGGTGGTGCTGCAGGCGCCGCTGCTCCCCGGATCCGCCTCGCTCGAGGCCGACGCCGTGGCCAGGAAGGCCCGCGCCGACCTCAAGGTGAACGCGATCCTGCACGAGAGCTACCCGGTCCGCTACTGGGACCACGACCTCGGCCCCGACGAGCCGCACCTGCTCGCGCTCGACCTCCGCGACGCGTTCGCGGAGGAGCCCGCCCGGCCCACCGCCACGGACGCGGCCGCCGCGCTCGCCGCCGAGGCCGAGGGGGAGGACGGCGGATCCGCGGCGTCGGCGCCCGGCGCGACCGCGCAGCCGTACCCCGCGTCGCTCCCGCGCCCGCACGACCTCACGCCGCGTCCCGGGCGCACGCTCGAGCACGCCACCGCCGCGATCAGCCCCGACGGCCGCACGCTCGTCGTCGCCCTCGGCGTGAAGGAGCGCCGCGGCTCCCGCCAGGCGCTCGTGTCCATCGACGTCGCCACGGGGGAGCGCACGACGCTCCTCGACGTGCCCGGCGTCGACCTCGAGTCGCCCGTCGTCAGCCCCGACGGCGCCCTCCTCGCCTACGTGCGCACCGACCGCGCGACGCCCGCCGCGCCGACGCAGCAGGAGATCTGGGTGTCGGCGCTCGACGGATCCGACGCCCGCCGCGTCGCCGCCGACTGGGACCGCTGGCCGACGTCGCTGCAGTTCGACGTCGACTCGCAGGCGCTCGTGGTCACGGCCGACCAGGACGGCCGCGGGCCTGTCTTCCGCATCGGCCTCGACGGCGCCGTCACGCAGCTCACGACCGACGACCACTCGTACACCGACGTGCGCGTCGACCGGGAGTCGGGCGACGTGCTCGCCCTCCGCTCCTCGTGGATGGCCCCCGCGCACCCCGTGCGCGTGTCGGCGGCCGACGGATCCGTCACCGAGCTCGCGACGCCCGCGCCCATCCCGCCGACGACCGGCACCATGACCGAGGTCGAGACGACCGCCGCCGACGGCGCCCGCGTGCGCGGCTGGCTCGTGCTGCCCGACGGCGCGTCGGCGGAGGCGCCCGCGCCGCTGCTGCTGTGGATCCACGGCGGCCCGCTCAACAGCTGGAACGCCTGGAGCTGGCGCTGGACGCCGCAGGTGATGGTGGCCCGCGGCTACGCGGTGCTGCTGCCGGATCCCGCGCTCAGCACCGGCTACGGCCTCGACTTCATCGCGCGCGGCTGGGACGCGTGGGGCGAGGCGCCCTACACCGACCTCATGTCGATCACCGACGCCGTCGAGGCGCGCGAGGACGTCGACGCGTCGCGCACCGCAGCGATGGGCGGCTCGTTCGGCGGCTACATGGCCAACTGGGTCGCCGGCCACACCGACCGGTTCCGCGCGATCGTCAGCCACGCGAGCCTGTGGGCGCTCGACCAGTTCGGGCCGACGACCGACTCCTCGCAGTACTGGCAGAGCATCTTCTCCGCCGAGGGGCTCGACCGGAACTCGCCGCACCACTCCGTGCGCGACATCGTGACGCCCATGCTCGTGATCCACGGCGACCGCGACTACCGCGTGCCGATCGGCGAGAGCCTGCGCCTCTGGTCGGAGCTGGCCGAGCACCACGCCGCCGACGACGGCACGACGCCGCACCGGTTCCTCGTCTTCCCGGACGAGAACCACTGGATCCTGAAGCCGCAGCAGTCGGTGGTCTGGTACCGCACGGTGCTCGCGTTCCTCGACCAGCACGTGCACGGGAAGGACTGGGTGCGGCCCGAGGCGCTCGGCTAGCCGCGACGGGTCCGGGCGCTCCGCCGAGCGCCCGGACCCGTCGGCCGCACGCGCGTCAGAGGCGGAAGGGGTTCGCCCCGAGCGCCGCGAGCAGGTACCAGGCCGTGGCGCCGGTGTGCAGGCTCGCGTCGTAGGTGTCGCCGAAGCCCGTGACCAGGCCGTCGCTCGACGCCGCGACGATGCCGCGTCCGTCCGCGATCGGAGCTGCGGACTGCGCGCGCTCGAGCGTGGCCATGAGGTCGGCGTAGCGCGCCGGATCCCCGGTGGCGCCGCGCGCCCGCACCGCCAGCGCCAGGTGCGCCGTGCCCTCGAACCACACCTTCGACCGGTCGGCCGAGCTGTAGGACGACCCGGTGAAGCCGCCGTCGGTCGCGGCCAGCTGGCCGATGACCCACGTGACCGCGGGCGAGTACGCGCTGCTGCCGGTGGCGAGGTACGCCCAGTTCTGGACGTCGCCCGGGATGGGCGTGCGGTTGATCGTCGTGCCGTCGACGTCGGTGCCCGTCCACAGGTGGCCGTCGGACGCGTCCCGCATCGCCGCCAGGAACGACGACGCCGTCGCCGCGCGGCCGGTCCACGCGGCGTCGCCGGTGAGGGTCGCGAGCATGGTGAAGAACGCGAGGACGTCGATGGCGTGCTCCGTCGACTTGAACGCGTACGGCACGTCGGATCCGTCGCGCCCGCCCGTGTAGCCGTACGGGGCGCGGGTCGTGTCGAGCGTCCTCGTGCGGATCCAGTCGCCGAGCCGCACCGCCCCCGCGAGGAAGCGGCTCTGCCCGGTGGCGCGGCTGAGCCGCGCGAGGGCCATGCCCACCCACGCCTGGTTGCCCGTGTTCGCCGCGGGGGAGCCGATGTACGGCGCCCCGCTCGCGGTGATGAACGGATCCGGCTGGTACGACGCGCGCGTGCGGCCGTCGCCGATGGGGTCGTGCGCCTGCGCGTACAGCAGGGCGTCGCCGAGGACGGTCGCGCGCTGCAGATCGTCCGCGGTGCCGCGGGCGACCCAGGCGAGGATCATGATGGCGTCGTCGTAGGCGAAGCTCGACACGAAGCCCGCGGCGCCCTGCCTGCCGCCCGTGTAGCTCTGCGGGACGCGGAGGGTGGATCCGGTCGCCCGCTGGTCGAGCTTCGCGGCGAGGAACCCGAAGGCGCTCGTGACGGAGGCGGCGGACGGGACGACGGCGGCCGCCGCCCGGGCCGCCGGCACGCCGGACGGGAGCGGAGCGGTCGCGGCGAGCCCGGCGACGCCGAGGCCCGCCACCCCCAGGAGGGCGGCGCGGCGGGAGATCGTCCCGCGGCCGTCGTGCGCGGCGCTCATCGCGACCGCGGTCCGCCGAGGCGGAACGGGTTGGTGAGCGTGGCGGCGAGGAGGAACCACGCGGTCGCGCCCGTGTGCAGGCTCGCGTAGTAGATGTCGCCGAAGCCCGTGTCGAGGCCGTCGCTCGAGGCGGAGACCACGCCCTTCCCGTCGCCGTTCGGCTGCTCGACCTGCGCGACCTCGATGCTGCGGAACAGCTCGATCGCGCGGGCCCTGTCGCCGGGGGCGCGGCGGATGCGGAAGCAGAGGGCGAGGTGCCCGGAGCCCTCGAACCACACCTTGCTCGTGTCGGTGTCGCTGTAGGAGGGGCCCGTGTAGGGGCCGTCGACCGCGGACAGGTTCGCCACCACCCAGTCGAGCGCGCGGGAGTACCGCGGGTCGAGGGTCGCGAGGTAGGCCCACGTGTGCACGTCCTCGGGGACGACCGTGCGGTTGACCGTGACGCCGTCGGGGTCGGTGCCGGTCCAGAGGTGGCCGTCGGCCGGATCCTGCATCGCCTCGACGAAGGACCGGGCGATCGCGGCGTCCGCGGCCCACGACGCGTCGCGCGTGAGCTCGGCGAGCTGCGTGAAGAACCCCGTGACGTCGATGTTGTGCTCGGTCGACTTGAACGTGATGGGCTGGTCGTCGGCGTTCCGTCCGCCCGTGAAGCCGTACGGCGCGCGGGTCGTGTCCGTCGCGTTGGCGCGGATCCACCGCCCGAGCCGCACGGCGCCGTCGAGGAACCGGCGCTGGCCCGTCACGACGAAGAGCCGCGCGAACGCCATGCCGACCCAGCTCTGGTTGCCGGTGTACGCGGCGGGGGAGCCGATGTCGAGGTTCCCCGACGGCGCTCCCGTGGCCGGGAACGTGTCCGGCTGGTACGACGCGCGGGTGCGGCCGTCGCCGATCGGGTCGTTCGCCTGCACGAACAGGAGCGCGTCGCCGAGGACCGTGGCGCGGCGGACGTCGGCGCGGGATCCGCGGCCGAGGTAGGCGAGGATCACGAGCGCGTCGTCGTACGCGAACGACGACACGAAGTCGAAGGTCGGCGTGGTGAAGAAGCCGCCCTGGTAGCTGCGAGGGAGGCGGAGCTGGCTGCCGGTCGCGTACTCGTCGACGCGGCCGTCGAGGAACTCGTACGCGCCCTTCGCGCTGCGCATGAGCGCGCGGGACGCGGTCGGGGAGCCGAGGTCGGGGGCGCCGAGGAGCGGGCCGGAGGCGGAGGCGGCCTGCGGGGCCGCGAGGAGCGCGGTGCCCACGGCGGCCGCGGATCCGCCGAGCAGGGCCCGGCGGCTGAGGGGGCGGGCGCCGAGCGGGTGGTCGCCGGCGGGGCGGGGGTCGGTCATGTCGTCTCTCCATCTTCATCGATCGGGGATGCCGGGTCGTGCGGGTCGTGCGGGTCGTGCGGGGACGGGTCAGCGGGGCAGCGGGCGGTCCAGCTCGTGGGCGGGACGCAGGAGCGCGGCGCCCACGGAGGCCGCGGGCAGCTCGGGCGGGAGGAGGCGGACGCGGTCGGGGATGCCGAGGCTCGCGAGGAACGGGGAGGTCGCGGCCTGCCGGGCGAGCACGCCGAGCACGTCGTCGAGCAGGGGCGCGCCGAGCCGGCTGACGCCGCCGCCGACGACCACGGCGTCGACGTCGTTGGTGAGCACGAGGATCCGGACCGCCGCGGCGATGCCCTCCGCGAGCCGCAGCCGGATGTCCCGGGCCAGCGGGTCGCCCCGCTCGGCCGCGCGGAAGACCTCGACCGCCGCGTGCGCGCCGGTGCCGCTCCACTGCCGGGCGACGCCCGCGCCGGACGCCGTCGTCTCGAGGCAGCCGCGCTGGCCGCAGGGGCAGGGGAGGCCGGCGGGATCCACGGGCACGTGCCCGATCTCGCCCGCGCCGCCGCGCGCCCCGCGGAGGAGGACCCCGTCGGTGACGAGGCCGGCCGCGAGGCCGGTGCCGACGTTGAGGTAGGCGAGGGATCCACGCAGGCCGAGCAGCTGGGAGACGCCGACGGCCGCGGCGTTCACGTCGTTCTCGAGGGCGACGGGGACGCCGAGGCGCGTCTCGAGGCCGGGTCCGAACGGGAAGCCGTCGATGCCGAGGTTGACGGCGTGCTGCACGGTGCCGGTCGCGGGATCCACCATGCCGGGGATGCCGACGCCGACGGACGCGACGACGGGCTCGCCGAGGCGCGCGACCAGCTCCTCGACCGCGCGCACGGCGTTGTCGAGGACCTCGACGCCGCCGTGGCCGGCGGGGCGGCGGAGGGCGGAGACCACGAGGTCGTCGCCGTCGACGGCGACCGCCTCGATCTTCGTGCCGCCGATGTCCAGCCCGATGCGCACCGTGACTCCTCCTGCGCCTCCGGAGGACCGCGATGCGGCCGCAGCTCCGGCGCCGCGTTCGTTAGTAAACATTACAAACCCGACGGCCACAAGGGGTTCGTCGACGGATCCTGCCGCACAGGGCCGTGTTTCCGGGAGATTTCGCGTTCGGATCTCGGCCGAACGCTTGACACCGCGTTTGTAAGGAGGATTTACTAACGCTCCAAGCGGTCGACGTCGACCGCATGGAGAGGAGATGGCGCGCATGCCCACCGAACTGGCCCCGGCCGCCTCCGGCCCCGCCGGCACCCGCACCCGCCGCGCCGTCTCGAAGTCGCTGCCGCAGCACAACCGGGTGCACAACCGCTCGATGATGCTGCAGGCGCTGTTCCACCGCGGCGCCATGAGCCGCGCCGACCTCGCCCGCGAGTCCGGCCTGACGCGCCCCACCGTCTCGGTGCTCGTCAGCGAGCTCGCGGCCGACGGGATCGTCGCCGAGGTCGGGCAGCGCGAGGACGCCCGCGTCGGCAAGCCGGCTCAGCTCGTCGAGATCGACGCCGACTCCTTCCACATCGTCGCCCTCGACCTCTCCAACGGCCGCCGCTTCGTCGGGGCGGTGATGAACCTCCGCGGCGAGGTGCTCGCCGAGTCGTCCCTCGAGGTCGACGGCGCCACCGGCGACGCGGCCGTCGCCAAGGTCGTGCGCCTCAGCGAGCGCCTCGTGGCGCAGACGCCCCGCCGCCTCCTCGGCATCGCGGTCGGGGTGCCCGGCATCGTCGACGACCAGGGCGTCGTGCGCGCGGCCCTCGACCTCGAGTGGTCCGACGTGCCGCTCCGGGCGCGCCTCGCCGACCACTTCCGCGTGCCCGTGCGCATCGCCAACGACGCGAACCTGTCCGCCGTCGGGATGCACATGTTCAGCGAGGTGCCCGGGCAGAGCGTCATGGTCGTCACCATCGAGGACGGCGTGGGCGTCGGCCTCGTGATCGGCGGCGCGCTCGTGCAGGGCGAGCAGTTCGCGGCGGGGGAGATCGGCCACGTCACGGTCGGGGATCCCGACGCCGGCGAGGCCTGCACCTGCGGCCGCTCCGGCTGCCTCGAGACGGTGATCGGCGCCCGCTACCTCGCCCGGCGCATCGAGGGCCTCGCGGACGACGCGCGCGACGCGGCCCTCCGCGACGCCGGATCCGCGCTCGGCGTCGTCATCGCGCCCGTGATCAGCGCCCTCAACCTCAACCACGTCGTCGTCACCGGCCCCCGCGAGCTCATCGAGGGGCCCCTCCGCGACGCGACCCTCGCCACCATCCGCGCCCGCACGCTCGCCAGCGTCGGCGACGCGCTCTCCCTCCGGATGAGCGACGACGACGCCGACCTCGTGCTCCTCGGCGGCGCCTCGCTCATGCTCCAGGCCGAGCTCGGCGTCTACTGACCTCCCCGACCATCCCGACACGCACCGCACCGCACCGCACCGCACCGAACCCCAGGAGAACCACCATGCGACACATGAGACTGACGGCCGGCCTCGGCCTCGCCGCCGTCCTCGCCCTCACCGCCTGCTCGAGCGGCGGCACGACCGCGGCCGGCGACGGATCCGCCCAGGAGATCGCCGCCACGAAGGGCGACGGCAAGACCCTGAACGTCTGGGTCATGACCGGCGACTACACCGACGAGACGATGAAGGCGATCAACGACGAGTTCACGGCGCAGACCGGCGCGGAGGTGAAGGTGCAGACCCAGCAGTGGGACGGCATCACCACCAAGGTCGCCACCGCGCTGTCGACCTCGACCCCGCCGGACGTGCTCGACATCGGCAACACGCAGGTCGCGAGCTACGCCGCGAACGGCGGGCTGCTCGACCTCACGTCGTACCGCGACGACCTCGCGCAGGGCCAGACGTGGCTCGAGGGCCTCGAGGCCCCGGCCACCGTCGACGGCAAGCTGTACGCCGTGCCCGGCTTCGCGGGCGCCCGCGCCGTGATCTACAACAAGACCATGTGGGCGGACGCCGGCGTCACCGAGGCGCCGACCACCTACGAGGAGCTCACGGCGGCGCTCGAGAAGGTGGCCGCCGCCAACTCCTCCACCGACGGCTTCTCGCCCTTCTACATGCCGGGCCAGTACTGGTTCGCGGGCATGCAGTTCGTGTGGGACGCGGGCGGCGAGATCGCCACCGAGGACGACGGCACGTGGACGCCGGCCTTCGGCGACGCGAAGGCGCAGCAGGGCCTCGCCGACTTCCAGGAGTTCCAGAACGCGTACTCCACGGCGGCGTCGCGCACGCTCGACACCACGGCGCCCGACCAGACGCAGGTCTTCGCGGACGGCACCACCAGCGCGATCCTCGCGTCGAACGGCTACATCGACATGATCAAGAAGGCCAACCCGGAGCTGACCGACGACGACCTGGGCAGCTTCCCGCTGCCGGGCAAGTCGGGTGAGACGCAGCCGGTGATGCTGGGCGGATCCGACTGGGGCATCGCCGCCAAGTCGAAGAACGCGGAGCTCGCGCTCCAGTGGGCGAAGATCGCCGCCAGCCCCGACATCCAGTCGGAGTGGGTCTTCGGCAACGACACGTGGATCCCGAACAGCACCGAGGCCGTCGAGGCCGCGTCGAGCTCGCTGTCGCCGCTCGACAAGGGCTTCTTCGACGCCGCGCTCCGTTCGAACGCCACCCCCGCGAGCGGGGCCTGGGCCGACCTCGAGGGCGACAAGAGCATCAACCAGCTGTTCGCCTCCATCGCCTCCGGCACGAAGACCCCCGAGGCCGCGGCCGCGGACTTCGACTCCGCCGCCGACGAGAAGCTCAACTCCAAGTGACGCGCGGCGGGGCGCCGGTCCGACGACCGGCGCCCCGCCCCGCACCCGTCCGGCGCCCCGCGCGCCCGCCGTCCGCGACACCCGCACCACCACCCGAAGGAGGCACCGTGGCCCTCACCGGCACGCGCCCGCCGAAGCCCCGCGGATCCGTCGGATCCCCGGGCCGCCCGTCCCCGCGACGCGGCAGCTCCGCCCCCGCCTGGCTCCTCTCGCCGGCCGGCCTCGTGCTGCTGGTCGTGCTCGTCGCGCCCATCGTCTACCTCGTCATCACCTCGACGACCGACTCCGACCAGCGCACCCTCTACACGGGCGCGTACGAGAGCGTGGGGCTCGGCAACTACGTCGAGCTCGTGCAGGAGCCGGCGTTCTGGGCGGCGCTCGTGCGCACGATCCTCTTCACGGCCGCCATGGTGATCGGCAGCGTGGTCATCGGCACGGGCGTCTCGCACCTCATGACCCGGATCAGCACGCCGTTCCGCTACGCCGTCACCATCGTGCTCATCTTCGCGTGGGCCATGCCGAACGTCGCCTCCTCGCTCGTGTGGAAGTGGCTGTTCCAGCCGGGCTACGGCGTCGTCAACTGGATGCTCACGCAGCTCGGGGTCTTCGGCGACATGACCGACGTCGACTGGTCGAACGACGCGTTCCTCGCCTACACGTCCATCTGGATGCTCATCGTCTGGCAGGCCGTGCCGTTCATCGCGCTGACGCTCTACGCCGCGGAGACGCAGATCCCGCCGGAGCTGAAGGAGGCCGTGCGCCTCGACGGCGCCTCGGAGCTCGCGGTGTACCGCACCATCACGCTGCCGTTCCTCAAGCCCACGCTGCTGCTCGTGACGATCCTCTCGGTGATCTGGGACTACAACGTCTTCAACCAGATCTGGCTCGTCTCGCAGGGCGGTCCCGACGACGCGACCTCGACGCTCGGCGTCTTCACCTACACGACCGCGTTCGTCGGCTTCGAGCTCGGGCAGGGCGCGGCGATCTCGGTCGTCACCACGCTGCTCCTGCTGGTGCTCACGGCGTTCTACATCCGCAACCTCATCCGATCGGGAGAAGACCTGTGACCACGACAGCACCCGCGGGCACCGGCGCCGTGGCGCCCGAGACCGAGGAGGAGGCCCGGGCCGTCGTCGCGGGCGGGGGCCGGGAGCGCCGGAGCGCCGCCCGCTCCTCCCGGAGGCGCCGCCGCCGCCCGTGGCTCGGGAACTCCATCGCCGCGGTCTTCTGCGTCGTGTGGATCTTCCCCGTCTACTGGATGGTGAACACCGCCTTCAAGCCGCGCTCCGAGTCGATGAGCCGGACGCCGGGGTTCGTCCCCGAGGATCCGACGCTCGCGAACTTCGTGGCCGCGTTCACCAACGGCGACTTCCTGCTCTACCTGCGGAACTCGACCGTCGTGGTGGCGGGCGCGGTCGTGCTCTCCATCGTGCTGGGGCTGCTGGCGGCCGCCGCGCTCTCCCGCTTCTCGTTCCGCGGGCGCCGGCCGATCATGGTGGCGATCCTCGTGGTGCAGATGCTGCCCGCGACCGCGCTGCTCATCCCGCAGTTCCTGATCTTCACGCAGATCGGGCTCATCGGCACCTACGCCGGCCTCGTGCTCGCCTACGTGGGGGCGGTGCTGCCCTTCACCATCTGGGTGATGCGCGGCTTCTTCCTCGCGATCCCCGTGGAGCTGGAGGAGGCCGCCCGCATCGACGGGTGCTCGACCTGGCAGGTGCTCACGCGGATCCTGTTCCCGCTCGTGATGCCCGGCATCATCGCGTCGAGCGTGTTCGCGTTCATCGCGGCGTGGAACGACTACATCGTCGCCAACACGTTCATGCAGGACCAGTCGCACTACACGCTGCCCGTGTGGCTGGCGTCGTTCACCACACAGACCACCGGCACCGACTTCGGTGCCCAGATGGCCGCATCCGTGCTGTTCTCGCTGCCGGTCGTGGTCTTCTTCATGATCATCCAACGCAACCTGGTGTCCGGCATGTCCGCCGGCGCCGTGAAGGGCTGACCCGCATGACCACCCCCCTCGCCGTGATCCCCGCGCCCGTCTCGCTCGTGCCGGGGTCGGGCTCCCTCCTCCTCGACGTCCGCACCCGCATCCAGGCGCCCGACGAGCTCGCCGCCACCGTCGCCTGGCTGCAGTTTGCGCTCCGGCCCGCGACCGGGTTCCCGTTCGCCTCGACCACCGAGGAGGCATCCGGCGCCATCTCCCTCGCGCTCGACCCCGACCTCGCGGTGGGCGGCCACACGCTCGACGCGACGGCCGACGGCGTGCGGATCCGCGGCGGTGACGAGGCGGCCGTCTTCGCGGCCTGCCAGACGCTCCTGCAGCTGCTGCCGCCGCAGGTGTTCCGCCGCGCGCCCGTCGCGGGCGTCGCGTGGACCGTGCCCGCCGTCGCGATCCAGGACGCCCCGAGGTTCGGCTGGCGCGGCGCCATGCTCGACGTGGCCCGCCACTTCCTGCCCAAGCGCGAGGTGCTGCGCTTCATCGACCTCATGGCGATGCACAAGCTGAGCACGCTGCACTGGCACCTGACGGACGACCAGGGGTGGCGGATCGAGATCCGCCGCTACCCGCGGCTCACGGAGGTGGGCTCATGGCGCGCCGAGACCCAGGTCGGCGCCGCCGAGGGGTCGCCCGGCGACGGCCGCCCGCACGGCGGCTGGTACACGCAGGACGACATCCGCGAGGTCGTGGCCTACGCGGCCGCGCGCCACATCGACGTGGTGCCGGAGATCGACGTGCCCGGCCACTCGCTCGCGGCCATCGCGGCGTACCCGGAGCTCGGCGTCGGGAGCGCGGACCAGCCGCGGGCCGTGCACACGCGCTGGGGCATCATCCACGACGTCCTCAACATGGAGGAGTCGACGCTGGACTTCTACCGGGGCGTGCTCGACGAGGTGATGGAGCTGTTCCCGTCGCGCTACGTCGGCATCGGCGGCGACGAGTGCCCGCGCGACCAGTGGGCGGAGGACCCGCGCACGCAGGAGATCATGCGCGAGCGCGGCTTCACCGACGAGCTGGAGCTGCAGAGCTGGTTCATCGGCGGGCTCGACGCGCACATCGCGGCGGCCGGCCGCACCATGTACGGCTGGGACGAGATCCTCGAGGGCGAGGTCTCCTCCTCCGCGGTCGTCGCGTCGTGGCGGGGGATGACCGGCGCGGTCACCGCCGCGCGCCGCGGCCACGACGTGGTCGCCTGCCCCGACGACCAGGTCTACCTCGACTACCGGCAGTCCGACGGGCCCGACGAGCCGATCCCCGTCTCCATCCCGCTGACCCTCGAGGACGTGCTCGCGTTCGAGCCCGTGCCCGACGCGCTCACCCCGGAGGAGGCGGAGCACGTGCTCGGCGGCCAGGCGAACATCTGGACCGAGCACATGGACTCGCCGCGCACCGTCGACTACCTCGTCTTCCCGCGGCTGGCGGCGCTCGCCGAGGCGGTGTGGTCGCCGCGGCCCGCGGGCGGCGTGCGCGACGTGGCGGACTTCCACGCGCGGCTCGCCGTGCACCTCGAGCGGCTCGACGCCGTCGGGGTGGAGTACCGGCGCGCATCCGGGCCGATGCCGTGGCAGACGCGGCCCGGGATCGTGGGGCGACCGGCGACGCGCGAGGAGCGCCAGGCGTACATCGACGGCATCGTCGCGAGCATCGCCTCGTGAGCCCGCTCGTGGCGCCCGACGGCGCTCCCGTCCGTCCGTCCGTCGTCCGGCCCGAGGGGGTGCGCGCGTGGAGGTGATCATCCTGCCCACGGCGGAGGCGGTCGGCCGCGCGGCCGCCGCGCACGTCGCCGCCGCCGTGGTGCGCGACCCCGAGGCGGTCATCGGGCTCGCCACCGGATCCAGCCCCTCCGGGCTCTACGCCGACCTGCGCCGTCGCGTCGAGGCGGGCGAGGTCTCGTTCGCCCGGGCGCGCGGCTTCGCGCTCGACGAGTACGTGGGCATCCCGCTCGAGCACCCCGAGTCGTACGCGAGCGTCATCGCCCGCGACGTCGTCGGCCCGCTCGGCTTCGACCCGGCGCGGGTGCGAGTGCCCGACGGCCGCGCCGCCGACCTCGGCGACGCCGCCGAGGAGTACGACCGGGCCATCCGCGACGCCGGCGGCGTCGACGTGCAGATCCTCGGGATCGGCGCGAACGGGCACATCGGCTTCAACGAGCCGACGTCGTCGCTCGCGTCGCGCACCCGCATCAAGACGCTCGCCCCCGCCACCCGGGAGGCCAACGCGCGCTTCTTCGACGCGCTCGACGACGTGCCCACGCACTGCATGACGCAGGGGCTCGGCACGATCCTCGAGGCGCGGCGGCTCGTGCTGGTCGCGCAGGGCGAGGGCAAGGCGGCCGCGGTCGCCGCCGCCGTCGAGGGGCCGCTCACCGCGTTCGTGCCCGGCAGCGCGCTGCAGCTGCACGAGCACGCGGTGGTCGTGGTCGACGAGGCCGCCGCGTCGCGGCTCGCGCTCGCCGACTACTACCGGCACACGCACGCGGGCAAGCCCGCCTGGCAGCGGGTCTCGTGACGGGCTCGACGCTCCTCCGCGCGGCGCACGCGGTCGACGAGCGCGGCACGACCGACGACGCGTGGATCCTCCTCGACGGCGGTGCGATCGTCGCCGTCGGGAGCGGACGCGAGGCGCCGCCCGCCGACCGCATCGTCGACCTCGGCGACGCCACCCTCGTCCCCGGCTTCGTCGACCTGCACGTGCACGGCGGCGCGGGCGGATCCCACGACGACGGGCCCGACGGCATCCCCGCGGCCGTCGCCCTGCACCGGCGGCACGGCACGACGCGGTCGGTGCTGAGCCTCGTCGCCAACCCGGTGCCCGACCTCGCGCGCTCGCTCACGGGCATCCGCGCCGTCATGGCCGACGACCCGCTCGTGCTCGGCGCGCACCTCGAGGGGCCGTTCCTGTCGCCGCACGCGGCGGGGGCCCACGCGCACGAGCACCTCGTGGATCCGACGCCAGCGCGCGTCGAGGCCCTGCTGGAGGCGGGGGAGGGCGCGCTCCGGCAGGTCACCATCGCGCCGGAGCTCGACGGCGCGCTCGACGCGATCCGGCGGCTCGTCGAGGCCGGCGTGGTCGCGGCCGTCGGGCACACGACGTGCTCGGGCGACCTCGCGCGGGCCGCGTTCGACGCGGGGGCGACCGTGCTGACGCACGCGTTCAACGCCATGCCGGGGATCCACCACCGCGAGCCCGGGCCGATCATGGCGGCGCTCGCCGACGAGCGGGTGACGCTGGAGCTGATCCTCGACGGCGTGCACGTCGCGCCCGCGGTCGCCGGGCTGCTCCTCCGGGAGGCGCCGGGCCGCGTCGCGCTCGTCACCGACGCGATGGCGGCGGCCGGATCCGCGGACGGGCGCTACCGCCTCGGCGCGCTCGAGGTCGTGGTCGCCGCCGGCATCGCCCGTCTCGCGGGCTCCCACACGATCGCCGGGTCGACCCTCACGCAGGACGCGGCGCTGCGCATCGCCGTGCGCGAGGTCGGCCTCGGCCTGCCCGCGGCGGTCGCGGCGCTCACCGCCGTGCCGGCCCGGGCGCTCGGCCTCGGCGACCGACTGGGGCTGCTGCGCGCGGGCTCCACAGGCGACGTCGTCGCGCTCACGCCCGACCTCGCGGTCTCCCGAGCGTGGGCGGCGGGCGTCGAGCTGCCGACGGCCTGAGCCGCCGACGGCGCGAGCTGCCGGTGCGGGATCGACCACGGCGAGGAAGCGCCCCGCCGTCGGCTCCTCGCGCCCGTGACGGCGCGGACGCCCCGGCGGCTCAGGCCTCGTCGCGGTAGACCACGCGGCGCTCGCCGGCGCGGACGGCCGCGGTCAGGCGGTTGCCGGCGGGCGGGAGCGGGCAGTTCATCCAGTCGGAGAAGCCGCAGGGCGGGACGACGGCGCGCGTGAAGTCGAGGGTCACGGGTCCGTCGCCGTCCGGGCGGGGGAGGAAGAGGAAGCGGCTGGGCGCGTAGCTCTCGTGGCCGGTGGTCGCGTCGGCGAAGACGAGCTGGAGGCGGTCGCCGTCGGCGAAGGCGCTGAGGCGCACCTCCTGGCCCTCGATCTCCACCACGATGTCGCCCGGCACGGGCAGCTCGCGCGTGCGGCCCTGGTCGGCGATGTGCTCGAACGGGATCACGCGGTCGTCGTCGACGCGCTCGAAGCGGCCCTCGAGGATCCACTCGGGCGCGTACGGGTAGACCTCGATGTCCTCGAACGCGCGGTTCCGGGGGCTCGCCGCGTCCCACAGCCGGTAGCCGTGCTCGGGCTCGCCGGTCTCGAGCGACGTGCGCTCGATGCGGGTGAGCTGCACGGTGTCGGGCTGCCCGTCGAGCGCCTCGAGGTCGCTGACCTCCTGGCCGGGGGCGAGCCACGTCGTCTGGATGAGCGCGAGGCTGCCGAACGGGCTCGTCACCGCGGCGAGGCGCGCGCGGTGCCAGGCCTCGTAGCGGGCGAGGTCGTCGGGGTCGGTGGCGTCGGAGCGGGCGGCATCGGTCGTCGTGTCGGTCACCTGAGGGTCAACGCGCCCGGTCCGGCCGCATTCCCGGAGCGCGCGTCGCGGAGCGCCCGCACCCGGAGGTCGCGCGGAGGCGGCGGGTATTGACTGGATCCACCGACGGAAGGACACCCCATGGCACGCACGGTCGCCGACCAGCTCATCGCCCAGCTCATCGAGGCGGGGGTGAGCCGCATCTACGGGGTCGTCGGCGACAGCCTCAACCCCGTCGTGGACGCCGTGCGGCGCACGGGCGGGAGCCGCAAGGGCGGCATCGACTGGATCCACGTGCGGCACGAGGAGGCGGGCGCGTTCGCCGCCTCCGCCGAGGCGCAGCTCACCGGCAAGCTCGCCGTATGCGCGGGATCCTGCGGACCCGGCCACCTCCACCTCATCAACGGCCTCTACGACGCGCACCGCTCGGGCGCGCCCGTGCTCGCCATCGCCAGCCACATCACCACGAACCAGATCGGCTCCGGCTACTTCCAGGAGACCCACCCCGACCGCCTCTTCGTCGAGTGCTCGCACTACACGGAGATGATCTCGACCGCCGTCCAGGCGCCCCGCGTCGTCGACCAGGCCATGCGGCACTCCCTCGCGCTCGGCGGCGTCAGCGTCATCACGCTGCCGGGCGACGTGGCCGAGTTCGAGGCGGAGGGCGAGGCGCCCGCGTTCTCGCTGCCGCGCCGTCCCGCGATCGTGCCGGCCGAGGAGGACGTGCGCGCGCTCGCCGCCGCCATCGACGAGGCGGAGCGCGTCGCGATCTTCGCGGGGCGGGGCGCGGGGTCCGCGCACGCCGAGCTCATGGAGCTGGCCGACAGGATCGCCGCGCCCGTCGGCCACTCGCTGCGCGGCAAGGACGTGATCCAGCAGGACAACCCGTTCGACGTCGGCATGACGGGCCTCATCGGCTACGGCGCGGCGGCCGCCGGCATCTCGGGCGCCGACCTGCTGATCCTCATCGGCACCGACTTCCCCTACGACCAGTTCCTGCCCGGCAAGGAGGTGCGCACGGCGCAGATCGACATCGCGCCCGAGCGCCTCGGCCGCCGCACCGACGTCGACATCGCGATCCACGGCGACGCGCTCTCCACGATCCGCGCGGTCCTGCCGCTCGTCGAGCGGAAGACCGACCGGCGCTTCCTGGAGGAGCTGCTCGAGGAGCAGGAGAAGAAGGTGGACCAGGTCGTCGGCGCGTACACCTCGAAGGCCGAGAAGCTGAAGCCGATCCACCCCGAGTACGCGGCCAGCGTCCTCGACGAGGTCGCGGCCGACGACGCCGTGTTCCTCAGCGACACCGGCATGTGCAACGTCTGGAGCGCGCGCTACCTCACCCCGAACGGCCGGCGGCGGATGCTCGGCTCGCTCGTGCACGGCTCGATGGCGAACGCGCTCCCGATGGCGATCGGCGCGCAGATCGCGCACCCCGGGCGCCAGGTCGTCTCCATCTCGGGCGACGGCGGGCTGTCCATGCTGATGGGCGAGCTCGTGACGGTCGCCGCGTACGGGCTGCCGGTGAAGGTCGTCGTGTTCAACAACTCGACGCTCGGGCTCGTGAAGGTCGAGATGCTCGTCGACGGGATCCCCGACTTCGGGGTCGACGTGCCCATGGTCGACTACGCGGCGGTCGCGGCGGCGCTCGGGATCCACTCCCAGCGCGTCGAGGACCCGACCGACATCCGCGGCGCCCTCGAGGCCGCGTTCGCGCACGACGGCCCCGCGCTCGTCGACCTCGTGACCGACCCGATGGCGCTGTCGATCCCGCCCGAGATCACCGCCGCGCAGGTGAAGGGCTTCGCGCTCTCCATGTCGAAGATCGTGATGAACGGCGGCGTCGGCGAGGCCGTGAAGCTCGCCCGCTCGAACCTGCGCAACATCCCGCGTCCGTGAGCGAACCCGCCCACGTCGTCCGTCCCACCCCGAACACAGGAGATCCCATGTCCCAGCCCGTCGTCGTCACCGCCGTCTTCACGCCCGTCGAGGGCAAGCACGACGAGGCGGTCGCCGCCCTGTCCCGCGGCATCGCCGAGGTCCACGAGGAGGACGGCTGCGAGGTCTACGCGATCCACGACGCCCCCGACGGCACCATCGTGATGCTCGAGAAGTGGTCGTCGGGGGAGGCCCTCGACGCGCACGGCGCGGGCGAGGCGGTCGCGCGCATGGGCGCGTCGCTCGCGGGCCTCATCACGGGGCCGGCCGTCGTCACGCGGCTGGCGCCCATCCCGGCCGGGTCGGAGCTGCAGGGCGCGCTCTAGTCCGCGACCGCGAGCGACCGGCGGAGGCGGGGGTGGGCATCCGCCGGCCCGCCGCGTCCGCCGATCCCCGTCAGCCCGCCCGGCGGAACGGCGCCCGCGTGCCCCAGGTGCCCCAGCGCCACAGCCACTCCAGCGGCCCCTGCGTGAAGGCGCGGAGCCACAGCGCGCTCGCAGCGGCCTGCACCGCGAGGATCACGACGACCGCGAGCAGCATGGGCGTCCACGACGTGGCGTGCGGCAGGTCGAGCAGGGCCCCCGCCGCGAGCATGAGCGGCGCGCCCGCCACGTAGTTGGTGAGCGCCATCCGGCCGAGCGGCGCGAACACGGCCTCGAGGGCGCGGGCCGCGCGGGTCGTCATGAGCAGCGACAGGAGCGCGACGTACGCGGCGGCGAGGGCGAGACCGGCAGCTGCCGACTCCGTGCTGAAGCCGGAGTCGGCGATGGTCGTGACCTGCCAGGCGAGGAGTGGCGCGGCGGCCAGGAGCGCGACGACGAGCACCACGGCGGATCCGCGCCGCGACCGCCCGATCGCCGCCACCACGCCGTAGCGCGTCAGGGCGGAACCGGCGAGGAGCATGCCCGGCACGAGCGTCAGCCCGCCGCCGGCCACGACCACGCTGACCACGACGAGCGCGACCGCGGCCACGGCCGTCAGGGAGCGCGGCAGCCACGTGCTCGGCAGCAGCACCACGAGGCCGGCGAGCGCGTACGGCAGGAGCGCCGATCCGTGCTGCAGGAACTCGAACGGGATGGCGATCGCGAGCAGGATCAGCAGGCGCCGGAGCAGCACGACCCGCGGGCGGGCCGACCGGCGCTCGGCGGACTCGACGATGAGCGCGAAGCCGATGCCGAACAGCAGCGCGAACACGGGGAAGAAGCGCTGCTGCACGAGGAGCTGGAGCCAGCCGCTGGTGGATCCGAGCGCGGCCATCTCGTAGAAGCCGGCCGCGGTGCCGAAGCGCGTCTGCGGGCCGATGTTCACGAGCATGATGCCGCAGAGCGCGACCCCGCGGATCACGTCGAGGGCGGCGACGCGGCCGGTGACGCGGGAGGCCGGGGCGGCGTCGGGGCCGGCGTCGGCGGCGGGCCGCGTCGCGGGCGGGCGGGGTGGCGTGGTGGTCATGCGGGCCTCTCGTCGGCGGGGTCCGCGTCTCGGGCCGACCGCCGTGATCCATGCTCGGGCGGCGCGCGCGGGGCGGCATCGGCCGTTCGGCCGGTCTGCGGCGACCGCGGCATCGCAGCACGGCGTCGCCTCGCGGTCGCGCCCTTACCGCAGTGCCCTCGCCGCAGCGCCCTCGCCTCAGGGCCGCAGCAGCCCCGAGCTCCACGCCCAGGCGGCGATCTCCACGCGGTTCCGGGCGTCGAGCTTCGCCTGGAGGGATCCGAGGTGCGACTTCACCGTGCCGAGCGAGATGACGAGCTCCGCCCCGACCTCCGCGTTGGTGAGCCCGCGGCCGACGAGCTCGGCCACCTCGATCTCGCGCGCGGTGAGGTCGGGGTGCAGCGTCGTCGCCGACCGCGGCGCGAGGTGCCGCAGCAGGCGCACGGTCACCGACGGGCTGATCAGCTGGTCACCGGAGTGCGCGGCCCGCACGGCCTCGACGAGGAGGCCGGCGCCCGCGTCCTTGAGGAGGAAGCCGGAGGCGCCCGCGCGGAGCGCGCCGTAGACGTACTCGTCGAGGTCGAAGGTCGTCGCGACCACCACCTTCACGGGGACGCGCGCCCGGGATCCGGCGAGCAGCCGCGTGAGCTCGAGCCCGTCCATGCGCGGCATGCGGATGTCGACGACGGCGACGTCGGGCCGCAGCCGCTGGGCCGCCTCGAGGGCCTCGAGGCCATCGGCGCAGGACGCGACCACCTCGATGTCAGGCTCGGGCGCGAGGATCCCCTCGAGGCCGCGGAGCACCGAGGGGTGGTCGTCGGCGAGCAGCACGCGGATCGTCATGCGCCGGCGTCCCGGGGGAGCGTCGCGCGCACGGTCCAGGTGCGGTCGACGACGCCGGCCTCGAGGGTCCCGCCGAGGATGGCGGCGCGCTCGCGCATGCCGACGAGGCCGAGGCCCGGGGAGCCGGGCACCGGGTCGGCGCCCGCGCCCGCCGGGTCGAGGGGGCTCACGACGGTGACGACGACGGCGTCCCGGTCGGGATCCTCCGCGAGCGCCACCCGGATCCGGTCGGCGCCAGGCGCGTGCCGCGTCGCGTTCGTCACGGACTCCTGCACGATCCGCGCCGCCGTCGCCCGCACCTCCGCCGGCACGGGCGCGCGCGTCGTGTCGTCCAGCTCCGCGCGGCGACCGGGGGCGGCGGACTCCCAGCGGTCGAGGAGCGCGCGGATCCCGTCGTCGGGGTCGTCGGTGAGCTCGGGATCGCGCTCCACGCCGGTGTCGCGCAACGTCCGCACCCAGCGCCGCATGCTCGCGAGCGCCTGGCCGCCGGCCTCCTCCATGCCCGCGAGCTCCGCGTCGAGCGCGCTGCCGGGGGCGTCCGCGCGGCGGCGGGCGGCCTGGGCCAGCAGGATCATCCCGGTCACCCGGTTCGTGAAGTCGTCGTGCAGGTCGCGCGCGAGCCCGTCGCGCTCGCGCTGCGTCGCCACGGCGAGGGCGAGGCGGCGCTCCGCGTCGGCGTTCCGCAGCGTGACGCCGACGGCGAGCGCGCACGCGACCACGGCGACCAGCAGGATCCCGAAGGTGGGGGCGTCCGCCGACAGCAGCCGCACCGGGAGGGCCACGGTCGCGAGCGCCACGAGCGCGACCGCGGCCGCGCCGCGTGCGCCGGCGGCCCGGCGCGTGGTCGTGATCACCGCGACGAGCAGCACGAGGCCCTCGCTCAGGGCGAAGGGCGCGCGGATCCCGGCGGGCGCGAGGGCCGCGGTGGCGAGCGTGGCCAGCGTCGCGGCCGCGGAGAGGGCGCCGACGGTCCACGCGGGGACGGTCCGACGCGCGATGAGCACGGCCAGCGCGACCACCGCGAGGAGGTACGCGGCCTGCCCGACGGATCCGGACAGCGCCGCGTCGAGGAGCACCAGCCCGGCGAGGGCGCCGCCGTAGCCCACGCGCACCGGACGGGGGAGCGCGCCCCCGGCCGTCGTCCCGGGGGAGCGGCGCGCGGGGGACGGGGTCACCCCGCCAGCATCGCAGGCCGATGAGCGGGGAGGCGCCGTGCGGCGCCCTCAGCCCACCTCGACCAGCGTGATCCCCGCCGAGCGGTCGCCCGACGCGAGCGCCTCGAGCGCGGCCGGGGCGTCGTCGAGCGGGATCCGGTGCTCGATGAGCAGCTCCGGGCGGAGGGCGCCGGACGCCACGAGCGCCATCAGCTCCGCGTAGTCGTGGGCGGGCATGCCGTGGCTGCCGTGCAGGCTCAGCTCCTGGCCGATGATGGTCGGCACGGGCACCGTCGGCTCGCTCGCGAACAGGCCGATCTGCACCTGCCGTCCCAGCGGCGCGAGCGCGAGCAGGCTCAGCCGCAGCGTGGACTCGCGGCCGAGCGCCTCCACCGACACCTGCGCGCCGTCGGGCGCGACGGCGCGGATCGCGGCGAGCACCTCCGCCTCGGACAGCCCGGACGAGTCGATCGTGCGGGCCGCGCCCACCTCGGCGGCGCGCGCGAGGGCGGCCGGGTCGATGTCGACCGCGATGACCTCCGCGCCGACGGCGACGCCGATCATCACGGCGCTGAGCCCGACCCCGCCGCAGCCGACGACGACGAGGCGCTCGCCGCGCTCGAGCCGGGCGCGGTGCACGAGGCCGCGGAAGGCGGTGGCGAAGCGGCAGCCGAGGAGCGCGGCGGCGCCCGCGTCGAGGTCCTCGGGGACGGGGATGAGGTTCACGTCGGCGTCGTGCAGCGCGACCAGCTCGGCGAAGGACCCCCAGTGCGTGAAGCCGGGCTGCGTCTGGTTCCGGCACACCTGCCCGTTGCCGGCGCGGCACTCCTCGCAGCGGCCGCACGCGCAGACGAACGGCACGGTGACGCGGTCGCCCACCCGGAAGCGCGTGACCTCGGGGCCCGCGGCGTGGATCCGCCCGACGAGCTCGTGGCCCGGCACCTGCGGGAGGGCGATCCCGTCGTCGTGCCCGAGCCAGCCGTGCGCGTCGCTGCGGCAGACGCCCGTGGCCTCGACGCGGACGACGACGCCGCGGGGGGAGGGGACGGGATCCGGCAGCTCGCGGACGACGGGCGTCTCGCCGAACCGCTCGTAGACGACGGCGCGCATGGGGGCTCCTCGGGGCAGGCGGGGCCCGACGGGATCGGGCGGACGGGCCCGTCCACGGTATCCGACGGCGCGGGCCGCCCCGTCGCGCGGGGCGACCTGCTCCTGCGGAGGCGGAGTGGGAGGCCCGGTCCTCAGCCGCGGTCGGCGAGCAGCACCTCCCGCACGGCGGCGGTGGTCGCCGCGACCTGCCGGGCGCGCCCCGAGGAGAACAGGGCCGCGTCGGCCTCGGTCACGAGCGACTCCTCGCGCCACTGCGCGTCGTACAGGGCGGCGCGGTAGCCCGTCGACGCCTGGCAGGAGGCGTCGGCGCGGGCGAGCGCGATGTCCTCGGAGGGTGCGTCGGCGTGCTCGGGCTCGAGCAGGGTCATCGGATCCTCGGGCAGCGGGCGTCCCCGGTCACGGAGCTCGTCGGCGGAGGACCCGGCCAGGCAGCCGCGCCAGGCGTCGGCCGCCGCGCCGACCGCGGGGTCGCGGAGGGCGCGCTCCCGGGCGTCGGCACGCAGCTCGAGCGCGCGCATCTGGATGCCCTGGTTCGTCGAGGCGCTCGCCCAGATGCCCTCGCGCACGCCGGGGAGGCACGCGTCGAGCGCGCGCCCCCGGGCGGGGTCGCCGTTGCGCGCCGTCCGCCGCTCCCGCAGCTCGGCGCGCGCCGGATCCACCACCGGCCCGTGGCCGTACCGGGCGGCGCGCCCCTCGTCGAGCGGCGGGGCGACGAGGCGGCCGTCCGCGTGCGACGCCGGGGCGAGGAGCACCGCCGGGTCGAGCGCGGGCGCCTCGTCCGCGATGCCCTGCGCGGCGAGGCACGGACGCAGGCGGATGTCCTCCGCGACGTCGATCGCGTCCATCGGGACGCCCACGGTCGCGTCGAGCGGCATGGTCCACGCGGCCGCGTCGCGCGCAGTCGGATCCGCGACCGGCTCGGTGCGGGGCGCCGGCGCGTTCGCGACGGCGACGCCGACGAGGCCCGCGGCGACCACGATGGCGACGACGCCGCGCGGGGTGCGGATGCGGCGGGCCAGGCGCCCGGCGGACGCGCGGATGGGGGATGCGTTCACGAGCGCACCAGTCCTCTCTCATGGGCGAAGACGACGACCTGCAGGCGGCTCCGGAGGCCGAGCTTCGCGAGCACCCCCTGCACGTGCGTCTTCACGGTCGACTCCGAGACGAACGACGCCTCGGCGATCTGGCTGTTGGTGAGCCCGCGCGCGACGAGCAGGAAGGTCTCGCGCTCGCGCGGCGTCAGCGCGTCGAGCGCGGCGACGTCGGCGCGGGGCGGCGGGGCGCCGAAGTCGCGCAGCAGCTCCTCCGCGTCGCCCGTGACGTCGCCCGCCGCGGCCGCGCGCACCGTGGCGAGCAGCACCTCGGGTCGCGCGTCCTTGGTGAGGAAGGCGGAGGCGCCGGCCCGGGCGGCCGCCTGCACGGCGCGGTCGTCGCGCATCGTCGTGAGCACGACCACGCGCGGGGCGTCGGCGGCGCCGTCGCGGAGGGAGGCGGTCGCGGCGAGGCCGTCGAGGACGGGCATGCGGAGGTCCATCAGCACGACGTCGGGCTCCTCGCGGCGCACGAGGTCGATCCCGGCGCGTCCGTCCTCCGCGATGCCGACGCACTCGAGGTCGTCGGCGGCGTCGATCTGCATGCGGAGCCCCTCGGCGAACAGCCGCTGGTCGTCGACCACGGCGACGCGCACGCGGTCAGCCACGGGGCACCGCGGCGGGATCGGCGGCGGGCGCGGCGGCGACCCCGTCCGCGGGGAGGTAGGCGGTGACGACGAACCCGCCCGCGTCGTCGGGCTCGGCCGTCAGCCAGCCGCCGCCGATCCGGGCCCGCTCGCGCATCCCCGCGATCCCGGCCCCGGCGCCCGGGAGCGAGCCCCGGCCGACGAGGGGCGCGGTGCCCGAGGAGCGGATCAGCAGCGCGAGCCCGGGCCCGCGCCAGTCGAGGACGACGCTCGCCCGGCTCCGGGGCCCGCCGTGCTTGAGGGCGTTCGTCAGGCTCTCCTGCACGATGCGGTAGACGGCGAGCTGCTGCGCGGGTCGCAGCGCCGGCCGTGCCCCGAGCTCGTCGAGCGTCACCTCCATGCCGACCTCGCGCATGCGCTCGACCAGCAGGGGCGCGTCCTCCAGGGAGAGCAGCTCGTCGCCCGCCTCGGTGATGCGCTCGACGAGGCCGCGCACGTCGGCCAGCGCGTCGCGCGCGACGCCGGAGATCGCGGTGAGCGCTCCGCGCACCACCTGCGGCTGGCGGTCGGACAGCGCGGTCGCGCCCTCGGATTGCGCCACGACGATGGTGAGGGCGTGGGCGACGGAGTCGTGCACGTCGCGGGAGATGCGGGCGCGCTCGAGGCCGAGGCGCAGCTCCAGGTCGGTCTGCGCGAGGCGGTCCTCCGCCTCCACGAGGACGCGGCCGAGCCGGCCGACCCGGACGGCGGCGCCGAGGCCCGCGCCGAGCGCCCCGCAGACGACGACGGCGCCGACGGCGGCGAGCACCAGGAGGACGGTCGGGTCGGACGCGGACGCGGCGCCCACCCAGGCGCTCGGGCCCGATGCCGATCCCGCGCCGAGGGCGAGCGCCGCGAGCGCCGCCCCGACGGCGCACGCGGCGGGCGACACGACGCGCAGGCGACGGCCGCCGGTGGCGCCGACGAGGAACGCGACCACCCCGATCGCCGCGTGCATCGGCCAGGTCGTGCCGTCCACGGGCGGTGCGTACCCGGCGACCTGCAGCGCGGGGAGGACCACGACGATCGCGAGCGACGCGGCGGGCATCCACACCGCGAGGGCGACGGCCGCGCCGTACGCGACGGCCAGCGTGGCGACGCCGGCGAGCCCCGAGCGCTGCGACTCGGCGGCGATCCAGAAGGCGGCGGAGGCGGCGCCGACGAGCGGCGCGGCGACGGCGGCGAGGAGACGGGGAGGCGACATGGGCCCAGGCTAGGAGCGCGCCGAGCCCGCGGGCCGTCTGGGCCGCGGACTTCATCCTCGCGACGGAGACGCGCGCCGGATCCCCGCGCGACGGCCGCCGCCGACGCCCCCAGTCCGAGGGCCATGCCCCGTGTTCCCGCGGAGGATCCGCATTCCCGCACCTGAGGGATCCCGCCCGGCAACCCCGCGTCCACCTCCCGTATCCCGCGCAGGGGATCCGCCTGCATAGCGTCGCCCGCGGCCCTGCACCGGCCGAGTGACCCCATCCGACCACCCCTGGAAGGCTCCCCCACGTGAACAGCACCCGCCTCACCGGCGCCGCGGCCCTCGCCGCCGCCGTCGCCCTCGCCCTGTCCTCCTGCGCCGCCAACGAGCCGCCCGCCGACAGCGGCGACGCCTCCGCGTCCACGCTCGAGGGCACGCTCAACGGCATCGGCGCCTCGTCGCAGGGCTCCGCGCAGGAGGCCTGGACGAAGGGCTTCCAGACCGCGAACGCCGGCGTCACCGTCAACTACTCGCCCGACGGATCCGGCGCCGGACGCGAGGCCTTCATGGCCGGCGGCCAGAACGCCATGTTCGCGGGATCCGACCGCGCGCTGAAGACCGACGAGCTCGAGGGCGCCTTCGGCCAGTGCGTCGACGGCACCAAGCCCATCGACGTCCCCGCCTACATCTCGCCCATCGCGATGATCTTCCAGATCGACGGCGTCGACGAGCTCAACCTCGACCCCGCGACCGCGGCCGGCATCTTCAAGGGCACCATCGCGAAGTGGGACGACCCGGCCATCGTCGCGCTCAACCCGGACGCCACGATGCCCGACGCCCCCATCACCGCGGTCCACCGCTCGGACGACTCGGGCACCACCGAGAACTTCGCCACCTACCTCAACACCGCCGCGCCGGACGTGTGGGACGCGGAGCCGGACGGCGTCTGGCCCTACCAGGACGGCGAGGCGGCCCAGGGCACGCCCGGCGTCGTCGACGCGGTCCGGGGCGGTGCGAACGTCATCGGCTACGCGGACGCGTCCAAGGCCGGCGACCTCGGCGTCGCGAAGATCAAGGTCGGCGACGAGTTCGTCGGCTTCTCCCCGGAGGCGGCCGCGGCCGTCGTCGAGGCGTCCCCCGAGTCCGAGGGCCGCGAGGAGAACGACATCGCCTTCGACCTCGACTACACGACCGAGGCCCCGGGCGTGTACCCGATCGTCCTCGTGAGCTACCTCATCGCGTGCCAGGAGTACGCGGACCCCGCCGTGGGCGAGCTCGTCAAGGCGTACCTCGGCTACGTGACCAGCACCGAGGGCCAGCAGGTCGCCGCGGACGAGGCCGGCGCCGCGCCGCTCTCCGAGACGGTCGCCGCGCAGGTGAAGACCGCGGTCGAGTCCATCAAGTAGGCAGGACCCGCACGACGGACGCCCCGCCTCGATCCCCGCGGATCGAGGCGGGGCGTCCTGCTGCGTCGGGGGAGGCGCGCGCGGCTCGCGCCCGGCGCCCGCTGGCAGACTGGACGGGTGACCCGCACCCCCGCCGCCCCCGCGTTCACCCGTCCGTCGCTCGCGCCCGGGCTCCTCGGCGCCATCGTGCTGCTCGCCGGCTTCGCGGTGATCGACGGCGACCTCTTCACGGTCGTCCGGTTCGCGGTCGCGATCCTCGCGCTCATCATGATCGTGTTCTCGGTGCGCGCCCGCAGCTGGTGGAGCGCCGCGCTGCTCGCCGCGGTGGCCGTGATGTGGAACCCCGTCGCCGTGATCCCCGTCGAGGCCGTCACGTGGCAGTCGCTGCAGTACGTCGCCGCGATCGTGTTCATCGCGGCGGGCATCCTCGTGAAGGTGCCCGTGGAGGCGGACCCTACGCCGGGCCGACCCCGAACGCGCGCTCCTCGGTGAGGCCGCGACGGAGGTAGGCGACGACCTCGTCGAGCGAGCGGCGGGCGAGCGCCGGGTCGGCCGCCGGGTAGGCGAACCAGCCTCGGTCGGCGCGGGGGATCCGCACGAGCCGCGTCTTCGTCCCCGCCGCCTTGAGCGCCGCGACGCCCGCGGCGACGTCGTCGATCCGCGGATCCGCGGCGCCCACGTGAACGAGCGTGTCCGGGAGCCGGTCGCGGCCGTGGCCCTGGCGGTCGGAGGCCGCGGCCGTCGGCACCTCGCCGGACGGGCTCACGAGCACGAGGCGGAGCACCGCCGGGCCGTCGGCGTCCCGGGCGAGCGCGGTGATCCGCAGGGCCCGGTCGGCGCCGGGGCCGTCGCCCAGGATCCCGAGGCGCTCGGGGGTGCCGTACCAGCCGGCCGCGTGCGACGCGATCCAGGACAGGCCCGCGAGCGCGGTCGCGTCGTCGTCCGCGGGCATCGCGACGACGACGGCCCCGAGGTCGCGCGCGAGCGTGGACGGGAGCCAGTCCCCGTCGTGCCGGGCGAGGACGACGAGCACGGGCGCGCCCGTCTTCGCGTCGTCGTGGCCGGGCGGCATCCAGACGGAGATGTCGAGGGGGAGGCCCTGGGTGCCCGCCCGATGGCGGACGACGCGCGTGCCCGCGGCGGCCGTGCCCCGGAGGGAGCGGGCGACGGCGGGGATGCGGCGGATGGCGACGCCGAGGATCCGACGCCTCGGCGTGAGCGTGGCGGCGGCGGTGCGCTTCGCCATCAGGCGCGACCCGCGGAGTCCGCACCGGCCGACCCGGGCACGGGCGTCCCGGAGACGGCGGCACGCGCCTCGGACGGCCGGGTCGCGCGTCCGCCGCGCGGCACGGCGCCGTGGCCCTCGGGCACGCGCTCGTCCTCGCGCACCGGGCCCGGAGGGGTCCCGTCGCCGAACGGGCGGCCGCCCAGCTCCTCGCGCCCGTGCGGCTCGAGCCAGCCCCAGGTCTCGGGGCCGACGGGCACGACGCGGGTCGGGTTGATGTCGGTGTGCGTCAGGTAGTAGTGCTGCTTGATCTGCACGAAGTCGATGGTGTCGCCGAAGCCGGGCGTCTGGAACAGGTCGCGCGCGTACGCCCACAGCACGGGCATCTCGTCGAGCTTCTGCCGGTTGCACTTGAAGTGCCCGTGGTACACGGCGTCGAAGCGGGCGAGCGTGGTGAAGAGGCGCACGTCGGCCTCGGTGATCGTGTCGCCCACGAGGTAGCGCTGGCCCGCGAGGCGCTCGCTCAGCCAGTCGAGCCGGGAGAAGAGGCGGTCGTAGGCCTTCTCGTACGCCTCCTGCGATCCGGCGAAGCCGCAGCGGTACACGCCGTTGTTCACGTCGCGGAAGACGAGGTCGGCGACCTCGTCGATCTCCGCGCGCAGGTGCTCGGGGTAGAGGTCGGGCGCGCCCTCGCGGTGGTGCTCGGTCCACTCGGTGGAGAGGTCGAGCGTGATCTGGGGGTAGTCGTTGGTGACGACCTGGCCGGAGGGGACGTCGACGAGGGCGGGCACCGTGATCCCGCGCGGGTAGTCGGGGAAGCGCGCGAGGAACGACTCCTGCAGGCGCTCCGTGCCGAGCACCGGGTCGCGGCCGTCGGGGTCGAGGTCGAAGGTCCAGCTGCGGGCGTCGTGCGTGGGGCCGGGCAGGCCGAGCGAGATGGCGTCCTCGAGCCCGAGCAGGCGGCGGACGATGACCGAGCGGTTCGCCCACGGGCACGCCCGCGCCGCGACGAGGCGGTAGCGGCCGGCCTCGACGGGCCAGCCCTGGGATCCGTCCCGCAGGATGCGGTCCTCGATGTAGTTCGTGTCGCGGGTGAACTCACCCTCCTCGACGTAGCGGCCGGGGGCGCCCGCCTCGTTGGTACCGGTGGGTGTCGCCTGATCCGTCATGCATCCACCCTAGGCCGGGGCCGCTCCCGGCGACCGGGCCGAGCCGCGCCGCGCACCACGGCGCACCGGGGCCCCGCCGTGCCCTAAACTCCTCATGTGCCCGTCCTCCCCGAGGCGGCCGGGCGCAGGCGGCGGACCCGCATCCCACCCCCGACCCGGAGCCCCCGGTTGCTCGAGGAAGGTCCCCTCGCCACCGTCCGACCGCACGCGTCACCGTGCGCGACGGACGCGAAGTCCTTCCGATCCGGGAGCGCAGGCGCGGCCTGGCACCGGCAGTGAACAAGGAGTTGCATGGCTCGCACCGGCCAGCGGCGGTCCTCCGCCCGCACGCGCACGATCGACAACGAGGGACTGATCCCGGTCCTCGCGCGCGCCGTGCGCGAGATCGAGCAGGCCGCCCAGCGCGGCAAGCTCAAGCCCGTCAACCGCACGAAGTTCCAGGTCATCGCGGTGCTGATGCGCGAGGAGCGCACGCACGCGAAGGACCCGGCCACGCCGCTCAGCGACTCCGAGCGCGCCGAGACGCTGAAGCGCCTCGACGGCATCGCGAGCATCCTGGCCCGCACGGCCGCGCGCGACACCTCGGTGCTGCCGCTGCTGGATCCCGACGCCAAGCTCTCCGAGACCGCCCGCGCCATGCGCAAGCACATGCTGTTCGACGGCGGCGTCGAGATGGTCGTCGAGGACGAGCCCGAGCCCGAGCCCGAGGATCCCGCGCTCGCCAAGCTGCACGAGCGCCAGGTCGTCCCGCCGTCGGTCAAGGCCCGCGTGCTCGCGAACCCGTTCCTCGAGCCCGACCTCGACCGGCCCGCGCCCGCCGCCCCGCCCACGCGCCTGCTGGCGAACTGGGAGCTGCTCGGCCCGCTGTTCAAGTCGTTCGAGTACGGCGCCGGCGGCGGCATCGCGAGCATGGACCTGCCCGAGAGCCCGCGCATCGACCGCCTGTCGCCGCACGGCCTCGAGCTCATGCGCCACCAGGCCCGCTTCCTCGAGAGCGTCCGCCTCGGCCACCGCGAGTTCCTCCTCGCCGACGAGCCCGGCCTCGGCAAGACCGCGCAGGCGCTGCTGGCCGCGTCGGTCGCCGACGCGTACCCGCTGCTCGTCGTCGTCCCGAACGTCGTGAAGATGAACTGGAAGCGGGAGGTGGAGCGCTGGACGCCGCACCGCCGCGCCACCGTGATCCACGGCGACGGCCTCGGCCTCGACGCGTTCGCCGACGTGGTCATCGTCAACTACGAGGTGCTCGACCGGCACATCGGCTGGCTGCGCACGCTCGGCTTCCGCGGCATGGTCGTCGACGAGGCGCACTTCATCAAGAACCTGCAGTCGCAGCGCTCGAAGTTCGTGCTCGCGCTCGCCGAGAGCATCCGCCAGCGCCAGTCGGCGCCGCTGCTCATGGCGCTCACCGGCACGCCGCTCATCAACGACATCGACGACTTCCGCGCCATCTGGCAGTTCCTCGGCTGGATCGACGGCGACAAGCCCACCTCGGTCCTCATGGGCGAGCTGGAGGAGGCGGGCCTCACGCCGGCCGACCCCGGCTTCTTCGCCGAGGCGCGGCGCGCGGTCATCGACCTCGGCATCGTCCGCCGCCGCAAGATCGACGTGGCGACCGACCTGCCCTCCAAGCGCATCGCCGACCTGCCCGTCGAGCTCGACGACGACCTGGGCCGCTCCATCCGCCAGGCCGAGCGCGAGCTCGCGGCGCGCCTCGTCAAGCGCTTCACGGCCCTCGTCGGGGCCCGCGGCACGACCGTGCCCGACGTCATGGACGGGCCCGCCACGGAACGCGCGCACCTCATCCGGCTCGTCGCGCAGTCCGAGCTCGACGAGGCCAAGGCGCAGAAGACCGGCGAGAACGTCTTCACCATGGTCCGCCGCATCGGCCAGGCGAAGGCCGTGCTCGCGGCCGACTACGCCGCGCAGCTCGCCCGTTCGGTGGGCAAGGTCGTGTTCTTCGCGAAGCACGTCGACGTGATGGACCAGGCCGAGGCCACGTTCGCGAAGCGCGACATCCGCTCGGTCTCCATCCGCGGCGACCAGTCGCCGGCGGCGCGCCAGAACGCGATCGACTCCTTCCAGAACGACCCCGAGGTGCAGGTCGTGGTCTGCTCGCTCACCGCGGCGGGCGTCGGCCTCAACCTGCAGGCGGCGTCCAACGTCGTGCTCGCCGAGCTCAGCTGGACGAGCGCGGAGCAGACGCAGGCCATCGACCGCGTCCACCGCATCGGCCAGGAGGAGCCCGTCACCGCGTGGCGGATCATCGCGGCGCAGACGATCGACGCGAAGATCGCGGAGCTCATCGACAGCAAGGCGGGCCTCGCGGCGCGCGCGCTCGACGGCGAGGACTTCGACGAGGCCGGATCCACGTCGGTCCAGCTCGACGCGCTCTCGCACCTGCTCGAGGAGGCGCTGGCCGCGTAGCCGGCGCGCCCCGCACGACGACGCCCCCGCGACCTGCTGGTCGCGGGGGCGTCGTGCGTGAGGTGGCCGCTAGCCGCGGTCGCCGCGTGCCCTGTCCGCTGCCCGGCGGATCAGGTAGGCGGCGGCGAAGACGAGGACGCCGGCGACGAGCGCGGGCCCGAGGTGCTCCGTCGCCGGGTCTCCGCGGACCAGCGGCACCACGACCAGCTGCGACATGAGGACGAAGGCCGTGAGGACGGCCGCGTCGCGGAGGGCGCGACGACGGGCGGTGGCGGGAGGCATCCGCCCAGGATGCGCAGCGGACGGGCGCGGCGTGCGGATGCTCCCCAGCGCCGATCAGCCGCGCTCGGCCCTCTTCCGCTCCCGCTCGGCCTTGCGGGCCGCGCGGCGCTCGCGGGCGACGGCGTCCTGGGCGTCCTGCGTGGGATTCGAGCGGGAGGTGCCGATGACGGCGAAGACGATGAGGATCACGACCGGGATGATCGCGAGGTAGATCAGGTTCGACAGCTCCACGCGCGCTCCTCGGGTCGGGACTCCGAGCGTACCGACCGGATACCCGCGCTCAGTCCTCGAGGGCCGCGCCGCGGAGGTCCGGCAGGGTGAGCGCCGCGACGGCCGCCAGCGCGAAGACCGCGGCGAACACGCCGAACGGCAGGGCGACGCCGCCGAGCGCGAGGAGCGGCGGCACGCACAAGGGCGCGACGATCGAGGCGAGACGGCCGAAGCCCGCCGCGCTGCCGGCGCCCGTCGCGCGCACGCGGGTCGGGTAGAGCTCCGGGGTCACGGCGTAGAGCGCGCCCCACGCGCCGAGGTTCGAGAACGACATGAGGGCGCCGAACACGAGGATCGAGGTGACGTCGTCGGCCGTGCCGAAGAGGCCGGCGGCCACGGCGGATCCGGCGAGGAAGACCGCGAGCGTCACGCGGCGCCCCCACCTCTCCACGAGCCAGGCGGAGACGGCGTAGCCCGGCAGCTGCGCGAGCGTGATGAGCAGCGTGTACCCGAACGAGCGCACGAGCGAGAAGCCCTGCGCCACGAGCAGCGTCGGCAGCCAGATGAAGGCGCCGTAGTAGGCGAAGTTGACGCAGAACCACACGACCCAGAGCGAGAGCGTGCGGCGGCGGAGGCGGGCGCCGAAGAGGCGCTCGCGGGGCGCGGCGTCGGCTGCGGCGTCGGCGGCCTCGGCGCCGTCGGCCGGATCCGGATCGAGGGTCGCCGCGTCGTCGTGGCCCGGGCTCGGGGCCGGAGCCCGTCCGGCTGCGGACTCCAGCGCGCGCACGACCCGCTCCGCCTCCGCGTGCCGGCCCTTCCCCTCGAGGAACCGCACCGACTCCGGCAGGCGCAGCCGCACGACGATCGCCCACACCGCGGGCACGGCGCCGAGCGCGAGCGCCCACCGCCAGCCGTCGTCGCTCGCGGGGATCACGAGGTAGCCGATGAGCGCGGCGGCCGTCCAGCCGACGGCCCAGGAGGACTCGAGGATCACGATGACGCGGCCGCGGATCCGCGCCGGCGCGAACTCGCTCACGAGCGTCGACGCGACGGGCAGCTCGGCGCCGAGCCCGAGGCCCACCACGAAGCGCAGCGCGATGAGCGCGCCCACCGACATCGCGAGCGCGGAGACGCCCGTGGCCAGCCCGTAGACGAGCAGCGTGAGCGCGAAGACCTGCCGTCGGCCGAGCCGGTCGGCGAGGAGCCCGCCGACGCTCGCGCCGATCGCCATGCCGAGGAACCCGGCGGACGCGACGAGGCCGAGCTGGCCCGCGTCCGCCTCCCACACGACCGCGAGCTGCGCGATCACGAACGAGATGAGCCCGACGTCCATCGCGTCGAGCGCCCAGCCGACGCCGCTGCCGCCGAGGATGCGGGAGTGCGGGCGGGTCCACGGGAGCCCGTCGAGGCGCTGGGCGCGGGTGGGCCGCGAGGTGGTCGTGGTCATGGTCGTGGCCTCCGGGAGGGCGCTCAGGTGGATCGCGCCCCTCGCGGGGAGGAGGAGGCGCTCGCGGTGGATCGAGCGTAGCGCCGGGGCGGGCCGCGGCCCGCCCCGTGACGTCAGCGCTGCCGGACGCGCTCCGCGAGCTCCTCGAAGACGGCCGCGTGCGTGACCCGGAGCTGCTCCCACGACGCCGTCATGTCGACGTGCTCGGGATCCGCGACCACCTGCGCGAAGCCGTGCTGCGCGCGCGGCACCGCGTCGCCGGGGAGCACGAGCGACTGGATGAACGCGCCCGTGTCGTCCGAGAAGGTGAGCGTGTGGCTGGCGACGTCGCGGTTCCAGTCGTCCGACGGCCAGGAGAGGAACGCGACGTGCCGAGGCGCGACGCCCTTCCCGGCCGCCGAGACGTAGCTGCCGTAGTGCTCCTCGCCGGGCGAGAGGATCTTGTACGCGCCGTTGTCGAGGTACACGAGCAGCGCCTCGTCGAAGGGCTTCTCGCCGTACATCGCCGTGTAGCGGAGGGCGTGCACGAGCACGGGCGCGCCGAGCGGCACGTGGTGCGCGGCCGCCGGCGTGGCGGTCGGCGTCGCGACGGACGCGGGCACGGCCGGCTGCAGGAACTCCTCGTCGGTGACGTGCGCGCCCCAGCCGGTCGCGGCGATGGGGTCGTCGCCGTCCTCCAGCACCGCGATGTGCTCCATGGGCGCGTGCGCGGTGGCGCCGTGCCAGTGCTCCTCGCCCGCCTCGATGTACGCGGATCCGCCGGGACCGACCTCGACCACCCCGCCGTCGCGCGTGCCCACCCGGGCGATGCCCGAGGTCACGTGCAGGGTCTGCCCGAGGACGTGCGAGTGCCAGACCGTGCGGGCGCCCGGCGCGAAGGTGACGGCCGCGACGACCGCGCGCTGTGCGGGGGTCTGCGGGGTGGAGATCCAGCGGAGGCGGACCTCGCCCGTGAACTGGTGGGCGGGCATCGTGACGGCGGGGGTCTCGGCCTGGACGCGCATGCGGGGTCCTCTCTGTCGGGCACGCGGGATGCCCGGGTCGTGGAACGGGGAGCCCCGGCGCGGTGATCGCGTCGGGGCACGGGCATCCTCCCGCGGGGGCGGCTGGGAGCGGGCCGGGGCGTCCCCAGGGCGTCGGGCCCGGTGCGGTGGACGAGGCCGGAGCACGCGCCCCCGTCGTCGCGACCGCTGGCGCGCCCGCGACGATGTCCCTACGCTCGGCGTCATGCCCGCGCCCCAGGTCGACGCCCCACCGCCCGTGCGCGCGCGCCTGCTGCCGGCGCCCCTGATCCTCCTGTGCGGCCTGGTCGTGGTGCCCGCGGCCATCGCCCTCGCGGCGAACAGCTGGTCGACGCCGGACGCGCCCGCCTACGTGCGGATGGCGTTCGCCACGGTCGCGGGCGTGGTCGTCGCCGTCGCGTCGGTGCTGGTGCTGCTGGTCGACCGTCTGGTGAAGCGCGCCCCCGCCGGCACCATGGTCGCGCTCACGATCTGCGTCCTGCTCTGGGCGTCGAGCACGCTCGCGGCGACGAGCGACGTGCTGCTGCAGCGACTCGCGCAGCTCCGCTGACGCAGGTCCTCCGCGCGGATCAGCCGAGCGCCTCCGGAGCAAGGAAGAAGTCGCGCTCGTACGCGGAGGAGAGCCGCGACGCCTCGAGCATGGCCGGGCGCCGGAGCGGGCCGGCGAGCGCCGCCGCCTCGTCCACCAGCTCGACGGCCCGACGCGTGGCGGCCGCGAACGCCGGATCCCCGTACGTCGCGAGCCACCCGCCGTACGGGTGCGCGTCGCCCGACGCCGTCGCCGCCGCGCCGGCCGCCCGGAGGCGCGTGCCCACGTCGGCGTAGATCGTGTAGCAGGGCAGCAGCGCGGCGACGAGCACCGCGTAGTCGCTCGTCGCGGCGTGGGCGAGGAGGTGGTCGACGTAGGCGCGCGTCACGGGCCCGGCCACCGCGGGCGCGGGGTGCCGGGCGAGCCACTCCTCGTGCAGGGCCGACTCGGCGGCGATGGCGTCGGCGGCCGCGCGCGCCCAGGTCACCTGCGCGTCCGGTGTGGGCGCGAGCTGGCTCGCGCGGGCGAGCATGCGCGAGTAGGCGCGGAGGTAGATCGCGTCCTGCGCGAGGTAGTGCGAGAACCACGCCTCGGGCAGCGTGCCGTCGCCGAGGCGGCGGACGAACGCGAGGTCGTCGATCTCCCGGCGGAGGTCCGCGGATCCCGCCCACATCTCCCGCGAGACGGGCCCGGCGTGGGTGCCGGCCGCGTCCCACAGGGCGCGCAGGTGGTCGAGCGGGCCGGCGCCGCGGCCCACGTCGAGGCCGTCCGCGTGCACGAGCGATCCCGTGAGCCAGCCCTTCGCCTCCGTGAGGGCGACGAGCCAGTCGCCGCGGCGCGGGTGCAGCGTCGCGAGGGCGCTGGAGAGGGAGCAGCCGGTGCCGTGCGTGCTGGTCGTCGCGATGCGCGGGCCGTCGACGACGTCCACCGCCGTCCGCGAGCCGTCCGCGCCCGGGGTCACGAGCGCGTCCGGGCAGTCCTCCTCGCGCAGGTGCCCGCCCTTGACGATCACGCGCACGCCGTGGCGGTCCGCGAGCGCGCGCCCCTGCCCGAGCGCCCGGTCCCAGCCCTCGGCCTCGGGCTCGCCGAGGAGCGCGGCGAGCTCCGGCAGGTTCGGGGTGACCACGTCGGCGAGCGGCAGCAGGCGGCGGAGCGCGTCGGTCGCGTCGTCGTCGAGGAGGGCGTCGCCCGACTGCGCGACCATGACGGGATCCAGCACCACGACCGGCGGCCGCGTCGCGCGCAGCCAGTCGGCCACCTCGTCGACCACGGCGGCGGATCCGAGCATGCCGATCTTCACCGCGTCGATCGCGACGTCGTCCGAGACCGCGTCGAGCTGCGCGCGCAGGAACGCGACGGGCGGCACGTGGATCTCCCGCACGCCCATCGTGTTCTGCGCCACGAGCGCCGTGACCACGGCCATGCCGTAGCCGCCGTTCGCCGCGATGGACTTGAGGTCGGCCTGGATGCCCGCGCCTCCGGTCGGATCCGTGCCCGCGATGCTGAGGACGCGGGGGACGCGCGTGGGGTCCGCGGCCGCGGGTGGCGTGCTCTCCTCACGGGCGTTCGCGTCGACCGCATCCGCGGCGCCCGAGCGCGTGCCCGTCGCCCCGGCCGCGCGCACCCGCGCCCACGCCGCCGCGAGCTCGCGCGCCGCCGCCTCCGGGTCCTCCGCCGCGCAGATCGCCGACACGACGGCCGTGCCCGCGCCGCCGGCCGCCGCGACGGCGTCCACGTCGTCCACGTCCACGCCGCCGATCGCGACGCACGGCACGGGGGAGAGGCCCGCGATGATCCCGAAGCCGTCGTGCCCGAGCGGCGCCGGGTGGTCGGGCTTGGTGCTGGTGGGGCGGATCACGCCGACGCCGAGGTAGTCGACCGTGCCCGCGGGCAGCGCGCGCACGGCCTCGACGTGCGCGGGCGTGTTCGCGGTGAGGCCCACGACGAGGCGGCGGTCGGGGCTCGCGGCGTCGAGCATCCCGCGGACGAGGGCGGCCGGCACGTCGGACTGGCCGACGTGCACGCCGTCGACGCGGGCACCGCGGGCGAGGGCCGCGAGGACGACGTCCACGCGGTCGTCGACGACGAGCAGCGGGCGGGCCGCGTCCGGGTGCGCGGACGCGTGCGCGTCGATGGCGTCGGCGGCGGCCGTCACGGTCGCCAGCAGGTCGGCCGCGCTCGCGTGCTTGTCGCGGATCTGCACGGCCGTCGCCCCGCCCGCGACCGCCGCCGCGACGACCGCGGGCACGCCGCGCTCGCCGCACAGGGCCGGGTCGGTGACGAGGTAGACGGAGAGGTCCAGCGCGGTCACGAGAGGCGCTCGCGCCGGGCGACGAGCTCGGGCATGACGGCGTCGAGCGCGTCGAGCAGCGCGACGGCGAAGGACCCCGGCCCGCGGGCGCCCTCGGCGGCGATCTCCGCGGCGATCGTGTAGACGCTCGTCGCGGCGACGGCGGCCCGCAGCGGATCCGGGTCCGTCGAGGCGAACGCCGCCATCACGGCGCCGAGCGCGCAGCCGCCGCCCGTGACCTTGGTGAGGAGCGCGTCGCCCGTGTGCACGCGCACCGTCCGCGTCCCGTCCGTGATGTGGTCGACCGGTCCCGACACCGCGACGACCGTGCCGTAGGTGCGCGCGAGGAGCTTGGCTGCGTCGAGCGCCGCCTCCACCTCGTCGGTCGCGTCGACCCCGCGGCCGCCCGCCCCGCCGGTCGCGAGCGCGATGATCTCCGACGCGTTGCCGCGCACGATCGTCGGCGACAGCGCCACGAGCTCGTGCGCGAGCCGGGTCCGCACCGGCAGGGCGCCGACGGCGACCGGATCCAGCACCCACGGCGTCCCCGCCTCGCGCGCCGCGTGGGCGGCCTCGACGGCGGCCTCGCGCTGCTCGGCGTGCGGCGTGCCGAGGTTCAGGAGCACGCCCGACGCGATGCGCGCGAACGGCCCCGCCTCGGTCGGCACGTCCGTCATCGCGGGCGCGGCGCCCAGCGCGAGGAGGACGTTCGCGGTGAAGCCGGTGACGACCGCGTTGGTGATGCACTGCACGAGCGGCGTGCGCTCCCGCAGCCGGTGGAGGAGGTCCGCCGAGGCGTTCCCCGTCCCCGTGATCTCGTCGATGGACGGGCGCGCAGCGCTCATGATGACATCCCTCCGCCGGTGCTAACCGGATCAGGTGCGACGGGTCTCATCTCAGCCCTCGTGGGCACCCCGTGTCAGGGATCCACCCTAGGGGCAGCGGGCGAGCGCACCTACTCCCGGCGGTCGCCTCCGCGTCTGGCCTGACGCGCTCGCGGACGGCGTAGGCCGACGGCCCGCGTGACCGCGACGACGAGGCCGATCAGGGCGGAGGCGAGGCCGAGCAGGATCGCCGTCATCTCCACCGACGTCATGGCCGTGATCCGCAGGTACAGCGACGTGTCGATCTCCCCGTAGAGGGCGTCGAACATCGAGAAGCGGGTGAGGTAGCCGAGGCCCGCCGTCACCGCTGCCGTCATGCCGGCGGCGATGAGCACGGCGGGGATCACGGCGGAGGTCACACCCGAGGATCGCGATGACGGCATCGCGGAGACCCGCCTCAGGCGAGCCCCGCCACGTCGAGCACCCACGCGTAGTCGGAGGCGCGCTCGCGCCACGCGTCGTAGCGGCCCGACTTGCCGCCGTGGCCGGCCTGCATCTCGGTGCGCAGCAGCACGGGGGCGCCGACCTCGCGGAGGCGGGCGGTCCACTTGGCGGGCTCGACGTAGAGGACGCGGGTGTCGTTGAGGCTCGTGACCGCGAGGATCCGCGGGTACTCCACGCCCTCGCGCACGTTCTCGTACGGCGTGTACGACTTCATGTACGCGTAGACCTCGGCGTCGTGCAGCGGGTCGCCCCACTCGTCCCACTCGATCACGGTGAGCGGCAGCGACGGGTCGAGGATGCTCGTGAGCGCGTCCACGAACGGCACGCCCGCGAGGATCCCCGCGAAGCGGTCGGGCGCGATGTTCGCGACCGCGCCCATCAGCAGCCCGCCGGCGCTCCGGCCCTCGGCGACGAGGCGGTCGGGGCTCGTCCACCCGCGCGCGATGAGGTGGTCGGCCGCCGCCACGAAGTCGGTGAAGGTGTTGCGCTTCGTGAGCGTCTTGCCCTCGTCGTACCAGCGGCGGCCCATCTCGCCGCCGCCGCGCACGTGCGCGATGACGAACGCCATGCCCCGGTCGAGCAGCGACAGCCGCGCGATGGAGAACGACGGGTCGATGCTCGCCTCGTACGAGCCGTAGCCGTACAGCAGGAGCGGTGCGGGCGTGCCGGGGTGCACGAGGCCGCGCTTGTAGACCACCGACAGCGGGATCTCGGTGCCGTCCTCCGCGGTCGCCCACTCGCGGGTCTGCACGTAGTCGTCCGGGTCGTAGCCGCCGCGCACGGGCTGCTGCTTGAGGAGGCGGAGCTCGCGGGTGGCGAGCACGTAGTCGTAGGTGGTGGCCGGTGTCGCGAGGCTCGTGTACCCGAGGCGCACGGTGGGCTGCGCGAACTCGGGGTTGCCCGCCGTGCCGACCGTGTAGATCGGCTCGTCGAACGCGATCTCGTGCAGCTGCCCGCCGTCGAGGACGCGGTCGAAGGGGATCACGCCGACCCGGGTGAGGCCCTCGCGGCGGTAGGAGATGACGAGGTGGTCGGCGAACGCGCTGGCGTCCTCGAGGCGCACCTCGTCGTCGTGGGGGATGACGACCTGGCGGTCGGTGGTGGAAGTGGGGTCGTCGGCGGGCACGTCGATGAGCTCGAAGTTGGTGGCGCCGTCGTTGTGCAGGATGAGGAGCCGGTCGCTGCCGTCGATGACCGCGTGGTCGACGTCGTACTCCACGCCGTGGCGGCGCGGCCAGACGGGGCGGAACGCGCCCGTGGCATCGCCGGCGTCGAGCAGGAGCACCTCGGTCGTGATCTTCGAGCCCACCTCGATCACGAGGTACTGGCGGCTGCGGGTCATGCCGAAGCCCACGAAGTAGCTCTCGTCGGGCTCGGTGAACACCTTGACGTCCTGCGCGGCGGGCGTGCCGACGCGGTGGCGCCACACGGTGTCGGGGCGCCAGGCGTCGTCGACCGTCACGTAGAAGAGGTGGTCGCCGTGCGCCGAGAAGGTGGCGCCGTGGCTCGTGCCGGGGATCTCGTCGGCGAGGTCCTCGCCCGTGGCGAGGTCGCGGATCCGCAGCGTGAAGCGCTCGTCGCCCTCGACGTCGGTCGAGTACGCGAGGAGCGATCCGTCGGGGCTGACCTCGAACGCGCCGAGCGAGAAGAACTCGTGGCCGTCGGCCTCGACGTTGGAGTCGAGGAGCACCTGCTCGCCGGGGACGGCGGCGCCGTCGGCCGCGGGCTCGATCGCGGGCGGGGTCCAGTCGTCGGGGCCGGCGACGGGACGGCGGCAGCGGATCGCGTACTGCGACCCCTCGACCGTGCGGGCGTAGTACCACCAGTCGCCCTCGCGGACGGGGACCGAGAGGTCGGTCTCCTGCGTGCGGTCCTTGATCTCCGTGAAGATCGCCTCGCGCAGCGGCTCCAGGTGCGCGGTCCTGCCGTCCGTGTACGCGTTCTCGGCCTCGAGGTACGCGATGACGTCGGCGTCGTCCTTGTCGCGCAGCCACTCGTACCGGTCGACGAACGTGTCGCCGTGGAACGTGCGCTCGACGGGGCGCTGATCCGCGACGGGCGGGGTGGAGGAGGACTCGGATGCGGGGGAGGAGACGGCCGGGATGGCGGGGTCGGTCATCCCGCCAGCCTACCGACGGGCGACGACCGGCCCCCGGCCGTCCTCGCGGATCAGGAGCTGATCGGCCCCGCCTCGCGCGGTCCCGTCGCGCCCGGCGTGGTCGCCGCGCCGAGCGTGCTCGAGCGGGTCGCGAGGCGCGCGACGGCCTGCAGCGGGATCGACAGCCAGCCGGGACGGTTGCGGACCTCGTAGATCGCCTCGTACACGGCCTTGTCGATCTCGAACGCGTCGAGCAGGGCCCGGTTCGCGCGGAGGTCGGTGCCGGAGCGGGCGATGTAGCCGTCGACGAACGCGCGGCGGGCGGCGGACGCCCACGCGGCGGCGGACTTGCCGGGGTGCGCGAGCGCGTAGGAGCCGGCGACGTAGTCGAACGAGCGGAGCATGCCCGCGACGTCGCGGAGCGTGACGTCGGGCAGCGAGCGCTCGTGCATGGGCCGGAGCGGCTCGCCCTCGAAGTCGAGGAGGACCCAGCCGCGGTTCGGCACCGAGAGCACCTGGCCGAGGTGGTAGTCGCCGTGGATGCGCTGCAGCTTCGGCCACTCGCCCTTCTCGGCGGCGTCGTACACGCTCGCGATGGCGTCGTGGAAGGCGGCGATCTCGGGGACCTCGCGCTCGGCCGTCGCGTGTCGGCGGCGGAAGCTGACCATGATGCCCTCGATGACCTCGGGGGTCGCCTCGACGGTGGGCAGCGCGGCGGCGAGCGTGGCGTGCACGTCGGCGGTCGCCTCGCCGAGCGCGCGAGCCTGCGCCTGGAAGTCCTCGTCGGCCTCGGCGGCGCGGAGCGCGACGCGCCACGCGTCGGTGACGCCGGGCAGGAACTCCTGCGCGAAGGCGACGTGCCCGACGGCGCGTCCCTCCTCGCGGCCGGAGTCGCTCCACTGGGCCAGCACGCTGCCCATGGTCTGCGGCACGAGCCGGGATCCGGCGCCCGCGATGGCGGACTGGAGCACGACGTCGGGGTTCTCGCCGTGGTGCAGCGCGCGGAAGACCTTGACGATCATCGGGTTGATGGCCTGGCCGTCGGCCGAGACCATGTCGTAGATGATCGACGTGTTCGACTGCTCGCCCGAGAGCACGTGGGATCCGACGACGGTCGCGATCTCCACGCCCGGCTGGCGCTGGCCGCGGGCGGTCGCGCCGAGCGAGGTCTCGTCGACGTCGGCCTCGCGGTCGTCGAGGATCGTGCGGATGAGCGCCCACGCGTACGCGGGGTCGTGCGGGCCGTCGTAGACGTGCAGCTCGACGCCGTCGTCCTCGACCGTGGTGCCGATGTGGAAGGGCTTCAGCTCCTCCAGCGGCGCCTGCCGATAGGTGAGCGGCACCTGGTACAGGACGGGCTTCGCGCTGCCGTGGTCGATGATCAGGTGCGTCTCGATGCGGGCGAACCAGCCCTCGTCGCTGAAGCTCCAGCCGCCGATGCGCTCGAGGCGGGGCTCGGTGCCCTTCGAGGCGAACCAGCGCTGCTCGCGCATCCAGGCGGCGAGGAAGTCGGGGATCTCGCTGAGGTCGTGGTGCTGCATGGCTCAGGCCACCTTCGCGGTCACGTCGGCGAGCGACGGGTTGGTGGCGGACGAGCCGTCGGGGAAGAGGACCGTGGGGACGGTCTGGTTGCCGCCGTTGATGGCCTCGACCAGCTCGGCGGTGCCGGGCACCTGCTCGATGTCCACCTCGTCGTAGCCGATGCCGGCCCGATCGAGCTGCGACTTCAGCCGGCGGCAGTAGCCGCACCAGGTGGTGGAGAACATCGTGATCCGCCCGGGGGCAGGTACGTAGGAGGAGGTCTCGGGCGCCATGCTGCTCACCCTACGCGCCGAACACGACGCCGACCCGGGATCCCCCCGGCCGGAGGACATGCCTCCGGCCGCGGGGATCCCGGGCCAGGTGCCGATCAGAGCGGGATGGCGATCAGCCGAGGAGCGAGCGCTCGAACCACGCGTTCCGGAACTTGTGCGTCGGGTCCAGGCGCTCCGCCAGGGCGAGGAAGTCACCCGAGCGCGGGTAGAGCGGCGCGATGTCGGCCGCGGTCGCGGTGAAGACCTTGCCCCAGTGCGGTCGCGCGCCGAACGGGCGGATGGCCGCCTCCAGCTCCACGAGCAGCGCCTCGACGGCCGCCTGGTCGCGCTTCCACGTGAAGTGCAGGCCGATGGTCGCCTGGCCGTGCTGCGGGCTCAGCCACAGCCGGTCCTCGGCGACGGCGCGCAGCTCGCAGACGAGGAGGATCGGGCGGATCCGGTCGCCCATCGCGCGCAGCGCCTGCACGGCCTCGACGGCGCGGTCGAGCGGGACGTGGAACTCCGACTGGATCTCCTCGCCGTCGCTCGGCGTGAAGCCCATCTTGAAGTGCGAGAGGCGGTCGGACCAGAGGCCGACGACCCCGAGCTGCGAGGTGCTGTTCACCGGATCGATGCCGAGGATCGGGTGGCGCTCCTCGGTGGCGGCGGGAGCGCCGAAGTAGTCCTCCATGACGACCTCGTCCTCGGGCTGGCCGTCGACGTCGAGCTGCACGCGGCTCTTCAGCCACACCTGGTCGGTGGTCTCGCCGAAGCGCGTGAAGACGCTGACGCTGTAGGCGCCGCCGAAGACGTCCTCGAGGTTCGCGTCGAACGCGTCCCAGCTGAGGCCCTCGAAGACGCGCTGGCGCACGAGGTACGAGGGCTCGACGTCGAGGGTCACGCGCGTGACCACGCCGAGCGCGCCGAGGCCCACCACGACGCCGTCGAAGTCGTCGTCGCCGCGGCGGTACGTGACGGTCTCGCCGTCGGCCGTGATCAGCTCGAGGGCCGCGACGGCGGTGCCGAGGTTGCCGTTGCCGATGCCGGATCCGTGGGTCGCCGTGGCGATCGCGCCCGCGACCGAGATGTGCGGCAGCGACGCGAGGTTGTGGATCGCGAGGCCCTCCTCGCCGAGCAGCTCCGCGAGCTTCCCGTAGGCGAGGCCGGCCGAGAACGTGACGGTGCTCGCGTCGCGGTCGACCACGAGGTCGGCGGGCAGCTCGGCGAGCGAGACCAGCACGTCCGAGTCGGCGATGTCGTTGAACGAGTGGCGCGATCCGAGCACGCGGATGCGGGGCGCGTCGCGCACGATGGCGCGCAGCTCCTCGACGGTCGTCGGCGCGTGGACCGTCCGGGCCGTGTACGCGTAGTTGCCGGCCCAGTTGGTGCCCGCGGTGCCCTGCTCGATGGTGTCGGTCATTGGTCCTCCTCGCGCCCGCCGTCGGACGCCGTCGTCTCCAGCTTGCCCGCCCTCCGGCCGGAGGGCGAGCGTGTCGTGCGGCCGGGCCGCGTCGGATGCGGCGGCGGACCCCGGGAGGTCCGCCGCCGCGGTCGTCAGCGGCTGCGGATGGTGAGCTCGAGCGTCCTCGCGGACGGCCAGAGCTGGTGCTCGGGCAGCACGTCGAGGCCGCACGCGCGCGAGCCGAGCCCGTGCTGCGCGGCGTCGATGTAGAGGTGCACCGCCTCGCTCGCGGGCAGCTCGTGCGGGTGCGCCGCGCGGTCGAGCTCCTGCGGCGTGTGCCGCGAGGCCGTGAAGCCGGGGCGGCGGCCCGCGGTGTCGGGGCGGGCCGCGATCACGATGCCCTGCTCGCCGTCGAAGGTGCCGAGCTCGAGCTCGCGCAGGTCGCTCCGGTGGCCCGTCTCCTGCGGCCGCGAGTACACGGCGCCCAGGTCGTCGACGAGCGAGGAGAACCGTCCGACGAGCGCGGCGCGGCGCGAGTCGGGGTACGACTCGAAGGGCCCGGTGCCGAACCACTCCGCGTTGGTGACGCTCGCGGGGAGGTCGATGCGGATCCCGACGCGCGGCCACGTGATCGCCCAGCCGGCGCTCGGCACGATGTCGACGCGCAGGTCCAGGTCGCCGTCGGCGCCCTCGGTCCAGCAGTACGTCGTGTCGACCGAGTCGAAGGACTGCGCCGCGCTCGTGCGCACGACGACCGTGAGCGTGCCGGAGCCGACCTGCACCGAGCGGACCCGGTGGGTCAGCCGGTCGAGGCCCGCGCCGCGCCACCGCGCCTCGCTCGACGGGCCGGGGACGCCCTTCCCGAAGGTGAGGCGCGGATCCGCCAGCTCGTAGGAGCCGCTGCTGTCGCTGCGGTCGTTGTCGGTGGGGGCGCGCCAGAGCTCGAGGCGCGGGCCGTCGACCTCGAGGCCGCCGAGCCGCACGAGGCGGCCGGTGGCGAGGTTGAACTCGCCGTCGCCGAGGGTGAGGCGCGTGGCACCGGCGTCGGGCAGCACGTCCTCGTCGGCGTCGACCCAGCGGGCCGGCACGGCGGGACGGGCCGCGGGCGTCAGGTCGAACTGCTCGACGGCGACCACGTGGCCGGCTTCGGCCCACGGCTCGTCGTCGCGGAGGATGGCCTGCACCGTGAGCCACACCTCGGGCGCGGGGCCCGCGGTGCCGTCGCCCGCGAGGTCGCCCGCGTCGAGCGCATCGGCGGGCAGCGGGATCCGCACGGTGGCGCCGGCCGCGACGGGCTCGGCGTCGAGGACGCCGGTCGCGATGTCGTCGCCGTCGACCGCGAGCACCCAGACGAGGCTCGCGTGCGCGGTGGAGACCGAGTGGTAGCGGCTCTCGACGACGAGGGACGCGGATCCGCCGTCGCGCTCGAGCCGGAACGCGATCGGCTGCACGACGGCCTTGTACTCGGCGAGGCCGGGCGTGGGGGTGTCGTCGGGGAGGACCATGCCGTCCATCACGAAGTTGCCGTCGTGCACGACCTCGCCGAAGTCGCCGCCGTAGGCGTAGAACGCCTCGCCGTCCGCGGTCTCGGTGAGGATGCCGTGGTCGCGCCACTCCCACACGAAGCCGCCGTGGAGGCGCGGGTACCGCAGCACGAGGTCCTCGTACTCGCCGATCTGGCCGGGGCCGTTGCCCATCGCGTGCACGTACTCGCACAGGATGAAGGGCTTGGTGCGCTGGCGCATGCCCTCGGCGGGCGAGCAGCCGAGCAGGTCGCCCGGGATCACGTCGCTGCCGATGGACTCGGTCTCCTGCAGGTTCGAGTACATGCGCGAGTAGACGTCGGTGTACTCGCCCGTGTAGTCGCCCTCGTAGTGCACGGGGCGGCCCGGGTCGCGGCGGTGCACCCACGCCGACATGGCGGCGAGGTTGCGGCCCGTGCCCGCCTCGTTGCCGAGGGACCACATGACGATCGAGGGGTGGTTCTTGTCGCGCTCGACGGTGCGCTCGATGCGGTCGAGGTAGTGGTCGGCGAAGCGCGGGTCGTCGCTGGGGTTGCCGACCCAGCCGCCGAACTCGAAGCCGTGCGTCTCGAGGTCGCACTCGTCGATGACCCAGAAGCCGAGCTCGTCAGCGAGGTCGAGGACGCGGGGGTGCGGCGGGTAGTGGCTGGTGCGGATCGCGTTGACGTTGTGCTGCTTCATCAGCAGCATGTCGGCGCGCGCGTGCTCCTCGTCGAAGACGCGGCCGCGCTCGGGGTGGGCCTCGTGGCGGTTGACGCCGTGGAAGACGACGCGGCGGCCGTTGACGAGGAACCGGTCGCCCTCGATGCGCACGGTGCGGAAGCCGAGCCGGACGGACAGCGCCTCGACGTTGGTGCGGAGGAAGCCCTGGTACTGCGTGGGGCTCTCGGCGCTCCACGGCTCGACGTGCGCGACGTGGACGGGTGCGACGTCGGCGGGCGTGTCCCAGGTGACGTGGATCCCGAGGTCCTCCACCTCGAACGTGACGGGGAAGGCGGCGGGCTCCGCGTCGACCTCGACGTGCACGGTGCCCGCGCCCGTCTCGTGGTCGTACTCGGCGCGGGTCCACGCGTCGTCGATGCCGCCCTCGGGGCGGCCGAGGAGGGTGACGTCGCGGAAGATGCCGGGCATCCACCACTGGTCCTGGTCCTCGAGGTAGCTGCCGATCGACCACTGGTGCACGCGCACGGCGAGCACGTTGGTGCCGGGCTCGAGCCACGGCGTCACGTCGAACTCGTGCGAGAGGCGCGAGCCCATCGCGGTGCCGACCGCGTGGCCGTTCAGCCACACCTTGAAGGCGGACTCGACGCCCTCGAAGCGGAGCACGACGCGCTCGAGCGACTGCCAGTCGGTGGGCACGTCGATCTCGACGCGGTAGTCGCCCGTGGGGTTCTCGTCCGGCACGAAGGGCGGCTCGACGGGGAACGGGTACTGCACGTTCGTGTAGGCGGGGAGGCCGAACCGGCCGTCCTGGCCGAGCACCCAGTGGCTCGGCACGGGGATCTCGTCCCAGCCGGAGTCGTCGAACGCCGGGTCGGCCATCTCGTCGGAGAGGCCGCGGGGCGTGGGGGTGAGGCGGAAACGCCAGTCGCCGTTCAGCACGATGCGCGGGGCGTCGGAGTGCAGGCAGGAACGGGGACGGCGGGCCGGGCCCGTCGTGGGGGCGAAGTCCTCGAAGTAGGGGAGGGCGTGCGTCATGGGCTTCCTTGCGCGTGGGCGGGGGCGGCGACGTGCCGCGCATCCATCATCGTGGGTCGGGGGGCGCCGCGCCGAATGCGCGGACGGCCGGGCAGGTCGCCCTGCCCGGCCGTCCGGGATCCGTGCGCGGGCGGATCAGCCCTTGACCGCCCCGTCCGTCAGGCCGCCCCGCCAGAACCGCTGCAGCACGATCATCGCGGCGATGAGCGGGATGATCGAGACGAGCACCCCTCCGGTGGTGAGCTGGTAGAACTCCGGCAGCCGGTCGACCTGGCTCCGCCAGTTGTTGAGGCCGAGCGTGATCGGGTAGAGCTTGTCGTCGGCCAGCATGATCAGCGGCAGGAAGTAGTTGTTCCAGATGCCGACGAGCTGGAAGAGGAACACCGTCACGAGCGCGGGCGTCATGGAGCGCAGCGCGAGCGTGTGGAAGATCCGCAGCTCGCTCGCCCCGTCGATCCGCCCCGACTCGATCACCGCGTCCTCCACCGACGCCTGCGCGTAGATCCGGCAGAGGAACAGGCCGAACGGCGACACGAGCGACGGGATGAGCACCGACCAGTACGTGTTCGCGATCCCCATGCTGCTGAACAGGAGGAACAGCGGCAGCGCGGTGGCGGTGCCGGGCACGAGCACGCCGCCGAGGATGGTGCCGAACACGATGTTCGACCCCCGGAACCGGTACTTCGCGAGCGCGTACCCGCCGGCGGCCGCGAAGTACGTCGCGATGAGCGCGCCCACCCCCGCGTAGAGCACCGAGTTCAGGAACCAGCGCACGAAGATGCCGTCGTCGTACGTGAACACCATCGTGAGGTTCTGCCAGAGGTTCATGTTCGCGAACAGGAACCCGTTGGTGCTGAACAGGTCGGCCGTCGTCTTCGTGGCCGCGACCACGATGTAGTAGACGGGGACGAGGAAGTACAGCGCGACGAGCGCGAGGATCGCCGTGACGAGGATCCGGGTCGCCGGCTTCGCGCCCGCCCCCGCCGTCGTCCGCCCGGCCTTGGAGGGGCGGCTCACCTTCGCCTCGGCGGCCTGCGCGAGGCGCTTCCGCTCCGCCTTCTCCCCGGCGGCGTCGCCCGTGGTCGGTCGGATCTCCGTGGCGGTCATGCGCGCGCCTCCTTCTTCTTCCGGGCGGCGGCTTCCCGCTCCTCCTTGGGCTTGCGGTTGGTGAGCCCCAGGAACGCGAACGACAGCACGAACGCGGCGAGGGCGATGATGACCGCCTGCGCCGCGGCCACGCCGTAGTCGTTGTACGCGAACGCCGTGGTGTAGGCCGACAGGTTCGGCGTGTACTGCGAGTCGATCGCCGGCGCCGAGACGGCGAGCACCTGCGGCTCCGCGAAGAGCTGGAGCGTGCCGATGATCGAGAACACGCTCGCGAGCACGAGCGCCGGCCGGATGAGCGGCAGCTGGATCGACATGGCGGTGCGCCACGCGCCCGCGCCGTCGATGCGCGCGGCCTCGTACACGTCGCCGGGGATCGACTTCAGCTGGGCGATGATGATGAGCATGTTGTAGCCCGTGTAGGTCCAGGTCACGATGTTCGCGATGGACCACAGCACGGTGCCTGCGCCGAGGAAGTCGAGCTGGACGCCGAGCATCTCGCCGATGTCGATGATCGGCGACAGGCCGGGGATGTAGAGGAAGCCCCAGAGGATCGTCGCGATGACGCCCGGCACGCCGTACGGCATGAAGTACGCCGCGCGGAAGAACTGGGGCCACTTCGCCGACGCCGACTCGAGCAGGAGCGCGAGGATCGTGCAGAGGATGATCATCACGGGCACCTGCACGATGCCGAACAGCAGCACCCGGCCGATGGACGCCGTGAAGGCGCTGTTCCCGAGCGCGAGCGCGTAGTTCTCGAAGCCGGCGAACGCGGTGGTCACGCCCTTCTCCCCGAACAGCCCCTCGCGCTCGACGGTGGTGAACGACTGGAACACCGCGTAGACGATCGGCAGCAGGAACGTCAGCAGGAAGACCGCGAGGAACGGGGCGAGCAGCACCCACGGCGCGATGGTCTGCGACCGCTTGAGCTGGCCCGAGGCGGCACCCGTGCGGGGTGCGCGGGCCGGGCGGGCGCCGGAGCGCTCGCCGGCGGACGGCCGCGTCTCGACGCTCATGCGGACGCCGCCTCGACCGTGAGGCCCTTGTCGCGGAAGGCCTCGATCACGGCCTCCTGCGCGAGGGGCAGCGACTCGACGAGGGTCTGGCCGCTCGTGAGCTTGCGGCGGAACTCGTCCTGCAGCGTGTTGAGGGTGTACTGCGTGAGCGGGCACCAGGTCCAGTCGAGGTTCTGGTCCTTCGCCGCGGGGACGAAGACCTCCTCGTTGTAGGCCTGGCCGCCGAAGAACGCGCTCGGCTGCTGCCGGTCGGCGCCGATGTAGTCCGGCGAGGGCGACCAGCCGATGCCGGAGTTCGCGATCATCGCGTCGATGCCCTCGGGGGAGGTCGTCATCCAGGTCATGAACTTGAGCGCCTCCACGGGGTGCTTGCTGTTCGCGAGCACGGCCGCGGTGGATCCGCCGAGGTAGCTCGACCCGTACGCCCCGTCGAAGGACCACGTCTGCATGGGCGCCACGCGCCACTTGCCCTCGCCGCCGGAGACCGACTGGATGAGGGCGTCGCCCCAGCTCGCGCTCGTGGCGCCGAAGATCTTCCCGTCGGCCGCGGCCGCGTACCAGGGCGGCGAGTAGGCCGTGAAGCTCGTGTTGACCACGTCGTCGTCGATGGCTGTGTCGAAGAACGCGGCGACCTCCATGGTGCGCTCGTCGAGCATGTCGACGACCCAGCGCTCGCCGTCGATCCGGAACCAGTTCGCCCCGGCCTGCGTGGCGTACGAGGTGAACACGGAGGCGTCGGAGACGGGGAAGCAGTCGAGGTAGTTGCCGGCGCCGGTCTTCCGCACCTCGGCGCTGAGCGCGGCCCAGTCCTCCCAGGTCGCGGGCGGCTGGCCGCCCACCTGGTCGAGGAGCTCCGGCTGGTAGTAGAAGGCCATGGGGCCGGAGTCCTGCGGGATCCCGAAGACGCCGTCCTGGAAGCTGACCTGCTTCCACAGCGCCTCGTCGTAGCGGTCGCGGTACTGCTCGACGCCGTAGCGGGTGAGGTCGACCAGGCCGTTGGCGAGCAGGAACTCGGGGAGCTGGCGGAGCTCGACCTGCCCGATGTCGGGGCCGCCGCCCGCGGTGATGGCCGAGTACATCTTGTTGTAGCCGCCCTGGTTGCCGCCGGGGATCCAGACTGCCTCGACCTGGATGTCGGGGTTCTGCGCGTTCCAGACGTCCGCGACCTCCTGCAGGTCCTTCAGCCACGCCCAGTACGTGAGCGTGACCTTCTCGCCCGGCGCGGCCGCGGGGATCGGCGGGTCGGAGTTGACCAGCCTCCCGCCCGGTGCCGAGCAGGACGCGAGGGCCAGCGTGCCCGCGGCGGCGGCCCCCACCCCCAGAGCCTGTCTCCTGCTGATCGAATGCATCGTCGCATCCCCTCCGTCGTCGTCGATGGAATCGGCGCGTGGCGCCGCTGCCACTCTAGGCGGGGAGCGAAAGTTATCCCAACCTCTGGTCGGGATCTCAGGATCAGCGGCGCGCGCCCCGGTTGCGCACGGCCCACTCGAGGCCGTGCATCGCCTGGTCCTTCGTGAGGCGCGTCTCGGCGCCGCAGTTCGAGCACGCCACGCGGTAGGTCGAGCGCAGGGGGATGAGCGGGACGAAGAAGAGGGTGAAGCGGAGCGTGCGGTGCAGGACCCGCTGGGGCGCGTTCACGCCGCAGACGAGGCAGGCGAAGGTCACGATGACGATGAGGGCGTCGCGGGCGCGCGTGCCGAAGAGGAGGATCACCTCCCGAACCTACGCTCGCCGGCGCGGAGCCTAGGGGATCGGACGGCCCCCGGACGAGGAGGCGACGCGGAGCGGATCACCCGATACCTTCGAAGGACACACCTCGCAGATCGGCCCCGCATGACCACGCACCACGACGGCGCGCACGTCTCGCCCGCGGCCGCCTGCCCGGGAGCCGCCGCGTGATCGTCTTCCTGATCGTGGGCGCGGTCGGCCTCCTGCTCCTCCTCTCCAGCATCGTGCTCGGCGACCTCCTCGACGCCATCGGCGGCGGGGACGGCCTCGTCTCGGGCGTCGCGCTCGGCGCGGCCCTCGCCATCTACGGCGTCGGCGGCGTGCTCGCCGACCAGGCGGGCATCGGATCCGGCGGCGCCATCGCGATCGCCGTGGCCCTCGCGATCGTCGCGCTCGTGGTCGTCCAGCTCACCGTCCGCTTCGTCGCGAAGCAGGAGAGCGGCGGCTCGTACTCGCCCGTCGGGATGGTCGGCGTCGTCACGTCGCCCACCTCGCCCTCGGGCGGCGAGGTGCGGCTCGAGCACATCCGCGAGCTCGAGCGCCGGCTCGCCCGGAGCGACGCGCCCCTCGCCGTCGGCACGCGCATCCGCGTCGTGTCCGAGGACGGCTTCCGCGTGCGCGTCGAACCCGACGTCGCCGCCGACCCCACCACCTAGCAGCACCCGTCCCAACGAGAGGAACCATCCCGTGGACCTGGCATCCGGCGGCACCACCGCCATCGCCGTCATCGTCGTCATCGTCATCCTGGTGGCGCTGGTCGGCTTCATCGCCTCCCGCGTCCGGCGCGTGCCGCCGAACCAGGCGCTCGTCATCGTCGGCCGCAACGCCGAGCGGAGCGAGGGCGGGGCCGGCTTCTCCAGCCCCCAGAAGGTCATCATCGGTGGCCGGACCTTCATCTGGCCGATCTTCCAGGAGGGCTTCACGCTCTCCCTGGAGCAGTACCAGACGAGCGTCACGGCCGAGGCGCGCGACGCGAACTTCATCAACACCGCCGTCGTCGCGACCGTCAACTTCAAGGTGACGGGCACCGAGGACGGCGTGCGCCGCGCCGTGCAGCGCTACCTCCTCCAGCAGGACGCCCTGCCGGAGATCGTGCGGCAGTCGCTCGAGGGCGCGATCCGCGGACTCATCGGCGACCGTCCCGTGGACGAGCTCGTGAAGAGCTTCTCCGTCGTGGCGCAGGAGGCCGTCAACCAGACGAAGAACGACCTCGCGGAGCTGGGCCTCCAGATCGAGACGCTCAACGTCCGCGAGATCACGACGCCGGGCAGCACCTACCTCGACGACCGGGCTCGCTCGAACGCCGCGCGCGCCCGCCAGATCGCCGAGGTCGCGGAGGCCGAGAACAAGCGGATCTCCGCGCTCGCCGCGATCGAGAACGACCAGCAGACCGCCGAGCGCCAGCTCGAGCTCGACCTGCGCCGAGCCGCCATCAAGGCCGACACCGACCGCGCCAACGCCACCGCGCTCGCGGCCGGCGAGCTGGCGAAGGCCGAGCAGGACCGCCTGGTCGCCGACCAGGAGCGCACCGCCGTCGCCGCCCAGGCCGAGGTGTCGAAGGAGCGCCTGCGCATCGACGTCGAGCTCCCCGCTGAGGCGCGCAAGTACGCGACCGTCCAGGACGCGCAGGCCGCCCGCGACGCCGAGAAGGCGAAGGTCGACGTGGAGGTCTACCAGCGCACGCAGAACGCCGAGGCGGCGAAGACCGCGGCCGTGAACGAGGCCGCATCGATCACCGCGCTCGGGAAGGCCAACGCCGACGCCATCCAGGCGCGTGGTCAGGCCGAGGCCGAGGCGGCCGCCGCGCTCGCCGAGGCGCAGAACAAGCTGTCGCGCGAGGCCCTGCAGGCGCGCATCATCGCGTCCATGCCGGAGATCGCCCGCGAGATGGCGGCGCCGCTCGCGAACGTCGACAACATGACGATCATCTCGGCGGACGGCGCGAACGCGCTCAACCGCTCGGTGGCCGAGAACATGGCGACCCTGCCGAAGCTGCTGAAGGACACCACGGGCATCGACGTCGCCACGGCGCTGAGCTCGTTCCTCGGCTCGACGGCCGCGGGTGCGTCGGCCGGCGGATCCGCGTCCGGTGCGACCGCCACGGACGTGGGCCCCGCGTCGGCCGCGTCCGAGGGCGCCGGGATCTGATCCGGGTGGCCGGGCTCCTCGGGGCGCACGCCGCCCCGGGGATCCCGGCGTGAGACGGCCGAGCCCGTTCGCGGCGTTGTGGGGCGCGAACGCGCTCTCCAACCTCGCGGACGGGCTCGTCTTCGTGGCCGTGCCGCTCGTCGCGGCCGACCTCACCGACGACCCGCGCGCGGTGGCGGGACTGGCGACGACGTACGCGCTCGTGCGGCTCCTGGTCGCGCTGCCCGTGGGCGTGCACGTCGACCGTCTCGACCGGCGCACGCTGCTGGTGGTCGCGGACCTCCTCCGCGGTGTCGCGCTCGTGGCGCTGGCCGCGGCGATCCACTCGGGCGTCGCCTCGCTCGTCCTCCTCTACGCGGTGATGGCCGTGGTCGGCGTGCTCGAGAGCGCGGCCGACGGGGCCGCGGTGGCCGTGCTGCCGTCGCTCGTGCCGCACGACCGGCTCGACCGGGCGAACGCGCGGATCACCGGCACGCAGCTCGTGGCCGACGAGTTCGTCGGCCCGCCGCTCGGCGGGATCCTCTTCGCGCTCGCCGCCGCCGTGCCCCTGTACGCGACGGGCGGGCTCTGGGTCGCGGCCGGTGCCGTGGCCCTCGCGCTGCCGCGGCGGCGGCCGGCCATGGACACCGTCCCCGCGCCGCGCGCCTCCGTCATGCGGGAGGCCGCGGAGGGCGTGCGCTGGCTCGCGGGTCACCGCGTGGTCGGAGCGCTCGCCCTCCTCGGCGGCCTCGCGAGCGTCGGCTACATGCTGCCGTTCTCGGTGCTCGTGCTCTTCGCGCGCGACCGGCTCGGCCTCGACGCGGCGGGCTACGGCGTGCTCCTCGCGGCGTCCGCGCTGGGCGGGCTCGCCGGATCCGCGATCGCCGCACCCCTCCGCGCCCGTCTCGGCTCGCGCTGGACCATCACCGCCGCCCTCGCGCTGGGCGCCGCGAGCCTCGCGGGGCTGGCCGTCACCCGGGACCCGGTCGTGGCCGGGGTCCTGCTCGCGCTCTACATCCTGCACGCGGCCGTCTGGGGCATCTGCGCGACCTCGCTGCGCCAGCGCCTGGTGCCGGATCCGCTGCTCGGCCGCGTGGGCGCCGCCGGCCGGGTGCTCAGCCTGCTGGGCCTCGCGCTCGGCTCGGCGCTCGGCGGCTCGCTCGCGACCGTCGGCATCGCGGTGCCGACGGTCGCGGGCGCGGCCGTGTTAGCGGGGTGCGCGCTGCTGGCGGCCCTCAGCCTCCGCGGACCCGACGTCGCCGCGGGCTAGCCGGCGTTCGGCAGCCGCACCTCCACGAGGCCGGCCGTCACGCGGGTCTCGAAGCGCGGCTGGGGCGCGGTCGCGGGGCCGTGGATCACGTCGCCCGTCCTCAGGCTGAAGACGCTGTCGTGCCACGGGCAGGTGACGCACGCCTCGCCGGTCTTCGGGTCCGTGCCGAACTCGCCCTCGTCGAGCGGCGCGGAGAGGTGGCTGCAGGTGTTGCTGAGCGCGTCCACGGTCATGCCGTGGCGCCGCACGAGCACGGGGAGGCCCGCCACGTCGCGCTTCGCGAGGCGGCCGTCGGGCAGGTCGTCGAGCTGGCCGAGCTCCTGCCAGCCCGCGGGGAAGCGGTGCGGCACGTCCTCGGCGTGGTTGGCGCCCGCGGCCTGGCGGTACGCGAGGTGCCCGCCGAGGAAGCCGCCGGCGGAGACGAGGCCGAGGCCCGCAAGCCCGAGGAGCCGGCCGCTCGTCTGCTTGCCGCGGGCCCGCTGGACCCACGACAGCCCGTAGAGGCCGGTGGCGAGCGCGTTGGCGGCGGAGTGCACGATGCCGACCCGGAGCTGCTGCTCGTGCAGCTGCGACCAGTCGGCGTAGCCGGAGACGATGGAGGGCGCGGCGCTGAGGACCCCGACGCCCACGAGCGCCTGGCTGGCCTTCTCGTTGCCGGGCAGGAAGTCGAGGACCGCGGACGAGATCCACGCGCCCGAGGGGATCAGCACGGCGACGGGGTGCAGCGGGTGCCCAAAGGGCACGCCGTGCAGCAGGTCGGCCAGCGCGCGCGGCTTGAGCAGGGCGACCACGGTGCCGCGCACCTTCGCGACGATCGGGTCGAGCGCCTCGGCGTCCTCGATCTTCGTGATGGCCGAGACGAGCTTCAGCTCCCTCATGGGATCTCCGTTCTTCATCGGCGCCGGCGTCGACGCGCTCCTCCCAGGCAACGCCCCTCGCGGCGCGACGACAAGGCCGGGCCGCACGATGGCCAGCGCCGCGTAACCGGGAGGCCCCGGATCAGGCGTCGGGATCGCGCGCCGGGTGCCGCGAGGAGACGGGTGCGCCGTGCCGCGCGTCCCGGTAGGCGGGGGCGCGGAGGCGGCGCGCCCAGGGGTAGGTGGTGTCGCCGGGCGGCGCCGCGAGCACCGGGTCGACGCGCGTGGCGGGGTCGAGCGGGCCGGCGGCGTCGTGGGTCAGCTCGATGCCCGCGGCCACGTGCCAGAGCCCGCGCGGCGTCGCGTGGACGAGACGCAGCCGGAGCGGCCGGGTGGCGAGGGCGCGGCCGAGGTCCTCGGCGCCGGCGGGCAGCGGCGGATCCCGGTCCGCCAGCACGCCGAGGAGCACTGGCCCGGTGGATCCGCGGTACGGCATCAGCGTCGTCATGCGGGCGCCGGAGAGGGACGCCTGGGCTGGAGCAGGAAGCGGCCGGGGAACCCGATGCCCGTCGTCGAGACGAGCACGTCGACGGTCGTGTCGCCGCCGTCGGGGATCCGCAGCGCGAGCCCGAGCACGTCGGGGAGCGCGGCGGGGGTCCCGGCTCCGCGCGAGAAGCGGGCGGTGATCTCCAGCGGCGCGTCGAGCCCGTCGAGCCACGCGAGCCCGGAGGCGGCGCGACCGGCGACGGGAGTCAGCGTGCCGGCGAGGGCGACCCCGGCCGGGTGGATCGGACGCGGGCGGCGGACCAGCCGCACGGCGCGGATCAGGGCGGCGAGGACGTTCCCGCCGACGCGGGCCGGGATGTCGGTCATCGCTCGACCCTATTCCGGTGCGCGTCCGTCGTCCCGGCCGCGATGGGGAGACGGCGGCGGCGGACGCGACGACGCCCGGGCCGACCGGATGGTCGGCCCGGGCGTCGGGCGTGCGGGGCGTGCGGCGCCGGGAGGCGCGGTCCGCTACGGCGTCGGCATGCCGCCGTTGACGTGCAGCGTCTCGCCGATCACGTAGCTCGACTCGGGCGACGCGAGGAACACGAACGCCGGGGCGAGCTCGGCGGGCTGGCCGGGACGGCCGAGGGGCGTGTCCTCGCCGAACTCGGGCAGCGCCTCGGCGGGCTGGCCGCCGGCGGTCTGCAGCGGGGTCCACACCGGGCCGGGCGCGACGACGTTCACGCGGATGCCCTTGGGCGCGAGCTGCTGCGCGAGGCCCTTCGAGAACGCGTTGATCGACGCCTTCGTGGTCGCGTAGTGGATGAGGTTCGGCGACGGCTGGTACGCCTGGATGGACGACGTGTTGATGATGGTCGAGCCGGGCTCCAGGTGCGCGAGCGCGGCCTTCGTGATCCAGAACATCGCGTAGACGTTGGTCTTGAAGGTGACGTCGAACTCCTCGTCCGAGATCTCCTCGAGCGTGTCGAAGTTCTGCTGCTTGCCCGCGTTGTTCACGAGGATGTCGAGGCCGCCGAGGCCCTCGACGGCCTTCGCGACGAGCTCGCGGCTGAACTCGGCCGTGGAGATGTCGCCGGGGACGGCGACGGCCTTCCGGCCGGCCTCCTCGATGAGGGCGACGACCTTCTTCGCGTCCTCCTCCTCCTCGGGGAGGTAGGAGAGGGCGATGTCCGCGCCCTCGCGGGCGTAGGCGATCGCGACGGCCGCGCCGATGCCGGAGTCGGCGCCCGTGATGAGGGCCTTGCGTCCCTCGAGGCGGCCGGATCCGCGGTAGCTCCTCTCGCCGCGGTCCGCGGTCTCCTGGAGGTCGGCGTCGAGGCCGGGTCCGTCCTGCTGCTGCGCGGTGGTGTCGATGCCGCTGTACATCGCGGCGGGGTCCTGGAAGGTGTACTGGTCCTGGCTCATGGGTTCTCCTCGTGCTGGATCTGCGTGCGTGGGTGCGGGGGCGATGCGGGCCGGCGTCAGCTCGGCGGGGCGTCGTCCAGGTCGATGTCCTGGCCGGCGAGGTCGTTGGGGGCGAGCGCGGGCTCGGCCTCGCCGTCGACGCCCAGGGCGTCGGCCTCGGGCTCGGCGTCGGCCGCGGCGACGGCGTCGTCCTCGTCGATCCGCTCGACGGGCTCGTCGGTGTCGGGAAGGACGGTCTCGCCGGCGACGGCGTCGTTGACGACCGTCTCCTTGTCCATGCCGACGGCGTCGAGCGCGGTGTCGTCGCCGGTCGAGTCGTCACCGGGGGTGGTGGAGGTGGCGTCGCTCATCGGGTCACTCACCGGCCTCGGGCTTGGGGTGGCCGGGGATCGAGTCGCCGCTGAGGTTGAGCTCCTCGGGGTCGACGTCGATCTCGCCGACGTCGTCGGGACCGCCGGATCCGGGGAGCACCTGCACGTCGTCCGCGGCGGCGGGGACGTCGTCGGAGACGCCCTCGCTCTCGACGATCTGCTGCTCCTGCTTGACCTGCGTGTCGTCCTCGCTGGGCGAGATGAAGTCCTTGTCCTGCCGTGTGTCTGAGGTGTCCGCGGGCTGGAGGCGCGGGTCGTCGGTGTCCATGCGTCCGACGCTACGCTCGGCCCCCAGCGCTGTGTGGCGGCGCTCAGGCAACGCCCATGTGCGGCGTCCGGGGGCGGTCAGGGCGACCTGCCCGGGGGCGGATCACTGGTCGTCGGGCCCCTCGCCGAAGGGGTCGGGCACGTCCTCCCGGCTGTCCTCCTCGGCGGCCTCGTCGCGCTCGGCGATCGAGTCGGCGTCGAGGGGCGCGGGTGCGGCGAGCGGGTGCCGCGGGGCGTCGGAGCGGTCGGGATCCGTCACGTCAGCGGCCCTCGGGGTCGACGTGCCCGGCGGCATCGTCGGCCGGCGCCGACATGTGCGAGTCGGCCGCGGTCACGGATCGGTTGTCGGGCACCTCCGGGTACTCGGCGCTCGCGGGATCCGCGTCCTCCGCCTCGAGGGTGTCCTCCTCCGCGTGCCCGTAGGTCGTGCCGTCGGGGTCGCGGACGGCGTCGCCGACGCCCGCGGGCGCGTCGTCGCCGGCGGGGGAGACCACGTCGTCGACGGTCACCAGCCCGTCGGGGTCGCCGGGGCCGCGTCCGGTGCGGATGCCGTCTGCCTGGTCGTCTCGGTCGCTCATGCCCCCACCCTACGAGCGCCCCCGCGGCGCGACCCGCGGGACGGCGCCCCCGAATCGGGGTCGCGGCAGCGCCTCGCGGAGGGTCCCCGCGAGTCGTCGTCGGCCGGGTTGCGCTCCCGTCCGAGCGCCCCCATATTAGGTGAGGCTTGCCTAACCAAACCGATGCTCGTGACCCGGACACGGCTCCCCATCGAACCGACGAAGGAACCATGACCCTCTCCCCGCACGTCTCCCTCCCGTCCGACCCCACCCTCGTCGGCGCCCGCGCCGACCCGCTCGCGGTGGGCACGGATCCCGCCGCCGAGCTGTTCTCCGACCGCTCGCTCCCGGGCTGGGACGCCGCCCTCCGCGCCGCCGCCGCGCGGGTGCGCGCCGCCGCCGGCCGTGCCGACGGGCCCTTCACCGGGATCACGCCGGACCGCCTCCGCGGCTCCTTCGCCGGGCTCGACCTCGACCGCCCGCTGGGCGGCCTCGACGCCGCCCTCGCCGAGCTCGACGACCTGTACCTCCGCGACGCCGTCTGGTTCCACGACCCGTCGTACGTCGCGCACCTCAACTGCCCGATCCTCATCCCGGCGCTCGCGGGCGAGCTCATCCTCTCCAGCGTCAACACGTCGATGGACACCTGGGACCAGAGCGCGGGCGCGACCCTCATCGAGCGCGCGCTCGTCGACTGGACCGCGGGTCGGATCGGGCTGGGCGACGACGCGGACGGCGTCTTCACGAGCGGCGGCAGCCAGTCGAACCTGGAGGCGCTGCTGCTCGCCCGCGACGAGGCGCTCGCCGTGCACGGGCTGGACCGCACGCACCTGCCGCGGCTGCGGATCCTCGTGAGCGAGGTCGGGCACTTCAGCGTCGAGAAGAGCGCCCGGATCCTCGGCCTCGCCCCCGACGCGGTGGTGCGCGTGCCCGCCGACGACGCCATGCGGATGCGCGTCGACGCCCTCGAGCAGGAGCTCGCGCGCTGCTACGCGGCGGGCCTCCTCCCCATCGCCGTGGTCGCGACCGCGGGCACCACCGACTTCGGCAGCGTCGACCCGCTGCCCGCGATCGGGAACGTGTGCCGGCGCGAGGGGATCTGGCTGCACGTCGACGCGGCGTACGGCGGCGGCCTCCTCGCGTCGCTCCGGCACCGCGACCTGCTGACGGGCATCGACCGCGCCGACTCGGTGACCGTCGACTACCACAAGACCTTCTTCCAGCCGGTGAGCTCGAGCGCGCTGATCGTGCGCGACGGCCGCACCCTCCGGCACGCGACCCTGCACGCCGACTACCTGAACCCCGCCGACCGGGCGCACGAGGAGATCCCGAACCAGGTCGACAAGTCGCTGCAGACCACACGGCGCTTCGACGCGCTCAAGCTGTGGCTCACGCTGCGGACGGTGGGCGCCGACGGGGTGGGGCGGATGCTCGACGATGTGATCGCGCTGGCCGACCGCACGTGGAGCGCGATGCGGCGGGACGCGGCGCTCGAGGTGGTGGTGCGGCCGGAGATCAGCGCGCTCGTCTTCCGGTACGTGCCGGCGGGGGAGCGCGACGGATCCGCGGGGCCCGGCGCGGCGGCCCGCTCGGGCGCCGTGAACCGCGGGATCCGCCAGGCGATCCAGGACTCGGGCCGCGCCATGGTCGCCGCCACGCGCGTCGGCGGGCGCGCGCACCTGAAGCTCACGCTGCTGAACCCGGCGACGACCGACGCGCACATCGCCGAGGTGCTGCGGATGGTGGTCGCGGCGGGGGACGCGATCGACGCCGGGCTGGGCGACGCCGGCGCCGACGCCGCCGGCCTCGCGGTCGACGCCGTCGCGGAGGCGGGCCGATGAGCGCCGCACCCGACCGGATCCGCGACGTCGTCGCCGTGGGCCTCGGCCCCGCGAACCTGGGGCTCGCGTGCCTCGCGGACCCGCTCGACCTCGACCTCGCGGTGCTCGAGCGGAAGCCCCGCTTCGACTGGCACCCCGGCATGATGCTGCCCACCGCGCACCTGCAGACGCCGTTCCTCGCCGACCTCGTGACGCTCGCGGATCCCACCTCGCGCTTCTCGTTCCTCGCGTACCTCAAGGACACCGGGCGGCTCTACTCCTTCTACATCCGCGAGGACTTCTTCGTGCTGCGCAGCGAGTACGTCGCGTACTGCCGGTGGGCGGCCGAGCGCGCGCGGGGGATCGAGCTCGACCGCGACGTGCGGGCCATCCGGTTCGACGAGGCCGACGGCGCGTACGTCGTCGAGTCGGTCGACGCCGCGGGCGGCCGGCACGTGCACCGGGGCCGGAACCTCGTCGTCGGCGTGGGCACGCCGCCGTGGCTGCCCGAGGCCGTGCGCGACCTGCCGGGGGTCGTGCACAGCTCCGGCTACCTCGGCGCCAAGGACGCGCTGCAGGAGCGGGACGCGATCACGGTCGTCGGCAGCGGGCAGAGCGCGGCGGAGATCTACCGCGACCTGCTCGAGGACGTGGACGCGCGCGGCTACCGGCTCGACTGGATCACGCGGTCGCCCAGGTTCTTCCCGCTCGAGTACACGCGCCTCACGCTGGAGATGACGAGCCCCGAGTACAGCGACCACTTCTTCGGCCTGCCCGCCGACGCGCGCGACGTGCTGCTGCGCGAGCAGCGGAACCTCTACAAGGGGATCGACTCGGAGCTCATCGACGACGTGTTCGCGACGCTCTACCGGAAGCGGCTGGCCTTCGACGCGCTCCGGGCGGAGGGGCGGCTTGCGCCCGGGGGCGACGCGGGATCCGGCGTGCCGACGCGGCTCCTCACCAACGCCGAGGTCGTGTCGTCGCACGCGACCCCCGACGGCGGCGCGGTGCTCGGGCTGCGGCACGCGGAGACGGGTGCGGAGCGGGAGTGGCCCACGGGCGCGGTGATCATGGCGAGCGGGTACGACGCGCAGGCCCCCGGGATCCTCGACGGGCTCGGCGACCGCGTGCACCGCGACGCGCGGGGTCGGCTCGACGTGGCGCGCGAGCACACGGTCGACGACGCCGGGACGCTCTTCGTGCAGAACGCCGAGGTGCACACGCACGGCTTCGTCGCGCCCGACCTCGGCATGACCGCGCATCGCAACTCGCGGATCCTCCGCGCGATCACGGGGCGGGAGCCGTACCCGGTGGAGGCGCGGATCGCGTTCCAGGAGTTCGGGCTGCCGGACGACGTGCCCGCCGCCGGATCCGGGGTGCTCGCGTGAGCGCGCCCGCGCCGGCCGATGCCGTGGTCGCGCCCCGCTACCCGCTCGCGATGCGCCCGCTCGACCCCGACGGCGACGCGGCGCTCGTGCACGCCTGGGTCGCCGCGCCGCGCGCCCGCTTCTGGCAGATGGAGCACGCGACCCTCGACGACGTGCGCGCCGAGTACGCGGGCCTCGCCGCGGATCCCTCCCGCGCGGCGTGGATCGGCCTGCACGACGGCGCCCCCGCGTTCCTCGTCGAGGCCTACGACCCGGCCGACGATCCCGTCGGCGCGCACCTCGACCCGCTCCCCGGCGACCGTGGCATGCACCTGCTCGTCGCCCCGCCGGCCGGCGACCCGCTGCCCGGGTTCACGACGGCGGTCATGCGGCACGTCGTCGCGCACCTGCTGCGTGATCCCGGCGTGCGTCGCCTGGTCGTCGAGCCGGACGTCCGCAACGCGGCGATCCAGCGCCTCAACGCGCGCCTCGGCTTCCGTCCGCTCCGCGTCGTCGACCTCGGCACCAAGCAGGCGCTCCTCAGCGTCGTCGACCGCGACGACGCCCTCCTCCCGCACACCCCTCCGACGGACGGACATCCGATGACCCTGACCCACGACCCCGCGACCGACCACGACCGCGACCGCGATCGTCTCGCCGACCGGCTCCGCCCCGCCGGCGCCGAGCACGCCACGGCCGCCACGCCCGCGGTCGCCGCATCCGCCGCCGCCGAGCCCGACCCCCGGGTCCACCGTGCCGACCACCTCCGGCCCGACGCCTGGGCCGCCGCCACCCGCCACCTCGTGCGGAAGGCGCTCGCCGAGTTCGCGCACGAGCTGCTCATCGAGCCCGAGCGCGTGGATCCGCCGCGGGCGCCCGGCGAGCCCCGGATCCCGCACGACCCGCGGAGCTGGGCCCGGTTCCGCGTCGCCAGCGCCGACGGCCGGAGTGCGTACGCCTACCGCGCCCGCATCCTCGAGCTCGACCACTGGGACGTCGACGAGGCGAGCATCCGCCGCACGGTCGACGGGGAGCCCGCGGCGCTCGACGCCGTCGACCTCGTGCTCGACCTCCGCGACCGGCTCGGCATCACCGACGAGGTCCTGCCCGTCTACCTCGACGAGATCCAGAGCACGCTCTCCGCCGCCGCGTTCTCGCGCCTGCGCGACGTGCCCGACGCGCGCGGCCTCCTCACCGCGTCCTACGCCGAGGTGGAGTCGACGATGGACGAGGGCCACCCCTGCTTCGTCGCGACCAACGGCCGCATCGGCTTCGACCTCGACGACCACGACCGGTACGCGCCCGAGGCGGGGGAGGACGTGCGGATCCTGTGGCTCGCCGTGCACGAGCGCCTCGCGCACTTCGCCGGCGTCGAGGGCCTCGACCGGGAGGCGTTCCTCGACGCGGAGCTCGGCCTCATCGTCCGCGACCGGTTCCGCGCCCGCATGGCCGATCTCGGCGTCGACCCGGCGGATCGCGTGCTCGTGCCGGTGCACCCCTGGCAGTGGGAGAACGTCGTGACGGTGACCTTCGCCGGTCTCGTCGCCACCCGCGACATCGTGCTCCTCGGCACGGGCGACGACGAGTACGGCGCCCAGCAGTCCATCCGCACCTGGGCCAACCGCACGAGCCCGGAGCGGTGCTACGTGAAGACCTCGCTCTCGATCCTCAACATGGGGTTCACGCGCGGGCTGTCCCCGGCCTACATGGCCGTGACCCCGGCCATCAACGACTGGGTGCACGCGCTCGTCGAGGGCGACGCGGAGTTCGCGCGGCTCGGGTTCGGGATCCTCCGCGAGGTCGCGTCCGTCGGCGTCCGGGACGCCCGCGTCGACTCCGCCCTGCCGCCCGGGCACCCCCACGGGAAGATGCTGTCCGCGCTCTGGCGGGAGTCGCCCGTGCCGGGCCTCGCGGAGGGCGAGCGGCTGATGAGCATGACGAGCCTGCTCCACGTCGACGCGCAGGGGGCGAGCGTGCTGGGCGCGCTCATCGACGCGTCCGGGATCGGCGCGGCCGCGTGGATCCGCCGCTGGCTCGACGCGTACCTCGTGCCCCTCGCGCACGCGCTCCTCGCGCACGACCTCGCGTTCATGCCGCACGGCGAGAACGTGATCCTCGTCCTGCGCGACCACGTCGTCGTCCGCGTGCTGATGAAGGACATCGCCGAGGAGGTCGCCCTCTTCGACATGGAGCGCGAGCTGCCGGATGACGTGCGGCGGATCCGTCTCGACTTCCCCGAGGACGAGCGCACCCTCACGGTCTTCACCGACGTGATGGACGGCTTCCTCCGCTTCGCCGCGGCGCTCGTCGAGGACCGCGACGACCTCCGCCCCGACGGCCTGTGGCGCGTGGCGGCGGAGGCGCTCGCCGACCACGAGCGCGCCCACCCGGAGCTCGCCGAGGCCATCGCCCGCTTCGACCTGTTCACGCCGTCGTTCGACCGCTCGTGCCTCAACCGGCTGCAGCTGCGCGACAACCGGCGCATGGTCGACCTGCAGGCGCCGGTGATGCAGGTCCACGGGTCGCTGCGCAACCCGCTCGCGATCCACCGGGGTCTGCGGCCGCGCATCGGCTGACGCGACGGGCCGGCCGGGTGCGCGCCCGGACGTGCGAGGAGCCGCCGCCCGCTGGTGCGGACGACGGCTCCTCGTCGTGGCGGCGCCGCGCGGGCGCCCGGTGGATCAGCTCGCGCTCGCGCCCTGCTCCACCGTCAGCGTGCGGCCCTCCTGGCCCTGCGGCTCGTCGGACGTGACCGCGATCTTGCGCGGCTTCGCCCGCTCGCTCACCGGGATGGTGACGCTCAGCACGCCGTTGGCGTAGTGCGCCGAGATGCGCTCGGTGTCGATGCCCTGGCCGAGCGTCAGCTGGCGGAGGAACGTGCCGGCGACGCGCTCGCGCGTGAGCCAGCGGACGTTCTGATCGCCGGCGAGGGTGCGCTCGGCGCGGATGGTCAGCAGCTGGCCGTCCACGTCGATGTCGACCGAGCCCGGGTCGATGCCCGGGAGGTCGGCGGCCAGCACGTAGGTGTCGCCCTCGCGGTGCAGGTCGATGGGCATCGGCCGGTTCGCCTGGCGGGTCTCGGCCAGGGCGCCCATGGCGCGGTCCAGCTCGCGGAACGGATCGAAGGTCATGTTCATGCTCGACTCCTCTGATGATCTGTGGGGTTGAGCCCCCTCGGCTCAACTACGTCGAGATTAGCACTCGGGGCAGGCGAGTGCCAAGCCGTTCGCCGAGGGCGAATGTCGGCCTGACCACCTCTTCAAGCGCGTCGGCGGAGGTCGCGCTCCATGCGGCCGATGAGGGTCCAGACGGCGCGCGAGAGGTCCGGGTGCTCCAGCGCGATCCCGCGCAGCAGCCGGTACTCGAAGCGCGCGACGACTCCCGGCGCGGTCGACGGGTGCCGCACGCGGGCGAGCTCCTCCGCCATCCCGTCGGCCTCGAGCGCGTCCTGGCGGAGGGTCGCCACCACGTGCTCGTCCACGGTCGGCAGCTGCGGGATGACCTCCCATGGGTCGTCGCCGTTCCGGCAGCGGTGCTCGATCACGGCGTCCAGCTCGTCGCGGGCCTCCTGGCGCAGCACCTCGAGGCTGGCGGGGAAGCGGGCGTGCACGGGCGGATCCTCTCGGGCGGCGGGCCGCTCGGCGGCGGACCCCTTCACGCTACGTCATGCCCCCGGCAGCGCCGGACGGGTGGCAGGATGCCGTCGGTAGCCTGGAGGACCGCGACCCAGGAGGATCCATGTCCGACACCGCCCGCCCCGTCGCCCTCGTCACGGGGGCCACCCGCGGCATCGGCCGCGCCGTCGCCCAGGACCTCGGCCGCACCCATCGCGTCATCGTGCACGGCCGTGACCGCGACGCCGTGGACGCCCTCGCCGCCGCGCTGCCGGACGCCGTCGGCTGGGCCGCCGACCTCGCCGCGGGCGGCCTCGCCGACCTCGTGCCCGACCTCGACCGCCTCGACGTGCTCGTGCACTCGGCCGGCGTGATCGGCGGCGACGCCGTCGACCGGACGCCCGTCGAGGAGTGGCGCCGCGTGTTCGAGGTCAACGTCTTCGCGGTCGCCGATGTCACCCGCGCGCTCCTGCCCGCGCTCCGGGCAGCCGGCGGGCAGGTCGTGCTCGTCAACTCCGGATCCGGCTTCACGGCGAACCCCACGGGCGGCGTCTACGCGGGATCCAAGTTCGCCCTGCGCGCCCTCGGCGACGCCCTCCGCGAGGAGGAGCGCCCGCACGGCGTGCGCGTCTCGAGCGTGCACCCGGGCCGCGTCGCGACCGACATGCAGCGCGAGCTCCGCGCCAAGGAGGGCGGCGAGTACGACGAGACGCGGTACCTCGAGCCGGCGTCCGTCGCGCGCGCCGTGCGGCTCGTCGTCGACCAGACGCGCGACGGCACGGTCGAGTCGGTGTCGCTGCGGCCGTTCGGGGGCTGAGCCGTCGGGTCGCGGCTCAGCGCCCGCGGAACGTCGCCCGGATGTCGTCCACCAGCGGCCCCGGCTGCTCGAGCAGCGCGAAGTGCCCGCCGCGCTCGACCTCGTGGAAGAGCACGAGGTCCGCGTACCGGCGCTCCGCCCAGCGGCGCGAGCGGCGCACGTACTCGCCCGGCATGATGCTGAGGCCCGTCGGCACCGTGATCGGCTCGTCGACCGTGCCGGGCGTCGCCCAGCCGACCTGCGCCGACTCCCAGTAGAAGCGCGCCGCGGAGGCCGCCGTGCCGGGCAGCCAGTACAGCATCACGTCGTCGAGGATCTCGTCGAGCGGGAAGAGCGCCTCGGCGTCGCCGTGCTCGTCGTGGGATCCGCCGACGTCCTGGAACATGGCGTGGATCCACGCGGCGAGTCCCGCGGGGGAGTCCTGGAGCGCGTAGCCGACGGTCTGCGGCCGGGTCGACATCATCTGCGAGTAGCCGGACAGCTGCTGCCGGTAGTGCCCGGTCTCCGCCATCATCCGCCGCTCCTCGTCGGTGGCGTCGCGCATCTCGTCGTCCGTCGGCATGAAGGTCGCCATGTTGAGGTGGATCCCGCGGAGCCCGATGCCCTCCCGGGCCTCGAGCGCCGCGAGCTCGGACGTGACGGTCGCGCCGAGGTCGCCGCCCTGCGCGTACCAGGCCTCGTAGCCGAGCCGGCGCATGAGCTCGGCCCACGCGCGGGCGGTGCGGCGCGCGCCCCAGCCGGTGCCGGTCGGCTTCCCGGAGAAGCCGAAGCCGGGGAGGCTCGGGAGGACGACGTGGAAGGCGTCCTCCGCGGATCCGCCGTGCGCGACCGGATCGGTGAGGGGCCCGACCGCGTGCCGGAACTCCAGCACCGAGCCCGGCCAGCCGTGCGTGAGGATCAGCGGGCGCGCGCCCGGCTCGGGGGAGCGGACGTGCAGGAAGTGGATCCCCAGCCCGTCGATCTCGGTCGTGTGCTGCCCCCACCCGTTGAGGAGCTCCTCGGTGCGGCGCCAGTCGTATCCGTCGACCCAGCGGTCGACGAGCCGCCGCATGCGCGCGAGCTGCGGTCCCTGCGAGGTGTCGTCGACGGTCTCGGGCTCGGGCCAGCGCGTGGCGAGGAGGCGGCGGCGGAGGTCGTCGAGGTCGGCCTCGGGGACGTCGAGGCGGAAGGGGGTGATGGCGGGCATGCGCGGCTCCGATCGGGTCGTGGGGCGCAGCCGATGCCTGCGCTAAGAGATGATCTTCGCACAAGACGATAAAAGTCGGATACGATCTCGGCATGACCTCCTCCGCCGTGACCCGCGCCCACGACCGCGTCGACCCCGACGAGGACGCCTCCGGCATCGACTGGGGCTCCGGCGGCATCGAGACGCAGTTCGGCTGGTCCATCCAGGCCGTCTACCAGGGCTTCGCGCGCACCGCGCAGACCGCCGTGGCCGACGTGCCGGGCGGCCCGCGCGGGTACCAGGTGCTCGTCGCGATCACCACGGAGGAGCCGTCGTCGCAGCTCGCGCTGGCGCAGCGCCTCGGCATCGACAAGACGCAGATGACCTACGTGATCGACGCGCTCGCCGAGGGCGGGCACGTCGAGCGGCAGCCGCACCCGCGCGACCGGCGGATCCGCCAGGTCCTCCCGACCGATGCCGGGCGCGCCCTCCTGGCCACGGCCCGCGTCGCGCTCGGCGAGGTGGAGGACGCCCTGATGCGCGACCTCGCGCCCGACGAGCGCACCGCCCTCCGGCGCCTCCTCGCCCGCGTCGCGCTCGGCATCGGCGAGGCCCCCGACGCGGCGTCCGCCGCCGCGACCTCCGCCGCCGACGAGCCCGACGCCGCGCGCCTCGAGCAGCCCGTCGCCGCCCCCCACCGCTCGCGCCGCTCGGCGCGCCGCACCACCCGAGATGGAGAACCCGCATGAGCACCCCGATCCCCGCTTCCCCCGCATCCGGATCCGCCCCCGTCGTCGTCGCCGGCGCGACCGGCGACCTCGGCCGCCGCATCGTCCGCGAGCTGCTCGCGGCCGGGGCGCGCGTCCGCGTCCTTACCCGCCCCGGCAGCACCGCGGCCGCCGAGGCGTGGGGCGACGACCCCCGCGTCGAGGTCGTCGAGGCCGCGTACACCGACCGGGCCGCGCTGATCCGCGCGGTGGCCGGCGCGCGCGTCGTCGTCTCCGCCGTGAGCGGGGCGCGCTCCGTGATCGTGGGGGCGCAGCGCGCGCTCCTCGCGGCCACCGTCGCCGCCGGCGTCCCGCGCTTCGTCCCCTCGGACTACTCCTCCGACTACCGCCGCGTCACGCCGGGCAGCAACCGCAACTTCGAGCTGCGCCGCGAGTTCGCGGCCGACCTCGACGCGGCCCCCGTGCGCGCCACCTCCGTGCTCAACGGCGCCTTCGCCGACATGCTCACCGGGCAGGCGCCCATCGTGCTGTTCGACCGCCGCCGCGTCCTCTACTGGTCCTCCGCCGACCAGGTGCTCGACTTCACGACCAAGGACGACACGGCCCGCGTGACGGCGCTCGTCGCGCTCGACGACGACGCGCCGCGCGTGGTCGAGGTCGCGGGCGACCGGGTCACCGCCCGGGACCTCGCGCGCATCATGACGGAGATCACGGGCACCCCCTTCGCGCTGCAGTGGGCCGGCACCACGGGCGTCCTCGGCGCGGCGAGCAGGGCCATGCGCCGGGTCGGGCGCGACGAGCAGGAGACGTTCCCCGCCTGGCAGGGGATGCAGTACCTCGTGAGCATGTACAGCGGCGAGGCGGAGCTGCGCCACGTCGACCTCGAGCGCTTCGGCGACCACACCTGGACGGGCGTGCGCGACGTGCTCGCCGCGCACGTCGCGAGCCGCGCGACGACGACGGCCGCCTAGCCGCGACCCCGCGGGGTGCACGACGGGGTGGCGGACGCGGCGACGCGCCCGGCCGCCCCGTCACGAGGCCACGGCTCGCTGGGTGCCGCGTCCAGCAGGCGGTGGTTGGGTGGGGCCGCGCCACGAGCGCCGCGGGCCGGCCGTCCGACCGCCCGCACCCCCGAACGAAGGAGACCCATGACTGCACGCAGCATCCAGTGGCAGCTGGCGAAGCGCCCCACCGGCGAGCCCACCCCCGACGACGTCCGCCGCGTCGAGGTCGACCTCCCCGACCTCCAGGACGGCGAGGTCCGCGTCGAGAACGAGTTCGTCTCCGTCGACCCCTACATGCGCGGCCGCATGAACGACGTCCCCTCCTACGTGCCGCCGTTCCAGCTCGACGAGGCCATGACCGGATCCGCGGTCGGCCGCGTCGTCGAGTCCCGCTCCGACGAACTCGCCGTCGGCGCCCTCGTCAGCCACATGCTCGGCTGGCGCGACGTCGCGCAGGGCCAGGCGGGCGCGTTCCGCCCCGTCCCCGAGGTCCCCGGCGTCGCCTCCTCCGCCCACCTCGGCGTGCTCGGCCTCACGGGCCTCACCGCCTACGTCGGCCTCACCCGCATCGCCTCCATCCAGGAGGGCGACGTCGTCTTCGTCTCCGGCGCGGCCGGCGCGGTGGGCTCGATGGTCGGCCAGATCGCCCGCCTGCTCGGCGCCTCGCGCGTCGTGGGCAGCGCGGGATCCGCGGAGAAGGTCGAGCGCCTCACCTCGCACCTCGGCTTCGACGCCGCGTTCGACTACCACGGCGGCGACCTCGACGGGAAGCTCGCGGAGGCGGCGCCCGACGGCATCGACCTCTACTTCGACAACGTCGGCGGCGACCACCTCTCCGCCGCGCTCGGCGCCCTCAACGACTTCGGCCGCGTCGCCAACTGCGGGTCGATCTCGACCTACAACTCCACCGGCGAGGAGGTCGCGATCCGCAACACGGGCCGCATCGTCACGCGCGGCCTCACGCTCCGCGGCTTCACCCTCGGCAACCACCAGGACCTCGCGCCCGAGTTCGCGTCGAAGATGGGCCCGTGGCTCTCCGAGGGGCGGATCACCGCCGACGAGACCGTGGTCGACGGCATCGACCGCGCGTTCGAGGCCTTCACCGGCCTCATGCGCGGCGAGAACGTCGGGAAGATGGTCGTGCGGACCAGCGTCTCCGCCTGACCCGCACCTCCCGGGTGTCGTCCTCGGGGAGCGTCGGCGGCGCGTCCGCCCGGCGCTCCCCGTCGTCGTCCCCGGGCGCGCCCGTCGGGTTCCGCGCCTCGCGCAGCCGCCGCCCCTCGTCCTCGAGGAGCGCGCGGCGGCGGGCGAGGCGCTCGGCGCGCGTCGTGTCCCGCACGGGCAGCCGCAGCGCGTGCTCCGCGGGGATCCCCGCCTGCAGCTGCCGGGCGCGGATGATCTCCACGTCGAGCTCGCCGCCCAGCACGAGCGACAGGTTCCCGATGTAGAGCCACAGCAGCAGCACGATCACCGCGCCGAGCACCCCGTAGGTCGACTCGTAGGTCGCGATCCGCGTCACGTACGCGACGAAGCCGGCCGTGCCGAGGCCCCACGCGACGATGGCGACGAGGCTGCCCCAGGTGAGCAGGTCCACCCGGCGACGGCGCAGGTTCGGGGTCGCCGCGTACAGCACCCCGATGATCCCCGTCAGCAGCACCACGAGCAGCGGCCACTTGAGCACCGCCCACACCACGAGGGTCGTGTCGCCGAGGCCCAGGTGCTGGCCGAGCGCCCGGGCGCCCTCGTCCGTGAGGAGCAGCATGCCGACCATCACGACGCTCACGACCAGCAGCACGATCGTCACCACCAGCATCAGCGCCCGGTACTTCACGAGCGGGCGCCCCTCCTCGGTCTCCTGCACGCGGTTCATCGCGCGGCCGAACGCGGTGACGTAGGCGGCCGAGGTCCAGACCGCGCCGAGGGAGCTGACGGCGAAGGCGATGCCCGAGCGCGGACCGTCGGCGAGCTGCTCGACGGGGTCGCGGATCACGTCCACCGCGGAGTCGCCGAGCACGGCCGTGAGCACGCGCAGCACGCCCTCGACGCCCGCGCGCGTGTCGCCGACGAGGCCGATGAGGCTGAGCACGGCGACCGCGGCCGGGACGAGCGAGAGCGTGGAGTAGAACGTGAGGCTGGCGGCCGTGTCGATGCCGCGGTGCTTCATGAAGCCGTAGACGGCGCGGCGGCTGGCGTACCAGCCGAGCTCGCGGCCGATCCGCTGGCGGCGGTGCAGCGCGCGGTCGTCGACGCCGCCGCCCGGACGGACCGCGTCGGCCGCGTCGTCGCCCGCGAGCGCGGCGGGGCCCAGCGCGGCGATCCGCTCGCGGGCGAGGTCGGCGGCGCGGGTGGCGGCGGCGGTCGGGCGGACGGGCATGCCTGCCAGTCTGACCCACCGCCCGGGCCCCGCCGCTCCCGGGCCCCGCCGCTCCCGGGGCGCGCGGCGGCTGGCCGCGGTCGGGCCGGGTGCGCTACACAGGGGGGATGGTGCACACGGAGTCCGTCGAGATCGAGCGCAAGTACGACGTCCCGGACGGGGTGCCCGTCCCGGCCTTCGCGGGGATCGAGGGGATCGCCGAGGCGCGGCCCGCTGACCCCGTGACGCTCGTCGCCGTCTACCTCGACACCGCGGACCACGCGCTCGCCGACCGCCGCATGGTCCTCCGCCGCCGCGAGGGCGGGCACGACGCCGGCTGGCACGTGAAGCTCCCGGCCGACGGGGGAGAGGGCCGCACCGAGCTCGGCTGGCCGCTCGCCGAGGGCGACGACGACGGCGGCGCGATCCCCGGACCGGTGCTCGACCAGGTCGCCGTGCACGTGCGCGGCCGCGAGCTCACGCCGCTCGCGCGCCTCGAGACCGTGCGCACCATCGTCACGCTGCACGACGCCGACGGCCGCGCGGTCGCGGAGTTCGCGGACGACCGGGTCACCGGATCCGACGTCCGCGGCGGCACCGTGCGTGCCTGGCACGAGTGGGAGGTGGAGCTGCTGCCCGACGCGCCCGCGAAGCGGAAGCAGCGCACGGCCCTCCTCGACCGCATCGAGCAGCACGTCCTCGACGCGGGCGGCCGCCCGTCCGACAGCGCCTCGAAGCTCGCGCGGGCGCTCGGCGCCGACGCGCTCGGCCGGCAGGCGCCCGCGGGACCCGCGCTGCCGGATCCCGCGACGCTCACGAAGGACAGCCCCGCGTCGGAGGTGGCGCGCGCGGTCCTCGCCCGCGGCGTCCGCGACCTCGTCGCCGCCGACCCGCGCGTCCGCGCCGACGAGCACGACGCCGTGCACCGGATGCGCGTCGCCGTGCGCCGCCTCCGCAGCGCCCTCCGCACCCACCAGGACGTGGTCGACCCCGCCGCCACCGCGGCCGTCCGCGCCGAGCTCACCGCGCTCGGGGCCGTCCTCGGCGACGCCCGCGACATGGAGGTCCTGCGCGACCGCGTGGTGTGGTCGGTGGTCGAGCACGACACCGAGACCGTCCCCGACCACGTCGGCGACGCCCTGCACGACGTCCTCGACGAGCGCTACCACCGCGCCCGCGAGCGCGTGATCCGCTCCCTCTCCTCCGCGCGCTACGTCGCCCTGCTCGACGAGCTCGACCGGCTGGTGGCTGATCCGCCGCTCACCCACGACGCGAGCGCCCCGGCCGGCCCCGCCCTGCACGCCGCGCTCCGTCGCGACGCGGAGCGGGTCGGCCGCCGGGCCGCCGTCGCGCAGGAGGCGGTCGGCGAGGCCGCGCGCACGGAGGCGCTGCACGAGGTCCGCAAGGCCGCGAAGCGCCTCCGCTACGCCGCGGAGGAGGTCAGCGGCCGCACCGTCACGGTGCTCGGGCGGAAGACGATGCGGCTCGCCACCGCCGCCGAGGAGGTGCACGACGAGCTCGGCGAGCACCGCGACGGCCTCGCCATGCAGCGGCTCCTCCGCGAGGAGGCGAAGCGGCTCACGGCGCGCGGCGAGGGCGCCTTCGCGCTCGGCGTGCTGCACGAGGCCGAGCGGCTGCGCACCGAGTCCGCGCTGTGGCGGGCGCAGCGGGCGCTCGAGCAGCTGCTCGCCACCCCCGTCCCGGGAGCGTGAGACCGGCTCGTAGACTCGTCGGGTGACCCCCGACGCCGATCCGCCCACCCCGGCGTACGACCCGTCGGAGCTCGACGTCCGGGTCACGGGCGGCACCGTCCGCGGCGTGCGCGAGCGCGGCGTCGAGGCGTGGCGCGGGATCCCGTTCGCCGCCCCGCCCCGCGGCGACCTCCGCTTCCGGGCGCCGCAGCCCGTGGTCGGCTGGGAGGGCGCGCGCTTCGCCCAGCACTTCGGCAAGGTCGCGCCGCAGGTCAGCGCCGGCGCGTTCATGGGCGCGCCGCAGGGCACGCCGATGGGCGAGGACTGCCTCACCGTCAACGTCATCGCGCCGTCCGGGCTGAGCCCCGACGCGGCGCGCGTCAACCGCGAGTCGCAGCTGCGTCCCGTCATGGTCTTCATCCACGGCGGCGCCTACGTCGTCGGATCCTCGCGGGAGAACCCCGTGCAGGGCGAGGGGCTCGTGCGCCAGGGCGGCATCGTCTACGTGAGCTTCAACTACCGGCTCGGCGCGCTCGGCTACCTCGACTTCAGCCGCTACTCCACGCCCGAGCGCCCCATCGAGTCGAACCTCGGCCTCCGCGACCAGGTGCAGGCGCTCCAGTGGGTGCGCGACAACATCCGCGCGTTCGGCGGAGATCCTTCGAACGTCACCGTCTTCGGCGAGAGCGCGGGCGGCAACGCCGTCACGACCCTCATGGCGGTGCCCGCGGCGCACGGCCTGTTCGCCCGCGCCATCGCGCAGAGCTCGCCCACCAACGCCATCTACCCGGCCGAGCAGACGGCCCGCTGGGCGGAGCAGTTCGTCGAGCTCCTCGCCGACCGGGCGGGCCGCACGCCGAGCGACGCCGAGGCCCTGCGACTCCTCACGGCGGCCAGCTCCTCCACCCTCGCCGCGGCCGCGAACGAGCTCATGGTCCGCACGCCCGACCAGGAGCCCGGCACCATCACGTTCAGCCCCGTGATCGACGGCGACGTGCTGCCGGAGCGCCCGCTCGACGCGTTCAAGCACGGGCGGGCGGCGCGCGTGCCGCTCATCATCGGCACGAACGAGCGCGAGGGGTCGCTCTTCACGGGCCGGCTCGACATCCTCGCCACGACGCCCGAGCGGATCGAGGCGGTGTTCGCCAAGACCGACGAGGAGCACCGCGAGGAGCTGGCGGCGCTCTACCCGGGGCTGCCCAAGCGCCGCGCCGCCCTCGACTTCGGCGGCGACTACGCCTTCTGGTTCCCGTCCGTGAAGGTCGCCGAGCGCCACGCCCGCTACGCGCCCGTGCACTTCTACCGCTTCGACATCGCGCCCCGCCTCGTGCGGCTCATGGGCCTCGACGCCACGCACGGGCTCGAGCTCTTCGCGCTGTTCGACCGCATGGACTCCCTGGTCGGCCGCGGAATGACGCTGCTCGGCGGCCGGCGCGCGTTCGTCGCGGCGGGCGAGCGGATGCGGATCGCCTGGCTCCGCTTCGCGCAGGACGGCACGGTCGACGAGTCGTGGCCCGCGTACGTCGGCGACGACGAGGACGCGCTGCGCGACCTCGACGAGGACGACGACGCCACGGCCGGCACGGGCTCGCCGGGGGAGCGCGGCCCGTCCCGCCCGGGATCCGGCCCCCGCCCGCCGCGCGTGCGGCCCGGCGGCATCCGCGACCGCGGCCCCCGCCGTCGCGCCACCCTCGTCTTCGACGTGGTCGACCGCATCGAGCACGACCCGCACGCCGACCGCCGCGTCGCGTGGCGCGACTTCGTCCCCCACATCTGACCCGCGCCGGCGGCACCGGATGTTCATCCGACCGCCATGCGGAGGTCGCCCGTCCCGGGCGCCCGTGTGCAGGCCGTTAGGATCGACGACTGTGATATCCGCTCGAGGGATCCGGTAGTGGATCTCACCCTCATCGTCGTCCTGGTCATCGTCCTGGCGCTGTTCTTCGACTTCACCAACGGCTTCCACGACACGGCCAACGCGATGGCCACCCCCATCGCCACGGGGGCGCTCAAGCCCCGGGTCGCGGTCGCGATCGCCGCGGTCCTCAACCTCGTCGGCGCGTTCCTCAGCACGGAGGTCGCCAAGACCGTCTCCGGCGGCATCATCCGCGAGGGCGACGGCGGCGTGCAGATCACCCCGGTGATGATCTTCGCGGGGCTGATGGGCGCCATCGTCTGGAACCTCGTCACCTGGCTCCGCGGCCTGCCGTCGAGCTCCAGCCACGCGCTGTTCGGCGGCCTCATCGGCGCGGCCGTCGTGGGCGCGGGGCTCGGCTCGGTCGACTTCGGCGTCGTGCTGTCGAAGGTCATCCTCCCGGCGCTGCTGGCCCCGGCCATCGCGGGCCTCATCGCGTACACGACCACGAAGCTCGCCTACTCGATCACGCGCCGCTCGAGCGGCCCGAACGAGCGCGGCGGCTTCCGCTACGGCCAGATCTTCACGTCGTCGCTCGTGGCCCTCGCGCACGGCACCAACGACGCGCAGAAGACCATGGGCATCATCACGCTCACGCTCATCGCGGGCGGCTTCCAGGCGGCGGGGTCCGGCCCCGAGTTCTGGGTCATCGCGGTGTGCGCGGTCGCCATCGCGCTCGGCACCTACATGGGCGGCTGGCGCATCATCCGCACGATGGGATCCGGCCTCACCGAGGTCAAGCCCGCGCAGGGCTTCAGCGCCGAGGCGTCGACCGCGGCCACGATCCTCGCGTCCAGCCACCTCGGCTTCGCGCTGTCGACCACGCAGGTCGCCTCCGGCTCCGTCATCGGCTCGGGCCTCGGCCGCCGCGGCGCGTCCGTGCGCTGGAACACGGTCGGCAAGATCGCGCTCGGCTGGCTGCTCACGCTGCCGTCGGCCGCCGTCGTGGGCGCGCTGGCCGCGCTCGTCGCGAGCACGGGCACCGTCGGCTTCGTCGTCGACGCGGTCGTCGGCGTGGCCGTGATCGTCTGGATCTTCTGGCGCTCCCGCCGCAACGCGGTCGACGCCCGCAACGCCATCGTCGAGGTCGACGCCGCCGGATTCGCGGTGCGCGGACGCAAGGCCACCAAGGCCGCCCGGAAGGCCAGGGAGGCCGCATGATCGACTGGAGCGCGTTCCTCATCGTCGCCGTCGCCGCCCTCGTGGGAGCCGTCGCGGTGGTCAGCCTCTTCTCGCTCGGCGTCCGGCTCCTCGCCGTGGGCACCGAGTACGACGACGAGGGCGACAAGGTCTCCGTCACGGGCATCCGCCCGCAGGCCGCGACCGTGGGCGGCTACGTCTGCTTCGCCCTGAGCGGCCTCGCCGTGCTCTACGGCGTGTACCTCATCGTCCCCGCGCTGCACGGCTGACCCGCAGCGCGGGTCAGCCGTGCAGCGCGGGTGACCCGCAGCGCGGCTCACCTGCATCGCGCCGGCCGGTCGCCCCCGGCCGTCGGCGGCCCTAGGCTCGATCCCGTCCCGACGACGTCGTCGGCTCCTCCCTCCTCCTGTCGTCCGACCCGACCCCCGCGGAAGAAGCCATGACCGAAGCGCGCACGTCGTCCCCCGCCCCCGAGACCTCCGGAGCGCGCGGCGCGCTCGACCGGTTCTTCGAGATCACGAAGCGCGGCTCCACGTACGCGCGCGAGGTCCGCGGGGGCGTCCTGACCTTCGTGACGATGGCGTACATCGTCGTGCTCAACCCGCTGATCCTCGGCGGCTTCAGCGCGGACCAGGCCACGCTCGACGTCGAGGGGAACTGGCTGCAGGCCACGCAGGTGGGCGCCGCGACGGCCCTCACCGCGGGCGTCATGACCATCCTCTTCGGCCTCATCGCGCGCCTGCCGTTCGCGTTCGCCGCGGGCCTCGGCATCAACTCGTTCCTCGCGGTCAGCGTCGTCGGCGAGGTGACCTGGTCGGAGGCCATGGGCCTCGTCGTCGTCAACGGCCTCGTGATCGTGCTGCTCGCCACCACGGGCCTCCGCACGCTGATCTTCCGGGCGGTCCCCCGCGAGCTCAAGACCGCCATCACGGTGGGCATCGGCCTCTTCATCGCGTTCATCGGCTTCGTCGACTCCGGCTTCGTCCGCGGCACGGGCGTGCCCGCCTCGCCGCTCGCGCTCGGGATCGACGGCTCCATCGCGTCGCTGCCGACCGTGGTCTTCATCGTCGGCCTCGTGATCATGGGCGTGCTCATGGCCCGCCGCGTGCCCGGCGCGCTCCTCATCGGCATCGTCGCGACCACCCTCATCGCCATCGTCGTGGAGCAGGTCTTCCACATCGGCCCGTCGAACACCTCGGGCGCCACCGGCTGGAACCTCAACGCGCCCGTGCTGCCCGGCGCTCCCGTCGCGCTGCCGGACCTCGGCCTCGTCGGCGCCTTCGACTTCGGCGCCTTCGGCCGGATCGGCATCATCTCGAGCCTCATGCTCGTCTTCACGCTCGTCTTCACGAACTTCTTCGACGCGATGGGCACCATGACGGGCCTCGCGAAGGCGGCCGACCTCTCCGACGAGCGCGGCGACTTCCCCCGCCTCAAGGGCGCGCTGGTCGTCGAGGGCTTCGGTGCGGTCGCGGGCGGCGCCACGTCGAGCTCGTCGAACACGGTCTTCATCGAGTCGGCCTCCGGCATCGGCGAGGGCGCGCGCACGGGCCTCGCGTCGATGGTCACGGGCGTGCTCTTCCTCCTCGCCATGTTCTTCACGCCGCTCACGCAGGTCGTGCCGCTCGAGGTCGCCGCCGCCGCGCTCGTGATCGTCGGCACGCTCATGGCGTCGCAGATCAAGGACATCGTCTGGACCGACTTCTCGGTCGCGCTGCCCGTGTTCCTCACCGTCGTGGTCATGCCGCTCACGTACTCCATCGCCAACGGGATCGGCGTCGGCTTCCTCTCCTGGGTGCTCGTGCGCTCGCTCTCGGGTCGCGCGCGCGAGGTGTCGCCGCTGCTCTGGATCGTCTCGGCCGGGTTCCTCGTCTTCTTCGCGCGCGGGCCGATCGAGCAGCTGCTCGGCGTCTGATCCCGGGCGTCGCGCGGCCGCCGGAGGGCGCCGCGCGTCCAGCCCTGCGTAAGGTGGGACGGGACCCCCATCCGATGACGCACGGGAGCCCGCTCATGACCGACCTCGATCCGCGCGGCGACGTCCGCGAACCCCAGGAGTCCGCGAAGCGCTGGCGCATCGTCGGGCCCGGCCTCGTGGTCGCGGCCACAGGAATCGGGGCGGGCGACCTCGTCGCCACCCTGGTGGCCGGCTCCCGCTTCGGCTACGCCCTGCTCTGGGCGGCCGTGCTCGGCGTGATCATCAAGATCTTCCTCGTCGAGGGCGCGGGCCGGTACTCGCTCGCGACCGGCCGCACGATCTTCGAGGGCTGGCGCAGCGTCGGCCGCTGGACCACGTGGTACTTCGGCCCGTACATCCTCATCTGGGGACTCGTGTACGGCGCCGCCGCCATGAGCTCCTCGGCCCTCCCGCTCGCGGCGCTGTTCCCCGGCGTCGACCTCAAGGTCTTCGCGATCGCCTGCGGCCTGGTGGGCGCCGTCGTCGTGTGGTTCGGCCGCTACTCCGCCTTCGAGAGGATCATCGCGGTCTTCGTCGGCCTCATGTTCGTGACCGTCGTGGGCGCCGCGATCGTGACACTCCCGAACGTGCCCGCCCTCCTCACGGGGCTCGTGCCCACGATCCCCGAGGGCGGCCTCGTCGTCGCGCTCAGCATCGCGGGCGGCGTCGGCGGCACCATCACGCTCGCGGCGTACGGGTACTGGCTGCGCGAGAAGGGCTGGGTGGCGCCCGGCTGGATGAAGGTCATGCGCATCGACAACTCCGTCGCCTACGTGATGAGCGGCGTCTTCGTGCTCTCGATGCTCGTGGTCGGCGCGGAGCTCCTGTACTCCGCCGACATCGCGCTGGCCGACGGCGAGGGCGGCCTCGTGCAGCTCGCCGACGTGCTGGGGGAGCGCTACGGCGCGTTCATGACGTGGTTCTTCCTGCTCGGCTTCTTCGCCACGTCGTTCTCGTCGATCCTCGGCGTGTGGAACGGCGTCTCGCTCATGTTCGCCGACTTCCTCGGCACGATCCGCGGCCTCGACGTCGAGGACCCGCGACGTCGCCTCGGCGGCAGCTACTACCGGGGCTTCATCCTCTGGCTGACGATCCCGCCCATCGGCCTGCTGTTCCTCGACCAGCCGATCGGCCTGATCATCGCGTACGGCGTGCTCGGCGCCCTGTTCATGCCGTTCCTCGCCATCACCCTGCTCGTGCTCCTCAACACCGACCGCACGCCGCGCGCGTGGCGGAACCGCCCGCTCAGCAACACGGTGATGGGCCTGTCCGCGCTCCTGTTCGTGGTGCTCGGCGTGCAGCAGCTCGTGACGGAGATCGGGAAGCTCGTCTAGCGGCGCTCAGTCGGCGGAGGCGGCCGCGCGCACGGCGGGGGAGCCGTCGGCGGCGGCCGCGTCGCCGGGCGTCGGCGTCCGGAACACCACGAGCCGGTAGAGCGTGAAGTTCCACACGAGCCCGATGAGCACGGCCGTGGCCTTCGCGATGTTGATCTCCAGGAACTCCTGCTCCGCGCTCGTGCCGAACGTGAGGAGCGACCGGCCGAAGGTCGTGTCGAACCCGCGCTCGAACAGCCAGATCACGCCGCTCTGCAGCAGCAGCGAGCTGAAGCCCGTGACCGCGAAGAACTTGAGGAACCGGCCGAGCGTCACGGCCTCGCCGTGCCGGAAGACGAAGAAGTGGTTGAGGAAGTAGGAGATGGTGATGCCCACGGTCACCGAGACGAGGTTCGCCCCGATCACCGGCATGGCGGCGCCCAGGATCAGCAGGTTCAGCAGCACGAAGTCGAGGCCCGTGTTGAGGAGCCCGGCGATGAGGAAGCGGACGCGGCGGTCGGCGAGGAGCTTGGTCACGCTGATCCTCCCGGCACCCGGCGCGGCCGCCGTCCGGTGCGGCGGGTGCGCACGGCGTCAGGGCGCCGGGCCGACGACAGTGTAACAAGCCGATAACGGCCCGCGGCCCGGGCAGGCGGTCGAGCGGTCGCTCGCTGGCTAGACTCGTCAGGGCCCGCATCCGGGTCGCCCCCCGACCCGGAGACGGAACCGCCAGCTTGAGCAGCCTCACGATCGTGATCCCCACCTACGAGGAGGCGCGCAACGTCGGCGAGCTGCTGCCCCGGCTCGCGGCCATGGCGGCGGAGAACGCCGACTTCCGGATCACGGCCATGATCGTCGACGACTCCTCGCCCGACGGCACCGCCGACCTCGCCCGCTCCCTCGCACCGACCGTCGAGACGGACACCTTCTCGGTGCGCGTCGAGACCCGCGAGGAGAAGGCCGGCCTCGGCGCCGCGTACATCTGGGCCTTCGAGCTGCTGCTCGGCGCGGACGAGCCGCCCACCCACATCCTCCAGATGGACGCCGACCTCTCGCACGACCCCGCCTACATCACCGAGATGCTCCGCCGGGTGCGCGCCGGTGCCGACCTCGTGGTCGCCTCCCGCTACATCCGCGGCGGCGCGACGCCGGACTGGGACCTCAAGCGGCGCTTCCTCAGCGTGGGCGGCAACCTCTACACGCGGCTGTTCCTCGGCTCGCGCATCACCGACTACACGGGCGGCTTCAACCTCTACGAGACGGGGCTGCTGCGGCGGATCACGCCGTCGACCATCACGACCACCGGCTACGGCTTCCAGATCGAGATGAAGCAGCGGGCGCTCCGCCACGCGACGCGGCCCACCGAGGTCGCCATCGTGTTCATGGACCGGGCCGAGGGCGAGTCGAAGATCCCGAGCGACACCCTCGTGACGAACCTGCTGCTCGTGCTGCGCCTGCGCTTCGGGCGCCGCCGGGACTGAGCCGCCGGGACCGGCCGCGGGCGTCCTCGTCGCCGCTCAGGCCCTCGGGGCGTGCAGCGGATCGTGCGGCGCGCGCTGGTGCGGCCGCGCCGGGGCGATGATCGTGCCGCGCCGCCCGAGCTCGTCGACCACCGGGTCGGTCGCGCCGAGGACCTGCGAGCGCGCGGTGCCATGGCGAGCCCAGTACGCGGCGGTCCACGCGCAGATGAGGCCGTCGAGCAGGTCCTCGAGGTGCTTGTGCTGCCGCTCGACGACGGCCGGGCCGTCGGCGACGAGGGCGGCGGCGCGCGCGTGCGTGGTGACGTCGAGCGGCGGATCCGCGTGCGCGAGCCCCGCGACGGCGTCGAGCACGACGCGGAACTCGGCCGCGCGGTGCGGTCGCCGCTCCGCGGTCGGGAGCAGCGGCGCGAGTCGCTTGTACCGCGGCTTCATACCGTCGAAGCCGAGCTCGGGCGCGCCCACGAGCGTCGTGTAGGGGTAGCACTCGACCATGGTGCGGGCGTCGTCGTCGCGGGCGACGCCGGATCCGTCGTCGTAGGTCCAGCCCGCGTCCTCCAGCCGGCGCCGGAGCGCGACGGCGCCCTGCGCGGGCATGCGGGCGTTCGACGGGTACGCGGAGATCCCGAGCCGCCCGTAGCGCGACGCGACCTCCTTCTCGGCGAGCCGGCTGCCCGTCGCGTTCGCGACCAGGAGCGGGCCGTCGACCGCGGCCACCGCGCCGGGTGCGCCCCAGCGGGCCACCCACGCGACCACCTCGTCGATCCCACGGGCCGTCTCGAGGGCCAGCACGCGGCCGGCGTCGTCGATGCAGGCGAGCCCCGTCTCGCGGGCCGGACGGGTGGCCGTGCCCTCCGCCCAGGCGAGGTCGATCCCGAGGAAGCGGCGCATCCGACGAGCCTATCCACGGCCCCGGGCGCCCTCGGCCGGGCGTCGGGCCGCTAGTAGTGTCGAGGGATCCTCCTGCCACGAGCGACGAGACGATGGAGCCTCCCATGACACCAGTGAGCCCGAACGACGACCGCATCCCGCACCCGGACGGCCACCCCGTCCGCACCGAGACCGACAGCCTGGGGAGCCTCGACGTCCCCGCCGACGCCTACTGGGGGATCCACACGGCGCGCGCCCTCGAGAACTTCCCCATCAGCCTGCGGCCGTTGAGCGTCTACCCCGAGTTCGTGGTCGCGCTCGCGCAGGTGAAGCAGGCCGCGGCCCGCGCGAACGTGCAGATCGGCGTGCTCGACGCGCGGAAGGCGAAGCAGATCGACGAGGTCTGCTCCGAGATCATCGCGGGCGAGCTGCACGACCAGTTCGTGGTCGGCGTGATCCAGGGCGGCGCCGGCACGAGCACCAACATGAACACCAACGAGGTCATCGCGAACCGCGCCCTCGAGAAGGCCGGCCATGCGCTCGGCGACTACCGGCACATGCACCCGCTCGACGACGTGAACCGCAGCCAGTCGACGAACGACACGTACCCGACCGCGCTCAAGGTCGCGCTCATCCACTCGCTCCTGCAGACGCTCGACGAGCTGGACCTGCTGCGCCTGTCGTTCCTCACCAAGGGCGCGCAGTTCTCGCAGGTGCTGAAGGTCGGCCGCACGCAGCTCCAGGACGCCGTGCCCATGACGCTCGGGCAGGAGTTCCACGGCTTCGCGACCACGCTCGAGGAGGACCACGCGCGGCTCGGCGAGCTCGTGCCGCTGCTGTCGGAGATCAACCTCGGCGCGACGGCGATCGGCACGGGCATCACGGCGGATCCGAACTACGCGGCGGCCGTGCGCGGCCACCTCAGCGCCATCACGGGCTACACGCTCGTGACCGCGAGCGACCTCATCGAGGCGACGAGCGACGCGGGCGTCTTCATGACGCTCTCCTCGACCCTCAAGCGCGCCGCCATCAAGCTGTCGAAGATCTGCAACGACCTGCGGCTGCTCTCGTCGGGTCCGCAGGCGGGGCTCGGCGAGATCAACCTGCCGCCGCGGCAGGCCGGCTCGAGCATCATGCCCGGCAAGGTGAACCCCGTGATCCCCGAGGTCGTGAACCAGGTCGCGTTCTCCATCGCGGGCGCTGACGTGACGGTGACCATGGCGGCCGAGGGCGGGCAGCTGCAGCTCAACGCGTTCGAGCCGGTGATCGCGCACTCGCTCCTGCAGTCGCTGAGCTGGCTGCGGAACGCGGCGAGGACCCTGCGGGTGAACTGCATCGACGGGATCACCGCCAACACCGAGCGGCTCGCGGCGCAGGTGGAGTCGTCGGTGGGCGTCGTCACGGCGCTCACGCCGTACATCGGCTACGCGGCGTCGTCCAGCCTCGCGAAGACGGCGCTCATGACGAGCGCGTCGATCCCCGACCTCGTCGTCGAGGCGGGGCTGATGACGCGGGCGCAGGTCGAGAAGATCCTCGCGCCCGACCGGCTGTCGGGGCTCGAGCCCGTGACGGCGGCCATGTCCGTGATCACCCCGGAGATGCTCGCGGCGCACGCGGCCGAGGAGGGCGGTCAGGCCGACTGACCTGCCCCGGACGACGACAGCGCGCCGCGGCCCGAGGGCTGCGGCGCGCTGTCGCGTGCGGGGTGGTGCGGGTCAGGCGTCGTCGCCGGAGGTGCGGGCCGGCGTGGTGCCGGTCGCGTCGTCCGCGGGGGCGGCGTGCGCGGGCTCCTCGCGGTGCACGGATCCGGCGATGTCGGACGGCGTGGGGACGTGCGCGGCGTCGGCCGGCTTCGGGGCCGCCTTCGGCTTCGGCGCGGACTTCTTCGCGGCGGCCTTCGGCTTCGCCGGGGCGGGCACGGGAGCGGGCGCCGCGGAGGCGGGCTCCTCGTCCGCGTCGGCCGGCTCGCCGAGGTCGTCGGGGCCGAGCGTGTCGAGGTCCTCGTCGGCGTCGTCCTCGGCGCCGTCGGCGGACGCGTCCTGCTCGCCGGCGAGGGCGGCGCCGGTGTCCGGGATGACGACGGGGCCGGTCTCGTCCTCGTCGTCGAAGGAGGCGAGCGCCTCGTCGCGGGCCTCGGCCGCGGTGAAGACGGCGCGACGGCCGGCCTCCTCGCCGCGCTCGCGCAGGTCCTCCGCCGTGGCCTGGACACGCGTGCGCGCCTCCTCGGCGGTCTCGACGACGCGGCCTCGGACGTCCTCGGCGGTCTCCGCGACGCGGTGCCCGATCTCGGTGGCCTGCTGGCCGACGCGGTCGACGACGTGCTTGGTCTGGTCCGCGGTGCGCGTGCCGAGGTCCTTGGCGGTGTCGCCGACGCGGCCCGCGATGTCCTGGGTGGTGCTGCCGACCTTGCCCGCGATGTCCTGGGTGGTGCTGCCGACGCGGCCGGCGACGTCGCTCGTGGTGGTGCCGATGCGCTCGCCCACGGTGTGGGCGGTGCGGCCGACGGCGACCGCGGCGCCCTGGACCGCGTGACCGACGAAGTCCGCGACCTCGCGGGCGGTCTCGACCGTGCGCTCGACGACGACCGGGCCCTTCTCGTCGAGCACGGTCTGCGCCTGGCGGACGCCGCGCTGCACGGGCTCGCTCGACCAGACGGTGCGCGACGTGCGGGCGATGCGCTCGTAGCGCGCGCGTCCGGCGCGCGCGCCGAGGACGTAGCCGGTGCCGATGCCGAGCAGGAAGAGGAGACGGTTGATCATCCGCCCAGCCTAGACGCGGCGGGCGTGCGGCGACCGGGAGGGGCTAGGCGCCCTCGCCGTCCTCCCGGCCGGTGGCGTCGTGCAGCTCGTCCGTCTCGGGATCCGCCGCGTCGGGCGCCGAGAGGTCGGCGTCCTCCGGGATGGAGTGGTCGTGGATCGGGTCCTGCGGCTGGTCGGTCATGGCGTCGAGCCTACGCGCGGGTCCGCGGCTCAGAGGATGCGCGTGTGCGTGGTCAGCGCGCCGATGCCCTCGACGGTGACGGTGACCGTGCTGCCGTCCTTCAGGAAGATCTGCGGGTCGCGCGAGTACCCGGCGCCGCTCGTCGTGCCCGTGGAGATGAGCGTGCCCGGCTGCAGCGTGGAGGAGGTGGAGAGGTAGGAGACGAGGCGCGCGACCGTGCGCACCATGCCGCTCGTGCGGCCGTCCTGCACCGTCTCGCCGTCGAGGACCGTGGTGATGCGGAGGTCCTGCGGATCCGGCACCTCGTCGCGCGTGACGACGACGGGACCCGTGGGGGAGAAGCCGTCGAAGCTCTTGCAGCGGCTCCACTGCTGCTCCGAGAACTGGAGGTTGCGGGCCGTGATGTCGTTGACGACCGTGTAGCCGAAGACGTGGTCGAGGGCGTCGGCCTCCGACACGTCGCGCGCGGCGCGGCCGATGATGACGCCGAGCTCGACCTCGTAGTCGACCTCCTCGCTGAGCGAGCGCGGCCAGCTCGTGGTGCCCTCGTGGCCCGCGAGCGAGTTGGGCCAGAGCGCGAAGACGGTGGGGGCGGAGGCGCTCGTGATGTTGAGCTCCTCGGCGTGCGCGGAGTAGTTGAGGCCCACGGCGTAGACGGCCGGCGGGCGGAGCACCGCGGAGGCGTGCGTGAGGCCGTCCACGGGCGTGGTGCTGGTGCGGGTGGCGACGGCGCGCTCGACGGTCGCGCGGACGCGGGCCATCTCGTCGTCGCCGCGCTCGATGAGGTCCTGCAGGTCGCGGGGGGAGTCGTCCAGCACCTCGTCGAGGAAGAGCGCCTCGCCCTCGGAGACGATGGCGGCCAGTCGGGGGGTCACGCCGTCGTCGGCGAGCAGGTGGGCGAACTTCATGCCACCACCGTATCGGGCGGGCGCGGCCGGGCGCGGTTGCGGTCATAACGTGCATGGGCCGTGCACCCGGCGTGCACGCGCGGCGCCGCGGCTCAGTCCTCCCGCACGACCTCGTCGGGCGACTTGTCGTGCCGCCAGCCCCGCCACGACGCCTGGCGGAGGCGTCCGGTGGCCGTCCACTCGGCGAACTCGACCTCGCCGACGAGGCGCGGGGTGATCCAGTGCGCGTCGCGGGCGTCGGCGGCCGGCACGTCCGCGAACGGGCTCGTCTTCCGGGCGAGCGGGCGGAAGCGGCGGAGGGCGTCGGCGAGGTCGCGCTCGGTGAAGCCCGTGCCGACGCGGCCCGCGTACGCGAGGCCGTCGGGGCCGGGCACCCCGACGAGCAGCGAGCCGACGCCGGAGGAGCGGCTGCCGGATCCGGGGCGCCAGCCGCCGACGACCACCTCCTGCGCCCGGTGGTGCTTGACCTTCACCCACGCGCTGGAGCGACGTCCGGACTCGTAGGGCGCGTCCACGCGCTTGGCGACGACGCCCTCGAGGCCGAGCTCGCGGCTGGTGGCCAGCGCCTCGTCGAGGTCGCCGTCGAAGGCGGGCGGGACCTGGATCCGGCCGCGGTCCGGCGCCGTGACGGCATCGAGCAGCGCATCCCGGCGCTCCCGGTAGGGCTCGTCGACGAGGACGCGGTCGCCGACCGCGAGCGCGTCGAAGAGCATGAGGTGCACGGGCGCGGCCTTCCGGGCCCGTGCGACGTCCTTCTCGCCCGTGAGGCCGAGGCGCGTCTGCAGGAGCCCGAAGTCGGGGCGGCCGCCCGCGCCCAGCACGACGATCTCGCCGTCGAGCACGGCGGCGTCGACGTCGAGCGCGTCGGGCAGCTCGGCGAGCTCCGGGAAGGCGGGCGTGAGGTCGACGCCGTTGCGGCTCGTGATGGTCGCGCGGCCGTCCGCGACGACGGCGATCGCGCGGTAGCCGTCCCACTTCATCTCGACGGCCCACTCCTCGTCTTGGTCGAGACCGGCGCCGGTCGCGGCGGTCGCGAGCATGGGCGCGGGGGCGGACGCGGTGCCGCCCCTACGCCGCGCGCCGACGCGCGTGCGGCCGGTCGCCTTCTCCAGCTTCGCGGCCCGCGCCGGCTTCGCGCGGCTCGTCGCGGGGGCGTCGGCGGGCTCCATCAGGTGGATCAGCCAGTTCGCGTCGGCCTTGCCGTGCCCGCCCGTGTGGATGAGCGCGTAGCGGCGCGGTCCGTCGATCCCGGTGCCGTCGCCGCGCCCGTGCAGCGTCGCGATGACCTCCTTGCCGTCGCGCCACTTCTCGAGCTCGTAGGTGCCGGCGTCCCAGACGGTGACCTCACCGCCGCCGTACTCACCCGCGGGGATCGTGCCCTCGAAGGAGCCGTACTCGACCGGGTGGTCCTCGGTCTGCACGGCGAGGTGGTTCGTGCCGTGCTCGGTGGGCACGCCCTTGGGGAGGGCCCAGCTCACGAGCACGCCGTCGTGCTCCAGCCGGAAGTCCCAGTGCAGCGCGCGGGCGTGGTGCTCCTGGATCACGAAGGAGCGGCCCTCGGACGGCGCGGGCGGCTCCGCGGGCACCGGCTCGCTCGTCTTCGCCGCGTCGCGCTTGGAGCGGTAGGTCGCGAGGCGGTCGTCAGCGGCGTCCGGCTCCTTCCGGGCGAAGCCCGCCAGCCGCTCGGGCGTCGGCTCGAGGCTCTCGCGGTGGCCCTCCTCGACGGGGGCGAGGGGATCCGCGCGCTTCCGCATCCGCGCGATGACCTCGTCCATCTCCAGGTGCCGGAGCGTCGGCGACGCGAGCTCGCGCCAGGTGCGCGGCACCGCGACGGTCGGCCGGGATCGGCCGCGGAGCGAGTACGGCGCGACGGTCGTCTTGTTCGGGTTGTTCTGGCTCCAGTCGACGAGCACCTTGCCCTGCCGGAGGGCCTTCTTCATGTCGCTCACCACGAGGTCGGGGTGGTCGGCCTCTAGCGCGCGGGCGAGCTCGTGCGCGACCTCGGAGATGGCGGCGGCGTCGTGGCTGCCGTCGAGGGCGGCGTAGAGGTGGACGCCCTTGGATCCGCTCGTCACGGGGTGGGGCTCGAGGCCCATGTCGCGGAGGATCGCGCGGGCCGCCGTCGCCACCTCGACGCACTCGGGGAGCCCTGCGCCCGGTCCGGGGTCGAGGTCGAGCACGAGCCGGTCGGGTCGGCGCACGTCGCCCGTGCGGCCGAAGCGCCACTGGGGCACGTGCAGCTCGAGCGCGGCGATCTGCCCGAGCCAGGTGAGCGTCGCCACGTCGTTCGCGAGCGGGTAGTCGTTGGCGTGGTCGCGGTGCTGGATCGCGCGGCGCAGCACCCACTCGGGCGTGTGCGCGTCGAGGTCCTTCTGGAAGAACATCTTCCCCGGGTGCTCGTCGGTGCCGACGCCGTCGACCCAGCGCTTGCGCGTGACGGGCCGGTCGCGGAGGTGCGGGATCATGTGCGGCGCGATGGCGGCGTAGTACGCGATGACGTCGCCCTTGGTGGTGCCCGTCTCCGGGTAGAGCACCTTGTCGAGGTTCGACAGCGTGATGCGCCGCCCCTCGACCTCCACCTGCTGCTTCGCGCCCGCCATCGGTCCAGCATGGCCCGGGCCGGTGTTCACTTGACCCATGAGAGCCATCTGGAAGGGCGCCGTCACCTTCGGCCTCGTCAACGTGCCCGTGAAGGTCTACAGCGCGACGCAGGACCACGACGTGCCGCTGCACCAGGTGCACGACGCCGACGGCGGGCGGATCCGCTACCAGCGCCGCTGCGAGGTGTGCGGCAAGGTCGTCGACTACGCGCACATCGACAAGGCGTTCGACGACGGCGACCGCACGGTCGTGATCACGGAGGAGGACCTCTCCTCCCTCCCCGAGGAGAGGAGCCGCGAGATCGACGTGGTCGAGTTCGTGCCGAGCGACCAGATCGACCCGGTGATGCTCGACCGCAGCTACTTCCTCGAGCCGGATTCGTCGAGCCCCAAGTCGTACGCGCTCCTCCGCCGGACGCTGCAGGAGACCGACCGCACGGCGATCGTGCACGTGACCCTCCGCCAGCGCACCCGGCTCGCGGCGCTGCGCGTGCGCGGCGACGTGCTCATGCTGCAGACGCTCCTCTGGGACGACGAGGTGCGCGAGGCCGACTTCCCGTCGCTCGACGCGGCGCCCAAGGTGTCGCCGCGGGAGCTGAAGATGTCGGCGCAGCTCGTGGAGGGGTTCGCGGAGGACTTCGACCCGTCGAAGTTCAGCGACGAGTACCAGGAGCAGCTGAAGACCCTCATCGACGCGAAGCTCGCCCAGGGCGACTCGCTCGACACCGACGCGACCTTCGGGGAGGGCGAATCCGACGAGGAGGACTCGGGCGGCGAGGTGCTCGACCTGATGGACGCGCTGAAGCGGAGCATCGAGCGGAGCAGGGGCGGGGGATCCGGGAAGAAGGCGCCGGCGAGGAAGGCGGGGTCGAGGAAGGCGGGGGCGGACGACGACGACGCGGACGACGCCCCGGCGAAGGCGAGCGGCCGGAAGAGGGCGCCGGCGAGGTCCTCCGCGAAGGAGCCGGCGGCGAAGGCGAAGTCCGCGACGTCGAAGTCCCCGGCGGCGAAGAAGAAGGCGGCGGCGTCGAAGTCCGCGAAGTCGACCTCCGCGAAGGTCGACGGCGCCGCGAAGGAGCCCGCCGCCCGGAGGAAGAGCGCGTAGGGATCAGCCCGCGGCCGGCATCCCGTCGGTCATCACGCGCCAGAGGTGCAGGGTCGCGTACGAGCGCCACGGCGACCAGGCGGCCGCGCGCGCGTCGAGGGCGCGCGCCTCGTCCGGCAGGCCGAGCGCGCCGGCCCCGCGGCGGACGATGAGGTCTCCGGAGAGCAGGACGTCGGGGGATCCGAGGGCGCGCATCGCGACGTAGTCGGCGGTCCACGGGCCCACGCCGTGGAAGGCGACGAGCGCGGACCGGAGCTCGGCGCGCGGCATGCCGTGCTCGATCACCAGCTCGCCGGTCGCGAGGGCCTCGGCCAGGCGGATCAGCGTGGCCGTCCGCCGCGCCGGCCCGCGCAGGAGCTCGGCGCCGTCGCGGGCGATGCGGGCGGCCGAGGGCATGAGGCGCGTGACGGATCCGTGCGCCACCGACGCGGGCAGGTCCTCGCCGAGGTCGGCCGTCATGCGGCCGTGGGTGGCGCGGGCGGAGGCGACGGAGATCTGCTGGCCGACGACGGTGCGGAAGAGGGTGGAGCGCGGATCCAGGGTGCCCGGGATGCGGAGCCCCGGCGTCGCGCGCACCACGGCGGCGAGCGCGGAGTCGCGGGCGAGGTCGGAGTCGATGCGGGCGGCGTCCACGTCGAGGCCGAGGAGGCGGCGGGTGCCGGCGAGGAGCTCGGCGGCGTCGACCGCGTGCTCCACGCGCGTGGTCACCTCCAGGCGCGTGGGCGCGGCGTGCGCGTCCGCCGCCTCCGCGTCGAGCAGCCGCACGGTCACCGTCCCCGCGCCGTGCGCGAGCCGCGCCGACTGCGTGTACGACGTGGCGTCGCCCTCCTCAGCGCCCGCGACCGCGTGCCAGGAGAGGAAGCGGATCACGCCGCCGCCGTCGAAGGGCGCGGGCACGTCGAGCACGGTGCGGGCGACGTGCGCGGCGGCGGCGGGCCCGCGCGCGTCGGCGGGCGCGGCGGCGCCGGGGGAGTCCATGCGCCCAGCCTGCCCGACGCCCCCGACCCCGGCGGGCGCGCGACCTAGGGTGGATCGCATGATCGACGACGACGTGGTCCGCACCCCTCCGACGCCCGCCTCCGCCGACGCCGTCCGCGCGGAGCTCGTCGCCGCCCTCGGCGACATCGTCGCCACCGACCCGGCGTCCCTCGAGGACGCGCGCAGCGACCGGTCGGGGTACCGCAGCCCCGCGGATCCGATCGCCGTCGTCAACGCGACCGAGGTGGCCCACGTCGTCGCCACCCTGCGCATCGCGAGCGCCACCGGCACGCCCGTCGTCACGCGCGGTGCCGGCACGGGCCTCGCGGGCGGCGCGACGGCGACCGCGGGCGAGATCGTGCTGTCCGTGCGCGGCCTGGACCGGATCCTCGAGGTGAGCGAGGCCGACGAGCTCGCGGTCGTGGAGCCCGGCGTCCTCAACGACGACCTCAACGCCGCGCTCGCGCCGCTCGGCCTCTGGTACTCGCCGGACCCCGCGAGCAAGGCCATCTCGACCATCGGCGGCAACATCGCCACCAACGCGGGCGGCCTCCTGTGCGCCAAGTACGGCGTGACGCGCGAGGCCGTCCTCGCACTGCGCGTCGTGCTCGCCGACGGCCGCGTGATCGACACCGGGCACCGCACCGTGAAGGGCGTCACGGGCTACGACCTCACGGCGCTCATGATCGGCTCGGAGGGCACGCTGGGCGTCATCGTCGGCGCGACCGTGCGCCTCCGCCCGCTGCCGACCGCGACCCCGTCGACCGTCGCGGCGTCCTTCCCCGACTCGGCCTCCGCGGCGGCCGCGTCGTCGGCGATCACGGCCGCGCGGATCCGGCCGGCCGCCATGGAGCTCCTCGACGCCGGCGCGCTCGAGGCCATCGACGCGTTCCTCGGCACCGACCACTCCTCCCGCGGATCCGCCCACCTCCTCGTGCGCTGCGACGGCCCGGACGCGGCCGAGGAGGCCGCGCGCGTGGTCGAGGTCGTCGTCGCCGGCGGCGGCACGGCCGAGGTCACCGACGACGCCGACGAGGGCGAGCGCCTCCTCGCGGTCCGCCGCGCGTTCCATCCCGCGCTCGCCGCCCGCGGCCGCGTGCTCATCGAGGACGTCGCCGTGCCGCGGTCGCGCCTGGCGGAGATGCTCACGCGGATCCGCGAGATCGAGCGCGAGACGGGCCTGGATATCCCGACCGTGGCGCACGCGGGCGACGGCAACCTGCACCCGAACTTCTGCCTCCCGGAGGACCCGACGACGCCCGACGGCGACGCGACCGGCATCCCCGACGCCGTGTGGCGCGCGGCCGACCTCCTCTTCCGCGCGGCCGTGGACCTCGGCGGCACGCTCACGGGCGAGCACGGCGTGGGCCTGCTCAAGCGGCGGTGGCTCGCCGAGGAGCTCGGCGAGGACGTCATGGGGCTCGCCGCCGGGATCCGCCGCGTGTTCGACCCGCAGGGCATCCTCAACCCCGGCAAGGCGGCCTGATCCGCGGCCTGACCGCCCCCGTGTCCGCGCGTGACCCGGCCCCGGACGCCCGCCGATCCCGCCAGTAGGCTGGCGACGCCGATCCGCCGAAGAGAGGGCCGTCGTGACCGACCCGTCCGTCCCCGTGACCGTCCACCGTCCCTCCCCGGCCTCGCCGCCGCCCGCCATGGAGCTGCCGACGCCGCATGCGCCGCGGCGCATCACCGCGTCGGCCGTGCTCGGCGTCGTGGGCGTCGCCGTGCTGCTGCTCGTCGGCCTCGTCGTCGCCGCGTACCTCGTGCTGAGCCTCGGGATCGAGGCGGTCGCCATCTGCGCGCTCCTCGCCCTCATCCCGCTCGCGTTCGTGCTCCTCGCCATCCGCTGGGTGGACCGCTGGGAGCCCGAGCCCCGGCTCGCGCTGCTGTTCGCGCTGCTCTGGGGCGCCGCCGCGTCCGTCGCCATCGCGCTCCTGTTCGACCTCGTCGCCCAGTACGCGCGGCTCGCCACGGGCGTGCCCACCCGCTACACCGAGTTCCTGCAGCTCGCCGTGCAGGCGCCCGTGGTGGAGGAGTCGGCGAAGGCCATCGGCCTGCTCCTCATCTTCTGGGTCGCCCGTCGCCACTTCGACGGGCCGGTCGACGGCATCGTCTACGGCGCCACCATCGCGGCCGGCTTCGCCTTCACGGAGAACATCGTCTACTTCGGCGGGCCGCTCGTCTCCGGCACGGCCGGCACCCTCGTCGGCACGTTCGTGATGCGCGGGCTCTTCTCGCCCTTCGCGCACGTGACCTTCACCATGATCACCGGCATCGCGATCGGCTACGGCGCGCGCCGCGGGCCGGGCGCCGCGCTCGGCTTCGGCGCGGTCGGGCTGGTGGGCGCGATGGTCCTGCACGCGCTCTGGAACACGGGCGTCACCATCACCGGCGACTTCCTCACCTTCTACGTGCTGCTCCAGGTGCCGATCTTCGCGTTCCTCGTCGTGGTCGTGATCCTGCTGCGCCGCTACGAGATCCACCTCACGCGCCGCCGCCTCCGCGAGTACGCGGCCGTCGGCTGGTTCACCCCCGCCGAGGTCGAGATGCTGAGCACGTGGCAGGGCCGCCGTCGCGCCCGGCTCTGGGCGCGCACCCGCGGCGGCGACGCGGGCCGGGCCATGGCCCTGTTCACGCGCGACGCCACGCGGCTCGCCTTCGCCCGGCAGCGGATGCTCTCGGAGCGCCCCGCCGCGTCCGGCCGCTCCGAGGCCGGCCACCTCGACGACGAGCGGCGCCTGCTGCAGGCGGTCACCGACCACCGCCAGGCGCTCCTGGCCGGCGGTCGCCGCTAGCCGCCCAGCGTCGGGGGCGCCCCCGGTGCCGCGTCCGGTGTCGCCGGTCGCGAGTAGCGTCGGACCCACGACCACGAGGAGGCACCACCATGAGCGATGCGAACCAGGACACCACCGGCGGCGACGACAAGGAGATGCTCGGCTCCTCCACCCCCACGCCGCCGCAGAGCGCCGAGAAGGACCCGAGCACCTGGGTCACGGGCGACGAGCCGATGACGGGCGCGCAGCGCAGCTACCTCGACTCCCTGGCCAGCCAGGCCGGCGAGGAGATCCCCGCTGACCTCAACAAGGCCGAGGCGAGCGAGCAGATCGAGCGCCTGCAGGAGAAGAAGGAGACCGCGTCTCCGCAGTCGGACGACGCGAGCTGATCCGCCGCGAGGCAGCGGACGGGCGGGCGCCCCACCGGCGCCCGCCCGTCGTCGCGTGACGGGGGAGCGCACGCGGGCAGGAGGATGACGTGAGGGAGGCCGCATGACCACGCTCGTCGGGTACGCGCGCGTCGCCCGCGCCGAGGAGTCGTACCAGGACCAGGTCGACGCCCTCGACGCCGCGGGCTGCGAGCGCATCTTCGTCGACGTCGCAGGCGGCCCCAAGTCCCCGCGGCCCGGCCTCCAGGACGCGCTCGACTACCTCCGCGAGAACGACGAGCTCCTCGTCGTGAGCCTCGACCGGCTCGGGCCGGGCTCCGCCGACGTGGTGCGGATCCTCAACCGGCTGGAGGCGCGCGGCATCGCGTTCCGCGCCGTCCGCGAGGGGCTGGAGGCGGGCACCGAGGCCGGCCGCGGGCTCTTCGCCGTCACCCTCGCGCTCGCGACGGTCGACGCGACGACCGAGGCCGAGCGGGGACGCCGCCGCGGGGCCGGCGCGTCCGCGTCCGCACCGCAGGCCGCCGCCGCGCCCGCCGCGTCTGAGGCCCCGTCGCTGCCCAAGGGCATCACGCGACGCAAGCTCATGATCGCGGTCGAGGAGCGGTCCAAGGGCCGCGACACCGCGGAGATCGCCCGCGTGCTCGACGTGAGCGAGCGCGTCGTCACGCGCGCCCTCGCCTGGGCGGAGTCGGGGAAGCAGGGCGGTCTGCTGCGCTGATCCCGGGCGTCCGACCGGCGCCGCGCGGCGCGGCCCCCGCCGGATCGTCCGCGCGGGGGAGCCGCCGGCACCCGCGGCGGAGGCGGGCGGCGCCTCCGTTTCCTACGCTGGGGACATGACCGGATCCCCTCGCGCGCGCATCGCGGGCCGCCCGAGCCCCCGCGTCGCCCGCCGCCGGTCCGCCGCGCTCGCGGCCGTGGTCGCGACCGCGGTCGTCGCGGCCGGGCTCGTCACCGGGATGCTCCCGTCGCCCGTCGGCGGCGCGTCGGCCGACCCCGCGTCGTGCACGGTCGACGCGCTCACGGGCGGCTGGTCCACGGGCACGCTGCACCTCTCGGCGGCCGAGGTCGACGGCGGCGCGGGCGCGCCGTTGGTCGACGTGCGCGGCGACGTGCCCGCGGCGACCGCCAGCACCATGAAGGTCCTCACCGCGGCGGCCGCCGTCGAGGCGCTCGGTCCTGACCGGCGCATCGCCACGCGCGTCGTGCAGGGCGCGCGCGCCGACACGGTGATCCTCGTGGGCGGCGGCGACCCCACCCTCAGCCGCCTGCCGTCCGGCACCGACGGCGTCTACCCGGGCGCCCCGCACCTCGACGACCTCGCGCGGCAGGTGCTCGCGGCCCGCCGCCTCGATCCCGACCTCGCCGGCGTGCCGATCCGCCGCCTCCAGGTCGACAGCAGCCTCTTCGCCGGGCCCGCATGGCTGCCGGAGTGGCCGCTCGAGGCCAGGCGCGGCGGATCCATGTCGAACATCACGGCGCTCATGGTCGACGGCGACCGCGACGACCCGGCCGTCCCGTACTCGCGCCGCGGGGACGCCGCGGTGGCCCGCGCGGCCGAGGCGTTCGCGCCGCTCCTCGGCGACGGGGTGGCGGCCGACGGCGGTCTCGTGACCGCGCCGGGCGGATCCCCCGTGCTCGGCGCCGTCGAGTCCGCCCCCGTGCGCGAGCTCGTCGGCCACATGCTCACGCACTCCGACGACACGCTCGCCGAGACGCTCGCCCGGCTCGTCGCGGTCGAGACGGGCGCGGGCAGCGCGGCCGCGGACATCCAGCGCGGCACGCCGGCCGCCCTGGCGGACCTCGGCCTGCCGACCGACGGGATCGTCCTCGTCGACGGCTCGGGCCTCGCCGACGCGAACCGCGTGCCCGCCGCGCTCCTCACGCGCCTCATGGTGCGCGTCGCCGAGCACGCGGGCGACCTCGCCATCGTCGACGCGGGCCTCGCCGTCGCGGGCCGCACGGGCACGCTCGCGGAGGACGGCCGCTTCACGGGCGACGCCGCGGCCGCGGCCGGACGGATCCGTGGCAAGACGGGCACGCTCGAGCGGATGCACGGCCTCACCGGCATCGCCGCCGCGGAGGACGGCACCGAGGTCGCCTTCACCATCTGGGCGGACGACGTCGACCCGTCGGTCCCCGCGGAGTCCGCGCGCGCCGAGATCGACGCCCTCGCGACCGCGCTGCACCGCTGCGGCGGCGCGCTCGGCGGCTGAGCGGCGGGAGCGGCGCCAGCGCCGGGAGCGACAGGGCGCCTACGCCCCCGACCGCTCCACGAGCCGGTGGTCGTGCGCGTACACGACGAGCTGCACGCGGTCGCGGAGCGCGAGCTTCGCGAGGATGCTGCTCACGTGCGTCTTCACGGTCGACTCGCTCACGAACTCCAGCGTCGCGACCTCCGCGTTCGACAGCCCGCGCGCCACGTGGCCGAAGACGTCCTTCTCGCGTGCGCTCAGCGAGCGGAACTCGGGCGGCGCCGGGGGAGCGGGGGCCGCGGTCGCGTCCGAGGTGAACAGCTGCGTGAGCTCGTCCGGCGCGAGCACGGCGCTGCCCGCGTGCACCGCGCGGATCGCCGCCGCCAGGAACGCCGGCGTCGCGTCCTTGAGGAGGAAGCCGCTCGCGCCGCCGCGGATCGCGGTGGCCGAGGCCCGGTCGAGGGCGAACGTCGTCAGCACGATCACGCGCGGCGGATCCGCCCGGCTCCCGTCGAAGAGCGCGCGCACGGTCTCGAGGCCGTCCATCACGGGCATGCGCATGTCGAGCAGCACGACATCGGGCCGCACCTCGTCGATCACCGCGAGGCCCTGCCGCCCGTCGCCCGCCTCGCCGACGACCTCGAGGTCGGGCTGGGCGTCGAGGGCGACGCGCACGCCGCCGCGGAACAGCTCCTGGTCGTCGACGAGCACGATGCGGATCACGGGCGGCCTCCTGGCACGGCGACGGGATGGGCGCCCGGCAGCGGGATGCGCGCGCGGGCGGTGAAGAGGTCGTCGACGGGCTCGGCCTCGAGGTCGCCGCCGACGGCGGCCAGGCGGGCGCGCATGCCCTCGACGCCGGTGCCGACGCGGAGGGACTCGATGCCGAGCGGGCCGGTGCGGTCGGGGACGGCGCCGCGCCCGGCGATCGGGTTCTCGACCTCGAGCACGACGTCGGCCGCGCGCCAGGTCTCGCGGAGGCGGATCGGGCCGCCCGGCTCGCCGTGCCGCATGGCGTTGGTGGTCATCTCCTGGGCGACGCGGCGGATGACCACCTGCCGCGCCGGATCCACCGCCCGCCGCGCGCCGCGCACCTCGTGCGCGAGGTCGACGCCGGCGGCCCGCACCTGCGCGACGACCGCGTCGAGGTCCTCGGGCCCCTCGTCCGCGCCGACCGGGCTGGTGCCGCTCAGCACCTCGCGCACCTCGGCGAGCGAGCGGCGGGCGGTGTCGGCGATGGTGGCGGAGACGCCGCGGATCCGCTCCTCGTCGTCGAGGAACTGCACGGAGTCGGCCTGCGCGATGATCACCGCGAGGGAGTGCCCCACGATGTCGTGCACGTCGCGCGCCATGCTCGCCCGCAGCGTCTCCGCCTGGGCGAGGTCGACGGCCTTCACGGCCGTGTCCTCGGCCTGCACGCGCAGGCGCGACTCGGAGGTGCGGGCGCGCACCACGCGCACGACGAGGCCGGTCAGCCAGGCGAGGAGCAGCAGCAGGACGGGCGCCAGGACGAACACGACGGCGCTGAGCCCGCCGGACTGGATGAGGAGGGAGAAGCGCGCGCCCGTGTGCAGCAGGTAGACCGTGGCCATCGAGCCGCCCACGACCGCGGACGCCGCGCCGAGGACGGCGGTCGCACGGGACCCGCGACGGGCGGTCGAGTAGAGGACCAGCAGGAGCGCGAGGTCCGCGAAGCCGGGTCGTCCGCCCTGCTGCCACTGGAGCAGCGCCATGCTCCAGGCGAGGACGAGCGCGGCGCTCGGGTACACCGACCGGACGACGACCGCGGCGAGCGCGAGCACCGCCACGAGGAAGCCGGACTCCTGCACGTCCACCGGCGGCGCGAGGGCGAGGCCGGCGAGGACGATCCCGACGACCGCGTCGACGGAGACCTCGACGCCGTCGCGGTGCCGCGGGGCGCGAGCTCGCGTCGTCTCGGCGGTCCCGGTGTCCATCGGCCACAGCCTAGGCGCGGGCCTCCGGGCGGGGCGCCCCCCGCGGGTACCGGTCGCCGGTACCCGCGGGGGAGGTGGTCCCTACTTCTTCTTCGTCAGCGCGGACCCCTTGTGGGCCGCGGTCTTGCCGGACTTGTCGCTCTGCACGATGTACGCGGGCTCGTCCTCCGACGCGCGGAAGTGCTGCCCGTCGTGCTGGAAGTCCTTCGTCTTCTCCTCCACGACCTTCCCGTGCGTCTCGCCCTGGGGCGTGTTCCAGGTGACGTGGTCGCCCTTCTTCAATCCCGCCATCAGATCGTCGCCACCGATCCGGAGTCGACGCGGTAGTTGGATCCGTTCACGAACGAGGCGAGGTCGGAGCAGAGGAACGCGACGACGTTCGCGACCTCGGCCGGCTCGCCGCGGCGCTTGAGCTCCATGTACGGGCGCTCCTCGTCGAGGAAGGAGTCGATGGCCTCGTCCTTCGAGGTGCCCAGCTGGTCGGCGCGCTTCTCCATCATCGCGTCCGTCATGGGCGTGTGGATGAAGGCGGGCGACACCGCGTTCACGAGCAGGCCCTCCTTCGCGTAGCTGCGCGAGAGGCCCTTCGACAGCGCGAGGATCCCGGCCTTGGCGGCGCAGTAGGGGAGCTCGTCGTCGTACGGCTGCACGGCGTCCTCGGAGGCGAGGAACACGATCCGGCCCCAGCCGCCCTTCCGCAGCGACGGGAGGAACTGCTTCACGAGCCGCACGGGTCCCAGGAGGTCGACCTCGATGGTGTTCGTCCAGCCCGCGTCGTCGATCTCGTGGAAGAGGCCCTGCGCGCCGGTGATGCCCGCGGACTGCACGAGGATGTCGATGTCGCCGACCGCCTCCTGCACCTTCCCGTGCAGCTCGGCGAGCGCCTCGACGCTCGTCACGTCGGCGGCGAACGCGTGCACGCGGTCGCCCCCGTCGAGCCGGGCGGCGGCCGCGTCGAGCCTCCCCTGGTCGAGGTCGCTGAGGACGACGGTCGCGCCCTCCGCGAGGAGGATGCGGGCCGTCTCCCACCCGATCCCCGAGTCGGCGCCCGTGACGAGCGCGGTCTTCCCTGTGATCCCGAGATCCATCCCGGTCTCCTTCCTGTGCCCCGTGCGGGGCGGTAGAGGCGTGAGCGTCGTCGTGCCCGGGGGACACGACGAGGGCCGCACCTGGTGGCGCGGCCCTCGTGTTCGTGCGGTGTCGCTACTCGGCGGCGGAGCCGACGCGGCGGTTCTCCGCGGAGACCATCCACGCGTACTGCTCGAGCGCGGTGATGAAGCCGTGGAGGAGGTCCGCGGTGGTCGGGTCCTCCTCGTCGACGTCGTCGTGGACCTCGCGCATGGTGTGCACGGCGGCCTCGAGGCGCTGGGTCACGAGGTCCACGGTCTCGGCCGTGTCCACCTCGCCCTGCGGGTACTCGGGGAGCGTCGTGTTCTCGGCGACGGTGTCGCTGCGGCCGTCGGGCGTGGCGTGCAGGGCGCGCATGCGCTCGGCCAGGTCGTCGCTGAACTCGCGCGCCGACTCGATGATCTCGTCGAGCTGGAGGTGCAGGTCGCGGAAGTTCTTGCCGACGACGTTCCAGTGCGCCTGCTTGCCCTGGATGTGGAGCTCGATGAGGTCGACGAGGACCTTCTGCATGTTCTCGTGCAGCTGCTCGGAGGCCTTGAAGCCGCGCTCGGCGTTCTGGCGCTTGGTGGGCTTGGAGCCCTCGGGCTGCGTGGCCTTCTCGGAGGTGCGGGTGGGGCGTTCGACGGTCGTGGTCATGTGCGACTCCTCGTTCCTTCGTTCTCGTGGGGTCGGGGGTCTCCCGATCCGTGCGGCGCGGCGTCCGGTGGGACGTGGCCGCGTGACCCGGGCGCGCGTTCGCGCGTCGTCCGGGCTGTCTCCGACGGTACGCCCGCCGCTTCCGTGTCGCACGAACGGTGAGTGCGCTCACAGTCGGCGTGCAGGAAGGGGCGCCGGCCCTTCGGTCCGCGGACGGCCGGGCGTCCGGGTGCTTGGCTGGTTCCATGAGCGCCATCACCTCCGACCTGCGCGTACTGCGCGACGTCCGCGCGATCCTCGTCGAGAGCCTCTGGTGGGATCCCGCCGGCGACGTGATGTGGAACGACATCACCGCGGGCACCCTCCACCGCAGCCCCTGGGCGGGCGCGACCGACGGATCCGACGACACCGTGCTCGAGCTGCCCCCGCCGCTCGCGTCCTTCCAGCCCGCCGACGACGGCGGGTTCGTCGCGGGGCTCGGCGACCGCATCGTGCTCGTCGACGCGGCGGGCCGGATCACCCGCGAGCTCGCCCGGGTGCAGCACGCCCACGACGGCATGCGCCTCAACGAGGGCAAGTGCGATCCGGAGGGCCGCTTCGTGATCGGCTCCATGGACGTCACCGAGGGCGAGCCGGACGCGGCCGTCTACTCCGTCGACGCGACCGGGAGCCTGCGCACGCTCCTCGGCGGCTTCGCGATCACCAACGGCTTCGAGTGGACCGACGGCGGCCGCACCATGGTCCTCACCGACACGTCCGAGAGGACCGTGTACCGCGCGCCCTACTCGGCCGACGGCGAGCTGGGGGAGCTGGAGCACTGGATCCACGGCGAGATGAGCGACGGCCTCACCCTCGACGCCGACGGCTACGCGTGGAACGGGATCTACGGCGCGGGCAAGGTCGTCCGCTGGGCGCCGGACGGCTCGAAGGACCTCGAGATCGAGGTGCCGGCCCCGAACGTCACGTCCGTCGCCTTCGCGGGGCCCGACCTCCGCACGCTCGTCATCGGCACCGCGCGGGAGAACATGACCGAGGAGCAGCTCGCGGAGCACCCGCTTTCCGGCGGCGTCTTCGCGATCGACACGGCCGTCTCCGGACGGCCTGTGAACGTCTTCCGCACGGCGGTCGACGGCGACGCACGCGCGTAGCGTCGAAGGGGCCGTCCGACCGGGCGGCACCACTCTCACGAGGAGGAACGCACATGACCGGAGAGAGCATCCAGGGCCGCACGGTGGCCTTCCTGCTGACGGACGGCTTCGAGCAGGTCGAGCTGACGGAGCCGTGGAAGGCCGTGCAGGAGGCGGGCGGGAAGCCCGTCCTCGTGTCCCCGAAGTCGGACACGGTGCAGGGCCTGGACCACATCGACAAGGCGGACACGTTCGACGTGGACGTGCAGGTGAAGGACGCGGACGCGGCCGACTACGACGCCCTCGTGCTGCCCGGCGGCGTCGTGAACGCGGACGACCTCCGCGTCGACGCCGACTCGGTCGCCTTCGCCAAGGCCTTCTTCACGGCGGGCAAGCCCGTCGCGTCCATCTGCCACGCGCCGTGGATCCTCATCGAGGCCGGCGTGGTCGACGGCCGCCGCATGACCTCGTACCCGACCCTGCAGACGGACCTCCGCAACGCCGGCGCCGACTGGGTCGACGAGGAGGTCGTGGTCGACAGCGGCTTCGTCACGAGCCGCAACCCCGGCGACCTGCCCGCGTTCAACGCGAAGCTGATCGAGGAGATCGCCGAGGGCGAGCACGACGAGCAGCACGCCTGACCCGTCCGGCCCGACCGCGCGGACGGCGGCGCACCTAGGGTGAGGGCGTGACCACGCCCTCACCCGACGCGCGCTTCCGCCAGACCACGCCCGCCCCGCGCGCGATCCGCCTCGGCGGGCTCGCGATCGCGGTGGCGGGCCTCGTCGTGCTGGTCGTCACCGGGGGCGGCGTGATCGGCGTGGTCGTCGCGGCGCTGCTCGTGGTGGCGGGCGCGGTCGTCGGCTCGCTGCGGATCCGCATCACCCTCGACCCGGACGACGTCGAGGTGGCGCTCGTGCCGCTGAGGCGCGTCCGCGTGCCGTACTCCGCCATCGCCGACTGCACGGTCGTCGACCACCTCCGCCCGCGGACCGTCGGCGGCATCGGCGTGCGGTCCCTGCCGGGCGGGGGAGCGGCGATCCTGCTCGACGCCGGTCCCGCCGTCGCGATCGAGTCGGCCGACGGCACGCGCCACCTGGTCCGCAGCACGTTCCCGCGGGAGGCCGCCACCCGGATCCGCGACCGCGCCGCCGCCGCGCCCCTCGCCGCCGACCCGGAGGATCCGACCGCGGCCACCGCCTAGGCTCGTCGCGTGACCACCGCACCCCCCGCCGCACGCCGTCCCCGCACCTCCCGCCCCGTCGTCGTGGCGCTCGCGGTCGTCGTGGTCGTCGTCGGCTTCGTGCTCGACCAGCTCAGCAAGCGCTGGGCCGTGGACGCCCTCGGCGGGGGCCAGCCGATCGACCTCTTCCCCACCGTGCGGTTCGCGCTCGTCTACAACCCGGGCGTCTCCTTCGGCATGGGCGCCGAGGTGGGCCCGGTGCTCACCATCGGGATCATCGCGCTCGCGCTGGGCCTCGCCGTCTGGGTCGGCTGGCAGATCCGCCACCGCGCGTCGCTCCTCCAGGTGCTGCTGCTCTCCGCCGTGCTCGCGGGCGCGCTCGGCAACCTCTTCGACCGGATCACGCGCGCGGAGGACGGGCCGCTGTCGGGGCACGTGGTCGACTTCATCGCCGTCGAGTGGTTCGCGGTCTTCAACGTGGCCGACATCCTCACCGTGTGCGGCATGATCGCGTGGGCCCTCACCACCGTGTTCGGGCGCGACCACGCGACCGCCGACCCGGACGACGACGAGGCGGACGCGGCCGTCGCGGACCCCGCCGACGCCGGATCCGCGCCGACCGACCGCGCCTGACGCCCCGGCGTAGCGTGAGGGGATGACCACGATCCCCACACTGGAACTGTCCGACGGGAACCGCATCCCCGCCATCGGCCTCGGCACGTACGGGCTGGACGACGACGCGGGCGCCGAGCTCGTGTCCGGCGCGATCGGCGCCGGCTACCGCCTGCTCGACACGGCCCTCAACTACGGCAACGAGGCCGCGGTGGGCGAGGGCATGCGCCGCTCCGGCGTCCCGCGCGAGGAGCTCTTCCTCACCACCAAGCTGCCCGGCCGCCACCACGGCTACGACGAGACGCTCGCGTCCTTCGAGGAGTCGCGCGCGTCGCTCGGCGTCGACTTCGTGGACCTCTACCTCATCCACTGGCCCAACCCGAGCGTGGGGAAGTACGTCGACAGCTGGCGCGCGTTCATCGAGCTGAAGGAGCGCGGCCTCGTCCGCTCCATCGGCGTCTCGAACTTCACGCCAGCGCACCTGCAGCGCCTCGAGGACGAGACGGGCGTGCTGCCCGTCGTCAACCAGGTCGAGCTGCACCCGTCGTTCACGCAGGCCGACCTCCGCGCCGAGCACGCGCGCCGGGGGATCGTCACCGAGAGCTGGTCGCCGTTCGGCACGCGCGAGCAGCTGATGCAGGACCCGCACGTGGTGGGGGCCGCCGAGGCACATGGCGTGACGCCCGCGCAGGCCGTGCTGCGCTGGCACGTCCAGTCGGGCGCGCTGCCCATCCCGCGGTCGACGGATCCCGAGCGCCAGCGGCGGAACCTCGACGTCTTCGGCTTCGAGCTCTCCGAGGAGGAGGTGCGCGCCATCGGCTCCGGCCCGCAGTCGCGCCTCTGGGACGGCGACCCGGACACGCACGAGGAGATGTAGGCCACCCGCCCGCTCGCGGCCGTCGCGTCCCACCCGGGGCGCGGCGGCCGCGTCGCGTGCGCGGCGGCTAGGCGCCGAGGAGCGTCGGGATCCCGAGCAGCAGCGCCCCGCCCACGAGGCACGCGGCCGCGACGAGGACGAGCACGCCGACCCAGAGGACCGCGGGCAGGTGCGTCAGCCGCCCGAGCTGGTCGGCGTCGGACGCGCCGCCGCCGCGGCGGGACGGCGAGCGCTGCAGCTCGAGCGTCGCCCGGAGCGCGCCGAGCAGGAGGAACAGCGCGAGCGCGTGGGCGGCGACGCCCTGCACGACGAGGGGCGCCACGCCCGCGACCACGCCGATCACGACGCCCGCGACGAGGCACGACCACAGCCCGAACCAGTTGCGCACCTGGATCACCACGAGCGCCAGCAGCACGAGCCAGAGCCAGAGGACCGCGGCCGAGCGCCCCTGCCCCGCGAGCCAGGCGGCGGCGAGCCCGGCGAGCGCGGGCGCCGGGTAGCCCGCGAGCAGCGTCACGACCATGCCCGGCCCGCGCGGCCGGCCGACGCTCACGGTGAGGCCCGACGTGTCGGAGTGCAGCCGGATCCCCGCGAGCCGACGCCCGCTCAGCGTCGCCGCGAGCCCGTGGCCGGCCTCGTGCACGATCGTCACGGCGTGCCGGGTGATCCGCCAGGCCGCCGGGACGAGGACGAGCACCGCGGCCAGCGCGACGGCGACGAGCGCGGGTCCCGCCTCGAGCGGCGCCTCGACGGCGGTCGCGCGCGCGACGATGCCGCGCAGGATCTCGACGGGGTCCATGGGCTCCTCGGGGCGGCGTGCGGGGTCGGGCGGGCGAGCGCCCAGCCCACCACATCCGCCTGACGGACCGCCGCCCGGGCACCGACTACCGTTGTCGGGTGCCTGACACCCCCGTCGCCGACCTCGTCGCGTCCCTCCTGCTCACCGTCCCCGACTTCCCGCAGCCCGGGATCCTGTTCCGCGACCTCACGCCCGTGCTCGCCGACGGCGCCGCCCTCCGCGCCGTGGTCGACGACCTCGTGGGCGTCGGCGGATCCGTCGACGCGGTCGCGGGCGTCGAGGCGCGCGGCTTCCTGCTCGCCGCGGCCGCCGCGTACGCGTCCGGCGTCGGCACCCTCGCGGTGCGCAAGGCCGGCAAGCTCCCGGGCGAGGTGCTCCGCGAGGCCTACGACCTGGAGTACGGCGAGGCGGCCATCGAGCTGCACCCGGGGCAGCTCGCGCCCGGATCCCGCGTGCTCCTCCTCGACGACGTCCTCGCGACCGGCGGCACCCTCGAGGCGGCCGCCCGCCTGCTGGAGCGCGCCGGCTACGAGGTCGCGGGCATCGGCGTGGTGCTCGAGCTCGAGGGCCTCGGCGGCCGGGAGCGCCTCGCGGGCCGCGACGTGCACGCCATCCTCTCGCTCTGACCCGCGCCGCGACGGAGGGCCGGACGCGCGACGCGCCCGGCCCTCCGTCGTCCGGATCCGCTCAGCCCCGGAGCCGCCGGGTCGCGATCTCCGCGCCCTGCGCCAGGCTCTCCAGCTTCGCCCACGCGATCTGCGGGTGGATCCGCCCGCCGAGCCCGCAGTCCGTCGACGCGATCACGCGCTCCCGCCCCACGAGCCGCGCGTAGCGCGCGATCCGGTCGGCCACGAGCTCGGGGTGCTCGACGACGTTGGTCGCGTGCCCGACCACGCCCGGCACGATGAGCTTCCCGTCGGGCAGCTCCACGTCCTCCCACACGCGCCACTCGTGCTCGTGCCGCGCGTTCGCGCCCTCGAACGAGTACGCGCCCGCGTCGATCTCGAGCATCGTGCGCACAAGGTGCCGGAACTCGATGTCGGTCGTGTGCGGTCCGTGCCACGAGCCCCAGCACAGGTGGAAGCGGATCCGCTCCTGCGGCAGCCCCCGCAGAGCGTGGTTGAGCGCCTCGACGCGGATGCGCGTGAACGCCAGGTAGTCCTCCACGCTCGGCTCCGGGTTGATCTGGTCCCAGTTCTCCGCGATGGACGGGTCGTCGATCTGCAGCACGAGCCCCGCGTCGATGATCGCGACGTACTCCTCGCGCATCGCGTCGGCGCACGCCCAGATGAACTCCTCCTCGGTCGCGTAGTGCAGGTTGCCGATGCGCGAGGCGCTGCCGGGGGAGAGGGAGGTGAGGAAGCCCTCCTCGTAGCCGTTCGCCTCCAGCCCGGCCTTCAGGTGCGCGATGTCCGCCTGGATCGCGGCGTGCCCGGTGTAGGCGACGGGCCCGGTCGCGCTCGGGAACTCGATGGGGGCGTCGCCGACCGTGATGCCGCTCGACGGATCCCGGTAGGCGTCGGCGAAGATCGTCCAGTCGCGGCGGTCGGGGAAGGTGGTCAGCCGCACGTCCCCGGGCGCGCTGCGCACGGGCTCTGAGGAGAACGGGCCGCCGGGCACGAGCTCGAGGCCGCTCAGGCGCTGGAACGAGTACGACCACCAGGCGCCGTAGTCGATCGCGCTCGACATGGCCTTGCCGTACTCGCCGTCGCCCGGGACGGTGATGCCGGCGGCCCGCTGGCGGGCGACCAGGCCGTCCACCGCGTCGGCGAGGACGGCGTCGAGGCCGTCGTCGTCGACGCGGCCGGCCTCGGCGGATCCGGCGGCGCCGCCCGAGAGCGCCGCCTTCCGGGCGTCGGCGCGGGCCGCGTTGGCGGCGATGAGCGCGTCCGTGCGCGGCAGGCTGCCGGCGTGGGACGTCTGGATGCGATCGGTGCTGTCGAGCATGGGACCTCCGCGGGTCTCTCGTGCCGTCGGGCGGCCGGACGCGACCGCCCGCGGCGAGCGGGTGAGGATCGCAGGCGTGTCCCGGCCGCGGGGGCGGACGGGACGCGAGGCTTCGCGGATGCGCTGCACGCACAGGGTGCCACGGCGTCATCCCCGAGGAGGGGCGGACCGCAACAGGGCGTCACGGGAACGGCACCTCCGGCGGATCCGGCACCCAGGGGAATGCCCGGATGATGGACGGATGCTCCTCCGCCACCCCCTCCTCGGAACCGCGACGGCCCTGTACCTCGGGCTGGTCGCGTGGATCACCCTGTCGCCGGAGCCCTACGACCGCCGCATCGACGGCTTCCTCTTCCGCGCCCTGGGCGCGCTGCACCGGCACGACGGCACCGCGTGGATCACCTACTCCCTCGTCGAGGGCGCCGCGAACGTGGCCATGTTCGTGCCCGTCGGCATGTTCCTCGTGCTGCTGCTCGGCCGCTCCCGCTGGTGGCTCGCGATCGCGCTCGGCGTCGGGCTGTCCGCCCTCATCGAGCTCGCGCAGGCGTTCCTGCCGACGCGCGTCTCCGACGTGCGCGACCTGCTGCACAACGGGCTCGGCGCGCTCGTCGGCGTGGTGGTCGTGCTGATCCTCACGGCCAGGTCCGAGAACGCCCGCCGCCGCGCGCTCCGCCAGCGCCGGGAGCCCGCCGCGACCGAGCCGCGGCGCCTCGTCGGCACCTCCCGCTGAGCCCGTGAGGCGGGGGCCGCGCGCCCGTCCCCGCGCCCGTCCGCCGGCCCGCCCGCGGTCCGGGACGGCCTCCCCGGCTCGATAGGATTGACGCCGGATTCCAAGGGGTGTGCAGGTGGCCGGTACGGAGCTGGAGCGCGAGCGCGCGTACGTCACGCGCCTCTACGGACGACTCGACGCGGTGCGGGCCGAGACCCGCGATCAGCTGGTCGCGGTGCGCGACAGCCCCACGGGCGGCACGCACCAGAACCGCTCCGAGCGCGACGCGTTCGCCCGCATCTACGAGGACCGCCTGCAGGCGCTCCGCGAGGTCGACGAGCGCCTGGTGTTCGGCCGCCTCGAGTTCGAGGCGGGGCACCTCCCCGAGGACGAGCCGCGGGACGCCTCGGCGCGGACGGCGGGCGACGGGGATCCGGTCTACCGCTACATCGGCCGCATCGGCCTCCGCGACGACGACCTCCAGCCGCTCCTCCTCGACTGGCGCGTGCCGCAGGCGAGCGCCTTCTACCAGGCCACCGCCGCCACCCCGCTCGGCGCCCGCGCCCGGCGCCACCTCACGACGCGCGGCCGCGAGGTCGTGCACGTCGAGGACGAGGTCTTCGATCCCACGCTCCTCGACGAGGGCCGCACCAGCCTCCAGGGCGAGGGCGCGCTGCTCGCCGCGCTCGCCGCGGGCCGCACCGGCCGGATGAACGACATCGTCGCCACCATCCAGGCGGAGCAGGACCGCATCATCCGCTCCGACCTCCGCGGCGTGCTCGTCGTGCAGGGCGGCCCGGGCACGGGCAAGACCGCCGTCGCCCTCCACCGCGCCGCGTACCTCCTCTACTCGCACCGCGACCGCCTGGCGTCCTCGGGCGTGCTCGTGGTCGGGCCCAGCCGCTCGTTCCTCCAGTACATCGAGGCCGTGCTGCCGTCCCTCGGCGAGACGGGCGTCGTGCTCGCGAGCGTCGGCCAGCTCTTCCCGGGCATCGACGCCGCCGGGGAGGACGAGCCCGAGGTCGCCGCCGTCAAGGGCGGATCCGAGATGGCCGGCCTCCTGCAGCGCGCCGTCCGCTCGCGCCAGGTCGTCCCCACCGAGGCCGTCACCCTCGACGTGAACGGCGAGCGCATCGTGCTCGAGCCGTCGCTCGTCGCCGGCGCGCTCCGGCGCGCGCAGGACAGCAGGAAGCCGCACAACGAGGCCCGGGTGGTCTTCAACAAGGCGGCGCTCGGATCCCTCGCGCAGGTCCTCGCGTCGCAGATGCGCCGCAACGGCAGCGCCCTCGACGACAGCGACCTCGCCATGCTCCGCGAGGACCTCCGCACCTCCTACGACGTGAAGGTCGCGCTCAACACCGCCTGGCTCCCGCTCACGCCCGAGAAGCTGGTCCAGGACCTCTACGCGCGCCCGAACTGGCTCGCCTCGCTCACCCCGCGCTGGAGCCCGGAGAAGCGCGCGCTCCTCCGCCGCGACCGCGACGCGCCGTTCACCGTCGCCGACGTGCCGCTGCTCGACGAGGCCGCGGAGCTCCTCGGCGAGTTCAGCGCGCAGGCCGACGCGAGCGCCCGCGAGCGCGAGCAGCAGCGCCTCCGCGACATCGAGAACGCCGAGCAGGCCATCGAGAACATGGGCGTCGGCGGCATGGTCACGGCCGAGCGCCTCGCGGAGGGCTTCGCCGAGCAGGCCGCGCGCCGCACGACGGCCGAGCGCGCCGCCTCGGACCGCACCTGGACCTACGGCCACATCGTGGTCGACGAGGCGCAGGAGCTCAGCCCCATGCAGTGGCGCGTGCTCCTCCGCCGCTGCCCGCTGCGCTCGTTCACCATCGTGGGCGACGTCGCGCAGGCGAGCTCCGCGGTCGGCGTCACCAGCTGGCAGGACGCCCTCGGCCCGGTGCTCGGCCGCGAGTGGCGCCTCGAGGAGCTCACCGTCAACTACCGCACGCCCGCGCGGATCGCCGAGGCCGCCGAGCGCATGGCCATCGCGCACGGCCTCCCGGTCACCCGTTCGCGGGCCGTCCGCGAGGGCGAGCACCCCATCGACACGGTCGAGGTCGCGGCCGACGAGGTCGTGTCCGCCGTGGTCGACGTGGTCGACGAGGAGCGCGAGGGCGGCGACGCGGGCACGCTCGCGGTCATCGCGCGCGACGACCGCGTCGCGGAGCTGCACCGCGCGCTGGCGGAGCGGTTCGGATCCGCGGTCGGCATCGGCGTGGGCGGCCTCGGCCGGCCCATCGCGGTGCTCGGCTCGCAGGAGGCCAAGGGCCTCGAGTTCGACGTCGTCGTCATCGCGGAGCCCGACGAGATCCTCGCGAGCACGTCGCGCGGCGCCGCCGGCCTCTACGTCGCGATGACCCGTCCGACGCAGCGCCTGCACGTCGTCACCTCCACGGGCTTCTCGGCCTGATTCGGCCGGCCGCCCCCGCCGCGGCCACCTCGTGAACACTATGAAGACAAGTGGCACCCGGGCCCGCGCGCGCGGAGGATGGGCCGGTCATGACCCCTCCTCCCGCAGCCCCCGGCCCCTCGTCCGCCCCCGGCACCGGGACGGATCCGGCGCCCGGCGGAGCTGACCGGCTCGGGGCCGACCCCGCCCCCGACGGCGTCGCGACGGTCGCCGGCGACCCCGCGGACGCCGCCCGCCGCGTGCGTCGCGCGCGTCTGGTCCAGGTGGTCGTCATCGTCGCCGTCGCGGTCGGCATCGCGCTCGTCCCGCCGCCCGCCGGCGTCGACCCCCGCGGCATGCACATGGCCGGGATCTTCGTCGGCACGGTCCTCGCGCTCATCCTGCAGCCGCTGCCCACCGCGCCGGTCGCGCTCACGGGCCTCGCGGTCGCGATGCTCACGGGCACCATGACCACCGACGGCGAGGCGCTCGTCGGCTTCGCGAACCCCACCATCTGGCTCATCGTCGCGTCGTTCTTCATCGCGGACGGCTTCCTCGTCACGGGGCTCGGCCGCCGCATCGCGCTGGCGTTCGTGGCGCGGCTCGGCGGATCCAGCCTCGGCCTCGCGTACGGCATGGCGCTCACCGACCTCGTGCTCGCGCCCGCGACGCCGTCGAACACCGCGCGGGCCGGCGGGGTCGTCTACCCGATCGTCGCGTCGCTCAGCCGGGTGCAGGGGTCGACCCCGGAGTCCGACGCGTCGCGCCGCCGCCTCGGCTCGTACCTCGCGCTCACGAGCGTGCAGGTCAACACGGTCACGTCGGCCATGTTCGTCACCGCCATGGCCGGCAACCCGGTCGCGCAGAAGGCGGCCGCCGACCTCGGCATCGAGATCACCTGGGGTGGCTGGGCGCTCGCGGCGCTGGTGCCCGGGCTCCTCAGCCTGGTGGTGGTGCCGTGGGCGATGTCGCGCGTCTACCCGCCCACGCTCACCCGCACGCCGGAGGCGCCGGCCCACGCGCGCGAGGAGCTGCGCGGCCTGGGGCCGCTGTCCGGCCACGAGCGCATCATGGCGGCCACGTTCGTGCTGCTGCTCGTGCTCTGGTGCGGCGGATCCCTGCTCGGCATCCCCGCGACCGCCGCGGCCTTCGGGGGCATCGCCGTGCTGCTCGTGACGGGCGTCCTCAAGTGGTCGCACCTCGCGGCGAACGCATCGGCGTGGTCGACGCTCATCTTCTTCGCGGTGCTCGTCGGGATGGCCGACCAGCTCGACGCGCTCGGCGTCATCGACCTCGTGGGCGGCGCCGTCTCGGGATCCGTCGGCGGCCTGCCCTGGCCGTGGGCCTTCGCGGTGCTCGCGCTCGTGTACTTCTCCTCGCACTACCTGTTCGCGTCGAACACGGCCCACATCGTCGCGATGTACGCGGTCTTCCTCGGCGCCGCGGTCGCGACCGGCACGCCGCCGCTGTTCGCCGCGCTCGTGCTCGGCTTCGTCGGCAACCTGTTCGGCGGCATCTCGCACTACGCGTCGGGGCCGTCCGGCGTGGTCTTCGGATCCGGCTACGTCACGACGAGGGAGTGGTTCCGCGTCGGCTTCGTGATGGCCGTGATCCTCATCGTCATCTGGGGCGTCGTCGGCACGGCGTGGATGGGCGTCCTGGGCCTCCTGGCCTGAGCCGCGCGCGCCCGCCCGAGAGCAGGGAGATGGGCCGACCCGATGACGGGCCGGCCCGGCGGTCGTGGTCCCGGCGCCGAGACCCCTCTCCGTGCGCCGTCCGTGCGACCGCTCTCCCCATGACATCCGGACCCGTGGTGCATCGCGTCTCTGGTGGTCCGGAGCATTGCGATCTCTTCGGAGCGCCCGGGCGATCGGATGGGCCGCCGACATGACGGCCTCCTGGGCGCCGGAGCAGCGGCCGCGCCTCGCGCCTCAGCGCGCGGGCGCCGGCCAGGGCACCTCGTCGGACGACAGCAGCTGGAGGTCCCCGCAGTCGTCGAGCACACGCGCCATGGCGTCGCGCTCGTCCCGCGTCACGCTGAGCTCGGTGCGCACCTTGATCGACACCTGCCGGGCGACGAGCGCGCACGCGTCGGCGGGCTCCGCGGGCAACCACGCGTCGGCCGTCGCGTCCGACTTCGCCGAGTTCTCCGCGGCGGACGCGGCCACCAGCTCCAGCGGGTCGTTCGCGAACGCCGCCCGGTAGTCCGCGTCCCAGCGCCAGGCGCCCGACGACCACGCGTCCGACAGCGAGACCACGTGGTCGATCTGCACCGCCTCGGGATCCCGCGACCGGTCGAAGCGCACGCGCGCGCCCGAGTACGGGTCCTCCAGCACGCCCGACTGCACGACGCAGCCGTCCGTGCCGCCGCGGATCCCCACGTCGGCCAGGTCGCGCCGCAGCACGTCGTTGCGCGTGTCGCAGCCGTTGCGGTCCACGTCCTCGCGCCACGCGAAGGACTCCCGGTCGTAGCCGGGCACGCGCTCCTCGGCGCGCACCTCGAGCGAGTCGAGGGCGAGGCGCGCGGATCCGTCGGCCCCCGGCTCGGCGCCCGGCCCCGATCCGGGCGCGGGGCCGCCGCCGCCCACGGAGCCGGGATCCCCGCGCCACTGCACGAGCGCCGCCACGATCACGAGCACCAGCGCCGCGAGGGTCACGAGCGCGGGCGTCCGCCTCCGTCGCCGCCGCGTCACGGGGTGGGGTTCCGCGCGTCGTAGTGCTCGAAGGACGGCAGCGCGCGGATGAGGATCCACACCACCACCGCGATGAGCAGCCCGCCCACGAGCGACGGCACCCACAGCGCCGCGAACGCCGTGACGATGCCGATGTACGCGTCGCCGAGCCGCGGCCCGCCCGTCACGACCACGATGAAGATGCCCTGCAGCCGCCCGCGCATGTTGTCGGGCACGGCGGTCTGCAGCATGGTGTTCCGGAAGATCGAGGAGATGTTGTCGGCTGCGCCCGTGCAGGCGAGCAGCACCGAGGCGGCGACGATGCCGGGCACGCTCGCGTCCTCGATGCGGGAGCCGATCCCGTGCAGCACGCCCGGCTCCGAGGCGAGGAGCAGCACGAGCCCGAAGCCGGCCGTCGAGAGGCCGTACGCGACGATGGCGAGCCGGATCGCCCGCCCGTGCCGCGTGACCCGGCCCACCGATCCGCTCAGCACGCTGCTCACGAGGCTGCCGACGGCGCCGGCCGCCGTGAGGATCCCGACCGTCACCGGTCCGCCGCCGAGCACCACGGCGCCCACCGCGGGGAAGAGCACGCGGGGCTGCCCGAGCGTCATGGCGATGATGTCGACGATGAAGGACATCCGGATGTTCGGCGCCGTCCGGAGGAACCCGAGCCCGTACCTGATCGACGCGAGCCCCGGCCGCTGCACCTCGCCCTCGGGCGCGATCCGCGGCAGCGCGAGCACGCCGGTGAACGCCGCGAGGAAGAGCACGGCGTCGACCGTGTAGGTCCACTGGAACCCGACGGTCGCCACGAGCACGCCCGCGAGCGCCGGCCCCACCGTGACCATGACCCCGAGGCTGATCCCGCCGAGCGCGCTGGCCGCGGGCAGGAGGTGCGGCGGGAGGATGCGGGGGAGGATCGCCTGCCGGCTGGTCCCGATCACGGTCGCCGCGACCGCGTTGAGGATGCTCAGCGCGTAGAGCGACCACACCGTCTCCGCGTGCGTCCAGGCGAGCAGCGCCAGCGCGATGGTGGATCCCCACGCCGCGCACGACGCGATGAGCGCGACCTTCCGCCGGTCGAACGCGTCCGCGAGCATCCCGCCGTAGAGCCCCGCGAGGATCATCGGCACGAGTGACAGCACGCCCACGAGCGCGACGGCTCCGGTGGATCCCGTCAGCTCGTACACGTGCAGCCCGATCGCCACGATCGTCATCTGGCTGCCGATGCCCGCGATCGCGTTGCCCGCCCAGAGCCGGGCGAACGCCGGGCTCTCCCGCAGCGGTGACAGGTCCACGAAGTGGCTGCCGCGGACCTGCCGTTCGTCGGGGATGGGGATGGGGGAGGTCTCGGGCGGGGTGCTCACGTGTTCGCTGCGTCGTCTCTCTAGAGTGGATTTCCACGCTAGTCGAGATCACCGACGCCGCCCCCGCGCGAGGCGCCCTGCCGCCCGCCGGGACCGCCCTTCCCCTCTGGTATGCTCGTGCGGTTGCCGTCTGAACGGCCGCGGATCAAGAGAGCTCGCACATCCTGTGACGGGCGCCGCGCAACGAACACGAGAGGGGATCATCACATGGCTCTGGAAGCAGACGTCAAGAAGGCGATCATCGACGAGTACGCGACCCACCCCGGTGACACCGGATCCCCCGAGGTGCAGATCGCGCTCCTCACCAAGCGGATCACGGGCCTCACCGAGCACCTCAAGGAGCACAAGCACGACCACCACACGCGTCGTGGCCTGCTCCTCCTGGTCGGCCAGCGTCGTCGTCTCCTCGGCTACCTGTCCAACGTCGACATCGAGCGCTACCGCGCCCTGATCGCGCGCCTGGGCATCCGCCGCTGACACGCACCACCCGTCGCTGATCGCATCACGACGAACGCGCGAGCCGTCACCCTCCGGGGTGGCGGCTCGTCTCGCGTTAAGGAGGAGCTCGCCCGCCCGACACCCGGGGCGGCCCGTCCTCCGGGGCCCGCGAGGGGCCGGGTGCTACCATGGCGGCAGTGATCCAGCGGGCGCCCAGCGTCACGATGCGATCACGACAGATGGAGCTGGCCGGCAGGAGCTGGTCGTTGGTGGTGGTATTCCGAGTCGCTCGGAGCATTCCCACTGATGGCCAGACATGCGCCCGCCGCCGTCGGCCACCGGTCGGCGCGCGGAACCAGCCGCGCACGTGCACCCGGGATCCGCATCAGGCGGGATCCGACGTGTCGCCTCGCCCGCTCCTCCTCTGTCGCAGGAGGTCCGCATCCACACGGGATGCAGGACGAGCGCCCGACGGGCGTCGCCGAGAGGCGCAACACGAAGGAGAGAGACCTCAATGGAAGGTCCAGAGATCAAGTTCGCCGAGGCAGTCCTCGACAACGGCAAGTACGGAACGCGCACGGTCCGGTTCGAGGCCGGCCGCCTCGCGCAGCAGGCGCAGGGCGCGGTCGCCGCGTACCTCGACGAGGACACGATGCTGCTGTCCGCCACCTCGGTGGGCAAGCACCCGAAGGACAACTTCGACTTCTTCCCCCTGACCATCGACGTCGAGGAGCGCAGCTACGCCGCGGGCAAGATCCCCGGCTCGTTCTTCCGCCGCGAGGGCCGCCCCTCCACCGAGGCGATCCTCGTCTGCCGCCTCATCGACCGGCCGCTGCGCCCGTCGTTCATCACGGGCCTCCGCAACGAGGTCCAGGTCGTCATCACCGTCCTCAGCATCGCGCCGGACGAGTTCTACGACAGCCTCGCCATCAACGCGGCGAGCGCCTCGAGCATGCTCTCGGGCATCCCGTTCTCCGGCCCCATCGCGGGTGTGCGCCTCGCGCTCATCGGCGACCAGTGGGTCGTCTTCCCGAAGCACTCGCAGCTCAAGGAGGCCGTCTTCGACATCACCGTCGCCGGCCGCGTCGTCACCGACTCCGAGGGCAACGAGGACGTCGCGATCATGATGGTCGAGGCCGAGGCCACCGAGGGTGCCTGGGACCTCATCCAGGCCGGCGCCACGAAGCCCGACGAGGCCATCGTCGCGCAGGGCCTCGAGGCCGCGAAGCCGTTCATCCAGCAGCTCGTCGCCGCGCAGGCCTCGCTCGCGCAGCAGGCCGCGAAGCCCACGGTCGACTACCCCGTCTTCCTGCCGTACGCGCAGGAGACCTACGACGCCGTCTCCGCCCTCGCCCTCGACGAGCTCGGCACCGTGTACCAGGTCGCCGACAAGATCGAGCGCCAGGACGCCGACGACGCGCTCAAGACCCGCACCAAGGAGGCCGTGGCCGCGAAGGTCGAGGCCGGCGAGCTGCCGCAGTCGGCGCTCACCGAGTTCTCCGCGGCGTACAAGTCCGTCACGAAGACCGTCGTCCGCGGCCGGATCCTCCGCGACGGCATCCGCATGGACGGGCGCGGCCTCGCCGACATCCGCCCGCTCGACGCCGAGGTGCAGGTCATCCCGCGCGTCCACGGCTCGGCCATCTTCCAGCGCGGCGAGACCCAGATCCTGGGCGTCACCACGCTGAACATGCTCAAGATGGAGCAGCAGATCGACTCGCTGTCGCCCATCACGAAGAAGCGCTACCTGCACCACTACAACTTCCCGCCCTACTCCACCGGTGAGACCGGTCGCGTCGGGTCGCCGAAGCGCCGCGAGATCGGGCACGGCTTCCTCGCCGAGCGCGCCCTCGTCCCCGTCCTGCCGAGCCGCGAGGACTTCCCCTACGCGATCCGCCAGGTGTCCGAGGCCCTCGGGTCCAACGGCTCCACGTCGATGGGCTCCGTCTGCGCCTCGACCCTGTCGCTGCTGAACGCGGGTGTGCCGCTGCGCGCGCCCGTCGCCGGCATCGCCATGGGCCTCGTCTCCGACACCGTCGACGGCCAGGTCCGCTACGCGGCCCTCACCGACATCCTCGGTGCGGAGGACGCGCTCGGCGACATGGACTTCAAGGTCGCCGGCACGTCGGAATTCGTCACGGCCATCCAGCTGGACACGAAGCTCGACGGCATCCCCACGTCGGTCCTCGACGGTGCGCTCAAGCAGGCGAAGGAGGCCCGCACGGCCATCCTCGGCGTGCTGAACCAGGCCATCGACGCCCCCGACGAGATGGCCCCGACCGCGCCCCGCGTGATCTCGGTGAACATCCCCGTCGACAAGATCGGCGAGCTGATCGGCCCGAAGGGCAAGACGATCAACGCCATCCAGGACGAGACTGGCGCCGACATCTCCATCGAGGAGGACGGCACCGTCTACATCGGCGCCGTCGACGGCCCGTCGGCGGAGGCCGCGCGTGCGCAGGTCAACGCCATCGCGAACCCGACGAACCCCGAGGTCGGTGAGTCCTTCCTCGGCACCGTCGTCAAGATCGCGACGTTCGGCGCGTTCGTCTCGCTGCTCCCCGGCAAGGACGGCCTGCTGCACATCAGCGAGGTCCGCAAGCTCGCCGGCGGCAAGCGCGTCGAGAACGTCGAGGACGTGCTCGGCGTCGGCCAGAAGATCCTGGTGGAGATCACTAAGATCGACGACCGCGGCAAGCTGTCCCTCGCTCCCGTGATGGAGGAGGCCGCCGATCAGGAGGGCTCCGCCGCCGCGAGCGACGGCCCCGAGGGCCCCGCGGAGGGCTAGTCCCTCACGCACCCCGCACGAACCGGATGCCCGTCCCACCTCGGTGGGGCGGGCATCCGTCGTCTGCGGGCGCGCATGGTGCGCGCCTCGTGCCGCGTCCGGCCCGTCGTGGCCGGGCTACCTGCCGTCGTCCGGGTCCCCGGGGTACGGCACGTCCTGCGGCGGCGGCGCGGACAGGGACGGCGACGGGGTCGTGTTGTCGGTGGGGCTGGGCGCGGGCGCCGGATCCGGCACCGGCGCGGTCGACGGCGCCGGCGCCGGCGCGGTGGTCCCGGCGGGCGGGGCGCTCGGCGCGCTCGTGGTCGGCGCCGGCGCGACGTCCCCGCCCTGCCGCGAGAGCGCGACGGCGACGATCACGACGGCGGCGACCGCGAGGGCCGCCGCCGCCAGGGCGAGGATCAGCGCGATGCGCGCACGGCGGGCCGGGGCGTCGTCGCCCGATCCCGCCCTCCGGCGGTCGTCGCCCGGCCCGACCACGTCGTCCTCCTCGCCCGGTCGCTCAGTCCGCGACGGTGATGGCGGTGCCGACGAGCTGGGCGCGCCCGACGACGTGGGGCAGCATCAGGAAGCCGAGGACCGCGGGCGTCGCGCCCTCCGGCACCTCGACCGACTCGACGTCGAGCGCGGTCACGGTGAAGAAGTAGCGGTGGGTGCCGTGGCCCGCGGGCGGCGTCGCCCCGGCGAAGCGCTGCTCGCGAGACTCGTTGTGCATGGTCACGGCGCCCTCCGGCAGGAGCCCGGCCGCGGGATCGCCCGCGCCCTCGGGCAGCGAGGTCGTGGAGGCCGGGATGTCCCGCACGGCCCAGTGCCAGTAGCCGCTGCCGGTGGGGGCGTCGGGGTCGTACGCGGTGAGCACGTAGCTGCGCGTGGATGCCGGCGCACCCGTCCAGGCGAGGGCGGGGGAGCGGTCGGCGCCGCCCTGCCCCGCGCCGCGCGCCGAGAGGGGCAGCGGCGCCCCGTCGGCGAAGTCGGGGCTCGTGAGGTGGAAGGGGGCGGCGTCGGGCAGGCGGTGCAGCGGATCGTTGGGCACGGGGATTCCTCTCGGTGGTGCTGTCGCCCCAGCCTCGCACGATGCCCCCGACGCCGGCCGGGAGCGTCCTCTCCACGAGCGGCTGCCGCGGGACCGGCCCCCGAAGAGGGGCTGGGTCGGAGCGGGTCCGTCTCGCTAGCGTGGTCGTTGCGGGCAGGTCCGACGGATCGCCCGCCTCCGGGGGACGCATCGGGGGATGCAGACCGCCGAGGGGTGCCGGGGTCGGGGGATCCACGGCACCCCTTCCGGCGGGGAACGGTGCCGGAGGTCGAGGCCTCGCCCTCCCGCCATGCGCGCGTGCTGCGTCCGTCCGTCCGGCTGTCCTGCGGACGAACGACCACGCCGCACAATCCTTGGTACCCAAACCTTTCGCGTGCTGGCGGGTACGCTGATCCACGTGACGTCGTCCCCTCCCACCACCTCGGATGCCGCGCCCGGCGCGCAGCCGCGGCGCCGGCGCGGGGGATCCCTCGGCGGTCACCGCACGCGCCGCCCGGAGCCCGCGGTCGAGCCCGCCACGCTCCTGGAGGGCACCGTCCAGGCGGCCGGCTCGCTCGTCCTCGAGGCGGCCGCGGGGATCGCCCCCGGCCTCCGCAGCGGCGGCAGCATCCCGCATCCGGCGCGCCGTCGCGCCATCGCGGACACCGACCTGCAGGTATTCCCCCTCGCCCTCGGCGGCAACGTCTTCGGCTGGACCGCCGGCGCCGAGGACACCTCCGCGATCCTCGACCGGTACCAGGAGGCGGGCGGCAACTTCATCGACACCGCGGACTCCTACGCCAGCGGCCGCAGCGAGCACATGATCGGCACGTGGATGCGGGAGCGCCGCAACCGCGACTCCATGGTCGTCGCGACCAAGATCGGCAAGAGCGAGGACTTCCCGGGACTCGGCGGATCCCGCATCGAGCGCGCCGTCGACGCGAGCCTGTCCCGCCTCGGCACCGACCACGTCGACCTCCTCTACTTCCACTGGGACGACCTCGACGTGCCGCTCGAGGAGAGCCTCGCCGCGGCCGGGCGCCTCATCGCGTCGGGCAAGGTCCGGTACCTGGCGGCGTCGAACTACGCCGCCGAGCGGCTGCTGCACGCGCGGATCATGGGCGGCCTCTACGACGCGCCCCGCTTCGTCGCCCTGCAGACCCACTACAACCTCGTGAACCGCGCGCCCTACGAGTCGGCCTACCTCGACGTCGTGCGCGGCCAGCAGCTCGCGGTGCTGCCCTACTTCGCGCTGGCGAACGGGTTCCTCACGGGCAAGTACCGCACGCGCGACTCGGTCCGCGAAGGCGCCCGGGGGCAGCGGGCCGCCAAGTACCTCAACAGGCGCGGCCTCCGCGTGCTCACCGCCCTCGACGACATCGCCGATCACCACTCGGTGAGCGTCGGCACGATCGCGCTGGCGTGGCTCCTCGCGAAGCCCGGCGTCGTCGCGCCCGTCGCGAGCGCGAGCCGACCGGACCAGGTGCACGACCTGGTGCAGGCGGCGCACGTCCAGCTCTCGCGTCACGACGTCGCCCGGCTCGACCGCGCGTCCGAGTAGTCCTCCCCAGGTCGGCGCGCGGATCGTCCCGCCCGCGATGTGGAGGGACGTGATCCGGCTCCCGCCTCCCCGGCTAGCTTTCCTGCACCCGCGATCCCGGCGCTGATGCGCCGCCGTCCGCGTGGGTTCCGTACGGCCCGGGGGAGACGACCTTGCACGAGCGACCGCGTGAACTGCCGCTGCGACGAGGACGGGTCGCGGCGCGTTGCGTGCTCGTCGTCCTCGTTTCCTCGCTGCTGGCGGGATGCACGGCGCCCCCGTCCTCGGAGCCAGCTCCCGCACCGGCGCCCTCGCCGACGCTGACCCAGGAGCAGCAGGACGACGAGTCGTTCCACGACGTGGTGACGCGGTACGTGGACTTGGATGCGAACAGCGACACGGAGAGGGATCTTGCCGAGTTGCTGACAGGGACAGTGCTGGACGGCGAGAAGTCGGGCTTGGCAGACGCACGTCGAACGGGAATCCGGAAGAGTGGAAAGGACGTCGTATCCGGCTTTCAGGTCACAGAGCGAGGGCTTGATCCAGCGGGCTTGCGATACATGACGGCCCAGATGTGCCTCGATGTCAGCGGTACCCGCATCTCCGACTCGGGCGGCGCCGATATCACGCCCCAGCGGGATCCGCGGCTGTCGCTCCAAGTGAAGGCGGTCAAAGCCCAGGATGCGCTGTGGCGCATCAGCGACATCGTGCGCAACGAGGACGTGCACGCATGCGGATGAGTGCGGCGTCGCCCGCGGTCGTCCTCGTCCTGGTCGTCCTCGCCCTTCCGGTCTCCACAGCACAGGCAGCCAGCGGCGGCTGCTTGGTGACCCACGGCGATTCCAGTGCATGCACGTCTGGGCACATCGGCGAAGGAGCGGTCGCCGTGCAAGCTCAGGCGCTTGATGCCGATCCAGCTGCGGGCTCACACGCCGCCCCGACTTCAAGTCCGCCTCCGATGCCCAACGACGCTTCCGCGCCCATGATCCTTCACCCCGAGCCACGGCAGGTCCGTCTCGCTGCGGACGTGGATGCGCCGTGCACTCCGGGGGTGGGCGCGTGCCTCGACGGGCAGCACGCGTTCCTCCCGCCGGCGAAGACTCCCGTGAAGCCTGCGGATCCGGTCCCCGTGGCGCCGGCCGATCCCGGGGTATCGTTGGAGGACGTGGCGCAGTTCGTGCCGCGGTCTGCATCGATCCGATCGCAGCCCAACGGGTGGGCGCTGGTGGGCGCTCCCGTGAATCTCCTCACGGACGCCACGACGCAGGTGGCCGACGGCGTCCTGCTCGGCCGCCCGGCGCAGGTCCGGTTCGTGCCGGTCGAGTTCGCGTGGGATCACGGGGATGGCACGTCGACGACGGTCCAGGGGCCGGGGGCGTCCTGGCGGGAGCTGCACCAGCCGGAGTTCACGGCGACGGACACGAGCCACGTCTACCCGACCATGGGCGACCGGAACGTCACCCTCACGATCGCGTACTCGCCCAGCTACCGGTTCGACGGGGGCGCGTGGCAGCAGATCCCGGGGACGCTGCCGGTGCAGGTCGGCCCGGTGACGATCCACGTGCTGCAGGGGTCCACGGTGCTGGTCGGCGGGGCGTGCGGCACGAGGGACGCCGGACCCGGATGCTGACCCGGGCCGAGGCGCCCGTCGACCCGCGGACGCGTCAGTCCCGTGGCGTAGGGTGACGCTGATGTCCCGCGCCGTAGAACTCCCCCTCGACCTCCCCGAGCTCACCGTGCAGTCCGCGGGCGGCGCCCGCGTCCGGCGATCGGTCCTCCCGTCCGGCGTGCGCATCCTCAGCGAGGACGTGCCCGGCAGCAGGAGCGCGACGATCGGCATGTGGGTGGCCGTCGGATCGCGCGACGAGCAGCCGGGCGACCTCGGCTCCACGCACTTCCTCGAGCACCTCCTCTTCAAGGGCACGCCGTCGCGCTCGGCCCTCGACATCGCGGTGTCGTTCGACGCGGTCGGCGGCGAGCACAACGCCGTCACGGCCAAGGAGTACACCTGCTACTACGCCAAGGTGCAGGACCGCGACCTCGGCATGGCCGTCGACGTGCTGGCCGACATGGTCACCTCGAGCCTCATCGACGCCGAGGAGTTCGAGACCGAGCGCGGGGTCATCCTCGAGGAGCTCGCCATGGCGGACGACGACCCGGGCGACGTCGCGAGCGAGCGCTTCTTCGAGGCCGTGCTGGGGGATCACCCGCTCGGGCGCCCCATCGGCGGCAGCCCGACCGACATCGAGGCCGCGGAGCGCGACGCCGTCGTCGCGCACTACCGCCGCAACTACCGCCCGCAGGACCTCGTGATCACGGCCGCCGGCGCGGTCGACCACGACGCCCTCGTCGCACGCGTCACCTCGGGTCTCGAGCGCGCCGGCTGGGACCTCTCCATACCGGCCAGCCCCGTCGCGCGCCGCACGGGCGACGCCCCGATCATCACGCGCGGCCGCGACCTCATCCTGGTCGACCGCCCCATCGAGCAGACGAACATCCTGCTCGGCGTCCCCGGCCTCGCCGCGTCCGACCACCGCCGGCCCGCCCTCGCGGTGCTCAACTCGGTGCTCGGCGGCGGCATGTCGTCGCGCCTGTTCCAGGAGGTGCGCGAGAAGCGCGGCCTCGCCTACTCCGTCTACTCCTTCGGCGCCTCCTACTCGGACGCGGGCGTCTTCGGCCTCTACGCCGGATGCACGGCCGCGAAGACCGCGCAGGTCTCCCGCCTCATGGTCGAGGAGTTCCGGAAGCTCGCCGACGAGCACGTGACCGCGGAGGAGCTGTCGCGCGCGTTCGGCCAGCTCTCCGGCCAGTCCGCGCTCGCGCTCGAGGACTCGGACACGCGCATGTCGCGGCTCGGCCGGTCCGAGATCACGACGGGGGAGTACGTCGACCTCGACGAGACGCTCACCCGCCTGTCCCGCGTCACCCCCGAGGACGTGCGCGCCCTCGCGGCCGACCTCGTCTCCCGTCCCCTCTCGATCGCCGCTGTGGGCACCGTCGGCGCTGACGCGTTCGCCCCGCTGCTCGAGACCCCCTCGCTCCTCTAGGAGGAACCGTGTCGCACTACATCTACCTCGTCCGCCACGGCGAGCAGCAGGACGCCGAGCACGGGCTGCCCGACGGCCCGCTCTCCGGCCGCGGCAAGCGGCAGGCGCACTGCATCGCCGACCGGCTGAGCGGCGTGCCCTTTACGTCCGTCCGCCACTCGCCGCTCGCGCGCGCGGAGGAGACGGCCGCGATCATGGCGCAGCGCATGCCGGCCGTCGAGCCGGAGCCGTCGTCGCTGCTGTTCGACTGCATCCCCTCGGGCCCGGTGCCGGACATGCCGCACGCGTTCGAGTCGTTCTTCGGCGGCATCACCGAGGAGGAGATCGACGCCGGCAGCGCGCAGATGGCCGACGCGGTGAGCGAGTTCCTGGCGCCCGCCCGCGGCGACCGGCACGACCTCCTCATCACCCACAACTTCGTCATCGCGTGGTTCGTGCGGCACGTGTTCGACGCGCCGGAGTGGCGGTGGATGGGGATCAACCAGGCCAACTGCGGCCTCACCATCATCCGCGTGCGCTCGGCGAAGCCGCCGGTGCTCGTGGTGCACAACGACCTCGGCCACCTGCCGGTCGAGCTGCGCACCGGCCTGCCGGAGCAGCAGCCCTACTAGCCGTCGCGGTGCCACGGCCGCCCAGCGTCGCGGCCGGGCGCGCCGGTACGCTGGGCGGATGACAACCACGGTCGCCGTCGTCGGCGCAACGGGACGCATGGGCCAGCTCATCACGCAGATCGTCGAGGCGAGCACCGAGTTCGAGCTCGTCGCGAGCCTCGACTCGAAGGACGAGCTGTCGGACATGCTCGGCGCCGACATCGCGGTCGACGTGACGCTGCCCGCGGTCAGCCAGGGCGTCGTCGAGTACGCGGTCGCGCACGGCGTGAACGTGCTCGTGGGCACGAGCGGCTGGACGAGCGAGCGGATCCAGGGGCTCGAGCGGCGGATCACCGGCAACCTCGCCGTGGGAGTCGTCATCATCCCGAACTTCTCCGTCGGCAGCGTCCTCGCGACGTCGTTCGCGCAGATGGCCGCCCGGTTCTACGACTCCATCGAGATCGTCGAGGCCCACGGCGCGACGAAGATCGACTCGCCGTCGGGCACCGCCGTCCGCACGGCCGAGCTGATGGCGCAGGCACGCGGATCCCGCGGCCCGGTGCAGGCGCCGCACGTCGACCAGCGCGCACGCGGCCAGCAGGTCGCGAGCATCCCCGTGCACAGCCTCCGGATGCAGGGCGTCGTCGCCAAGCAGGACGTCGTCTTCGGCGGCAACGGCGAGGTCCTCACCATCAGCCACGACACGCTGGCGCCGAGCGCCTACGAGGCCGGGATCCTGCTCGCCCTGCGCGCCACCCGCGATGCACGCGGCGTGGTCGTGGGCCTCGACCGCCTCATCGACCTCGACGGGTCGCGCGAGCGGGAGACCCAGGCCGCCGCGTCCGACGCGACGGCCGGCCCCGTCGACGACGGCGGCCCGAGCGGCCAGGCCGCCACCGTCACGAGCGCCTGATGGCGACGCGCATCGGCGTCGGCCTGATGGCCGTGCTCATGGTGCTCTACCTCGTCGTCCTCGGCCAGCGCGCCGTGATCCTCGTGCTCTCGGGCGAGCCCGTCGGCGTCGTGTTCGGGCTCGGCCTCGTGATCCTGCCCCTGATCGGCGTCTGGGCCCTCGTCCGCGAGCTGTCCTTCGGCGTGCGGAGCGCGCGCCTCGCCCGCCTCCTCGACGAGGAGGGCGGCCTGCCCGTCGACGACCTGCCGACCCGCGCGAGCGGGCGGCCCGTCCGCGAGGCCGCGGACGCGTCCTTCCCCGTCTACCAGGCGGAGGTGGAGCAGGATCCGGCCAGCTGGCGCGCGTGGTTCCGCCTCGGGCTCGCGTACGACGCGAGCGGCGACCGCCGCCGTGCGCGCGGCGCCATCCGCCGGGCCATCGCGCTGCAGGGCGCCGAGCCCGTCGCCTGATCCCCGACGGCCCGGCTCCGCGGGCGCGTCAGCTCCGCGCGAGCAGCCGGTCGATCGCGAGCTCCACCGTGGGGTCGCGGAAGGCGAACCCGTCGGCGAGGAGCTTCTCCGGACGCGCGGGCTGGCTCGAGAGCAGCAGCTCCTGCCCGGCCTCCTGCAGCGCCAGGCGGATGAGGGACTCGGGCGCGGGCACGAGGTACGGGCGGTGCATGCGCTTCGCGAGGTGGCGCATCAGCCGGTCGGCCATGACGGGCTCGGGTCCGGTGAGGTTCACGGGGCCCGAGACGGACGACGTCAGCAGGTGGACGATCGCGGCGGCCTCGTCGCGGAGCGAGATCCAGGGCCACACCTGCCCGCCGGTGCCGAGCTTGCCGGCGAGCCCGAGGCCGGTCAGCAGCCGCAGGGGAGCGAGCGCCCCGGCCTGCGCCAGCACGAGTCCCGTGCGGAGCGTCGCGACCCGCACGTCCGCAGGCGCCTGGAGGGCCTCGGCCTCCCACGCCTCCACGACGTCGGCGAGGAAGCCCGTGCCGCGCGGCGAGTCCTCGGTGAGGCGCTCGGCGGGCCGGTCGCCGTAGAACCCGACCGCGGATCCGTTCAGCAGCACCCGCGGCGGATGCGCGGCCGTCGCCATGGCGCCCACGACGGTCCGCGTGGCGGTGACGCGCGACGTGCGGATCTCCTCCTGGTACGGCTTCGTCCAGGGCAGGCGGCTGATGGACGCGCCCGAGAGGTTGACGACCGCGTCCACGCCGTCGAGCACCGCGGGATCCAGCCGGCCCTCCGCGGGCGACCACTCGTGCTCGTCGGGCGACGACGGCGCGTGCCGCACCAGCTTCTCGACCCGGTGACCGGCCGCGCGCAGCTGCGCCTGCAGCTCGGTGCCGATGGTGCCCCCGGCGCCCGAGATGAGGACGGTGAGCGGGGCGGGGGATGCGGTGCTGTCGGACATGGTCGAGCCCTTCGTCGGTGCGCCTCAGCCTATGGCCCGGCCCTCGGCGCGACCCGGGCGCGGTCTCCGGCGGACGGGGCCCCGCGGCCGTCGCGTACAGTGACGTCGTGCCTCACGAGAACATCTCCTTCCGATCCGACATGACCGTGGAGCTGGTCCGCTCGAGCGCCCACGACTCCGACGTGATCTTCGCCGCCCGCGTCTCCACCGCCGGCGAGAAGACCCTGGAGCGCGCGCTCGACGAGCCCGACGGCCAGGACCGCGTCCTCGAGGGCGACGTCGACACGGAGGCGGAGGAGAAGCGCGCCAAGCGCGACCGCGGCCTCATCAACTACCTCATGCGCGACCGCCACGGGTCGCCCTTCGAGCACAACTCGATGACCTTCTACGTGCAGGCGCCGATCTTCGTGTTCCGCGAGTTCATGCGCCACCGCATGGCCTCCTACAACGAGGAGTCGGGCCGCTACAAGGAGCTCGACGCCGTCTTCTACGTGCCCGGCCCGGAGCGGAACCTGGTGCAGGTCGGCAAGCCCGGCGCGTACGAGTTCCTCGCGGGGAGCCCCGAGCAGACCGCGCTCGTGCAGGACGAGACCCGTCGCACCTCCGCGGAGGCGTACGCCTCCTACCAGCGCATGCTCGCGCAGGGCGTGGCCCGCGAGGTCGCGCGCATCGTGCTGCCGCTCAACATCTACTCGTCGATGTACGTGACGCTCAACGCGCGTGCGCTCATGAACTTCCTGTCGCTGCGCACCAAGCACGAGGACTCGACCTTCCCGAGCTTCCCGCAGCGCGAGATCGAGATGTGCGCGGAGCGCATGGAGGTCGAGTTCGCGCGCCTCATGCCGCTCACGCACGCCGCGTTCCAGGCGAACGGCCGCGTCGCGCCGTAGGGCGCCCGGATCCGACGACCGACGACCGATACGATGGGAGCCGTGTCCACAGTGAACCCCTTCGGCCAGGTACTGGTGGCGCTCGTCACCCCCTTCACGGCCGACGGCGAGGTGGACTGGGCGGGCGTCGAGAAGCACATCGACGACGTCATCGTCGCGGGCGCCGACGGCATCGTCGTCACGGGCACCACGGGCGAGACCAGCACCCTCACCGACCCGGAGAAGATCAAGCTCGTCGAGGTCGGCCGCTCGGTGAGCGGGGGCCGCGCGAAGATCATCACGGGCGGCGGGTCGAACGAGACCGCGCACGCCATGCAGCTGGCGCGGCAGAGCGAGAAGGCCGGCGCCGACGGCAACATGATCGTCACGCCGTACTACAACAAGCCCACGCAGGCCGGCGTGCTCACGCACTTCCGGATGATCGCGGACGCCACGGACCTGCCGGTCATCCTCTACGACATCCCCGGCCGCACGGGCATCCCCATCCAGTACGAGACGATCCTGCGCGCCGCCAAGCACCCGAACATCCTCGCGGTGAAGGACGCCAAGGGCGACCTCGCGCAGGCGAGCCGGGTGCTCAACCAGACCGGGCTCATGTACTTCGCGGGCGACGACGCGAACGCTCTGCCGACCCTCGCGATCGGCGGCACCGGGCTCATCGGGGTCACGGCCAACATCACGGCCACGCCCTACCGCACCATGGTCGACGCCGTGAACGCGGGCGACCTCGGCGCCGCCACGCACGCGCACCAGCAGCTCGAGCCGCTCGTCCGCGCGGTCATGACCCACGTGCCCGGCACGGTCGCGGCGAAGTACATCCTCCACGGCCTCGGCCGCATCGGCAGCCCCCGCGTCCGCCTGCCCCTCGTGGGGCCGGAGGAGTGGGAGGCCGCGCAGATCGAGGACGAGATCGACCTCGTCCGCGACGTCCCCGGCGTCGACTTCCGCAACTTCCGCCCCGACCGCAACGCCGCCGCCGGCGGAGCACTGCCCCAGGTCGCGGGCACCACGCGCTGACGCGCACCCACGCACTTCCCATCGCCGGCCCCATCGGGCCGCACCGTCAACATAGGAGTCCCATGCCCCAGACCATCTACGATCCCCCGGCTCTCAAGCCCGGCACCCTGCGCATCACGCCCATCGGCGGCCTGGGCGAGATCGGGCGCAACATGACCACGTTCGAGATCGACGGCAAGATCCTCGTCGTCGACTGCGGCGTGCTCTTCCCCGAGGAGCACCAGCCGGGCGTCGACCTGATCCTCCCCGACTTCTCGTCCATCGCGGACCGCCTCGACGACGTCGTGGGCATCGTCCTCACGCACGGCCACGAGGACCACATCGGCGCGGTGCCCTACCTCCTCAAGCTGAAGCAGGACATCCCGCTGATCGGCTCCGGCCTCACGCTCGCCCTCATCGAGGCGAAGCTCAAGGAGCACCGGATCAAGCCGTACACGTTCCAGGTGAAGGAGGGCGACCGCGAGCGCCTCGGGCCGTTCGAGCTCGAGTTCGTGGCCGTCAACCACTCCATCCCGGACGCGCTGGCCGTCGCCATCAAGACCGAGGCGGGCAACGTCCTGCACACCGGCGACTTCAAGATGGACCAGCTGCCGCTCGACGACCGCATCACCGACCTCCGCGCGTTCGCGCGCCTCGGCGAGGCCGGCATCGACCTCTTCCTGTCGGACTCCACCAACGCGGACGTCCCCGGCTTCACGCCCACCGAGCGCTCCATCGGCCCGGTCCTCGAGGCCGTCATCTCGAAGGCGCCGCGCCGCGTCATCGTCGCGAGCTTCTCCAGCCACGTGCACCGCGTGCAGCAGGTGCTCGACGCCGCGGCCGCGAACAAGCGCCGCGTCGCCTTCATCGGCCGCTCGATGATCCGCAACATGACCATCGCGGCCGAGCTCGGCTACCTGAAGGTGCCGGACGGGGTCCTCATCGACTCCAAGAAGGCCGTCAACCTGCCCGACAACCAGATCGTGTACATGAGCACGGGGTCGCAGGGGGAGCCGATGGCCGTGCTGAGCCGGATGGTCAACTCGGAGCACCAGATCGAGATCGGCCAGGACGACACCGTCATCCTCGCGTCGAGCCTCATCCCGGGCAACGAGAACGCGGTGTACCGGATCATCAACGGGCTCACGAAGCTCGGCGCCAACGTGGTGCACAAGGCCAACGCGAAGGTCCACGTCTCGGGTCACGCGGCGGCCGGCGAGCTGCTGTACTGCTACAACATCCTCAAGCCGCGGAACGTCCTCCCGGTGCACGGCGAGTACCGCCACCTGGTCGCGAACCAGCAGCTGGCGATCCAGACCGGCGTGCCCGAGCGCAACACGTTCCTCGCGGAGGACGGCACCGTCCTCGACATGACGGCCGGCAAGGTGCGCGTCACCGGCCAGCTCGACATCGGCTACGTGTACGTCGACGGCTCCACCGTGGGCGAGATCACGGAGGCCGACCTCAAGGACCGCCGCATCCTGTCGGAGGAGGGCTTCGTCACGATCATCGCGGTCGTCGAGGCGCAGACCGGCAAGGTCGTCGTCGGCCCCGAGATCGAGGCCCGCGGCTTCGCCGAGGACCCGAAGGTGTTCGACAGCGTCAAGCCGCTCGTCATCAAGGCGCTCGCGGAGGCCGCGGCCAACGGCACGCGCGACACGCACGCGTACGCGCAGGTCGTGCGCCGGACGGTCGGCCGCTGGGTCAACTCGTCGCACCGCCGCCGTCCGATGATCATCCCGGTGGTCATCGAGGCGTAGGCCGGACGCCGCTGGGAGGCGGCGCGCTGCACGTCCCGAGGGGGCGGGGGAGACCCCGCCCCCTCCGTCGTCCCCGGCGGACGCGCTCGGGTGCCGCGCCGCTCGTCCGGTCGTCCCGCTCGTCCGGTCGTCCCGGGTGGCCTCCTCCGGGCGGCCCCCTGTCGGGGGTGGGCATGTCATCCCCGCGGCCGACCCGCCGCGCCGGGCCGCGCACCTAGCGTCGGAGGCGACCGGACGGACCGCTGGGGGACGCCGGGGAAGGAGCGGCTGTGGGCGTCTGGCGGAGATGGATCCTCCCGATCACGAGGCTCGTCGTGCTGGCCGCCATCGCCGTCGCGCTCGTGCGCATGGCGTTCTTCGGCCAGGCGGCGGAGGAGGTCGCGCAGGTCCCCACCGGGTCCGTGGTGGAGTCGCAGGTGGCGGCGTCCATCGCGACCGTCGTCAACGACGTGACCGTGAAGGGCAGCATCCAGCCCGACCCCGACGTGCCCGTCAAGGCGACGCTGCAGGGGAAGGTGTCCAAGCTCGTCGCCGGCCAGGGCGCCACGCTCGCGGCGGGCGACCCGATCCTCGTCATCCGCCAGGAGACGCCGGTGGATCCGGTGGTCGCCGCGGACGGCACGGTCACCCCGTCGAAGCCCAAGGTCGTCACCGAGACGGTCACCGCGAAGGCCGCGGGATCGCTCGTCGAGCTCGGCGTGCTGGTCGGCCAGGAGGTGTCCGTCGGCGACGCGGTCGGCCTCATCGCGCCGCCCACCTTCCGCGCGACCGCGCCCCTCACCGCCGAGGAGCAGTACCGGCTCGTGACGCAGCCGACGACCGCGACGGTCGCCATCACCTCAGGTCCCGCCCCGTTCGAGTGCGCGGACCTGCGCGTCGGCCAGCCCGCCGCGTCGTCCGCCGAGGGCGCGGGTGCCGGCGCGGGCGCCGGTGCGTCCGGCGGCCCGGGGGAGGGATCCACCGGCGCCGCCGCGTCCACGGGCGCGACCGTCTCGTGCGCCGTGCCCGTCGGGACGCGCGTGTTCCCGGGGCTCGCCGCCGAGATCACCGTCCCCGCGGGCGAGGCGCCCGACGTGCTGACCCTGCCCACGACCGCCGTCGAGGGCCTCACCGAGACCGGCAACGTGTGGCTGCCCTCCGAGTCCGGCGCACCGGAGGAGCGCGCGGTCGGCCTCGGCATCAGCGACGGGAAGGTCGTGCAGATCACCTCCGGCCTCCAGGAGGGCGACATGGTGCTCGAGTTCGTGCCCGGCGCGCCCGTCCCGGAGGAGGAGGGCATGACGATGCAGGGCGGGTACGGCGGATGAGCCTCATCCGCCTCGAGCAGGTGACCCGCACCGTGCTGCGGCCGGACGACGAGCCGCTGACGATCCTGCACGGCGTCGACCTCGACGTCTCGGTGGGCGATCACGTCTCGATCGTCGGCCGCTCCGGATCCGGCAAGTCGACCCTGCTCAACATCCTCGGCCTGCTCGACACCCCCACCACCGGCGAGGTGCTCCTCGACGACGTGCCCATGGCGCGCGTCTCGGGCGCCCGGCGCGACCGGGCCCGCGGCGGCGACATCGGCTTCATCTTCCAGCAGTTCGCCCTCCTCCAGGGACGGACGGCGCGGGAGAACGTGATGACGCCGCTCCTCTATTCCACGGGCCGCACCTTCTGGCGCCGCGCCGCGATCGCGGCCGACATGCTCGAGCGGGTCGGCCTCGGCCACCGCGTCGACGCCATGCCGGAGACCATGTCCGGCGGCGAGCAGCAGCGCGTGGCCATCGCGCGCGCTCTCGTCCGCTCACCGCGCCTGATCCTCGCCGACGAGCCCACGGGCGCCCTCGACATCGAGACGGGCGCGACCGTGATGAGCCTCCTCGCCGAGGTCGCGCACGCGTCCGGCGCGGCGCTCGTCACCATCACGCACGACCCGACCGTCGCCGCACGCGCCGACCGGCACCACCGGCTCGAGATGGGCGTGCTCGCACCCGCCGAGGCGCTCACCCGCGGGGCCCTCGCGTGACGGGCTGGCTGTCGCGCACGGCGACCGGCCTCGTGGGCGCGGTCGTGGAGGCGTGGGCCGAGCTCCGGATCCACCGCACGCGCGTGATGCTGTCCCTCGTCGGCGTCGCGGTCGCGGTGGCGGCGATCACGTCGGTCGTCGGCCTCGGCGCCGTCGTGCAGCAGGCGCAGACCGAGCAGATGGAGCGGCAGTCCGGCCGTCCCGCCGCGCTGTCGGTGTCCGCCTACTCCGCCACGGGCCAGGGCCTGTCCTACGCCCAGCAGCGCACGCTCCTCGCGGACGTCGCCGACCGGTACGGCATCACCTGGTCGACGATCATCGGCTCCACGACGGTGCCGGTCGACTTCGCCCGCGGCCAGGTCCAGGTGCAGACGGTCGTCGTCGACCGCGAATACGGCGAGATGCGTCGCGTCGACGTGACGGACGGCCGCTGGTTCGACGAGCGGGACGCGGACCGCCTGGCGCCGGCGCTCGTCGTGAACCCCGCGTTCCTCGCGGAGCTGGGGTCGCCCGACATCGCGTCGCACCCCTCCTCCGTGCTGCACGGGGAGCGGTCGGACCTCGTGGGCGTCGTCGTGGGATCCGTGCCCGCGCTGTACGCGGAGGAGCCGCCGACGATCTACCTGCAGGCCTCCGACGCCGAGCGGCTCATGACCGACGACGCGCTCGACGCGATGGGGCCGCAGGCCGAGTTCTGGGTGCCCGAGGCCGAGGCCGACGCGCTCACCGCGTCCATCACCTCGCAGGTGGCGGCGACCGCGCCCGAGGGGCTGCAGGTGAGCGTCGCCCGCAGTGACTGGGGGACGTACGACTACGACCCGCTGCTCGCGATCAAGATCCTCGTCGGGGGAGTGGCCGGCCTCGTGCTCCTCCTGGGCGCACTGGGCCTCGTCAACATCTCGCTCGTGACGGTGAAGCAGCGGATCCGGGAGATAGGAGTGCGCCGCGCCTTCGGGGCGAGCGCGGGCCGGGTGTTCTTCGCCGTGATGATGGAGAGCATCGTCGCGACGGTCGCCGCGGGTGTGGTCGGCGTCATGGCGGCGGTCGCGATCGTGAAGAACCCGTGGATCCTCTCGTTCGTCGCCTCGGGCGTCACCGAGTTCCCGCCGTTCCCGCTCTCGGCGGCGCTCCTCGGGCTCGGCGCCTCGCTCGCCGTCGGCGCGGTCGCGGGGCTGCTCCCGGCGCTCGTCGCCGTGCGCGTGTCCGTCATCGACGCGATCCGCTACTGATGCCGCGGCCGGGCGGCGCGCGTCCCGCCCGGCCAGGCGGACCGCTCGGGACGGCGGCGCGGGATAACGTGGGTCGCATGGCTACGAGCACCAGGTCGACCAGCCGCGCCGGGAAGACCTCCTCGCCCGCGCCGCGCGCCACGCCCCCGCGCAAGGGGCGCGCCGCCGAGACGAAGCAGCAGACCGTCGCCTACCCCGTGCAGTCGGAGCGGCGCGGCCCGCTCGTCGTCGCGTGGATGGGCCTCGCGCACGCCACCGGCGCCCTGTTCCGCGCCCTCGGTCCGGAGAGGCTCGCGAAGGAGGAGCGCCGGGACGGCATCCCCTTCCTGCTCGTCGTGCTCGCCATCACGGGGGTCGTCGTGGAGTGGTTCAACCCGCTCAATGACGTCGCCATGGCCTTCGACGCGTACACGTTCGGCGGCCTCTTCGGCCGCGTGGCCTTCGCGCTGCCCATCGTGATGGTGCTGCTCGCCCTCTGGCTCTTCCGCCACCCCTCGTCGGTGAGCGACAACGGCCGCATCGGCGTCGGCGTCAGCCTCCTCCTCGTCTCCATCGCGGCCCTCTGCCACCTCTTCAACGGGGCGCCGGATCCGCGCGACGGCATGCTCGCGCTCGCCCGCGCCGGCGGCGTCCTCGGCTGGGTGCTCGCCGCCCCGCTGTCCCTGCTCATCACGCCGATCGGTGCGGGCATCGTGGCGGGGATCCTGCTCGTGCTCTCCCTGTTCATCATCACGCGCACGCCGCCGAACCGCGTGGGCATGCGCCTGCGCGAGCTGTACTCGTACCTCTTCGGCGCCCCGCTCGTGGACGAGGAGCAGCGTGCCGCCGAGCGCGCGGCCCGCAAGGCGCAGGCGACGGAGCAGGTCGAGCTCGAGGGCCTCGACGACGACGGCCCGGTCGACACCGACAGCCTCCCCTGGTGGCGCCGCAACCGCAGCCAGCGCGAGGACGCCCCCGCGTTCGACAGCCCGGTGCTCGCCCCGCACGCGGGATCCGACGACCGCGAGGACGTGCCCGCCCGGTCCGCCGCCGAGGCGCCCACCACGGTCATCGACCGCACGGTGGATCCCGACGCCTCCCGCCCCGAGCCCGGCGCCTTCGCGGGCGACGACGCGGCGACGCGCCGCATCGACCTCGCCGAGCCCGTCGACGCCACGGCCACCGCGATCCTGCCCTCCGTCCCCGTGCACCCCACGGGCATCCGCGACGACGACGAGCCCGCCGTCCTCCCGGGCTTCGAGGACGACGGCTCGGACGCGGCCGTCGTCTCGGGGGAGTCCGACGCCCCGCAGGCGCCCTACCGCCTCCCCGCCGCGAGCACCCTGTCGCCCGGCACGCCCGCCAAGTCGCGCTCGTCCGTCAACGACGAGGTGGTGCGCGCCCTCACCGAGGTGCTCACCAACTTCCAGGTGGACGCGACGGTCACCGGCTTCTCGCGCGGCCCGACGGTCACGCGCTACGAGCTCGAGCTCGCGCCCGGCGTGAAGGTCGAGCGCGTCACCGCGCTCGCGAAGAACATCAGCTACGCCGTCGCCTCCAACGAGGTCCGCATCCTCTCGCCCATCCCAGGCCGCAGCGCCATCGGCGTCGAGATCCCCAACACCGACCGCGAGATCGTGTCGCTCGGCGACGTGCTCCGGTCGTCCGCCGCGACGAACAGCGCGCACCCCATGACCATCGGCGTCGGCAAGGACGTCGAGGGCGGCTACGTCATCGCCAACCTCGCGAAGATGCCCCACCTCCTGGTCGCGGGATCCACCGGCTCCGGCAAGTCGAGCTTCGTCAACTCGATGATCACCTCGCTCCTCATGCGCGCGAAGCCGAGCGACGTGCGCATGGTCCTCATCGACCCGAAGCGCGTGGAGCTCACCATCTACGCGGGCGTCCCGCACCTCATCACGCCCATCATCACCAACCCGAAGAAGGCGGCCGAGGCGCTGCAGTGGGTGGTGAAGGAGATGGACATGAGGTACGACGACCTCGCCAGCTTCGGCTTCCGCCACATCGACGACTTCAACAAGGCCGTCACGAGCGGGTCCATCGTGCTCCCCGAGGGCAGCGAGCGCACGCTCCGCCCGTACCCCTACCTCCTCGTGGTGGTCGACGAGCTCGCCGACCTCATGATGGTCGCGCCGCGCGACGTCGAGGACTCGATCGTCCGCATCACCCAGCTCGCGCGCGCCGCCGGCATCCACCTGGTGCTCGCGACGCAGCGCCCGTCGGTCGACGTCGTCACGGGCCTCATCAAGGCCAACGTCCCGTCCCGACTCGCGTTCGCGGTGTCGAGCATGACCGACTCCCGCGTCATCCTCGACCAGCCCGGCGCCGACAAGCTCATCGGCCAGGGCGACGGCCTCTTCCTCCCCATGGGCGCCAACAAGGCGGTCCGCGTGCAGGGCGCGTGGGTGCAGGAGGCGGAGATCGCCAAGGTCGTCGAGCACGTGACCCGCCAGGCCCGGCCGGAGTACCGCCAGGACGTCGCGGTCGCCGCCGAGAGGAAGGAGATCGACGCCGACATCGGCGACGACCTCGAGGTGCTGCTCGCGGCCGCCGAGCTCGTCGTGAGCACGCAGTTCGGATCCACGTCGATGCTGCAGCGGAAGCTGCGCGTCGGGTTCGCTAAGGCCGGTCGCCTGATGGACCTCCTCGAGGCGCGCGAGATCGTCGGCCCGTCCGAGGGATCCAAGGCCCGCGACGTCCTCGTCTCCGCGGAGCAGCTGCCGGGCGTCCTGGCGACGCTGCGCGGGGAGACGCCGGCCGCGCCCGCCGCTCCTGCGCCGGCCGCCGCTGCTCCCGCCGCCGTCGCCGCGGGGGAGCCGGATGACGGCGACCGCTACCCGTCGGATCCGCTGCACAAGGACCTGGACGCGTACGAGCAGGTGGAGGCCGAGGGCGACGACGACGCCTGGGGCCTGACGGGCAGGGACTGACCATGGCCGATCGCACCGCATCGGGCGCCACCGGGGCACCGCGCGTCTGGCGCGCGGGCGACTCCCCGGCGAGCCCCTGGAACGTCGCGAACGTCCTCACGATCGTGCGGATCCTGCTGGCCCCCGTCTTCGTCGTCCTCCTCGCCGCGGACGACGGCGCGGACGGCCCGCTCCGCTACGCCGCCGCGGTGCTCTTCATCGTCGCCATCGCGACCGACGGCGTGGACGGGCACATCGCGCGCAGCCGCAACCTGGTCACCGACCTCGGCAAGCTCCTCGACCCCATCGCCGACAAGGTGCTCACGGGCGCGGCGCTCGTGATGCTGTCGGTGCTCGGCGAGCTGCCCTGGTGGGTGACCATCGTGATCCTCGTGCGCGAGCTGGGCATCACGGCGTACCGCTTCGCCGTGCTCCGCGACCGCGTCGTCGCGGCGTCCCGCGGCGGCAAGGCGAAGACCGTCGCGCAGGCGGTGGCCATCAGCGTGGCCCTGCTCCCGCTCTGGGGCGTCGTGGGGGACGGCATGCACGTCGTGAACACGGTGCTCATGTCGATCGCGTTCCTCCTCACGGTCCTCTCCGGCCTCGACTACATGCGGCAGGCGCTTCGGGCGGAGCGCGCGTCGTGAGCGCCGCCGTCGCGCCCACGGACGAGCAGCTCGCCGAGCGCGTCATCGCGGCGCTCGTCGCGACGGGACGCCGGCTGGCCGTCGCCGAGTCGCTGACCGGCGGGCTCCTCACGGCCGCCCTCGTGGGCGTGCCCGGCGCGTCGCGGGCGCTCTCGGGCGGCATCGTCTCCTACGACACCGCGCTCAAGCGCACGATCCTCGGAGTGGAGTCCTCGATCCTCGCGGTCCACGGCGCCGTCCACCCGGACGTCGCGCGGCAGATGGCGCGCGGCGTGCGTCAGGCCTGCGCGGTCGACGGCCGCCCCGCCGACGTCGGCGTGTCCACGACGGGCGCCGCGGGGCCGGATCCCCAGGACGGCCAGCAGCCGGGGACCGCGTTCGTCGGTCTGTCGCTCGACGGCGACTCGCGCGCGGTCGCGCTGCACCTCGAGGGCGACCGCCAGCAGGTGCGCGCGGGCGTCGTCCACGAGGCCCTCGCGGCCCTCGTCGAGGCGCTCGATCCCGGCGGGAACATCTGACGCGGATCCCGCGTTGTCGTAATCAGGTTCACAAGCAACGCCCAGTGCCCCTGCTTAGCCTGGGTCCTCGGCCAGATGCTCACGCATCAGCCCCGGACCTCCGGTTCGATCAGGCACCAGGCGCAACGAGGAGGGTCCCGTGGTTCTAGTCCGTCAGGAGATCGGCGACGTCCTTCGGGACTTCCGCCTGCAGAAGGGGCGCACGCTCCGTCAGGTCGCCAGCAAGGCCAGCGTCGCGCTCGGCTACCTCAGCGAGGTCGAGCGGGGGCAGAAGGAGGCGTCGAGCGAGATCCTCGCGTCGGTCGCCGATGCGCTAGACACGCCCATCTCGGTCATCATGCGCGAGGTCGGCGACCGGCTCGCCGTCATCGAGGGGCTCAACCCCATCCCCGACACCATCCCGGACGACCTCGTCGCCGGCTTCGACAGCGACCTCGTCGCGCGCTGAGCCACCCGGCCCACGACCTCCCGCCTCGCCCCGCCCGTCCTCGTGACGGGCGGGGCGTCGTCGTCACGGGCCCGCGCTCGGGGCGAGGCGTCCGGCGCAGCGGGTAGCGTGAGGGCATGCGACTGAGCGAGTTCCAGCGGGCCGTCTCCGACGAGTTCGGCGCCGGCTACGGGCCGGTCCTCGTCGCGGACCTCGTGCTCGGCGAGCTCGGCGGCCGCACGTGCGCGCAGGCGCTGAAGGACGGCACGCCCGCCCGCGAGGTGTGGCTGGCCCTGTGCCGCGCGCAGGACGTGCCGCGGTCGCGCTGGAACGGCGCCGGCGTGCCCGAGCCGCGTCCCTGACGCCCGGCCGCCGCTGATCGACCCGGATCCGGTCGCCCTCTGCGGCGCGTCGTTCGAATATCCCTTCGAACGCGCGTAGTCTCCCCACAGGAGCGATTCGAAGCGCGGACTGCACAGGTCCGGCCCCTCCGGCAGCGATGTCGGCGGCGCCGCATAACGTGCACCTCGCGGAGATCACCCGTCGCCTTGTCGGCGCCGGACCCGCGGCCAGCGGGAGCGGAGCGACAGCCTGCAGGCAACCCACCTTCGACACGAGGAGCACCCCATGGCATCATCGGCAGACCGCGAGAAGTCCCTCGAGACCGCGCTCGCACAGATCGACCGGCAGTTCGGCAAGGGCTCGGTCATGCGCCTGGGCAGCGACGAGCGCGCCCCCGTCGCCGTCATCCCCACCGGCTCCGTCGCGCTGGACGTCGCGCTCGGCATCGGCGGCCTCCCGCGCGGACGCATCGTCGAGATCTACGGCCCGGAGTCCTCGGGCAAGACCACGCTCACGCTGCACGCGATCGCCAACGCGCAGCGCGCCGGCGGCATCGCGGCGTTCATCGACGCAGAGCACGCGCTCGACCCGGAGTACGCGAAGAAGCTCGGCGTCGACATCGACGCGCTCCTCGTCTCCCAGCCCGACACGGGTGAGCAGGCCCTCGAGATCGCCGACATGCTCGTGCGCTCCGGGTCCATCGACCTCGTCGTCATCGACTCCGTGGCGGCGCTCGTGCCGCGCGCCGAGATCGAGGGCGAGATGGGCGACTCGCACGTCGGCCTCCAGGCCCGGCTCATGTCGCAGGCGCTCCGCAAGCTCACCGGCGGGCTCAACCAGACGCAGACCACCATGATCTTCATCAACCAGCTCCGCGAGAAGATCGGCGTCTTCTTCGGCAGCCCCGAGACCACCGCGGGCGGCAAAGCGCTGAAGTTCTACGCGTCGGTCCGTCTCGACATCCGTCGCATCGAGACGCTGAAGGACGGCACCGATGCGGTCGGCAACCGCACGCGCGTCAAGGTCGTGAAGAACAAGATGGCGCCGCCCTTCAAGCAGGCGGAGTTCGACATCCTCTACGGCACGGGCATCAGCCGCGAGGGCAGCCTCATCGACTTCGGCGTCGAGCACGAGATCGTCCGCAAGTCCGGCGCCTGGTACACGTACGACGGCGACCAGCTGGGCCAGGGCAAGGAGAACTCGCGCAAGCACCTCCTCAACAACCCGGAGATCGCCGCCGAGATCGAGCAGAAGATCAAGGTCAAGCTCGGCCTCGTGAAGGACCCGAACGCGGAGGCCGTCGCGGCCGATGCGGCTCCGGCTCCCGTCGCCGCCGTGGCGCCCAAGGCGTCCGCGCGCAAGAGCGCCTGACCCGGCGCACGACCGGCGGGGCGCGTCGGATGACGCGCCCCGCCCTCCGCACGACACCGGCCCGACGCCGCGATGCACGCACCGTGCCATCCGCGTCGGCCACCTGAGGACGGAAGCACCATGGTCAGATTCCCCTCCGAGGACGAGCAGGGCACGGGCCCCGGCCCCGACGAGGTCGCGCCCGTCGCGTCCCTCGCCGACCGGCGGTCCCGCCGCGCCGCCTCACGCCCGTCGGAGCCGCCGCAGGCTCCGGTCGACGAGCCGGCCGCTCCGCGTGCCGAACCCACGCACCCGGCCCGGGGACGCACGGTCACCGAGGTCGACGGCATCGTCACCATCGGCGCCGCCGTGGACGCGTCCGAGGCGGGCCGGGCGCTGGCCGCCCAGGAGCGCATCGCCGAGGCCCGGCGCGTCCTGGCCGTGGCGGAGGCGCAGGCCGCGCGGGGAGCCGCCGATGCCGCGACCGGCTCGTGGACGGAGGCCGCCGTCGCCGAGCCCGAGCCTGCGGCGGACGAGACGCCCGCCGCATGGCGCGAGGAGCGCGAGCGTGCCGAGCGCGCCCGCGCCAAGGCCGAGCAGGACGAGGCCTACCGCCAGGACATGCTGCGGCTCGAGGAGGACCGCGTCGAGGACGAGCGGCGCGAGGCGGAGGCCGAGGAGGAGCGCGCAGCCGAGCGGACGCCCGAGCGTCAACGGCGCCGTGCCGACAACGTGCTCGCCAACCGACTCCGTGGACGAGGGCTGTCCCTCGCGGAGGCTCGCGAGGTGCTCGCGGGGGCGGAGATCGATCCCGACATCGCCGAGGAGACGCTCGCCCGCTACGTCTCGCTGCAGTACATCGACGAGGCCGCGCTCGCGGAGCAGATCCTGCACACGCACCTCGACCGCAAGGGCCTCGGCCGTCGCTCCGTCGAGATGGAGATGCGCCGGCGCAAGCTCGACCCCCTCGTCATCGAGGAAGCCATGGCCGAGCAGCCGGACGACGAGCTCGCGCGCGCCACCGAGGTCGCCATGAAGCGCGTGGGGCAGCTGTCCTCCTACGACGACGAGACGGCCGAGCGGAGGCTCACGTCGTTCCTCATGCGGCGCGGCTACGGCGGCCAGGTCGTCCGGGACGCGGCGAAGGCCGCGCTGGCGACGCGTCGCGGATCCTCGCGGGTGCGGTTCCGCTGAGCCGCCGGACGGGGAGGGCGAGAGTCGGCCGCACGTAGGATTGGCGCATCATGAGCACCGTCGCCGAGTCCGTCCGAGTCGCCGTCCCGCCGTCCGCCGAACGCCCGCGCACCTACGAGGTGCGCACCTACGGCTGCCAGATGAATGTGCACGACTCCGAGCGGCTCACGGGCTCGTTGGAGGCGGCGGGCTACGTCTCCGCAGAGGGCGCCGAGGCCGACATCGTCGTCATCAACACGTGCGCCGTCCGCGAGAACGCGGACAACAAGCTCTACGGCAACCTCGGCCACCTCGCGGGCGTGAAGCGCCGGCACGAGGGCATGCAGATCGCCGTCGGCGGCTGCCTCGCGCAGAAGGACCGCGCCACCGTCCTCGAGAAGGCGCCGTGGGTGGACGTCGTCTTCGGCACGCACAACATGGGTGCGCTGCCGGCTCTCCTCGATCGCGCGCGCCACAACGGTGAGGCGCAGATGGAGATCCTCGAGAGCCTCGAGACCTTCCCGTCGACCCTGCCCACGAAGCGCGACGAGATCGCGAGCGGCTGGGTCTCCATCTCGGTCGGGTGCAACAACACCTGCACGTTCTGCATCGTGCCGGCGCTCCGCGGCAAGGAGAAGGACCGCCGACCGGGCGACATCCTCGCCGAGATCCAAGCCCTCGTCGACGACGGCGCGGTCGAGGTCACGCTGCTCGGCCAGAACGTCAACTCCTACGGCGTCGAGTTCGGCGACCGGCAGGCGTTCGGCAAGCTGCTGCGCGCCGCGGGCGCCATCGAGGGCCTCGAGCGCATCCGCTTCACCAGCCCGCACCCGGCCGCCTTCACGGACGACGTCATCGACGCCATGGCGGAGACGCCCGCCGTCATGCCGCAGCTGCACATGCCGCTGCAGTCCGGCTCCGACCGGATCCTCAAGGCCATGCGGCGGTCCTACCGGTCGGAGCGCTTCCTCGGCATCCTCGACCGGGTGCGCACGCGCATCCCCGACGCCGCCATCACGACCGACATCATCGTCGGCTTCCCGGGCGAGACCGAGGAGGACTTCCAGGAGACCCTCCGCGTGGTCGAGGCGTCCCGCTTCGCGTCGGCGTTCACGTTCCAGTACTCCATCCGCCCGGGCACGCCGGCCGCGACGATGGACGAGCAGGTGCCGGCCGCCGTGGTCAAGGACCGCTACGCGCGGCTCGCCGCGCTGCAGGAGCGCATCAGCCACGAGGAGAACCAGCGCACGGTCGGCCGCACGGTCGAGGTGCTCGTGAGCGCGCACGAGGGACGCAAGGACGGCGACACCCATCGCGTCACCGGGAGGGCGCGCGACGGCCGGCTCGTCCACCTGGAGGTGCCCGCCGGGAGCGCGGTGCCGCGACCGGGAGACGCGGTCGAGGTCGAGATCACGCGCGCGGCGCCCTTCCACCTCATCGCCGACTCCACGGACCAGGCGCCGCTGAGGATCCGCCGCACCCGCGCGGGCGACGCCTTCGACCGCGCCCAGGCCGACTCCTGCGGCGTCCCGGCACCGGCGGGCGCCGCCGCGTCCGGAGGCGCACCCCGCGTCTCGCTGGGCCTGCCCTCGCTCCGCGTGCAGGCGCCCACGCGCTCCGACCTCGCGGGGGAAGCCCCCTCGTCGCACCCCCGCCACCGGGCGTGACCCCGATCATCGCGGTCGTCGGCGCCACCGGCACCGGCAAGTCGTCGCTGTCCCTCGACCTCGCGGACCGCCTGCGCGCCGACGGCCGGGCGGTCGAGATCGTCAACGCCGACGCCATGCAGCTGTACCGCGGCATGGACATCGGCACGGCCAAGCTCGCTGAGGCAGCGCGGCGCGGCGTGGCGCACCACCTGCTCGACGTGCTCGACGTCACGGAGGAGTCCACCGTCGCCGCGTATCAGCAGGAGGCGCGGCGGGTCATCGCCGACATCCTCGATCGCGGAGCCGTCCCCCTCCTCGTCGGCGGATCCGGGCTCTACGTCTCGTCCGTGCTCTTCGACTACGAGTTCCCCGGCACGGATCCGGAGGTGCGCGAGCGCCTCGAGCGGGAGCTGCAGGAGACCGGGCCGGGCATGCTGCACCGTCGCCTCCGGGAGCTCGACCCGGCCGCGGCGCAGCGCATCGGCGCGCACAACGGCCGACGCCTCGTCCGCGCGCTCGAGGTCGTCGAGCTGACGGGACCGCAGCCGGAGCGTGAGACGGCCGAGCCGCGCGCGTGGCATCCGGCGCGGATCCTGGCGCTCACGCTGCCGCGCGAGGAGCTCGTGCCGCGGCTCGACGACCGCGTGGGCGGCATGTGGGCCGACGGGCTCGTCTCCGAGGTCGCCGGTCTGCTGCCCCGGGGACTGGCGGACGGCGTCACGGCTTCGCGGGCGATCGGCTACGCGCAGGCCGCCCGCCAGATCGCGGGGGAGCTGACCGAGGCCGAGGCCGTGGAGGAGACGCGCGCCCTCACGCGGAGGTACGCGCGCCGGCAGGTGTCGTGGTTCGGCCGCTACGCCGACGCCGTGCGGCTCGACGCGCGCGACGACCGCCTCCTGGAGCACGCCCTCGACGCCCTCCCCGCGGCGCGCCCGTAGGCTGACCGCATGGCAGACCTGCAGTTCACCAAGGGCCAGGGCACGGGCAACGACTTCGTGCTGTTCGCGGATCCCGCGGGCGAGATCGACCTGACCGACACCCAGGTGCAGGCGCTCTGCGACCGCCACTTCGGCATCGGCGCCGACGGCACCATCCGCGCCGTGCTCTCCAGCCGCATCCCGGAGGGCCGCGCGGCCCTCGACGAGGACCCGGACGCGGAGTGGTTCATGGACTACCGCAACGTCGACGGCAGCCCCGCCGAGATGTGCGGCAACGGCATCCGCGTGTTCACGCTGTTCCTCATCGAGAACGGCCTCATCGAGCTGCCGCCGGGACGCACCGTCCCGATCGGCACGCGCGCCGGCGTCCGCGACGTGCAGCGCAGCGGATCCGGGTTCCAGGTCGACCTCGGCCGCTGGGCCCTCGCGGGCGGCGAGCCGCTCGTGCGCGCTAAGGACCTCCAGGTCGCGCGGCCGGGGCTCGGCATCGACGTCGGCAACCCGCACGTGGTCGTGGCGCTCTCCAGCGAGGACGAGCTCGCCGAGGCGGACCTCGCGTTCGTCCCGCATCTGGACCCCGAGCCCGCCGAGGGCGCGAACGTCGAGCTCGTCGTCCCCGCCGATCCGCTGGTGGTCGACGGCGTCGGCCACATCTCGATGCGCGTGCACGAGCGCGGCAGCGGCGAGACGCTGAGCTGCGGCACCGGCGCCGCGGCGGCCGCCCTCGCGACGCGGCACTGGGCGGGAGCCGCCGCGCCGCACCAGTGGCGCGTGCAGCTCCCGGGCGGCGTGCTCGGCGTGCGGATGTTCCCCACCGAGGACGGCGAGCACGTCGGCCTCTCCGGTCCGGCGGAGCTGGTCTTCGACGGCGTGGTCGCGCTGGCCTGACCGGGGCGTCGGGCGCGGGCGGTCGGCGCAGCGCCGGCCCGGCGCCCGTCACCCGGTCGGCGAGGTGCGGAGGCGGTCTAGGAGCCGGCGCCGTCCGCCGCGCGATGCACGCGCAGCACCCGGAAGCCCTTGTCCGACGCGGCGCGCGTCGTCGCGAGCTCCTCGGGCAGGGTGTCGACGAGCCAGCGCTGCAGCGAGTCGGATCCGAGGTTCCGCTGCACCACGAGCCACGCGTCGGCGTCGACGGCGAGGCGGGGCAGCCAGTCGAGCAGGATGCCGTGCAGCGCGTCCTTGCCGACGCGGATGGGCGGGTTCGACCACACGGTGGCGAACGAGAGCCCGGCGGGAACATCCCCGGGCAGCACGGCGTTGAGGTTCTCGAGACCGAGGGACCGGGCATTCGCCCGCGTCAGCTCGAGAGCACGCTCGTTCACGTCGACCGCCCACACGGTGGCCGACGGCGACCGCATCGCCAGATCGAGCGCCACCGGACCCCAGCCGCAGCCCACGTCCAGCAGGTGACCCTCACGGGGAGGCGTCGGGACGCTGCGCAGCAGGACCAGGGTCCCCTGGTCGACGTGCTCGGGGCTGAACACGCCGCCCGCGGTCTCGACGTCGACCGTCCGTCCGCCCAGCTCGACCGTGATCGTGCGGGTGCGCAGGGGTCCGGCCGGCGCCGAGGAGAAGTAATGCGCGTCGGCCATGACCGGGACGATACCGGACGCCGAGGCTACGATGGGAGCACATGATCACGCACGACGAGCACGACCACGAGTCCACGGACACGACGACGACGTCCACCGAGAGCACCATCGGGGATGACGTCGTCGCGCGCGTCCTCGCCCGGGCCGAGAACCGGTCCGCCGGCTACGCCCTCTTCCGCGGATCCGGCGCGCAGGCGCTGTCCGCGTCCCCCGACACCGAGCAGGGGTCCGACGGCGACCAGAGCGAGCGCGCCGACCGCCAGGCGCTGCGTCGCGTCGCCGGGCTCTCGACCGAGCTCGAGGACGTCACCGAGGTCGAGTACCGGCAGCTGCGCCTCGAGAACGTCGTCCTCATCGGCGTGTACTCGCAGGGCTCGGTCGACGACGCCGAGAACAGCATGCGCGAGCTCGCGGCCCTGGCCGAGACGGCGGGCGCCGTGGTGCTCGACGGCCTCCTCCAGCGCCGTCCCACCCCGGACCCCAGCACCTACTTCGGCAGCGGCAAGGCGGAGGAGCTGCGTGCCCTCGTGGCCGCGGTCGGCGCGGACACCGTCATCGCCGACACCGAGCTCGCGCCCAGCCAGCGGCGCGCGCTCGAGGACGTGGTGAAGGTCAAGGTCATCGACCGCACGGCCGTGATCCTCGACATCTTCAGCCAGCACGCCAAGAGCCGCGAGGGCAAGGCGCAGGTCGAGCTCGCGCAGCTGCAGTACCTGCTGCCGCGTCTGCGCGGATGGGGCGACTCGATGTCGCGCCAGGCCGGTGGCCAGGTCGGCGGCGCGGGTGCCGGCATGGGATCCCGCGGACCCGGTGAGACGAAGATCGAGCTCGACCGCCGCCGCATCAACACGCGCATGGCCAAGCTCCGGAAGCAGATCGCCGGGATGAAGCCGGCTCGCGACACGAAGCGCGCCAACCGCGAGCGGAACGCGGTCCCGTCCGTCGCGATCGTCGGCTACACCAACGCCGGCAAGTCGTCGCTCCTCAATCGGGTGACCAAGGCGGGCGTGCTCGTCGAGAACGCCCTGTTCGCGACCCTCGACGCCACGGTCCGCAAGACGGAGACCGACCAGGGGCAGCTCTACACGCTGGCCGACACCGTCGGCTTCGTCCGCAACCTCCCGCACCAGCTGGTCGAGGCGTTCCGGTCGACGCTCGAGGAGCTCGCCGACTCCGACGTGCTCGTGCACGTGGTGGACGCCTCGCACCCGGACCCCGCGGCCCAGCTCGCGACCGTGCACGAGGTCATCGCGGAGGTGGACGGCTCGGACATCCCCGAGATCGTCGTCTTCAACAAGAGCGACCTCGCGTCCGACGACGATCGCGTGGTGCTCCGCGGACTGGCGCCGCAGGGCGTCTTCGTCTCCGCCCGCACGGGCGAGGGCGTCGACGAGCTGCGCCGCCGCATCGCCGAGCTGCTCCCGCAGCCGACCATCGAGGTCGACCTGCTCGTGCCGTTCGAGCACGGCGAGGTCGTCGCGATGCTGCACGACGGCGCGAAGGTGCTCGAGACCTCGTACGTCGAGGAGGGCACGCGCGTCCGGGCGCTCGTCACCGCCGAGCAGGAGGCGCAGGTCCAGGCCTACGCGGTGGCGCCCGCGGTCTGATCCGCCCCGCGCCCCGCGCACGAGAGCGGCCGGCCCCCTGGGGGACCGGCCGCTCTCGTGCGTCGTGCGGGGATCAGACCGAGCGCATGACCGCCACGACCTTGCCGACGACCTCGGCGAAGTCGCCGAGGATCGGCTCGAAGGCGCTGTTGCGCGGGAGCAGCCAGGTGTGGCCGTCGCGCTGGCGGAAGACCTTGACGGTGGCCTCGTCGTCGAGCATGGCCGCGACGATGTCACCGTTCTCGGCCGTCTTCTGCTGGCGGACGACGACCCAGTCGCCGTCGCAGATGGCCGCGTCGATCATCGAGTCGCCGACGACGCGCAGCATGAAGAGGTCGCCCTTGCCCACGAGCTGGCGGGGGAGGGGGAAGACCTCCTCGACCATCTGCTCCGCGGTGATGGGGATGCCCGCCGCGATGCGGCCGACCATCGGCACCATGGCGGCGTCGCCCACGGGCGTCGACGGCTCGCCGCTCTCCGTGGCGCCGCTGCCGGGCAGGTCGATGAGGACCTCGAGCGCGCGCGGCCGGTTCGGGTCGCGGCGGAGGTAGCCGGACAGCTCGAGCTGGTTGAGCTGGTGCGTGACGCTGGACAGCGAGGCGAGGCCGACGGCATCGCCGATCTCGCGCATGCTCGGCGGGTAGCCCTGGCCGGCGATCGTGCGCTGGATGAACTCCAGGATCGAGATCTGCTTGTCGCTGAGGCTCTTGCGGCGCCTCGTCGCGCCGCCTCCCGCTGCTCGCTCGTCCGTCATGCCACGGCCCGCCTCTCGTCGCCGACGCCTCGGGCGGCTCGTCGACCCGGCGGGCCGACGCCCTCGCGGGGCGATGTCGGTGGTGCCCGGTGGAATGGACACCAGGCACTCGAAACTGTATCCAGCCCGCGCACCTCGTACAAACACCTGTTCGAGCGTGTCGCGGGTCCGGAGGCCGGATCGGGGCGATCAGGGCTTGCGGAGGGCTGGTTTCGAATGTATGTTCGGAACACAGCTTCGCACCCGGCTCTCCCGGCCGAGAGCCGGGTGCGAGCTGCCCGACCCGCATCGCATGCCGTACCGCACTGCACCGCCGGGCGCGTCGCATCGACGCCCCACCGTCTCGCACGAGAGGTCACCATGAACACCGCAGCAGCACACACCGCGTCCGTCACCGACGTCGCAGCGTCCGCCGCCCCCGTCAGGGAGGTCGCCGTCGCGCCCCGCACGCGCCTGCGCATCACGCGCCGCGGCCGCCTCGTCCTCACGGCGCTCGTCGCCGCGCCGCTCGCGCTGGGCGCCGGGCTCGTCGCCCTCAACGGCGGCGCGGCCGTCGCGTCGAAGGACGCCTCGGGCACGGCCTTCGAGTACGTCACCGTGTCGAGCGGTCAGTCCCTGTGGGACCTGGCAGAGGAGATCGCGCCGTCCGCAGATCCGCGCGACGTCATCGCGTCCGTCGTCGACCTGAACCGCCTGCCCACGTCGGACGTCGCCGCGGGCCAGCAGCTCGCGGTCCCGGCGCAGTACACGCGCTGATCCCGTCCCGAGGTCGTCCGCGCGCGGCATGCTGCGTGACGGTGGGCGGCGTGCGCCTCGCCCCCGGTGGCGGCCGGGAGCGAGGCCGGGCGTCGCCGGTCGGTCGGTAGCATGGAACCCATGAGCACCCTCGCGCGCACCGCGCACGTCACGCGGCAGACCAGCGAGTCCAGCATCGACCTCCAGCTCGACCTCGACGGCACCGGCGCCTCCGAGATCAGCACGTCCGTGCCGTTCTACGACCACATGCTCACCGCGTTCGCGAAGCACTCGCTCACCGACCTGAAGGTCACCGCCACGGGTGACACGCACATCGACGTGCACCACACGGTCGAGGACGTCGGCATCGTCCTCGGTCAGGCCATCCGCCAGGCGCTCGGCGACAAGTCCGGCATCGCGCGGTTCGGCGACGCGCTGGTGCCGCTCGACGAGGCCCTCGTCCAGTCGGTCGTCGACATCTCCGGTCGGCCATTCCTGGTCCACTCGGGCGAGCCTGCCGGCTTCGAGATGCACCTCATCGGCGGCCACTTCACGGGATCCATGGTCCGCCACGTGTTCGAGGCCATCACCTTCCACGCGGGCCTCACCGTGCACGTCACGGTGCTCGGAGGGCGCGACCCGCACCACATCGCGGAGGCGGAGTTCAAGTCGTTCGCGCGCGCGTTCCGCCAGGCCAAGGAGCTCGACCCGCGGGTGTCCGGCATCCCCTCCACCAAGGGCGCGCTGTGACGCGGCCGTCCGTCGTCGTCCTCGACTACGGGAGCGGCAACGTCCACTCCGCCGTGAAGGCGCTCGAGCTGGCCGGCGCCGACGTCGAGCTCACCGGCGATCCGAAGCGCGCCCACGAGGCCGACGGACTGCTGGTCCCCGGCGTCGGCGCGTTCTCCGCGGTCATGACGGCCCTGCGCGCCGCGGGCGGCGACCGCGTGGTCGACCGGCGACTCGCCGGCGGCCGCCCGGTGCTCGGCATCTGCGTCGGCATGCAGGTCATGTTCGACCGGGGCGTCGAGCGCGACGTCGACGTCGCGGGCCTGGGGGAGTGGCCCGGCACCGTCGACCGCCTCGAGTCCGACGTGCTCCCGCACATGGGCTGGAACCGCGTGGACGCCCCCGAGGGGTCGGCGCTGTTCGCGGGCCTCGAGGACGAGCGCTTCTACTTCGTCCACTCGTACGCCGCGCGCGCATGGGGCATCGACCCGCTGCCGCCGCTGCCCGCGCCCCGTGTCACGTGGGCCACCCACGGCGAGCGGTTCGTCGCGGCCGTCGAGAACGGCCCGCTCTCCGCGACGCAGTTCCACCCCGAGAAGTCGGGGACGGCAGGGATCCGGCTGCTCGCCAACTGGCTCGGCACCCTGCGCGCCGCCTGACCCGCACCACCCGCACGCGCCGTCGTCGACGGTCCGCACGTCCGCATGCCCGATCGATGGAAGGCCCCATGAGCGAGTTCACCAGCACCCCCCGCCTGACCCTCCTGCCCGCCGTCGACGTGGCGGGCGGCCAGGCCGTGCGCCTCACCCAGGGCGCGGCCGGCACCGAGACCGGCTACGGCGATCCCGTGGACGCGGCCCGCGACTGGGCCGAGCAGGGCGCCGAGTGGCTGCACCTCGTCGACCTCGACGCCGCGTTCGGCCGCGGTGACAACCTGCAGGTCATCTCCCGCGTGATCCGGGCCATCGACGGCGTGCAGATCGAGCTGTCCGGCGGCATCCGCGACGACCGCTCGCTCGACGTGGCGCTCGAGAGCGGTGCGACGCGCATCAACCTCGGCACGGCGGCGCTCGAGAACCCCGAGTGGGCCGCCAGCGTCATCGCGCAGCACGGCGAGGCCGTGGCGGTCGGGCTCGACGTCCGTGGGCGCACACTGTCCGCGCGCGGATGGACGAAGGACGGCGGCGACATCTGGGAGGTGCTCGAGCGCCTCGAGGAGGCCGGCTGCGCGCGCTACGTCGTGACCGACGTCACCAAGGACGGCACGCTCCAGGGTCCGAACCTCGACCTGCTCCGCGACGTGCTCGAGCGCACCGAGCGCCCGGTCGTCGCGTCCGGCGGCATCTCGAGCCTCGACGACATCGCCGCGCTCCGCGAGCTCGTGCCGCTCGGCCTCGAGGGCGCCATCGTCGGCAAGGCCCTCTACGCGGGCGCGTTCACGCTCGGCCAGGCGCTCGACGTCGCCGGGGAGTGATGACGGGCTCCACGCCGCACGCCGACTCCGCCGGCACGCCCTGGGCCGGCCGGTCGTTCGAGCCGACCGCGTTCCCCGGTGACGACGGATCCGCGCCGCCGGCCCTGTCCGACGCGCTCGCCCGCCACGGACGCGGGGAGGTCGGCCCGGCGGCCGTCGTCGACGCGCTGCGCGACGCCCGGCTGCTCATCCCGCTCGTCGCGCGCCTCGGCGAGGAGGGCGAGGGCGAGCACGGCCTGAAGGTCGACAAGAGCGCCGAGCTGTCGATCATCACCGTGGCCGGTCCGGACGGGCGCACCGTCATGCCGGTGTTCACGTCGGTGCAGGCGATGGGCCGGTGGAACCCCGCCGCGCGTCCCGTGCCGGCAGACGCCGTGCGCGTCGCCCTGGCGGCGGCGAGCGAGGAGACCGACCTCGTGGTGCTGGATCCGATGTCCGAGACGGAGTTCGTCCTCCGCCGTCCCGCGGTCTGGGCGGTCGCGCGGTCGCTGCCGTGGATCCCGAGCCCGGAGGACCCCGAGGTGGCCGCGGCGCTCGAGGCGAGCGTCGTCGAGGAGCCCGCCGTGGTGGGGCTCCGCACCGCGCCGGGCGATCCCCGCGCGCGCCTCGAGGGCCCCGAGCTGATGATCACGCTGGCGCTCGTCGACGGCCTCGACCGCGCGGCGCTCGACGCGCTGCTCGCCCGGCTGCAGGCGGACTGGTCGCGGAGCGCGGTGCTGGCCGACCGCGTCGACAGCATGGGCCTCCGGATCACCTCCGCCGGCTGAGCCGCGGAGCGCCGGGCGATGGGGCGCCGGGCAGTGGGGCGCCGGGCGTCGGCGGCGTCCTAGGAGACGGGCCCGGTGTACTTCTCGCCCGGGCCCTTGCCCACGGCGTCGGGGTACGGGGACGCCTCGCGGAACGCGAGCTGCAGGCTGCGCAGGCCGTCGCGCAGGCTCCGGGCGTGCTGGTCGCCGAGCTCCGGGGAGGCCGCGGTGACGAGACCCGCGAGGGAGATGATCAGCTTCCGCGCCTCGGCGAGGTCCGTCTGCGTGGCGGGGTCGTCGGCGAGCCCGCACTTCACGGCGGCGGCGCTCATGAGGTGGACGGCCGTGGTCGTGATGACCTCGACGGCCGAGACCTCGGCGATGTCCCGCGCGTACTGGTCGGCGACGAAGTCCGCGGTGTCGTCGTCGGCGACGCCCGCGGACGAGGGAGCGGCGGCATCGGCCGTCCCGGTGGGCTCCTCGAAGCGGTGCACGTGCGCGTCGGCGGGATCGGGGAGCGCGGAGTCGGGGCGGGGCGAGTCGGTCATGGGGGTCCTCAAGCTGGCGGTCGGTGCGGGCGGCGGCGGAGCGGCGGGACCCGGGCGACGCCCGCCCTTCCGGGGCGGTGCCGGCGTCTGCTATGCTGATCGACGGCTCCGGGGCTGTCACAGTCCCGGTTCGAAAGAGGATTGATCTCCCACCCGCGCTTGACCGCCTCCATAGGTTACCGGGTCGATTTCGCTCCCCCGTCCGTACGGCTCCCCCGCGGGAATCGCGCAGGACGGGAGCCCCGCATCCGCGGGCACGGGCGTGTTGCCGAGTACGACGAACGCGTCGCACCCTGGTGAAGAACCCTCCTCGTCTCGAATCCGAGCGGCTCCACGAGCCGCCGGGCCACCCGAAGACACGAATAGGAGCAGTCCATCAGCGATCCCCGTACCAACGATCGAATCCGAGTTCCCGAGGTTCGCCTCGTTGGCCCAGCAGGCGAGCAGGTCGGCGTCGTATCCATCGACGTCGCACTCCGGCTCGCGCAGGAAGCCGACCTCGACCTCGTCGAGGTCGCGCCCAATTCCAAGCCCCCCGTGGCGAAGATCATGGACTACGGCAAGTTCAAGTACGAGGCCGCGCAGAAGGCCAAGGAAGCGCGTCGCAACCAGGCGAACACCATCCTCAAGGAGGTGCGCTTCCGCCTGAAGATCGACAAGCACGACTACGAGACCAAGCGCAAGCGCGCCGAGGGCTTCCTGCAGGACGGCGACAAGGTCAAGGCCATGATCCTGTTCCGCGGGCGCGAGCAGTCGCGTCCCGACCAGGGCGTGCGCCTGCTCAAGATGTTCGCGGAGGACGTCGCCGAGTTCGGCAGCGTCGAGTCCACCCCCACGATCGACGGCCGCAACATGGTCATGGTCATCGGACCGCACAAGAACAAGTCCGAGGCCAAGGCCGAGGCCAACGCGAAGCGCGACGCCACCAAGGCGAGCGCACGAGAAGCGAGAGAAGAGAACAATGCCTAAGCAGAAGACCCACTCGGGTGCCAAGAAGCGTTTCAAGGTCACCGGCAGCGGCAAGATCATGAAGCAGCAGGCCGGCATGCGCCACAACCTCGAGGTCAAGTCCTCCAAGCGCAAGGCGCGACTCAACCAGGACCAGCCCCTGGCCAAGGCCGACATGAAGGTCGCCAAGAAGCTCCTCGGCCGCTAGGCCCCTCGTCGTCCGCGACACCTGAACTCGAATAGGAATAACTGAAATGGCAAGAGTCAAGAGGGCCGTCAACGCCCACAAGAAGCGTCGGGTCATCCTCGAGCGCGCCGCCGGCTACCGCGGGCAGCGCTCGCGCCTGTACCGCAAGGCCAAGGAGCAGGTCACCCACTCCCTCGTCTACGCGTACCGCGACCGCCGTGCCAAGAAGGGCGAGTTCCGCCGCCTCTGGATCCAGCGCATCAACGCCGCCGCGCGTGCGAACGGCCTCACGTACAACCGCCTCATCCAGGGCCTCTCGCTCGCCGGCGTCCAGGTCGACCGTCGCATCCTCGCCGAGCTCGCCGTGCACGAGCCCGCGACCTTCGCGTCGCTCGTGCAGACGGCCAAGGCCGCCCTGCCCGCGAACACCTCGGCCCCCAAGGTCGCGGCGAACGCGTAGCACCCCCGCACCACCGCCGACGGCGCGTCCCCGACAGGGGGCGCGCCGTTAGTGTTGGGGCCATGCTCGACAACCCCCGATCCCCGCGCGTCCGAGGCGTCGCCAAGCTCGCGAAGCGGGATGCCCGCGCCGACACCGGGCTCTTCCTGCTCGAGGGCCCGCAGGCCGTCTCCGAGGCGCTCGCCTTCCGGCCCGACCTCGTGCTGGAGCTGTTCGCGACGCCCACCGCCCTCGACCGCTACCCCGACCTCGCCCGCGCCGTCCGCGAGTCCGGCGTCGAGGTCGAGTTCGTCACCGAGGACGTCATCGCGTCGATGGCCGACACCGTCACGCCGCAGGGCGTCGTCGGCGTGTGCCGCCAGTTCCCGACCTCGCTGAAGCAGATCCTCGGGGACGAGCCGCGGCTCATCGCGATCCTCGAGGAGGTGCGCGACCCGGGCAACGCGGGCACCATCATCCGGGCGGCCGACGCCGCGGGCGCCGACGCCGTCATCCTCACCGGGCGCTCCGTCGACCTCTACAACCCCAAGGTCGTGCGCGCCACGACGGGCTCGCTCTTCCACCTGCCGGTGGCGATCATGCCCGAGCTCGACGCGGTGCTCGAGCGGGTGAAGGCCGCGGGCCTGCAGGTGCTGGCCGCCGACGTGAAGGGCGACGACCTCCTCGCGGAGCGCACCGCGGGCGGCCTGGCCGGTCCCACCGCGTGGCTGTTCGGCAACGAGGCGCGCGGCCTCCAGGACGAGCACCTCGCCCTCGCCGACCGCGCCGTCGTCGTGCCGATCTACGGGCAAGCCGAGTCGATGAACCTCGCGACCGCCGCGTCGGTGTGCCTCTACGAGTCGGCGTTCGCGCAGCGCGCCTGACCCGCGGATCCGCCGACACCTGACGGGTGCTCGGCCCTCGGCGCCGCCCGGACACCGCCCTGACCGGCGGAAAGACGGCCCGCGCGTCACGATGGGGTGACGATGCCGCGGGGAAACGCGGACGAAACACCGTCATGGATATGGTGTTCGCATGGAGCAGAGCCCGACGGCGGACCCCGCCTCGCCCGCCGCAGCAGCGGTCGGCGAGCCCCTGGTCGTCGTATCCCACGTCAACAAGCACTTCGGGGACCTCCACGTCCTCAAGGACATCTCGACCACCGTGAACCGCGGCGAGGTCGTCGTCGTCATCGGCCCCAGCGGGTCGGGCAAGTCCACGCTCTGCCGCGCGATCAACCGGCTCGAGACCATCGACGACGGCACCATCACGATCGACGGGCAGGAGCTGCCGTCCGAGGGCGCCGAGCTCGCGCGCCTCCGCGCCGACGTCGGCATGGTGTTCCAGTCGTTCAACCTCTTCGCGCACAAGACCGTGCTCGAGAACGTGACCCTCGGGCCCATCAAGGTCCGCAAGGAGGGCAAGGCCGAGGCGGAGAAGCGGGCGATGGAGCTCCTCGACCGCGTGGGCGTCGCCAACCAGGCGCAGAAGATGCCGGCCCAGCTCTCCGGCGGCCAGCAGCAGCGCGTCGCCATCGCCCGGGCGCTCGCGATGGACCCGAAGCTGATCCTCCTCGACGAGCCCACCTCGGCGCTCGACCCCGAGATGATCACCGAGGTCCTCGACGTCATGGTCGGCCTCGCGAAGGACGGCATGACGATGATGGTCGTCACCCACGAGATGGGCTTCGCCCGGAAGGCCGCCGACCGCGTGATCTTCATGGCCGACGGTGCCATCGAGGAGGACACCACCCCGGCGGAGTTCTTCGACCACCCGCGGAGCCCGCGCGCGAAGGACTTCCTCTCCAAGATCCTCGCCCACTGACGCGCGGGAGGGCCGCCCGAGCAGCCCGCCCGCCGCATCCGGACGCCGCCGAGGCAGGCGCGACCGGGAGCCCGGCACGACCCGCACCACCGCACCACGCGCGATCCGTCGCATCCGTCGCATCCGTCATCCACCTCACCAGCAGAGAAACGGGAACCATGAAGCACAGGAAACTCACCCTCGTCGCGGCCGCCGCCGCGGTCGTCGTCGGCCTCACCGGCTGCGGCGCGCCCGGCAGCTCGTCCGGCGGCGCCGTCGACGCGGGCACCGACGCCCCCTCCAACGGCGACGGCCCCTACAAGCTCGAGCTCACCGAGGACCCGACGTTCGACGAGGGCACCACGATGGCGCGCCTCGCCGAGGCCGGCTCGATGAAGGTCGGCACCAAGTACGACCAGCCGCTGTTCGGCCTCGCGGGCCTCGACGGCAAGCCCGCAGGCTTCGACGTCGCGATCTCCGCGCTCATCGCCAGCAAGCTCGGCATCGCCTTCGACGACATCCAGTTCACGGAGACGGTGTCCGCGAACCGGGAGCCCTTCATCCAGAACGGCTCGGTCGACGCGGTCGTCGCGACCTACACGATCAACGACAAGCGCAAGGAGGTCGTGGACTTCGCGGGCCCGTACTACGTCGCCGGCCAGGCGCTCATGGTGCTCGAGGGCGACACCACGATCAACACCCCCGAGGACGTCCGCGGCAAGCAGGTCTGCTCCGTCGCCGGATCCACCCCGGCCGCGAACATCGAGGCCACGTTCGGCGCGGTCGTCGTGCCCACCGACGTGTACAGCAAGTGCCTCGACCCGCTGCGCAACGGCCAGGTGTCCGCCGTCACCACCGACAACGTGATCCTGTCGGGCTTCATCGACCAGAACGAGGGCGAGTTCAAGCTCGTCGGCGACGGCGAGACCTTCACCGAGGAGCCCTACGGCATCGGCATCGCCAAGGACGACGCGGCGTTCCGCACCTTCATCAACGACACGCTGCAGAAGGCGTACGACGACGGCACCTGGGCGCGCCTGTTCGAGGCGACGGCCGGCACCGTCATCGACACGCCGGAGCCCCCGGCGATCGACCGCTACTAGCAGCACCGGGTCCCGCGCACGCCGACGGCGCGCGCGGGACCCTCCCTCGTCCGGGCACCCGACCCGGACCAAGCAGCCACCCGGCCCGCCGGGGGCATCACCCAAGGAGGTGCGCCGTGGACGTGATCCTCGACAATCTCGACGTGTTCCTGCGGGGGTTCGGCGGCACGCTGCGCCTCCTCCTCACCACGGTGCTGTTCGCCCTCCCGCTCGGGATCGTGATCGCCGCCATGAGGATCTCGCCGGTCGCGAGCCTCCGCGCCACCTCCACCGTCTACGTCGAGCTGCTGCGGAACACCCCGCTGCTGCTCGTCTTCACCTTCTTCAGCGTCGTGATCACGTCGATCTCGGGCGCGCTGCCGTTCATGACGGCCGCGGTGCTCGCGCTCACGCTCTACACGGCGCCGTTCTTCGCCGAGGCGATCCGCTCGGGCATCAACAGCGTGCCGGTCGGGCAGGCCGAGGCCGCCCGCAGCATCGGGCTGACGTTCTCGCAGACGCTCGGGCACGTGATCCTCCCGCAGGCGCTGCGCACGGTCGTGCCGCCGCTGATCAACGTGGTCATCGCGCTCACCAAGAACACGTCCATCGCGGGCGCGTACTTCATCTACGAGCTGTTCAACGTGGGTCGCGACGTCGCGAACGCCAACGGGAACGCCGTCGTCTGGGTGTTCGTGGGCGTCGCGTTCTTCTACCTCATCATCACGGTCCCGCTCGGCCAGCTGGCGGACCACCTCGAGAAGCGAGTGGCGGTCTCCCGATGAGCCAGGTCCTCTACGACGTCCCGGGGCCCCGCGCCCGCCGGCGGTCGCGCATCCTCTCCGTCGTCACGGGCGTCGTCCTCGTGGCCGTCCTCGCGTTCGCTGCCGTCAAGCTGCAGCAGGCGGGGCAGTTCAGCGCCGAGCGCTGGCTCGTGCTCAACGACCCGCTCGTGTGGGGCCTGCTCCTGCAGGGCCTGTGGGTCGTGCTGCAGTCGGCCGCGGTGGCCGCCGTGCTCGCGATCCTGCTCGGCATGGTGCTCGCGCTCCTCCGGATGAGCGAGCACCGGGTCGTGCGCTACGCCGTCACGGTCGTGCTCGAGTTCTTCCGCGGCATGCCCGTGCTGCTGATGATGCTGTTCATCTACCTGATCTTCCCCATCGGCCCGTACTGGTCGGTCGTCACGGCGCTCACGCTCTACAACGGCGCCATCATCGGCGAGGCGCTGCGCTCCGGGATCCTCGGCCTGCCGCGCGGGCAGCGGGAGGCGGGCCTCGCGATCGGCCTGCGTCCGCTGCAGAACCGGCTGCTGGTGGAGTTCCCGCAGGCGTTCCGCACGATGCTGCCGATCATCGTCGCCCAGCTGGTGGTGCTCATCAAGGACACCGCGCTCGGCACGATCGTCAGCCTCGTGGGCCTCACCAAGCAGGGCGAGCTGATCCTCGAGGCCACGAGCCGCGCCAACTCGCTGCCGATCTTCGTGGTGATGGTGGGCATGTACCTCGTGCTGAACCTCACCGTGTCGACCATCGCGCGGCGGCTCGCCCGCAAGCGCGGACCGCGCGTGGCGAAGACCGTCGCGGCGGGGACGTCGCAGGGCGCGTAGCCGTCCCCGCGGGCCGGGAGCGCCACGCCCGATCGGTAGACTCGGGCCTCATGTCCGAACCCCAGATCTCCGAGGAGAGCGTCGCCGCCGCGGTGGAGCAGGCGATGGCCGCGCTCGCCGCGACCACCGACTCCGCGTCGCTCGCGCAGGCGCGCTCCGCCCACATCGGCGAGGCGTCGCCGCTCGCCCGGCTCAACGGATCGCTGCGCTCCCTGCCGCCCGCCGACCGCAAGGACGCCGGCAAGCTCGTCGGGCAGTCGCGCGCCCGCGTCACGCAGGCGTTCCAGGCGCGCGAGGCGGAGATCCAGGAGCAGGAGGCGGCCGCGCGCCTCGTCGCCGAGGCCGTCGACGTCACCGCGCTGCCGAGCCGCTGGCGCGCGGGCGCCCGCCACCCGCTCACCATGCTCGAGGAGCGCATCGCCGGCATCTTCGTCGGCATGGGCTGGCAGGTGAACGAGGGCCCCGAGCTCGAGAGCGAGTGGTTCAACTTCGACGCGCTGAACTTCCCGCCCGACCACCCGGCGCGCGCCATGCAGGACTCCTTCTACGTGGATCCCACCGACGCGCACCTGGTGCTCCGCACGCACACGTCGCCGGTGCAGATCCGCACGCTGCTCGCCGACGCGCTGCCCGTCTACACGATCGCGCAGGGCCGCACGTTCCGCAGCGACGAGCTCGACGCCACCCACACGCCCGCGTTCCGCCAGGTGGAGGGCATCGCGATCGACCGCGGCCTCACCATGGCGCACCTGCGCGGCACGCTCGAGCACTTCGCCCGATCGATGTTCGGCGAGGACGCCCGCATCCGCCTGCGCCCCAACTACTTCCCGTTCACCGAGCCGAGCGCCGAGATGGACGTCTGGCACCCGGCCGCCGCGGGCGGACCCCGCTGGATCGAGTGGGGCGGCTGCGGCATGGTGAACCCGAACGTGCTGCGCTCCGCGGGCATCGACCCCGACGAGTACCAGGGCTTCGCGTTCGGCATGGGCACCGAGCGCACCCTCATGTTCCGCAACGACCTCTCCGACATGCGCGACATCGTCGAGGGCGACATCCGATTCGGCGCGCAGTTCGGGATGGTGGTGTAGTCGTGAGGATCCCGATCAGCTGGCTCGGCGAGCACGTCGAGCTCCCCGCGGGCGTGACCCCGGAGGACGTGCACGCCTCCCTCGTGAGGGTGGGCCTCGAGGAGGAGGACGTGCACGCGTTCTCCATCTCCGGCCCCGTCGTCGTGGGGCAGGTGCTCGAGGCGACCCCCGAGCCGCAGACCAACGGCAAGACCATCAACTGGTGCTCCGTCCGCGTCGCGCCCGAGGGCGCTCGCGCGGCCGACGGCGGCGAGGACGTGCGCGGCATCGTGTGCGGCGCTCACAACTTCGTCGTGGGCGACAAGGTCGTGGTGAGCCTGCCCGGCGCGGTGCTCCCCGGTCCGTTCCCCATCAGCGCGCGGAAGACCTACGGCCACGTGTCCGACGGCATGATCGCGTCGTCGCGCGAGCTGGGCCTGGGGGAGGAGCACGACGGGATCCTCGTCCTCTCCTCGCTCGGCCTCGACCCCGAGGTCGGCACGGACGCCCTGGCGCTCCTGCACCTCGACGACCGCGCGGTGGAGGTCAACGTCACGCCCGACCGCGGGTACGCGTTCTCGATCCGGGGCATCGCCCGGGAGTACGCGCACGCCACGGGCGCCCGGTTCACCGACCCCGCGGACGCGCTGGCGCTGCTCGCGGCCGACGCGCCCGTCGCGGGCGTCGACGTGCGCGTCGACGATGCGGCCCCGATCCGCGGCCGCGCCGGCGCCGACGTCCTCGCCACGCGCGTGGTCTCCGGCCTCGACGTGTCCCGCCCCACCCCGCCGTGGATGGTGTCGCGGCTCACGCTCGCGGGCGTCCGCTCGATCTCGCTCGCGGTGGACATCACCAACTACGTCATGCTCGAGCTCGGCCAGCCGATCCACGCGTACGACCTCGACGAGCTGCAGGGCGGCATCGTCGTCCGCCGCGCCGCGGAGGGCGAGACGCTCGTGACGCTGGACGGGCGCGAGCGCGCGCTCCACGCGGAGGACCTCGTCATCGCGGACGACTCGGGGGCCGTCGGGCTCGCGGGCGTCATGGGCGGCGCGGCCACGGAGATCGGCGCGGGCACCACGCGCGTGCTGATCGAGGCGGCCGGCTTCGACCCGATCTCCATCGCGCGCACGGCCCGACGCCACAAGCTGCCCAGTGAGGCGTCCAAGCGCTTCGAGCGCGGCGTCGACCCGGCGATCGCGACGGCCGCCGCGGCCCGCGTCGTGCAGCTCCTCGAGGAGCTCGCGGGCGGGCACGCCGAGGGCCTCGGCTCGGTCCTCGACACGACCACGCCGCCGGCCGCCGTCGAGCTGCCGATCGGCTACCCGGCGTCGCTCGTCGGCGTCGACTACACGGAGGACGAGGTGCGCCACGCGCTCGTCGACGTCGGCTGCGCGCTCGAGGAGCGCGACGGCGTCCTCCTCGTCACGCCGCCGACCTGGCGCCCGGACCTCCGCGACCGCGCCGACCTCGTGGAGGAGGTCGCCCGCATCGTCGGCTACGACCGGATCCCCGCCGTCCTGCCCGTCGCGCCCCCCGGCCGCGGGCTCACCGCCGCGCAGCGCCTCCGCCGCCAGGCCTCGATCGCGCTCGCCGCGTCCGGGCTGACCGAGGTCATGGGCTCGCCGTTCGCCTCCGAGGCGCAGAACGCGCGCTTCGGCGCGGCCGACCGCGACGACGCCCCGGCCGTCCGGCTCGCGAACCCGCTCGACGTCGCGTTCCCCTACCTGCGCCGCTCGCTGCTCCCGGGGCTCATCGACATCGCGCGGCGCAACCTGTCGCGCGGATCCACCGACCTCGCGGTCTTCGAGACCGGCACGGTGTTCCTGCCGTCGGCGGGCGTCGCCTACGGGTCGCCGGAGATGCCGCCCGGCGCCGCGCGCCCCGACCCGGACACGCTGCGGGCGCTCGACGCGGGCATCCCGCCGCAGCCGCGCCACGTCGGCGTGCTGGTCCTCGGCGACGCCGTGCCGAAGCAGCCGGGCACCCCGGCGCAGCGGGCCGGCCTCGTCGACGCGCTCGACGCGGTCCGGCAGCTCGCGCACGCGGTGGGGGTCGAGATCCGCTTCGAGCAGGGCGTCCACGGCGCCATGCACCCGGGCCGCACGGCCGCGGTCGAGGCCGTCACGCCCGACGGGCCCGTCATCGTCGGGTTCGCGGGCGAGCTGCTCCCCGCCCTCGCCGCCGAGCTCGACCTGCCCGAGCGCGTCGCGCTCGCGGAGGTGGACGTCGACCGGTTGATCGCGCTCGCCGGCGGCACCGTCGAGGTGCGCACGCTCACGTCGATGCCCGTCGCGACGCAGGACCTCAGCCTGGTCGTGCCGCTCGAGATCCCGGCGGGGGAGATCCTCCGCACGGTGGTCGAGGGCGCGGGCGAGCTGCTGGAGACCGCGCGCCTCGTCGACGACTACCGCGGCCCCGGCGTCGAGTCGGGCACCCGCTCGCTCACCTTCGCGCTGCGCTTCCGCGCCCCGGACCGCACGCTCACCGCGGCCGAGGCCAGCGAGGCGCGCGACGGATCCGTGCGGCTCGCGGCCGAGCGCTTCGGCGCGACGCTGCGGGAGTAGGCCGGCTCGGGCGGCCACGACGACCGCGCCGGGCGGTCCGAGCGGGCGGGCTCCTCCCCAGGAGGGCCCGCCCGCCCGCGTCCGCGGCGGCCCGCCGCCCGCCGGAGCGCTCCCCGCACCGGCACTAGATTTGATGCATGTCATTCACAGTCGCCGTCGCGGGCGCCAGCGGCTACGCGGGCGGGGAGCTCCTCCGCCTGCTCGCCGACCACCCGCGCCTCGAGGTCCAGACGCTCACCGCCTTCCATAACGCGGGCGAGCGTCTGCGCCAGGTGCACCCGCACCTCACCTCGTACGCCGACCGCACGTTCGTCGAGACGACCGCCGCCGAGCTCGCGGGGCACGACGTCGTGTTCCTCGCCCTGCCGCACGGCAAGTCGGGCGCCATCACGGCCGAGCTCGACGACGCGACGCTGGTCGTCGACTGCGGGGCCGACCACCGCCTCGTCGACGAGGCCGCGTGGGACGCCTTCTACGGCGGCGAGTTCGCGGGCGCCTGGCCCTACGGGCTGCCCGAGCTGCTGCACGCGGAGGAGGGCGGGACGCAGCGCACGCGCCTGTCCGGCGTGAAGCGCATCGCGGTGCCCGGCTGCAACGTCACCGCCATCACGCTCGGGCTCCAGCCCGGCATCCGCGCGGGCGTCATCGAGCCGGAGGACATCGTCGCCGTCTTGGCCGTGGGGCCGTCCGGCGCCGGGCGCGCGCTCCGCACGAACCTGCTGGCGAGCGAGATCCTCGGGTCCGCGAGCGCGTACGCGGTCGGCGGCACGCACCGGCACACGCCGGAGATCCGGCAGAACCTCGAGACCGCGGGCGGCGGGCACGTGAGCGTGTCGTTCACGCCCGTGCTCGTGCCCATGGCGCGGGGGATCCTCGCCACGGCCACCGCGCGCCTGGCCCCCGGCTTCTCCGCCCACGACGTGCGCGCGGCCTGGGAGCTGGCGTACGCCGACGAGCCGTTCGTGCACCTGCTGCCCGAGGGGTCCTTCCCGAACGTCTCGGACGTCACGGGGTCCAACACGGCGCTCGTGGGCCTCGCGGTCGACGAGGCCGCGGGCCGCGTCGTCACGGTCACGGCCATCGACAACCTGGTCAAGGGCACGGCGGGGGCGGCCATCCAGTCGGCCAACATCGCGCTCGGGCTGCCCGAGGCCATGGGCCTCCCGGTGAACGGGGTGGCCCCGTGAGCGTCACCGCCGCACGCGGCTTCGTCGCCGGTGGGGTCGCCGCCGGCCTCAAGTCCACGGGCGCGCTCGACGTCGCCCTCGTCCGCAACACCGGGCCGTCGCAGGCGGCGGCCGCGGTGTTCACCAGCAACCGCTGCCAGGCGAACCCCATCCTCTGGTCGCGTCAGGTCATCGGCGACGGTCGGGTGAGCGCCGTCGTCCTCAACTCCGGCGGCGCCAACTGCTACACGGGATCCCGCGGCTTCCAGGTCACGCACGCCACCGCCGAGGCGGTCGGCCGCGCACTCGACGTCTCCAGCGGCGACGTGCTCGTCTGCAGCACGGGCCTCATCGGGGAGCAGCTCCCGCTCGACAAGCTCGAGGACGGGGTCGCGCGCGTCGCGGTCGCGCTCGCGGAGGGCGGCGGGGACGACGCGGCCCGGGCCATCATGACCACCGACACCAGGCCCAAGCAGTCCGTCCGCGCGTCGGACGCCGGCTGGACCGTCGGCGGCATGGCCAAGGGCGCGGGCATGCTCGCGCCGGGCCTCGCCACGATGCTCGTGGTCATCACCACGGACGCCGATCTCGACGCTTCCGCGCTCGACCGGTCCCTCCGCGCGGCCACGCGCGTCACCTTCGACCGCCTCGACTCCGACGGCTGCATGTCGACCAACGACCAGGTCACGCTCCTCGCGAGCGGCGCGTCCGGCATCGTGCCCGACGCGGACGCGTTCCAGGCCGCGCTCACCGCGGTCTGCGCCGACCTCGCCGAGCAGCTCCAGGCCGACGCCGAGGGCGCGGCGCACGACATCGCCATCGAGGTCGTGCACGCGGCGCACGACGACGACGCGGTCGAGGTCGGCCGTGCCGTCGCGCGCAGCAACCTCTTCAAGGCGGCCGTCTTCGGCAACGACCCCAACTGGGGCCGCGTGCTCGCCGCCGTCGGCACCACCGGCGCAGCGTTCGACCCGTACGGCATCGACGTCGCCATCAACGGGGTCCAGGTGTGCCGGGCGGGCGAGCCGCACGAGAGCCGCGACCTGGTCGACCTGCACCCGCGGGCCGTGCACGTCCTCATCGACCTGCACGCGGGCGACGCGACGGCGACCATCCTCACCAACGACCTCACGCACGACTACGTGCACGAGAACAGCGCGTACGCCAGCTGATGGGCGACGCAGACAGGACGGACGTGGGCGCCATCACGCAGGAGGCCGCCGACCGCGACCAGGCGCAGGCCGAGTCGAAGGCGGCGACGCTCATCGAGTCGCTGTCGTGGCTGCAGCGCTTCCACGACCGCATCGTGGTCGTCAAGTTCGGCGGCAACGCCATGGTCGACGAGGAGCTCACGCGCACCTTCGCGGAGGACGTCGTCTACCTCCGCTACGCCGGGCTCCGTCCCGTCGTCGTGCACGGCGGCGGTCCGCAGATCAGCGCGATGCTCACGCGCCTCGGCATCGAGAGCGAGTTCCGCGGCGGATACCGCGTGACGACCCCCGAGGTCCTCGAGGTCGTGCGCATGGTGCTCACCGGCCAGGTCAGCCGCGACGTCGTGCGCGGCATCAACGCGCACGGGCCGCTGGCGGCCGCCGTCTCCGGCGAGGACGCGGGCCTGTTCACCGGGCGCCGGCGCGGCGCGGTCGTCGACGGCGTGGAGGTCGACCTCGGGCTGGTCGGCGACGTCGTCGCGGTGGATCCCACGGCCGTGCTCGCGCAGCTCGACGCCGGCCGCATCCCGGTCGTCTCCTCCATCGCGCCCGACGAGTCCGACGCCTCGGTCTCGCTCAACGTCAACGCCGACGCCGCGGCCGCCGCGCTCGCCGTGGCGCTCGGGGCCGAGAAGCTGGTGATCCTCACCGACGTCGCCGGCCTGTACCGCGACTGGCCCGACCGCGGATCCCTCGTCTCCGACATCCGCGCCGACGAGCTCCGCGCGCTGCTCCCGTCGCTCGAGTCGGGCATGATCCCCAAGATGGCCGCCTGCCTCGAGGCCGTCGACGGGGGAGTGCCCAAGGCCGCCATCATCGACGGGCGCATCCCGCACTCGATGCTCCTCGAGATCTTCACCACGAACGGAATCGGAACGGAGGTCGTGCCCGCATGACCACGACCCAGCCAGAGCGGCGCACCACGCAGACCGAGAGCGAGTGGTCCGACCGCTTCCAGGCCGCGATGATGCGCTCCTCGCCCCCGCCGCTCGCCATGCTCGTCCGCGGCGAGGGCTGCCGCGTGTGGGACTCGACCGGCCGCGAGTACCTCGACTTCCTCGCCGGCATCGCCGTGAACTCGCTCGGGCACGCGCACCCGGCGCTCATCCGCGCCGTCACGGAGCAGGTCTCCACGCTCGCGCACGTCTCCAACTACTTCGCGACGCCGCCGCAGATCGCGCTCGCCGAGCGCCTCCGCCGCATCACCGGCGCGGGCGACACGGGCCGCGTCTACTTCGGCAACTCCGGCGCCGAGGCGAACGAGGCCGCCTTCAAGCTCGCCCGCCGCAACGGCAGCGACCGGCGCACGCGCGTCATCACGCTGCAGGGCTCGTTCCACGGCCGCACCATGGGCGCGCTCGCGCTCACCGGGCAGCCCGCGCTCCAGGCGCCCTTCCTCCCGCTGCCGGGCGGCGTCGAGCACATAGCGCCCACGATGGAGGCGCTCGAGGCCGCCATCGACGACCGTGTGCAGGCGCTCATCCTCGAGCCCATCCAGGGCGAGGCCGGCGTCGTCGACCTGCCCGCCGGCTTCCTCCGCCGCGCCCGGGAGCTCACGCGCGAGCACGGGGCGCTCCTCATCCTCGACGAGATCCAGACGGGCGTCGGCCGCACGGGCCGCTGGTTCGCGTACGAGCACGAGGGCGTCCGGCCGGACGCGGTGACCATCGCCAAGGGCATCGCCGGCGGCGTCCCGATAGGCGCGCTCGTGGCCTTCGACGACGCGGCCGATCTGCTGCAGAAGGGCCAGCACGGCTCCACCTTCGGCGGCAACCCGCTCGCCACCGCAGCCGGGAACGCGGTCCTCGCCGAGATCGAGGACGCGGGGCTGGTCGAGAACGCCGCCCGTCGCGGCGAGGAGATCCGCGCCGCCATCACCGGCCTCGGGTCGCCGCTCATCGCCGAGGTCCGCGGTCGCGGCCTCCTCATCGGCGTCGGCCTCCACCACGAGGACGGCGCGCGCATCGCGGCTGCCGCGCTCGGCGAGGGCCTCATCATCAACGCCCCGAACGCCCGCAGCCTCCGCATCGCGCCGCCGCTCATCGTGGGGGACGACGAGGTGCGCGACTTCCGCGAGCGGTTCGGCCGCGCGCTGGCCCACCTGCGCTGATCCGGGGGAGCGCGGGCGCCCCCTCCCTCCCCAGGCGCCGGTCGGCCGCCGCCCCCGCGCGGGGCCGCCGGCCGACGGATCCGCCCCCGCACGTCCCCTAGGCTTGAGCGATCCCGAGTCCCCCGAGAGCGAGCGATGCGATGACCCGCCACTTCCTGCGCGACGACGACCTGAGCCCGGCCGAGCAGGCCGAGGTGCTCGATCTGGCGGTGCAGCTGAAGCGCGAGCGCTGGTCCGAGCGTCCGCTCGCCGGCCCGCAGACGGTCGCCGTCATCTTCGACAAGTCGTCCACCCGCACCCGGGTCTCCTTCGCGGTGGGCATCGCGGACCTCGGCGGCGTCCCGCTCATCATCAGCACCGCCAACAGCCAGCTCGGCGGCAAGGAGACCGCGAGCGACACCGCGCGCGTCCTCGAGCGCCAGGTCGCGGCCATCGTGTGGCGCACCTACGGCCAGGCGGGCCTCGAGGAGATGGCCGCAGGCACGACGGTGCCGGTCGTCAACGCCCTGTCCGACGACTTCCACCCGTGCCAGCTGCTGGCCGACCTCCTCACCATCCGCGAGCACCGCGGCGACCCGGCCGGCCAGACCCTCACCTTCCTCGGCGACGGCGCCTGCAACATGGCGCAGTCGTACCTGCTGGCCGGCGCGACCGCGGGCATGCACGTCCGCATCGCCGCCCCCGCCGGCTACGTGCCGTCGGAGTCCGTCGTCGCGGACGCCGAGCGCATCGCCGCGTCCACCGGCGGCTCGGTGCGCGTCCTCACGGATCCCGTCGAGGCCGTCACGGGCGCCAACGTGGTCGTCACCGACACGTGGGTGTCGATGGGCCGCGAGGAGGAGAAGGCCGTGCGGCTCGCCGAGCTCGGCGCGTACCAGGTCACGGCCGAGCTCATGGCGCACGCGGTCGACGACGCGATCTTCCTGCACTGCCTCCCCGCCGACCGCGAGTACGAGGTGGCCTCCGAGGTCATCGACGGGCCGCGATCGGTGGTCTGGGACGAGGCGGAGAACCGCCTCCACGCCCAGAAGGCCCTGCTCGTCTGGCTCCTGCGCCAGGCGTAGCGCCCCACCTCAGACATCTTCAGCAACGGAAACGGAGAACGGCATGGCCGAACGCGTGGTACTGGCATATTCCGGCGGACTCGACACCTCGGTCGGCATCGGCTGGCTCAAGGACGCGACCGGCAAGGAGGTCGTGGCCCTCGCCGTCGACGTCGGCCAGGGCGGCGAGGACATGGAGGTCATCCGGCAGCGCGCGCTCGACTGCGGCGCGGTCGAGGCCGTGGTGGTGGATGCGAAGGACGAGTTCGCGGACGACTACATCGTCCCCGCGCTCAAGGCCAACGCGCTCTACCAGAAGCGCTACCCGCTGGTCTCGGGCCTCAGCCGCCCGCTGATCGCGAAGCACCTCGCCCGCGTGGCGCACGAGCTCGGCGCGAACAGCGTCGCGCACGGCTGCACCGGCAAGGGCAACGACCAGGTGCGCTTCGAGGCCGCCGTCGCCGCGCTCGCGCCCGACCTGACCTCCATCGCGCCGGTCCGCGACCTCGCCCTCACCCGCGACAAGGCCATCGTCTACGCGAACGAGCACGACCTCCCCATCGAGCAGAGCAAGAAGAGCCCCTACTCGATCGACAAGAACGTCTGGGGCCGCGCGGTCGAGACCGGCTTCCTCGAGGACCCGTGGAACGGCCCCATCGAGGACCTCTACGAGTACACGCAGGACCCCGACGTGCTGCGCGAGGCGACCGAGGTCACCATCACGTTCGAGGCCGGCGTCCCGGTCGCCATCGACGGCGTCCGCTACTCGCCGCTGCGCATCGTGCAGGAGCTGAACGCCGCGGCCGGCGCGCACGGCATCGGCCGCATCGACGTCGTCGAGGACCGCCTGGTCGGCATCAAGAGCCGCGAGGTCTACGAGGCGCCCGCCGCCATGACGCTCATCGAGGCGCACGAGGAGCTCGAGAGCCTCACCATCGAGCGCGACCTCGGCCGCTACAAGCGCGGCGTCGAGAAGGACTGGGCGAACCTCGTCTACGACGGCCTCTGGTTCTCCGGCCTCAAGCGCTCGCTCGACGCGTTCATCGAGGACTCGCAGCGCCACGTCTCCGGCGACATCCGCATGACGCTGCGCGGCGGTCGCGCGGTCGTCACCGGCCGCCGCAGCGACACGAGCCTGTACGACTTCGACCTCGCCACCTACGACACCGGCGACACGTTCGACCAGTCGCTGTCCAAGGGCTTCATCGAGCTGTGGTCGCTGCCGAGCAAGATCTCGGCGCGCCGCGACCTCGCGGTGGAGCAGGCCGCGCTGGCCGCCGACGACGCCGCGTCCGCGCCCGCCGCGGAGTAGCCGCATGACCGAGAGCACGGATCCGTCCTCCCGGGCGAGCGAGGCGGGCGCCCTGTGGGGCGGCCGCTTCGCCGGCGGGCCGTCGCCGGAGCTCGTCGCGCTCAGCCGCTCGACGCACTTCGACTGGCAGCTGGCGCCGTACGACATCGCCGGGTCCCGAGCGCACGCCCGTGCTCTCGCGTCCGCGGGCTACCTGTCGGACGCGGAGCGGCAGGCGATGCTGCAGGCGCTCGACACCCTCGAGGAGCGCGTCCGCTCGGGCGCGCTCGTCGCGTCCGACGCCGACGAGGACGTGCACGGCGCCCTCGAGCGCGGCCTCATGGACATCGCCGGCCCCGAGCTCGGCGGCAAGCTCCGCGCGGGCCGCAGCCGCAACGACCAGATCGCCACGCTCGTGCGCATGTACCTGCGCGACCACGCGGCGGCCATCCACGCGATGCTCGTGCAGCTCGTCGACGCCCTGGCCGCGCAGGCGGAGGCGGCGGGCGGCGCGATCATGCCGGGCCGCACGCACCTGCAGCACGCGCAGCCCGTGCTCCTCGCGCACCACCTGCTCGCGCACTGCTGGCCGCTCGTCCGCGATCTCGAGCGGCTCGCCGACTGGGACGCGCGCGCCGACGTGTCGCCCTACGGGTCCGGTGCGCTGGCCGGGAGCACCCTCGGTCTCGACGCCGGTGCCGTCGCCCGCGACCTCGGCTTCGCCCGCAGCTCCGAGAACTCGATCGACGGCACGGCAGCCCGCGACGTCGTGGCGGAGTTCGCGTTCGTGCTGGCCCAGGTCGGCATCGACCTGTCGCGGCTGAGCGAGGAGATCATCCTCTGGAACACGCGGGAGTTCGGGTTCGTCACGCTGAGCGACTCGTACTCGACCGGGTCGTCGATCATGCCGCAGAAGAAGAACCCCGACATCGCCGAGCTCGCGCGCGGCAAGTCGGGTCGGCTCATCGGCAACCTCGCCGGGCTCCTCGCGACGCTCAAGGGCCTCCCGCTCGCGTACAACCGCGACCTGCAGGAGGACAAGGAGCCGGTGTTCGACTCGGTGCAGACCCTCGAGGTCCTGCTCCCGGCGTTCACGGGCATGATCGCGACGCTGCGCTTCGACGTCGACCGCATGGCGGAGCTCGCGCCGCAGGGCTTCTCGCTCGCGACCGACGTGGCGGAGTGGCTCGTCAAGCACCGCGTGGCCTTCCGCGACGCGCACGAGATCACGGGCGAGCTCGTGAAGCTCGCCGAGTCCCGCGGCGTGGGCCTCGAGGACCTCTCCGACGACGACCTGCGGGGCGTCTCGCCGCACCTGGTCCCCGAGGTCCGCGAGGTGCTGGTCATCGACGGATCCGTGGCGAGCCGCGACGGTGTCGGCGGCACCGCCCGGGTCCGGGTCGACGAGCAGCGCGCCGAGCTGGTGCGCCGCGTCGCCGACCTCCGTTCACGGGCCGACGCCGCGGCCGAGCGCCGGGCGTCGGCGTCCGCGGACGCGTCGGCATGACCCTCTCGAAGGACGGCCGTCGGCCCGAGCGCCCAGAGCCCCGCCATCGCTGGCTCCTCCCGCTCGTCATCGGCGTCGCCGTCGCGGTGCTCGTGTTCGTGGTGGTCGTCGCGACCCTCAACGGCGAGCTGATCTGATCCCCGCGTGACGGACCCGGCCTTCTTCGCGCGCGACGCGGTCGAGGTGGCGCCCGCCCTCCTCGGCGCCATCCTGTCGCGCGACTCCGAGGAGGGCCGGGTCGCCGTCCGCCTCACCGAGGTGGAGGCCTACCGCGGCGTCGGCGAGGATCCCGGATCGCACTCCTTCCGCGGCAAGCGCGCCCGCAATGCGACCATGTTCGGCCCGCCCGCCCACCTCTACGCGTACTTCACGTACGGCATGCACACGTGCGCGAACATCGTCTGCGGTCCCGAGGGCACGAGCGCGGGCGTGCTGCTGCGCGCGGGCGAGGTCGTCGAGGGGGCGGACCTCGCCCGGAGCCGCCGCGGCGCGGCGGTGCGCGACCGCGACCTCGCGCGGGGGCCGGCGCGCCTCGCGGTCGCCCTCGGCATCCCGCTCTCGGACGACGGCGCCGCGCTGGACGCGCCGCCGTACCGGCTGATCCTGCCGGACGAGCCGCTCGCCCTCCCGGCCGCCGGGCCGCGCGTCGGCGTGTCCGGACCCGGCGGCTCCGGCGAGCTCTTCCCGTGGCGCTTCTGGGTGCCGGGCGACCCGACGGTGTCGCCGTACCGGGCGCACGTCCCGCGCGTCCGCCGCTGAACCGCCGTCCGACGGCGACCGCGGCCGCTGCCGCCGCTACCGGATGACGAGCACGACGGCCGCGCAGGTCGCGGCCCACAGCCAGCTCACGAGCGTGCCGATGATGAAGCGCTCGCGCGCCTCCGCGGCCTCGCCGAGCTCCGTGAACCGGCCGACGCCCTTGATGGCGATCACGACGGCCAGCGCCTCGGGGTAGCCCGCGAGGATCACGGCCACGACGGCCAACCGCTCCAGCATGCCGATGGTTGCACCGCCGCGGAGGACCTCCCGGGTCGGCCGGCGGATCGCCGCGGGGTCGTCCTCCTGCCCGCGCGGCGGGACGAGGATGCCGCCGAAGGCGCCCGGCTCCACCGAGCCCCGCGTCGCGAGGGCGAGCACGACGGTGGACGCGGATCCGCCGCCCAGCACCGCGAGCACGACCGCGACCAGCCCGACGAAGCCGACGACGAGCGGGGACGCGGACCCCGTGAGCGCCAGCCCCAGCACGAGCGCGGCGGCCAGGGCGCCCGTGGCGCCGGCCACGCGTCCCGTCCCGGAAGAGCGCACGGCCAGGAGCGCGAGCACGAGCGATGCGGTGACCAGCACGCAGAGTGCGGCCCACGCCGCGATCTCCGCGGGCGTCCCGACGGGGATCACGAGCCCGCTCCCGCGCGGGTCGACCGCGGCGTCGACCGCGGAGCGCGCGCCGCCGGGTCCGCGCCCGCCGACGCGCGCCCGTCGAGGTGCGCGAGCAGCGCGACGAGGCCGGGGATCGCGGCCCGCTCGGCCCGCCACGCGCTGGTGCGCAGGCGCGTGCTCACGGCCTGCGGCGTGATGTCGAGCACCGCGGCGACCTCCCGCTGCGTGCCGCCGTCGGCCATGCGGTCGACGACGTCCCAGCCCTGGGGGGTGCGGCGATCCCGGGCGAGCAGCAGCAGGGTGATGAGCGCCTCGACCTCGTCGACGCCCGGGAGCCCCGCGCCCTGGTCGTCGGGGGCGGGGGGAGACGGCGGATCCACCGCGAGGGCGAACCGCGTGGCGCTCCGCTTGGCCGTGGTGACCGCCTCGCGCGCGGCGATGAACGCCGGGCCCGTGGCCTCGCGCGTGGCCTGGGGGAGCGGGGTGCGCACAGCGCCGATGCCGAGCCCCACGCTCCAGTGCCCGGCGCGCGTGAGCACGAGCGCCATGTCGAGGGCGGTGCCCGCGTCGGCGACGAGCGCCTGCACCTCGTCGCCCGACGTGCGGTCGACCGGCAGCACGAGCCGCCCCTCGTAGCGGGCGGCGAGGTCGTCGCGTGCCGTGCCGGCGCGGTCGACGTCGTCGCGACTGGCCTTCTGGTCGGCGGTGATGACGAACACGCGGATCTCCTCTCAAAGCCCTGCACTTGATGTATGCACATCAAAGCTACGCACTTGATGTCCCAAGATCAATGCCCACGGGCTGATCCGGTTCCCCTGATGTGCTTCCGAGCATCCCCTCCGCCACCGACAGCCGACCGCCGTCGTCCGCTCCGCGCGCACGCCGCCGGAGCGGCCGCGTCCCGGCGTCCTCGGGTCCCGCGCTGGTAGCGTGACCGGGTGACGAACGCCGATCCCGCACCCCTCACCGTCCAGCGCAACGACCCGTCCTTCGCGGACGTGTGGGAGGAGATCGTCTGGCGCGGGTACGTGCACGTCTCGACGGACCAGGAGGCGCTGCGGTCCCTGCTCGCCGGTCCGCCGATCACGTACTACTGCGGCTTCGACCCCACGGCGCCGAGCCTGCACCTCGGCAACCTGGTGCAGCTGCTCCTGATGCGCCGGCTCCAGCTGGCCGGGCACCGTCCGCTCGGGCTCGTCGGCGGATCCACGGGCCTCATCGGGGATCCGCGGCCCACCGCCGAGCGCACCCTGAACACCCCCGAGGTCGTGGCCGACTGGGTGACCCGTCTGCAGGCGCAGGTGTCGTCGATCCTCAGCGCCGAGGGCGACAACGCCCTGCGCATCGTGAACAACCTCGACTGGACGGCGCCCCTCAGCGCCATCGACTTCCTGCGGGAGGTGGGCAAGCACTTCCGGGTGGGGACGATGCTCAAGAAGGACGCCGTGAGCGCGCGGCTCAACTCCGACGAGGGCATCAGCTACACCGAGTTCAGCTACCAGATCCTGCAGGGGCTCGACTACCGCGAGCTCTTCCGGACGCACGGGTGCGTGCTGCAGACCGGGGGCAGCGACCAGTGGGGCAACCTCACCAGCGGCACCGACCTGATCCGGCGCAGCGAGCGGGCGACCGTGCACGCCATCGGCACGCCGCTGATCACCAACTCCGACGGGACCAAGTTCGGCAAGAGCGAGGGCAATGCGGTCTGGCTCGATCCGGAGCTCACGAGCCCGTACGCGTTCTACCAGTTCTGGCTCAACACGGACGACGCGGACGTCATCCACCGGCTGCGGATCTTCACGTTCCTCGACCGCGCGCGCATCGAGGAGCTGTCACGGGCCGTGGAGTCGGAGCCGTTCCGTCGCGAGGCGCAGCGCACGCTCGCATGGGAGGTGACCTCCCTGGTCCACGGGGTCGGCGCGACCGAGTCGGCGATCGCCGCGGCGCAGGCGCTCTTCGGCCAGGGGGAGCTGGCGGCGCTCGACGAGCGCACCCTGCTCGGGGTGCTCGGCGAGCTGCCCACCGCGCAGGTCGCGACCGGGACCACGGTGATCCAGGCCCTCCTCGACACCGGCCTCGTCTCGAGCGCGGGGGAGGCCCGGCGCGCGATCACCCAGGGCGGGGTGTACGTGAACAACGTCGCGACCACCGATGCGGGGGCCGTCCTGGACGACCTCCTGCACGGACGTTTCGCGGTGCTGCGCCGTGGCAAGAAGACCCTCGCCGGCGTCACCGTGGGCTGAAAGCGCCTCTGACCGGCACTCCCTTCCGGAGGTCGTCGCGACACGCCCGGGATGCGGGTTGTTTTGCGGGGGTGGGGTGGTCCGCGTAATGTCTCCTCTTGTCGCCGGAACGGGCGGGAAGCGAAAAGCTTCCGGAGCTGTTCTGGCGGGTGATGATCCTGGTGAAACAGAAGTTGCCGCGGCTTACGGGTTGCGTGTGTACCACCAACTGAGCTAGGGTCTGATTCTGCTTCCGACGTGAGTGCTGGGCCTTCTGGGTCTGGATCACTCCCACGGGGAGCGGTGGAGTGTGAGCTCCGATGGCTGGCTGTGATGGTCGGTGTCGGGAGCGTCCGTTCCTTGAGAACTCAACAGCGTGCACAATGTCAAATGCCAAATACCCGTGGCATCGTCCCTTTGGGATGGTGTCCGGATTCCTTTGGAAAACATTTAAACAAACAAGCAAGTCAGTAATGATTTGTTCTGTCGGTTTCAAACTTGCTGGTTCGTGTTCGATTCCCGTTCACGTCCGGCTTTAGATGTGCCGGTCGCCTTCGGGTGGTCGTGCGTTTAAGCATTTATGGAGAGTTTGATCCTGGCTCAGGACGAACGCTGGCGGCGTGCTTAACACATGCAAGTCGAACGGTGAAGTCGGAGCTTGCTCCGGCGGATCAGTGGCGAACGGGTGAGTAACACGTGAGTAACCTGCCCCCGACTCTGGGATAACTGCTAGAAATGGTAGCTAATACCGGATATGACGACTGGCCGCATGGTCTGGTCGTGGAAAGAATTTCGGTTGGGGATGGACTCGCGGCCTATCAGGTTGTTGGTGAGGTAATGGCTCACCAAGCCTACGACGGGTAGCCGGCCTGAGAGGGTGACCGGCCACACTGGGACTGAGACACGGCCCAGACTCCTACGGGAGGCAGCAGTGGGGAATATTGCACAATGGGCGAAAGCCTGATGCAGCAACGCCGCGTGAGGGATGACGGCCTTCGGGTTGTAAACCTCTTTTAGTAGGGAAGAAGCGAAAGTGACGGTACCTGCAGAAAAAGCACCGGCTAACTACGTGCCAGCAGCCGCGGTAATACGTAGGGTGCAAGCGTTGTCCGGAATTATTGGGCGTAAAGAGCTCGTAGGCGGTTTGTCGCGTCTGCTGTGAAATCCCGAGGCTCAACCTCGGGTCTGCAGTGGGTACGGGCAGACTAGAGTGCGGTAGGGGAGATTGGAATTCCTGGTGTAGCGGTGGAATGCGCAGATATCAGGAGGAACACCGATGGCGAAGGCAGATCTCTGGGCCGTAACTGACGCTGAGGAGCGAAAGCATGGGGAGCGAACAGGATTAGATACCCTGGTAGTCCATGCCGTAAACGTTGGGAACTAGATGTGGGGACCATTCCACGGTCTCCGTGTCGCAGCTAACGCATTAAGTTCCCCGCCTGGGGAGTACGGCCGCAAGGCTAAAACTCAAAGGAATTGACGGGGGCCCGCACAAGCGGCGGAGCATGCGGATTAATTCGATGCAACGCGAAGAACCTTACCAAGGCTTGACATATACCGGAAACATGCAGAGATGTGTGCCCCGCAAGGTCGGTATACAGGTGGTGCATGGTTGTCGTCAGCTCGTGTCGTGAGATGTTGGGTTAAGTCCCGCAACGAGCGCAACCCTCGTTCTATGTTGCCAGCACGTAATGGTGGGAACTCATAGGAGACTGCCGGGGTCAACTCGGAGGAAGGTGGGGATGACGTCAAATCATCATGCCCCTTATGTCTTGGGCTTCACGCATGCTACAATGGCCGGTACAAAGGGCTGCGATACCGTAAGGTGGAGCGAATCCCAAAAAGCCGGTCTCAGTTCGGATTGAGGTCTGCAACTCGACCTCATGAAGTCGGAGTCGCTAGTAATCGCAGATCAGCAACGCTGCGGTGAATACGTTCCCGGGCCTTGTACACACCGCCCGTCAAGTCATGAAAGTCGGTAACACCCGAAGCCAGTGGCCTAACCGCAAGGGAGGAGCTGTCGAAGGTGGGATCGGTGATTAGGACTAAGTCGTAACAAGGTAGCCGTACCGGAAGGTGCGGCTGGATCACCTCCTTTCTAAGGAGCATGTGCACCTCTCCTCTGTATACAGGGAGATCAAGGGTGCCAAGTCACGCGTCAGGCGTTCGTCCTGGCGGTGGCGCTCATGGGTGGAACATTGACATTGATGCCGGCTGATGTGCCGTGCTGCTAGTACGCCTCCTTGTGGGGTGGGAACGTGGTGCGGGGTGTCGAGGGCATGTTGCACGCTGTTGGGTCCTGAGGGACCGGGCCGCACCTTTGCTGGTGTGTCTGGTTTCTTGTCGGACCCTTTCCGTCGTCCTTCCATGGATGGTGGTGGGGTACCGCCCGTATATTGAGAACTACACAGTGGACGCGAGCATCTTAGATTCACCGGTTTTCCGGTGGATCACAAAGATCTATTTATAGATCATTGGTCAATTCTGTCTCCTCTAGGGGAGGCGAAACGATTCAATCTCATGTGATTTCAAGATTCTAAGAGCAAACGGTGGATGCCTTGGCATCTGGAGCCGAAGAAGGACGTATAAATCTGCGATAAGCCTCGGGGAGCTGATAATAGAGCTTTGATCCGAGGATCTCCGAATGGGGAAACCCCGCCAGGCCCTTTGGGTGACCTGGTGACTCCCGCCTGAATATATAGGGCGGGTAGAGGGAACGTGGGGAAGTGAAACATCTCAGTACCCACAGGAAGAGAAAGCAAAAGCGATTCCGTTAGTAGTGGCGAGCGAAACCGGAAGAGGCCAAACCGATCATGTGTGATATCCGGTAGGAGTTGCATGGTCGGGGTTGCGGGACTTTCCGTACAGTTCTACCGAGCTGTGAGGGCAATGAGCGCGATATAGACGAATGGTCTTGAAAGGCCAGTCATAGAGGGTGCGAACCCCGTAGTCGAAATGTCGTCGCCTGTCCGGAGAGTATCCCAAGTAGCACGGGGCCCGAGAAATCCCGTGTGAATCTGTCAGGACCACCTGATAAGCCTAAATACTCCCAGATGACCGATAGCGGACAAGTACCGTGAGGGAAAGGTGAAAAGTACCCCGGGAGGGGAGTGAAATAGTACCTGAAACCGTTTGCTTACAAACCGTTGGAGCACCCTTGTTGGTGTGACAGCGTGCCTTTTGAAGAATGAGCCTGCGAGTTAGTGATATGTGGCGAGGTTAACCCGTGAGGGGCAGCCGTAGCGAAAGCGAGTCTTAATAGGGCGTATGAGTCGCATGTTCTAGACCCGAAGCGAAGTGATCTATCCATGGCCAGGTTGAAGCGACGGTAAGACGTCGTGGAGGACCGAACCCACTTCAGTTGAAAATGGAGGGGATGAGCTGTGGATAGGGGTGAAAGGCCAATCAAACTTCGTGATAGCTGGTTCTCTCCGAAATGCATTTAGGTGCAGCGTTGCGTGTTTCTTGCCGGAGGTAGAGCTACTGGATGGACGATGGGCCCCAAAAGGTTACTGACTTCAGCCAAACTCCGAATGCCGGTAAGTGAGAGCGCAGCAGTGAGACGGTGGGGGATAAGCTTCATCGTCGAGAGGGAAACAACCCAGACCACCATCTAAGGTCCCTAAGCGCGTGCTAAGTGGGAAAGGATGTGGAGTTGCATAGACAACCAGGAGGTTGGCTTAGAAGCAGCCACCCTTGAAAGAGTGCGTAATAGCTCACTGGTCAAGTGATTCCGCGCCGACAATGTAACGGGGCTCAAGCACGCCACCGAAGTTGTGGCATTTATATTACAGGCAGGCCTTCGTGGTCCAGCCGTATGGATGGGTAGGAGAGCGTCGTGTGGCCAGCGAAGCGGCGGTGTGAACCAGCCGTGGAGGCCACACGAGTGAGAATGCAGGCATGAGTAGCGAAAGACGGGTGAGAAACCCGTCCTCCGAAAGACCAAGGGTTCCAGGGCCAGGCTAATCCGCCCTGGGTAAGTCGGGACCTAAGGCGAGGCCGACAGGCGTAGTCGATGGACAACGGGTTGATATTCCCGTACCGATGAAGAACCGCCCAAGACAATCCAGTAATGCTAAGTGTCTGAATCCTTGATTCGATCCCTTCGGGGTGACGGTCTTGGCCTAGCACACGACCCTACGCTGGGGCGTTTAGCGTATTAACAGGTGTGACGCAGGAAGGTAGCTGAGCCGGGCGATGGTTGTCCCGGTCTAAGGATGTAGGGCAGAAGATAGGCAAATCCGTCTTCTATTAAGCCTGAGACCCGATGGGTAGTCCTCACGGACGAAATCAGTGATCCTATGCTGCCGAGAAAAGCATCGACGCGAGGTTCCAATCGCCCGTACCCCAAACCGACTCAGGTGGTCAGGTAGAGAATACTAAGGAGATCGAGAGAATCGTGGTTAAGGAACTCGGCAAAATGCCCCCGTAACTTCGGGAGAAGGGGGGCCTGAGGCGTGTAGGGATTTACTCCTGAAGCGTTTGAAGGCCGCAGAGACCAGTGGGAAGCGACTGTTTACTAAAAACACAGGTCCGTGCTAAGTCGCAAGACGATGTATACGGACTGACGCCTGCCCGGTGCTGGAAGGTTAAGAGGAACGGTTAGCACGCAAGTGCGAAGCTGAGAATTTAAGCCCCAGTAAACGGCGGTGGTAACTATAACCATCCTAAGGTAGCGAAATTCCTTGTCGGGTAAGTTCCGACCTGCACGAATGGCGTAACGACTTCCCAGCTGTCTCAACCGCGAACTCGGCGAAATTGCACTACGAGTAAAGATGCTCGTTACGCGCAGCAGGACGGAAAGACCCCGTGACCTTTACTACAGCTTGGTATTGGTGTTCGGTGTGGCTTGTGTAGGATAGGTGGGAGACTTTGAAGCTCGGACGCTAGTTCGGGTGGAGTCATTGTTGAAATACCACTCTGGTCACTCTGGATATCTAACTTCGAACCGTAATCCGGTTCAGGGACAGTGCCTGGTGGGTAGTTTAACTGGGGCGGTTGCCTCCTAAAAAGTAACGGAGGCGCCCAAAGGTTCCCTCAACCTGGTTGGTAATCAGGTGTCGAGTGTAAGTGCACAAGGGAGCTTGACTGTGAGACTGACAAGTCGAGCAGGGACGAAAGTCGGGACTAGTGATCCGGCAGTGGCTTGTGGAAGCGCTGTCGCTCAACGGATAAAAGGTACCTCGGGGATAACAGGCTGATCTTGCCCAAGAGTCCATATCGACGGCATGGTTTGGCACCTCGATGTCGGCTCGTCGCATCCTGGGGCTGGAGTAGGTCCCAAGGGTTGGGCTGTTCGCCCATTAAAGCGGTACGCGAGCTGGGTTTAGAACGTCGTGAGACAGTTCGGTCCCTATCCGCTGCGCGCGTAGGAAATTTGAGAAGATCTATCCCTAGTACGAGAGGACCGGGATGGACGAACCTCTGGTGTGTCAGTTGTTCCGCCAGGAGCACCGCTGATTAGCTACGTTCGGAACGGATAACCGCTGAAAGCATCTAAGCGGGAAGCCGGCTTCGAGATGAGATTTCCATCCCTTTCAGGGTGAAGGCTCCCGGCTAGACTACCGGGTTGATAGGCAGGATGTGGAAGCGAGGACTAAAGACTCGTGGAGCTGACCTGTACTAATAAGCCGATATCTTGAAAACACTCTGCTTGCGTCCACTATGTGGTTCCCGATATACGGTCGGGTACTAATTGAACAACCAGCTTGACTGGTCGATTCATCACAGATTTCATGCCCTCTTGTGGGGTGTGTATGAGGTGTTTCGGCGGCCATAGCGAGAGGGAAACGCCCGGTCACATTCCGAACCCGGAAGCTAAGACTCTCAGCGCCGATGGTACTGCAGGGGGGACCCTGTGGGAGAGTAGGACACCGCCGGACTTAACTTGAGAATGATCGGGGAGGCCCGTCGCACATCGTGCGACGGGCCTTTCTGCGTTAACGCGCCGGAGACCGCGCGTGGGCGATCGTGCCCTGGGATGCGGAGTGGACTGCGCCGAGCCGGCACCAGAACGCCGCTCGGCGCTGGGCGCCCCCTGGGCCGCTGGTCGTGCGCGCCGGTGCGAATCGCCATGATCGCCGCACCGTCGGGGACCGGAGGCGCGGCCGTGCCGGCGCACCGAGGGCGCGTGCCTACCGGACCGGTTAGCCTGGGACCTGACTTCCGTACGACCCACAACACCACAGACATCATCTGGCCCGAGGGGCCGACAGGAGCACCGTGAGCGACTCATCCGATCGAGACAGCCGGCCCGAAGGCCAGGACCGCGGATCGTCCCACTCTCCGCGAGGCCGAGAAGGTGGCAAGCCGCCGTACGACCGGGGGTCCTCGGGAGCTCCGCGAGGTCCGCGGGACGTGGGTCGTGCCGCCGGTCCTCGCAACGGCGGAGGTGATCGTCCTCGAGGGGACGGTGAGCGCAAGCCGTGGTCGAAGGACGGCGGCGGTGCAGGGCGTCCGCAGCGGGATGGTGAGCGCAAGCCGTGGTCGAAGGACGGTGCGCCTGCGCGTGCTCCGCGGGACGGTGACCGCAAGCCGTGGTCCAAGGACGGCGGCGGTGCGGGACGTCCGCAGCGGGATGGTGACCGCAAGCCGTGGTCGAAGGACGGCGCGCCCGTGCGCGCTCCGCGCGACGGCGACCGCAAGCCGTGGTCGAAGGACGGCGCGCCCGCACGCGCTCCGCGCGACGGTGACCGCAAGCCCTGGTCCAAGGACGGGGCGGGAGCCGGTGCGCGGCCGGCACGCGATGGTGAGCGCAAGCCGTGGTCGAAGGACGGCGCGCCTGCGCGTGCTCCGCGGGACGGTGAGCGCAAGCCGTGGTCGAAGGACGGCGCGCGTGACGGTGGTCGCGGAGGAGCGCGCCCGCCTCGCGACGGGGACAAGCTGTGGACCCGTGACGGGCGTCCCGCGCGCAACGACCGCGACGCGCCGCGCTACGAGGAGGCTCTGACCGAGGAGCAGCTGCGTGCGCGCGAGCTGCGTTCGGTGCGTCCGCGGCACGAGGATCCGGAGATCCCCGAGGACGTGTCGCCGGGCGATCTCGACCGCATCGCCCGCAACGAGCTGAAGACGCTGAGCAAGGACAACGCCGAGGGCGTCGCGCAGCACCTCGTGATGGCGGCGCGGCTCATCGAGGAGGACCCGGAGCTCGCGCACCGGCACGCGACGTCCGCGGCCCGACGTGCCGGACGCATCGCCGTGGTGCGGGAGTCGCTGGCCATCACCGCCTACGCGGTGGGGGACTACGCCCTCGCGCTCCGTGAGCTGCGGACGTACCGCCGCATCTCGGGCAAGGACGACCAGCTGGCGCTGATGGTCGACAGCGAGCGCGGGCAGGGACGACCGGACAAGGCGCTCGAGCTGGGCCGGTCCGTGCCGAAGGAGACGCTGCCCGCCGCTGAGCAGGTCGCCCTCGCGATCGCGATGTCCGGCGCGCGCCTCGATCTCGGCCAGACGGAGGCCGCCCTCGACGAGCTGTCGATCGCGCAGTTGAACCGCGACGTCGCGTACTCGTACAGCGCCGACCTGTTCCACGCGTACGCGGAGGTGCTCGAGGAGCTCGGACGCTCCGACGAGGCCGACGCGTGGCGGCAGCGCGCGGACCGGGCGGAGGCGGCGTTCGCCGATCCCGACGAGGGCTGGGACGACATGGTCGAGGTCGTCGAGGAGGAGCTGGAGGACGAGGACATGCCCGAGAGTCAGGACGCCGAGGAGCAGGAGGACACCCTGCCCGTCGACGATGCCAGCGAGGTGGGCGAGCAGAGCAGCGACGCCGCCCCCGTGCCGCCGAGCGAGGCGGGCGACAGCGAGGACATCGCGATCGACGTCGACGACGAGCTGACCGAGGACGCGGACGGGGCCGACGTGGACGGGTCCGGCGATGACAGCGCGCGCGTCGCCACCGACGAGGGCGCGGCAGCGGACGCCGACGACACGACGGGCGGCGACCGCGATGTTCGCTAGGGCCGCGAAGGGCAAGGCGCCGCTCGACGGCGTCGACGTGATCCTCGCCGACCTGGACGGCGTCGTCTACGCCGGACCGGACAGCATCCCGCACGCCGTCGACGCGCTGAACCGCGCCGCGGGTGACGGCATCCGACTGGGCTACATCACCAACAACGCCTCCCGCACGGACGCGTCCGTCGCGGCGCACCTCAGCTCGCTCGGGCTGACGGTCGCGCCCGAGGACGTCGTGACGTCCCCGCAGGCGGCGCTCCGGCTGCTGGCCGACCGGGTACCGGCGGGATCTACCGTCCTCGTCGTCGGCGGCGAGGGCCTCGTGCACGAGCTCGAGAAGGCCGGCTACGTCGTCACGCGCTCGACGGAGGACCGCCCCGCCGCCGTCGTTCAGGGGTTCGCGCCCGAGGTGGGCTGGACCCAGCTCGCGGAGGCCGCCTTCGCGCTGGCCGACCCGGACGTGGTGTGGGTCGCGACCAACACCGACTGGACCATCCCGGTGGCGCGCGGCATCGCGCCCGGCAACGGCACGCTCGTCTCCGCCGTGCACACGGCCGTCGGGCGCCTGCCCGTGGTGGCCGGCAAGCCCGAGACGCCCATCTTCGACGTGGCGCGCGAGCGCTTCGGCGCTGAGCGGCCCGTGTTCCTCGGCGACCGGCTCGACACGGACATCCTCGGCGCCACGCGCGCGGGCATGGCGTCCGTGCACGTCCTCACCGGGATCGACCGGGCGAAGCAGCTGCTCGCAGCGGAGGAGGGCCAGCGGCCGACCTTCATCCTCGAGCACCTGGGCCAGCTGCACGAGCCGTACCCGGAGACCCGCTTCTCGGGCGAGGGCACGGTGGCGACCGTCGGCAAGGCGTCGGTGCGGATCGCGGGCGACCGCGTCGAGGTCGTCAAGGACGGCGGATCCACGATCGACACGCTGCGCGCCGCCTGCGCCGTGATCTGGAACTCGGGGCGTCCCATCTACGGGCTGGACGTGCAGGAGTCGCTGTACGTGGCCGCCGGCGCGGGCCGGGCGTAGCGTGACGGCGTGAGCGACGAGGCAGGCGGCTCCGCCCTAGGTGCCGACGGCGCCGCATCCGACGACGATCGCGACGTGGCCGCGGAGCTCGTCTCCCGGCTGCAGGTGATCGAGGAGCAGCCGCTCGGCGAGCGGGCCGCGGCGTTCGCGTCGCTGCACGACGAGCTGCGCGCCCGCCTCGAGGGCGGCGACGGGGCGTCGCCGCGTGGCTGACCCCGGCGCGGCATCGGGGGACGCGACGTCGCCGACGGCCGACGCGGACGGCGGTGAGCTCCGGCTCGACGCCGCCCTGCCGGCTCTCGGCCTCGCGCGTTCGCGCACGCATGCCGCGCGCCTCATCGCCGACGGGCTCGTCACCGTCGACGGCCGCGGGGTGGTCAAGGCGTCGTTCCGCGTGGTGCCCGGATCCGTCGTCGAGGTGGCGGGCACCGACGCGTACGTGAGCCGCGGCGCCCACAAGCTGATCGGCGCGCTCGACGCGTTCTCCGGGGTCGAGGTGGCCGGGCGGCTCGCGCTCGACGTGGGCGCGTCCACCGGCGGGTTCACGCAGGTGCTGCTCGAGCGCGGCGCGCGGCGGGTGATCGCGCTCGACGTGGGGCACGGCCAGCTCGATCCGCTGATCCGCGAGGATCCGCGCGTCGACGTGGTCGAGGGCGTCAACGTGCGCGACCTCACGCCGGAGTCGCTCGCCGCGGTGACGCCCGACGACCTCGGGGGAGAGGCGCCCGCGCTCGTCGTCGGGGACCTCTCCTTCATCTCGCTGGGGCTCGTCCTGCCGGCGATCGCGCGGACGGCCGCGGACGGCGCCGACATCGTCCTCCTGATCAAGCCGCAGTTCGAGGTCGGGCGCACGGGGATCCGCGAGGGCATCGTGCACGACCCCGGGCTCCGCGACGACGCGGTGATGCGCGTGCTCTGGTCGGCGTGGGACCTGGGGCTCGGCACCGCCGGCCTCGTCTCCTCCCCGATCGTCGGCGGCGCCGGGAACCACGAGTACCTCGCCTGGTTCAGCGGTCGTGCGGGGAGCAATCCGACACAATGGAGATCGACGTCGAACGAGATCACAGGAGCGTGAGCGAAGTGGCTGGACCCGCGAGGCACATCCTGGTCGTGTCCCACACGGGGCGGCGCGACTCCATCGACGCGGCGCTCAGCGTGTGCGCGCAGCTGGCCGAGGCCGACGTCCGCATCGTGCTCACCGCCGAGGAGAAGGCCGACATCCTGCCCTTCGCGCCGGAGATGTCCGGCGTGGCCGTGCTCGGCGAGGACGTGCAGACGGCCGACCTCGAGATCGTCATCGTCCTCGGCGGCGACGGCACCATCCTCCGCTCGGCGGAGCTCGTGCGCGGCACCTCCGTGCCGCTGCTCGGCGTCAACCTCGGGCACGTGGGCTTCCTCGCCGAGAGCGAGCGCGAGGACCTCGCGGCCACGGTCCGCCGCGTGCTCGACCGCGACTACACGGTCGAGGAGCGCATGACGCTGGACGTCACGCTCAAGGTCGGCCCCGACATCGTCTACCGCACCTGGGCCCTCAACGAGGCGACCGTCGAGAAGGCCAGCCGCGAGCGCATGCTCGAGGTGGTGGTCGAGATCGACGGGCGCCCGCTCGCGTCCTACGGCTGCGACGGCATGGTCGTCTCGACGCCCACGGGATCCACCGCGTACGCGTTCTCGGCCGGCGGCCCCATCGTGTGGCCGAGCCTCGAGGCGATGCTCGTCGTGCCGCTCAGCCCGCACACCCTCTTCGCCCGTTCGCTCGTCGTCGGCCCGGAGTCCACCGTCGCGGTCGAGGTGCTCAGCCGCACCGCGGGATCCGGCGTCCTCTGGTGCGACGGCCGCCGCACGCGCGACATGCCGCCCGGCGCCCGCGTGGAGACCCGGCGCTCCACCATCCCCGTGCGCCTCGCGCGCCTCAAGCAGTCGCCGTTCACCGACCGCCTGGTGAACAAGTTCGAGCTGCCGGTCACCGGCTGGAGAGGCCCCGTCGACCGTGATTGAGGAGATCACCATCCGCGACCTCGGGGTGATCGGCCAGGCGACGCTGCCGCTCGGCCCGGGCTTCACTGCCGTCACCGGCGAGACCGGCGCGGGCAAGACCATGGTCGTCACCGCCCTCGGCCTGCTGCTCGGCGCGCGCGCCGACTCCGGCGCCGTGCGGCAGGGGAGCGAGCGGGCGGTCGTCGAGGGGCGCTGGATCATCGCGGCCGACGGTCCCGTGCCCGAGCGCGTGCGCGACGCCGGCGGCGACGTCGACCCGTTCGGCGACGGCACGCGCGGCGAGCTCATCGTCACGCGGCAGCTCTCGTCCGAGGGGCGCAGCCGCGCCTCCGTCGGCGGCCGGGGCGCACCCGCGGCGCTGCTCACGGAGATCGGCGAGCAGCTCGTGGTCGTCCACGGCCAGTCCGACCAGATGCGGCTGCGGTCCTCCACCGCGCAGCGCCAGGCGCTCGACCGCTTCGCCGGATCCGCCCTCGCGCCCGTGCTCGGCGAGTACCAGGAGGTGTTCCGCCGCTGGCAGGCCGCCCGCGCGGAGCTCGACCGGCTGGTCGCGGAGCAGGAGGCGCGCACCCGCGAGGCGGAGGAGCTGCGCACCGCCATCGACGCGATCGAGGCCGTCGCGCCCCAGCCCGGCGAGGACGAGGAGCTGCGCGAGCGCATCGACCGCCTCACCAACCTGGAGGACCTGCGCGCCGCCGCGTCCGCCGCGCACGAGCTGATGTCGGCCGAGGACGCCTCGGGCGAGATGGCCGACGCCGCCTCCGTGCTCGACACCGCGCACCGCCGGCTCGACCGCGTGGCCGCGCACGACCCGGCGCTGGCCGACGTCATCGAGTCGCTCGACAGCGCGCGGATCCTGGTCGCCGAGATCGCCGTGCAGCTCTCCGGCTACCTGGCCGGGCTCGACGCCGACGGCGCCCGCGAGCTCGAGTCCCTGCAGGACCGCCGTGCGGAGCTCGCCGCGCTCACGCGCGTGCACGGGCCCACGGTGGAGGACGCGCTCGCGTTCCTCGACACGGGCAGCGCCCGCCTGTTGGAGCTCGACGGCGACACGGACCGGATCGACCTGCTGCGCGTCGAGGTGGAGCGGGACGAGCAGCTCGTCGGCGAGCTCGCCGCGCGCGTCACGGACGTCCGTGCGGAGGCCGGCGCGCGGCTGGCCGACGCCGTCACGGCCGAGCTCGGCGCCCTCGCCATGGCCGATGCATCGCTCGAGGTGCGCGTCAGCCCGCGCGAGGAGCCGGCGCTGTCCGGCGCCGACCGCGTGGAGATCCTGCTCCGGCCGCACGCCGGGGCCGAGGCCCGGCCGCTCGGGCGCGGGGCGTCCGGCGGCGAGCTGTCGCGCGTGATGCTCGCCATCGAGGTCGTGGTGGCGGGCGACGACCCCGTGCCCACGTTCGTCTTCGACGAGGTCGACGCGGGCGTCGGCGGCGCGGCCGCCATCGAGATCGGGCGGCGCCTCGCGCGGCTCGCCGAGCGCGCGCAGGTCATCGTCGTCACGCACCTCGCGCAGGTCGCCGCGTTCTCGACCAACCACCTGCGGGTCGTCAAGGGCGGCGACGGGCAGGTCACCGCGTCCAGCGTCACGCAGCTCGAGGGCGACGCGCGGATCCAGGAGATGGCGCGCCTGCTCTCCGGCCTGCCGGACAGCGAGAGCGGCCTGGCGCACGCGCGCGAGCTCGTGGAGACCGCGGCCTCGCTCCGCTGATCCGCCGCGGGACGACGACCGGGAGCCGGTGCGGCGGGCCCGCGGTCGGGGTCGTCGTCGTCCCGCGCCGGCCGGCCGCCGCGCCGTGGCTGTCGCGCGGCCCCGATTCCCACGTAGGATGGAAGCCCGTGGCGGACATTCACTCAGCAGCGGACACGGACTCGAGCAACACGACCAGCACGACCAGCACGACAGGCGGCAGGACCACCCGGCACATCTTCGTGACCGGCGGCGTCGTCTCCTCCCTCGGCAAGGGCCTCACGGCGGCCAGCCTCGGCAACCTCCTCACGGCGCGCGGCGTGCGCGTCGTCATGCAGAAGCTCGATCCCTACCTCAACGTGGATCCGGGCACCATGAACCCCTTCCAGCACGGCGAGGTCTTCGTGACCGACGACGGCGCGGAGACCGACCTCGACATCGGGCACTACGAGCGCTTCCTCGACATCGAGCTGGACCAGGCGGCCAACGTGACCACCGGCCAGATCTACTCGGAGGTCATCGCCAAGGAGCGCCGCGGCGAGTACCTGGGCGACACCGTGCAGGTCATCCCGCACATCACCGACGAGATCAAGCGCCGCATGCGCCTGCAGGCCTCGGACGAGCCGCAGCCCGACGTGATCATCACCGAGATCGGCGGCACGGTCGGCGACATCGAGAGCCAGCCCTTCATCGAGGCGGCGCGCCAGGTGCGCCACGAGCTCGGCCGGAACAACGTCTTCTTCGTGCACGTCTCGCTCGTGCCGTACATGGGCGCGTCCGGCGAGCAGAAGACCAAGCCCACGCAGCACTCGGTCGCGGCGCTGCGCTCCATCGGGATCCAGCCGGACGCGCTCGTGCTCCGCAGCGACCGGCCCGTCTCGGACTCGAACAAGAAGAAGATCGCGCTCATGTGCGACGTGGACGAGCAGGCCGTCGTGAACGCGGTCGACGTGCCGAGCATCTACGACATCCCCGAGATGCTGCACCGCCAGGGCCTCGACAGCTACATCATCGACCACCTGGGGCTCCCCGCCGCGGACGCCGTCGACTGGTCGGGCTGGAGCGACCTGCTCGACGCCGTGCACGACCCCAAGCACGAGGTCACCATCGGACTGGTCGGCAAGTACATCGACCTGCCCGACGCGTACCTGTCCGTCACCGAGGCGCTGCGCGCCGGCGGGTTCGCCCACTCGACGCGCGTGAAGCTGCGCTGGGTCGCGTCCGACGAGTGCGAGACGCCCGAGGGCGCCGCGAAGATGCTCGGCGACCTCGACGCGCTGTGCGTGCCGGGCGGCTTCGGCATCCGCGGCATCGAGGGCAAGCTCGGCGCGCTCAAGTTCGCGCGCGACAACGGGATCCCCGTGCTCGGCCTGTGCCTCGGCCTCCAGTGCATGGTCATCGAGTACGCGCGCGACGAGGCGGGCCTCGCCGGCGCCTCCTCCACCGAGTTCGACCCCGACAGCGAGTTCCCGGTCATCGCGACGATGGCCGAGCAGGTCGACATCATCGCGGGCGGCGACCTGGGCGGCACCATGCGCCTCGGCGTCTACGAGGCGGCGCTCGCGCCCGGCTCGCTCGCGGCCGAGCTGTACGGCGCGCCCGTCTCGCACGAGCGCCACCGCCACCGCTACGAGGTCAACAACCAGTACCGCCAGCGGATCCAGGACGCCGGCCTCGTGTTCTCGGGCACCTCGCCCGACGGCACGCTCGTCGAGTACGTGGAGCTGCCGCGCGAGGTGCACCCGTTCTACATCGGCACGCAGGCGCACCCGGAGCTCCGGTCGCGCCCGAACCGCGCGCACCCGCTGTTCGCCGGCCTCGTCCGCGCGGCCCTCGACCGCCAGGCGGCCAGCACGCTGTTCGTCGAGGACGACGCCGAGGCGGTCGCGTGACCGACGCGGTGGCGGGAACCCCGGCGGACGGGCTGCACGACGACGAGGTCTCCTACGGGATCACGTCGAGCGAGAGGGTCTTCGCGGGCAAGATCTGGGACGTCCGGCGCGAGACCTTCGCGTACGGCGACTCCGAGATCACGCGGGAGTACGTCGACCACACGGGCGCCGTCGCGGTGCTCGCCATCGACGACGAGGACCGCGTGCTCCTCATCAAGCAGTACCGGCACCCCGTGCGGATGCGCGAGTGGGAGATCCCGGCCGGTCTCCTCGACGTCACCGGGGAGCCGCCGCTCACGGCCGTGCAGCGCGAGCTCGCGGAGGAGGCCGACCTCGAGGCCGCCGAGTGGAGCGTGCTCGCCGAGTACCTCACGACGCCCGGCGGCAGCGACGAGGCGATCCGCGTGTACCTCGCCCGCGGGCTCACCCCCACGGCGGAGGCGTTCGCGCGCACCGACGAGGAGGCCGACATCGAGAAGCGCTGGGTCGACCTCGACGAGGTCGTCACGGCGGTGCTCGAGCGGCGGATCCAGAACCCGTCGACCGTGATCGCCGTGCTGCAGGCGCACGTGGCCCGCTCGCGCGGCTGGGCGACGCTGGGACCCGCTGACGCGCCGTGGCTCCGGCACCCGAAGCTCCGCGACGGCGGGGGCGCGTCCGCCTCGTGACCGACGCGGCCGACGGGCCCGGGGGAGCGGCGCCCGACGCCGCCCCCGAGGTCCCCGTCGCCATCCGCCGGGCCGTCGACCGCTGGCTCCGGCACGTGGAGGTGGAGCGCGGCCTCTCCCGCAACACCCTCGAGGCGTACCGGCGCGACCTCGCGCGGTACGCGGCGCACCTCGCGGAGGAGGGCGTGCGGGATCCCGCCGGCGCGACCCCCGCGCACGTCACGGGCTTCGCGCAGCGCGTCCGCGACCCCGCGCAGGGCGGCCTCACGGCGGCGTCCCTCGCGCGGATGCTGTCGAGCGTGCGCTCGTTCCACCGCTTCCTGCTGGAGGAGGGGATCGTCGACGTCGACGTGTCCGCCGACGCGCGGCCGCCCAAGCTGCCGAGCCGTCTGCCGAAGGCCGTCTCCGTCGAGACGATGGGGCGGATCCTCGACGCCACCGACGGCGACGAGCCGCTCCGGGTGCGCGACAAGGCCCTGCTCGAGCTGCTGTACGCGACGGGGGCGCGCGTCAGCGAGATCACCGCGCTCACGGTCGACGACGTGCTCGGGCCCGACGGCGCCGCGGCCGAGATCGTGCGCGTGCTCGGCAAGGGCGGCAAGCAGCGGATCGTGCCCGTCGGCTCGTTCGCCCGCCGTGCCGTGGACGCCTACCTCGTGCGGGTGCGCCCGATCCTCGCCGCGCGCGGCACCGCGACGCCCGCCCTGTTCCTGGGCTTGCGCGGCCACGCGCTCTCCCGGCAGAACGCCTGGCTCGTGATCAAGGCGGCCGCGGAGCGCGCGGGCGTCGCGAAGGAGATCTCGCCGCACACCTTCCGGCACTCGTTCGCGACGCACCTCATCGCGGGCGGCGCCGACGTGCGCGTCGTGCAGGAGCTGCTCGGCCACTCGTCGGTCGCGACCACGCAGATCTACACGCGCGTGACCGTCGACACGCTGCGCGACGTCTACACGACCGCCCACCCGCGTGCCCGCCGGGCGTGACGCACCCTCCCCGGTAGACTCGGGGGATCCGGCGGGACCGCGCCGGAGGAGCGGCAGAGAGAGACCCACGTGACGCGCAAGCCAGATGTGACCGAGCTCCCGGGAATGGACGTCCCCGTGCTCGGACCCACCGGCCGGGAGCTGCGCGAGTTCGCCGATCCGGAGCCGCTCGCGGGCCATGGGCCCGCCAAGATCATCTCCCTCTGCAACCAGAAGGGCGGCGTCGGCAAGACGACCACCGCCATCAACCTGGGTGCGTCGCTCGCGAGCTACGGCCGCCGCGTGCTCGCCGTCGACTTCGACCCGCAGGGCGCGCTCTCCGCGGGCCTCGGCGTGCAGACGCACGACGCCGTCACCATCTACGACCTGCTGCTCGGCACCGTGAAGGACCCGCGCGAGGCGATCCAGACCACGGGCTTCGAGGGCCTCGACGTCATCCCCGCGAACATCGACCTGTCGGCCGCGGAGGTGCACCTCGTCAACGAGGTCGCGCGCGAGCAGATCCTCGCGAGCGTGCTGCGCAAGGTGAGCGGCGACTACGACGTCATCCTCATCGACTGCCAGCCGTCGCTCGGCCTCCTCACCGTCAACGCGCTCACCGCGAGCCACGGCGTGCTGATCCCGCTCGAGTGCGAGTTCTTCGCGCTCCGCGGCGTCGCGCTCCTCGTGGAGACCATCGACAAGGTCAAGGACCGGCTGAACCCGGGGCTCGCGCTCGACGGAATCCTCGCGACCATGTACGACTCGCGCACCCTGCACTCCCGCGAGGTGCTGCAGCGCGTGGTGGAGGCGTTCGACGACAGCGTGCTCGAGACCGTGATCGGCCGCACGGTCAAGTTCCCGGACGCGTCGGTGGCGGGCAAGCCCATCATCCAGTTCGCGCCCGAGCACCCGGCGGCGCTCGCGTACCGCAAGGTGGCGCGGGAGCTCATCGCGCGTGGCGCCGTCGCGTAGGGGCACGCCCCTGGCGGATCCCGAGCTCGCCGACGCCGCGGCCGCCGCGGATCCGGAGCGCGCCTTCCGCGTCAGCATCGGCAACTTCGAGGGCCCGTTCGATCTGCTGCTCTCGCTCATCGGCAGCCATGAGATGGACATCACCGAGGTCAGCCTCAGCCTCGTGACGAACGAGTTCATCGCGCACATCCGCGGCCTCGACGGGCCGGACGACCTCGACGAGGCCAGCTCCTTCCTCGTGGTCGCGGCGACGCTGCTCGACCTGAAGCTCGTCGGGCTCCTGCCGCAGGGCGAGCTCGTGGACGCCGAGGACGTCGCGCTGCTCGAGGCGCGCGACCTGCTGTTCGCCCGGCTGCTGCAGTACCGCGCGTTCAAGCAGGCGGCCGGCTGGTTCCAGGAGCGCCTCGCCGCCGAGTCGGGCCGCGCCTTCCGCGACGTGCCGCTCGAGGAGCGCTTCCGCGCGCAGGTGCCCGAGCTCGTGTGGACCACCTCGCCCGCGGACCTCGCGGCCATCGCCCTGCTCGCGCTCGCGCCGCGCGAGATCCCGACGGTCGGGCTCGACCACCTGCACGCGCCGCTCGTGAGCATCCGCGAGCAGGCCGCCGTGGTCGTCGCGCGGCTGCGCAGCGGCGCGCCCGTGACGTTCCGCGAGCTCGTGGCGGACGCGGGCCTCACCGGCGTCGTGATCGCCCGCTTCCTCGCCGTGCTCGAGCTCTACCGCGTCGCCGCCATCGAGTTCGACCAGCCGGAGGCCCTCGGCGAGCTGACGCTCACGTGGACCGCCGAGAGCTGGAGCGACGACGCGCTCGCGAGCCTGGGGGCCGGCTATGACGGCTGAGCCGGTGGATCCCGCGCAGGGCGCCGCTGCCGCCGCCGCCCACGACGCGACCACGACGGACGCGCCGATCGACCTCGACCGCGCGCTCGAGGCGCTGCTCATGGTCGCCGACGAGCCGCAGACCGCCACGACCCTCGCGACCGCCACCTCGACGCCCGTGCGCGAGGTGCGGCGGGCGATCCAGCGGCTCGTCGACGACTTCGACGGGAAGGCCGGGGGAGTGCGCCGCGGCTTCGAGCTGCGCGAGGTCGGCGGTGGCTGGCGCGTGTACGTGCGGCCCGAGTACGACGTGGTCGTACGCGACCACGTGCTCACCCAGAACCCCACGCGCCTCTCGCAGGCGGCCCTCGAGACGCTCGCGGTGATCGCGTACAAGCAGCCGATCAGCCGCAGCCAGGTGGCCGCGATCCGCGCCGTGAACGTCGACTCGGTGGTGCGGACGCTGCTCGCGCGGGGCCTCGTGACGGAGGCCTTCACCGACGGCGAGACCGGCGCGATCCATTACGGTACGACAGACCACCTGCTCACGCAGCTCGGCATCAACTCGCTCGACGAGCTCCCCCCGATCTCCCCGTTGCTCCCCGACGGGGCGGAAGGCTTCCATGACCCCCTCCACTGACCACGCCTGGAACCCCGACGAGCCGGTGCAGGGCATCCGCCTGCAGAAGGTGATGGCCGCCGCGGGCGTCGCCAGCCGCCGCGTCTGCGAGGACATGATCGCCGCGGGCCGCGTCACCGTGAACGGCGAGGTCGTCACCGAGCCCGGCCGCCGCATCGACCCCGACGTCGACGAGGTCGCGGTCGACGACCAGGCCGTGCAGCTCGACACCTCCAAGCGCTACCTCATGCTCAACAAGCCCGTCGGCATCTACTCCTCGCTGCGCGACGAGCGCGGCCGCCCCGACCTCCGCGAGTTCACCGAGGAGTTCGAGGAGCGCCTGTTCAACGTCGGCCGCCTCGACGCGGAGACGAGCGGACTGCTGATCCTCACGAACGACGGCGACCTCGCGCACGTGCTCGCGCACCCGTCGTTCGGGGTGCTGAAGACGTACATCGCGAAGGTCACGGGTCGGGTCACCCCGCAGACGATCCAGCGGCTCACGCAGGGCGTCGACCTCGAGGACGGGCCGATCCAGGCGGATCGCGCGCGCATCCTCTCGGGCGGCGGCGACCAGACGCTCGTGGAGATCACGCTGCACTCGGGCCGCAACCGCATCGTCCGCCGCATGCTCGACGAGGTCGGCCACCCCGTCGAGGAGCTCGTGCGCCGCCAGTTCGGGCCGCTGCACCTCGGATCGCTCGGGGTCGGACGCGTGCGCGACCTCACCTCCGACGAGCTCGGCCAGCTCCTCACGATCTCCCGCGAGGCCCGCGCGCAGGCCGGCCCCGCGACCCCGCAGGGCGCGGGCGCCGCCGCCGAGGCGCAGGGGGACGTCGACCGCGAGGACGGCGAGTGAGCGATCAGGCCGCCTCCCCGGAGGCGACCGACACGCGCGTGCAGGGGACCGTCCGCATCGTCGGCACGGGGCTCCTCGGCACGAGCATCGCGCTCGGGCTCCGCGCGCGCGGGGTCGACGTGGTGCTCGCGGACGCGTCGCCCACCACGCTGCGCCTCGCCGCCGACATGGGGGCGGGCCGCATCGCCGACGCCGGCGCTGCGCCCGACCGCCCGTCGCTCGTCGTGGTCTGCGTGCCGCCGGACGTGACGGCGCGCGTCGTCGCGGCCGAGCTCGACGCGCACCCGGAGGCGCTCGTCACCGACGTCGCGAGCGTCAAGGCCGCGCCGCTCGAGGAGCTGCGCGCCATGGGCGCCGACCTCTCCCGCTACCTCGGGTCGCACCCGCTCGCCGGGCGCGAGCGCGGCGGTCCCGTCTCCGCGACGGGGGACCTCTTCCTCGGTCGGCCCTGGGTCATCGCGGGGCACGGCGGCATCAGCTACACGGCCGGCGCGCCCGTCGAGCAGCTGATCCTCGACCTCGGCGCGGTCCCCATCGAGATGACCGCGGAGGAGCACGACGCGTCGGTGGCGCTCGTCTCGCACGTGCCGCAGATCGTCGCGAGCCTGCTGGCGTCGCGGCTGACCGACGGATCCGGCACCGCGCTCGGCCTCTCCGGCCAGGGCCTCCGCGACACGACGCGCATCGCGTCGAGCGACGCGTCGCTGTGGGTGCAGATCCTCGGCGCGAACGCCTCCCGCATCGTCCCGATCCTGCGCGCCATGCGCACCGACCTCGACGAGGTCATCGACGCGCTCGACGACGTCGACGCGCAGGGCGCCCGGCTCCGGGTGGCCGAGCGGATCCACGCGGGCAACGCCGGCGTCGCCCGCATCCCCGGCAAGCACGGCCAGGACCGCCGCTTCGCCGCCATCACCGTGATGATCGACGACCGGCCCGGCCAGCTGGCCGCGCTGATCTCCGACGTCGGCGCCGCCGACGTCAGCATTGAGGACCTGCGCCTCGAGCACTCCCAGGGCGCGCAGGTCGGTCTCGTCGAGATCGCCGTGCTGCCCGAGGCCCGCGACCGCCTGGTCGCGCGGCTCGACGACCGGAACTGGAGGATCGCCGGATGACCGGACGAGACATGCCCGCGGACGACACCACCGTGCCCGGGACGGAGGCGAGCGAGGCGCCCGCCCCGGACCCGCTCGAGGACACGCTGCTGGTGGACGCCACGCTCAACCGCACGGTCGTGGCCGTCGACGGCCCGGCCGGCAGCGGCAAGTCGAGCGTGAGCCGCGCGGCCGCGCGCGCCCTCGGCTTCGACTACCAGGACACCGGCGCCGCGTACCGCGCGCTCAGCTGGTTCGCGCTGGAGAGCGGCGTCGACACCCGGGACCCCGCCACCGTCACGAGCCTCATCGAGGGATTCGACTACGACATCGCGATCGACCCGGAGGAGACGCGCGTGAGCGTCCGCGGCACCGACGTCACCGACGCCATCCGCACCCCCCGAGTCTCCGCCGTCGTGAGCCAGGTGGCGCGCGTCCCCGAGGTGCGGCACTACATGGTGGAGCTGTTCCGCTCGCTCATGGCGTCGAGCGACAAGCCCGGCATCGTGGTCGAGGGACGCGACATCACGACGGTCGTCGCACCCGACGCGCAGGTGCGCATTCTGCTGACGGCCTCCCCGGAAGCTAGGATGAGCAGGCGTTCCGCGGAGACGACCGACCAGTCGGCCGCCGCGGTCGGCGAATCACTCGCCTCCCGGGATCGGGCCGACTCGCAGGTCGTCGACTTCATGAACGCCGCAGATGGTGTGACCACCATCGATTCCACGGACATCGACTTCGACCAGACCGTCCAGGCGGTGGTCGATCTCGTTCACGCACGAACAGATTGAGGCGCGGCCCGGTGACGGGCCGACACGCCAGAGGACAACATGGCTGATCACGACGACGACTTCCCCGAGCTCGACAGCGGGCTCTCCGAGCGCCTGTCGAGCATCGACGAGGAGCTGGCCGCGCAGCGCGCGCAGACGCTCCGCGCCGGGCTCGATGACTACGAGCTCGACGACGAGGACCTCGAGGTCCTCGAGACCGCGACGGACGACCCCGACCAGGTCACGTACCTGCCGGCGCTGCCCGTGCTCGCGGTCGTCGGCCGCCCGAACGTCGGCAAGTCCGCGCTCATCAACCGGATCCTCGGCCGCCGCGAGGCCGTCGTCGAGGACACCCCCGGCGTCACGCGCGACCGCGTCTCCTACAAGGCCGAGTACGCCGGCCGCTGGTTCACCCTGGTGGACACCGGCGGCTGGGAGCCCGACGCCAAGGGCATCAACGCGTCCGTGGCCATGCAGGCCGAGATCGCGATGGACCTCGCCGACGCCGTGCTCTTCGTCGTCGACGCGAACGTGGGCGCCACGAGCACGGACGAGCACGTCGTCCGCCTGCTCCGCAAGACCAAGAAGACGGTGATCCTCGCGGCCAACAAGGTCGACGACGCGCGCCAGGAGCCGAACGCCGCCAGCCTGTGGTCGCTCGGCCTCGGCGAGCCGCACCCCGTCTCCGCGCTCCACGGCCGCGGCGTCGCCGACCTGCTGGACCTGGTGCTGAAGACCCTGCCGCTCGTCTCCAAGGTCGCCAAGGAGGAGGTCGGCGGACCCCGTCGCGTCGCCATCCTCGGCCGCCCGAACGTCGGCAAGTCGAGCCTGCTCAACAAGGCCGCGGGCGAGGAGCGCGTGGTCGTCAACGAGCTCGCCGGCACCACGCGCGACCCGGTCGACGAGCAGGTCGAGATCGCCGGCAAGGTGTGGCGCTTCGTCGACACCGCCGGCATCCGCCGCCGCATGCACCTCGCCCAGGGGGCCGACTTCTACGCGTCGCTCCGCACGAGCGCGGCGCTGGAGAAGGCCGAGGTCGCGGTCGTCATGATCGACGTCTCCGAGGTCATCAGCGAGCAGGACATCCGCATCATCGAGCTGGTGCTCGAGTCGGGCCGCGCGCTCGTGCTGGCGTTCAACAAGTGGGACCTCCTCGACGACGAACGCCGCCGCTACCTCGAGCGCGAGATCGAGACCGACCTCGCGCACGTGTCGTGGGCGCCGCGCGTCAACATCTCGGCGCGCACCGGCCGCCACATGGAGAAGCTCGTGCCGGCGCTCGAGACGGCGCTGGAGTCGTGGGACACCCGCATCGCGACGGGCAAGTTCAACGCGTTCCTCGCCGAGCTCACCGCGGCGCACCCGCACCCCGTGCGCGGCGGCAAGCAGCCGCGCATCCTGTTCGGCACGCAGGCCTCCAGCCGGCCGCCGACATTCGTGCTCTTCACGACCGGGTACCTCGACCCGCAGTACCGCCGGTACATCCAGCGACGCCTCCGCGAGATCTACGGCTTCGAGGGCAGCCCGATCATCGTCAACATGCGCGTGCGGGAGAAGCGGAAGCGCTAGCGCTCCCTCTCCGCTGTCGCGGGCAGCACGACGGACGGCGTCGATCCCTTGTCGGGGTCGGCGCCGTCCGTGCGTCTGCGGGCGCGGATCACGTGTACCAGGTCGGCTCCGGGACCTCGCCGAGCAGCACGTGCCGGCCCACCTCGCGGCGCTTGTAGGGGATCGGGTCGTGCAGCGTGTGCGTGCGGAGGTTCCGCCAGAAGATGTCGAGCCCGGCCTTCGCGGAGGAGGCGCGGGCGCCCGTGAGCTCGAGGATCCGCGTGCCGACCTCCAGCCCGTCCTCGGCGATGCGCGCCTTGGCCGCCGCGACCCGCACGGCGATCTCGCCGCGCTTCCGCTCCGTGAGCTTCTCGCGCGGCGCGTGCAGCACGGCGCTGATCTCGGCGCCCACCGCATCCAGCAGCGCCTCCGACGCCCACACCTTCGACTGCAGCTGCCCGTAGCCCTCGAGCACGTACCACTCGTCGGTGGCGCGCTCCTTGTCGTCGCCGCCGTACGGCCACGCGCGCGTGGTGCTCCGCGTGTAGGCGGCAGCCGTCTCGAGCGCGCCCTCCGCGATCCCCTGGTAGAAGTTCGCGAACACCAGCTGGATCGCGGGCACGTTGAGCGTGCCGTAGACGAGCGGCTGGAACACCTTGTCGACGAAGCCGGCGGCGTCCGTCCACGGCACCCGCACGTCGCGGATCTCCACCGAGCCCGACTCCGTGAGCCGCTGCCCGTGGCTGTCCCAGTCGTGGCCGAAGACGATGCCCGGCTGGTCCGTCGGCACGATCGCGAACACGTGCGTGTCCGTGCCCTCGAGGACGCCCTCCAGCACCGTGAGGTCGGAGACGACGCCGCCCGTGGAGAACGACTTCCGGCCGGAGTAGACGAGCTCGTCGCCGTCCTCGCGGATGACGAGGTCGGAGTCGCGCGGGTTCACGGCGCCGCCGAAGAGGAGGTTCCCGGTGGTGGCGAGCTTCTCGACCGCCTCGATCTGCGCGTCGGTCGCGACGAGCCGCGCGGCCCACGCCCAGAGGTAGTGGTAGCCGAGGAGCTGGCCGATGGATCCGTCGCCGCGGGCGACCGCGCGGATCACCTTGTACGCGGTGTCCCACGTCTGCCCGCCGCCGCCGTGCTCCGCGGGGCCGAGCAGCGTGACCAGGCCCGCGTGCTTGAGGAGCGCGACCTCCTGGTGGGGGCTCGCGCCGGCGCGGTCGCGCTCGACCTGGTCGACGGCGAGGATGTCGGCGACCTCACGGGCGCGGGCGATCCACGCGGCCGGCGTCGTGGGGCGCGGGGTCCCCTTCCAGCGGTCGACGGGGGCGTCGCCGAGGGGTGCGGGGCGCCGGCGGTCGGCGTCCCGGGCGGTGTCGGGGGAGCCGGATGCGGGTCGGGGCTCGCGGTCGATCAGGGTCATGTCCTGTCCTCTCGTGAAGGGGCGCGACCGGTGCCGCGCCTCGCGGTGGGGCCACGGTAGGGGCGCGTCGCCGCGGCTGGCGAGGGGTGTGACGCGGGGTTGCTCGGTGTGACGACGCGGGGCGTCACGGGGAGTCATGCGGGGGAGCCGGTGCGTCGTCGGCGCGTGTCTCCGGGTCGTGTCGCACCGACGCCTCGGCGGCGAGATGAGGGGATGCTGACGTGTCCGTCCCGCGCAGCCCGGCTCGTTCCCGGCGGGCGCCCGGCGCCGCGTCGTACCCTGATCCGGGCGCATCCGACGCCCGCTCACGAGACCGTGGAGGATCGCACCGGTGGACCAGCTGCTCAGCCGCCTCGATCGCATCGCCGCCGGCCGCCAGGCGGGCCACGTCATCGCCGAGGACATGCGCGACCACCCGTTCACGGCCCGCGCCTTCCGCTGGATCCGGTGGATCCTCGTCGCCGAGACCGCCGTCGGCGCGACCGCCGTGGCCATCGCCCTGACGCTCGCGTCCGACGGCGTCGCCATCGCTCCGGCGGTCTGGTTCCGCTCGTTCGTGGTGCTCGCGATGACCGTCACGCTCTACTACTTCGCCTGGCGCGCGTCGGCCGGCTACTGGTGGGCGTACTCGCGCCTGCGCCTCTTCAGCCAGATCTTCCCCATCGTGACCCTGGTGATCGCCGCGATCCCGGGCCTCTACCCGCTCTGGATGGTCATCGAGCAGATCGTCTTCTCGCTGCTGCTCATCGGGGTGGCCGACATCCTGCGGAGCGACCACATGCGGGACGCGTTCCCGAAGCCGGGGCGGGTGGCCGGTGGCTCCGCACCGGGGTCGTCGTCGACGCGGCCGTCGGGTGGTGCGGCTGCCTGATCCGGTGCCGGCCCGGCTCACCGCGCGTGCTGGAGCAGTGCCGCTGATGCGGTAGGCTCTACGAGTTGCCCAGCGATGGGTCAACGGGCTGTGGCGCAGCTTGGTAGCGCACTTGACTGGGGGTCAAGGGGTCGCAGGTTCAAATCCTGTCAGCCCGACGGACATGCCTCGGAAGGACCTAGCGGTCCGGCCGGGGCATTCGTCGTTTCGGGGTGTTCCTGCCGTCACCCGTTCGGTCGCCCTGGCGACGATGACTGTGATGCTTTCTCGGAATCGCACCATCCGACGGGCGGTGTCATGCGCGCGAAAGTGTGAGCCGGGTCGCCGCTCGCCGCAGCATGTCATCCGCGAGCCCCTGATTGTGGTGCCGATGGAAGGGCGAGGACTTGCGACGCATCTGCATCGTGTTGAGCTTGTAGGCGCCCTCGACGAACGGCGCGAAGTCGAGGGCTCGAGCGAAGTCCGACCAGGAGTAGAAGGTGCTCTGGATGACGGCGGCGCTCGTGTACGGCGTGTCCCTGATGTCGTAGAAGTCATCGGGCATCTGCGTGCCCATTCCCGCCTCGTCCATGCATTCCAGTGTCCGGTCCTCGTCGAAGTTGACGTGGATCTGAATCTGCGTCTCGTCCCCGTCGCGGTGCTCGAGCGCGAACAAGGTCTCCAGTCCACCGCAATTCAGAGTGAACAGGCGACGCCGCGACTTCGTCTGGCCCGTCTTGGGAAAGGCGACGATGTTCCATAGGTAGCGCTGCGTGCCGAAGGGGTCTGCGACGCACTCGTCGAGGTACTTGGCGACCGCATCCGCCATCTCCTCGTAGTCGTCGCGTGCAGCGAGAGCCCAGAACCTCCTCTGCGTCGTCGCCGCGCCCTCGTCGTCGAGACGGAGGCGCCGAGCCCTATCCCACGGGAGGAGGATGCTCTCGCCGTTCGCGATCGTCACGTCCATGTCGCCGCTGCCCGCGGGCCAGCCGGTCAGATTCAGGTTGCGGAGGCTTACGTCAGCCGCCTCTTGTCGTCGAATCTCCTGTCGCTCATGCTCGTCGAGGGCGGCGGCTGTGCACGGCGCGAAGCTGAACGCGACGATGTCCCGATGCGTCCGCCGGTGCGACGCGTACCGGGAGACGATTTGACGAGTCTGCCCGACGTACTTCATCCCGTCCTCGAACTCGAGGACGTAGATCCCGCACACCGTCTTCGAATCGGCGAACAAAGCGGCGGCTGATCCGGCCGAGCTCATGTCGTAACGGGTGAAGGACAGCGGTCGTAACGTCTCGGTCATTTTCCTACATTAGGGAATCGTGCCTCGCATGTCGGAGGTCCGTGGTCTCCTCCTCGCATGTCCTGGGCCTCCTCCGACGCCGCGCGCAGCACCATGCGATCGAACAAGCGGCGGGACACGCGGCCGGAGCTTGTCGTCCGGCGCCTCCTGCACGCCCGAGGCCTGCGGTACCGCGTCGACCTCCGCGTGGTGCAGGAGTCGAGGACCCGAGCCGACATCGCGTTCACCCGCCAGCGCATCGCCGTGTTCATCGACGGGTGCTTCTGGCACAGCTGCCCGCAGCACCTGCACCTCCCGAAGGCGAACGCGGACTACTGGACGGCGAAGCTCGCGCGCAACGTCGAGCGTGACGCGGAGGTGACCGCGCTGCTCCGCGACCTGGGATGGACAGTGCTCCGGTTCTGGGAGCATGTGCCCGCGGAGGACGCGGCGGCCGAGATCAGGGCTGCCGTGCAAGGGATCCACCGCGCTTGAGGATCGGCGCTGATGTTCGCATCCTGGAACGGGCCGGGATGCCCGGCCTCTGATTTGACGACCGACGGTTGGAGAGGGCATGCAGATACGCACGAACGCCATTCTGAGCCGCAGGCGTCCGCCCCTGCGGCTCTCCTTCGCACTCGCGGGCGAGCTCATCGGGATCACCTTCGTCAAGGAGGAGTGCTTCTCATGACCGCGTCGAACGTGCTCCGCACCGTCGCGATCACCGCCGCTGCCGTCGGGGGCATCGCGTTCTGGCTGGCGGGGGAGGCGGGCATCGGCACGCTGCTCCTCCTCGCGGCGCTCGCCGCGGCGTTCCTCCTGGGGCCCGGGATCCTCGGGGACCCCGCCGGCATCGGCCGGCTTCCGGAGGGCGTCACCGCTGCGGACGTGAAGGAGCATCGGAAGCGGCACGGCGGGTCGATCTCGGACGCCGTGCGCGCCGTCGGCAGGCGCGAGGGCTGAGATCGGCGACGCCCGCGGTCCGCGACCGGGGGCGTCGCGCCGGTTAGGCGGCCGGATCCCAGTAGTCCCGCACCCCTTTCACCCCCATGCGAGGGCTTACGGCTGGGAGAGCGCGCTCATATCCTCAGGCGTCGTCTCTCTCGACGGCACCACCTGCCGCCTACCCCTTCGTCGCGGCACACACCCGAGGAGCACCATGCCCGACGTCCCCTCCGCCGCTCCCGCGGGCTGGTTCCCCGACGGATCCGGCCAGCTCCGCTACTGGGACGGCGCCGCGTGGACGCAGCACGTCGCGCCGATGGTGCAGCCCGCCGCTCCGCAGGTGCAGGCGCCGAGCGCCGCGGCGCTGGCCGCCGTCGCCGCGGCGCAGCAGGCCGAGCAGGCGAAGGCCGCTCGCGCCGCGGATGCCGCGCGGGTCCAGGCCGAGCGCGCCGCCGTCGCCGAACAGCAGCGGGTGGCCAAGGTCGCGCAGCGCGAAGCCGCGATGCACGCCAAGGCCGCGGAGCGCGAGGCAGCGGCCCGGGCCAAGGCGGAGCGGGCGGCGGCGACCGTCGCGATGCCCGCGCCGACGCCCGCGCGGCCCACCGGGAAGGCCATCGGGGCGCCGGTCGCGACGATCGCGCCCGCGATGGTCCTCAGCGACCCCCGCCCCGGGATCCACCCGACCGCCACGTGGATCGTCGCATCGGTTGCCGCGCTCGTCATCCTCCTCAGCACGGCGATCGGCGGCTTCCGCGGCATGTTCGTGTCCGTCGGGCTCGTCGCCCTCGCGGCCGCGCTGTACACGGTCGTCCTCGGGCGTCGCGGCTTCGTCCCCGCCCTGACGTCCCGTCCGCGCGGAACCGCGACGGCGGTCGGGGCCGTGCTGCTGCTCGTCATCGGCGCGGTCCTGCCCGCCGGTGGCTCGGGGTCGGCTCCGGCACCGGCGGTGGCCGCCGTCGCCACCGCGACCCCCAGCCCCACCCCGACGCCGTCCGCGACGCCGACCCCGGTGGTCCACGTCGTCGAGGACGTCAGCGCCAAGAGCGCGACCGATGCCCGCACGCTGCTCCGCGAGGCCGGCTACCTCGTCCAGTACGTGCTCGAGTCGGGGGAGAAGACCAGCCCGACCGACGGTATGACCGTCAAGTCGCAGAGCCCGACCCCGGGATCGCGGGTCGACGCCGGATCCACCGTGACGCTCACGCTGCTGGCGCCCGCCCCGGCGCCCACGGTCCAGCCGACGGTGGCGCCGGCTCCGGCACCCGCACCGGCCGCCCCGGCACCCGCTCCGAAGCCGGCCGCCCCGGCACCCGCTCCGGTCGCTCCTGCGCCGGCTCCGGCAGCTCCGGCGCCCGCTCCCGCGCAGCAGACCGGCGGCATCAACCCCGGCGGCTTCTGCTCGCAGGTGGGCGCCGTGGCGCAGGCCGACAACGGCCGCAGCTACAGGTGCGGCGGCAAGGGTCCGGACGCGAACGGGAAGTACCACTGGAACACGATGTGATCGACCCCCGTGCGTCCCTTTGACGGCCGCCCGCCCTCACCGCACCATCCGCACCATCCGCACCGTGACCATCTCCGCCCCCTGGTACATCTGCCGCTCCACGCCACCATCCCGCGCGAACCCGTTGCGGCGGTAGAACTCCTCCGCGCGCGGGTTGTCGTCGGCCGCCCAGAGGTAGGCGGGGGCGCCGCCGATGGCCGCGTCGAGGAGGGCCTGGCCCGCGCCGATGCCGTGGGCGGACGCGACCACGTTGATCGCGTAGAGCTGGAACGGGCGCGGCGGATCGTCGTCGCGCGCCTGTCCCGCGACTGCGAAGCCGACGATGCGGTCGCCGTCGAGGGCGACGAACGGCGGCGCGGCGGACGAGGAGGCCAGGGTCCGACGCCAGTCCTCCGCCCGGGTCGCGACGTCGAGCCCGTCGAGGTACGACGCCGGGAGCAGATGCGCGTACGTCTCGCGCCAGGTGCGGATGTGGACCTCGGCGATCCCGTCGGCGTCGGCGGGCACGGCGGGGCGGACGGTCGGCGCGGCGGTCATGGCGCCACGATACGGGCCGGCGCGCGGGACCTCAGCGCGGGCCCTCCAGCAGCAGCACGTCCGGGATGCCGGGATCCAGCTCCCGGCACAGGGCGTGCAGCGCGCCCGCGGTGCCGAGCATCAGCCCCCGCACGCTGGTCACGCCCTCGGGCAGGCCGCTGCGGGGGCCCGCTCGGAGGACGCGCTTCAGCGCGCGGTCGCGGAGTCCCGGGAGCCCCGTCTCGGCGCCGACGCGTCGGGTGACGCCGCGCACGGCCCCGAGGTTGCCGAGCGATCCGTGGCACAGGGAGTCGTCCGACGGGAGGGCATCCGACGCCGTCTCCCGGGCGCCGACGAGGGCGAGCTCGAGGAGGTCGGGCCTCCCCAGCGACGCGGCGGCGTCGGCGCGCGCCATCGCGATGCCCGCGGCGCCGTGGCACCAGTGCGCGGGGTAGGCGCCCGTCGCCGACCTGGCCTCCGGTCGGGCGTCGAGCCAGCGGCGGCGCGACGGGTCGAAGAGCGCGTCGTCGAAGCGCAGCGCGCGGACGGCCGCGTCGGCGACGGCGTCGTCGCCGAGGGCCTCCGCGGTGCGGGCGAGCGCCCAGCCGATCCCGGTCGCGCCGTGCGAGAAGCCGCCGAGACGCACGCGGTCGGATCCCGTCTCCCACGCGAGGGCCCCGCCCTCCACCGCCACCGCCGTGCTCAGGGCGCGTCCCGCGAGCGCGCGCAGGGTGGCGCGTCCGGCGTCCGTCCCGCTCTCGGGCAGCGCGGCGACGACGGCGCACGCACCCGCGACGCCCGCCATGACGTCGAGGTGCGGATCCTCGTGCGCGACCTCGCCGAGCCGACGGACGACCGCGGCGCGCAGCTCGCGGTGCGGATCGCCGCCGACCTGCGCGTCGTGGTGGGCGAGCGCGAGCAGGAGCCCGGCGGCGCCGCTGTAGGCGCCCACGGGCAGCTCGACCAGCCCCCGCGCCCAGTCGTCGAGGATCGCCGTGACCGCGTGCATCGCCCGGCGGGCGAGGTCGTCGAGCCCGAGGTCGGGCAGCACGCTGTGCGCATGGGTCGCGGCGAACGCGATCCCGGCCAGCCCGTCGTACAGGGTGGGGCCCGCGGGGCGGTACTCGAGGCCGCTGCTGTCGAGGCTGCTGCTCAGGCCGATCCAGGTCACGTCGTCCTGCCCGAGGACGGCGGAGTCGAGGAGGATCCGGGCCTGGCCGCGCGCCGCGTCGCGGAGGGCGTCGTCGTCCGTGCGGATCACGGGACCGGGGGACGAGGCGGCCCCCGTGGCCGCGCGAGGGGGCGCGTCGGGCAGGTCGCCCTCGCCGTCGCCGTCGCCGTCGGGTGTCGCGGTCGCCGCCAGCACGGACTCGTCGATGAGGCGGAGGGACTCCGGGAGGTCGTCGAGGGAGAGCCCGGCGAGCCGGTCGAGCACGTCCTCGCGCGTGGTCCGCGCGAAGTGCCGCGGCGCGACCTCGTCCGCGTCGGCGATCAGCGCCCGCGAGTCCATCCGGGTGGAGAACAGCGGGACGTCGAGCCGCCAGAGGGCGCGCTCCTCGGCGGCGACGAGCGCGGCGTCCCCCGGGTGGTCCTCGACGCGCGTCCACAGGTGGCGGAGGAGGTGGTCCCGGTCGATGCCGCTGCGCAGCGGCCGCGGTCGGCGCATCTCGGTGAGGAGCAGGGAGTAGGAGCGGGTCGCGCGCAGGATGTGGCGCGAGGAGAGGTCGGGCACCTCCGACAGGAGCCCGCGGACCTCCGTGCGGCGCTCGAGGACGGCGCGGAACGTGCGCCGGTACCCGTCCGCGATGGCGGAGCGGCCGGCGCGGATGCCCGCGAGGGTCGCGCCCGGCGGCTGGTTGCGGGACCGGCCCACGGGCATCTCGCGGGACTCGATCCGCATGCCGTCCGCGCACGCGTCAGCCACCTGGTGCACCGTCGCCGTCGTCCCCGCGTCGTGGAGGCCCCCGGTGCTGACGCTGACGTCGATGCTCGTGCCCTCCCCGGTCGTGAGCTGCACCGGGAGGATGCCGCTGCCGAGCACCGACGCGTTGAGCATCCGGGAGGCCCGGGTGAGGGCCGTGCCGTCGTCGCCGTCGACCTCGCTGCGGTTCTGGATCAGCGTCTCCAGGTCGATGGGCACGGGTCCCTCCGCCGACGCGATGACGTTCTCGAGGTGCAGGTCGGACGCGCCGAGCACGTGCGCGACGGCGAGCAGGGAGCCGAGCCGCTCCAGGTGCTGCTCGAGGGGGATGCCCGCGTCGGGATCCTCCGCGTGCTCCACGAACTCCACCCAGCCGTACCCCTCGCGCGGTAGCACCTGGGCCGCGCGCAGCCGCATCGACGGCGGGAGGGCGGGCGCGAGGACGGTGACCAGGTCGCGGTACAGCGCGAAGACGGCGCAGTCGCGCGGCTTGTAGACGAGCCGACGGCCGTCGGCGAACCGCAGCGTCGCGACCGACTGGCCGCCGTCGTGGGGATCGCCCGCCCCGAGGTCCACCGCTTCCAGGTCGGCGAGGCTGGCGGGAGCCAAGCCCGCGTGCACGAGGGCCCCGTGGTCGGCGCGCAGGCGGTCGAGGATGCGCTGCATGTGCGCGCGCCAGCTGCGGATCGCCGTGACGAGGTCGCGGGCGAGGACGGGGTGACGGGAGAGGAAGTCGGCGCGCTGCGCGGGATCGGCGAGGCGCGCCTCGAGGCGGGCGTACCGGCCGGGAGCCGGATCCCGGGCCAGCTCGGCGAGGAGGCTCCGCAGGGCGAGCGTCGCGAGCTGCTCCGCGAGGCCGTCGAGCAGGTCGGAGCGGGCGGCGGCCGCGAGCCACGGCCACCGGGCGAGGTGCGCACGCTGCCCGACGACCATCGGGCGGAGCAGCGCGGCGAACGGGAGCCCGGGCACGCGCGTGTCCTCGACCACCAGGTGCCCGGTCCTCGGCGCGTAGCCCCCTGCGTCGACCGGCGGATCGAGCAGCCACGGCGCCACCAGGTCGAGCCAGTCCGCGCTGCCGGGCCGGGGCGTCCACGCCTCGCCTGTCAGGAGCCCCGTGAGGTCGGCCTCGTCGAGGAGCTGCCCGGCGAGGTACGCGGCGTGGGAGCCGTCGTCCTCGAGGACGTGCTCGCGCCAGGCGCGGGCCGGCCCGGGATCCACGCGCGGTTCGGCCCGGGGGACGGCGCGTCGCTCGCGCAGCCTGGCCGCCTGCATCAGCGACAGCTCGGCCGCGGTCATCGTCACGTCGTGACCCGCTCGGCGGCGACGCGGGCGGTGCGGGCGGTGCGCGCGACGGAGCGGACGGGCCGCGCGAGGCGCGCGGCCCGTCCGCCGAGGGGGTCCGTCAGCGACACGCGCAGATGAACGTCCCGCACTCGATGGTGAGGGTGCAGAGCCAGCCGCTGCTCGCCATGTACGGGCTCACGACGCGCCGGAACTCGGCGTCGATCTGGGTCTGGACGGAGGGGCTGGTCTCGTCGACCGCGTCGAGGAGCGTGTCCCAGCGCGGGCTGACCATGACGGGCGGTGCCGTCTCGAGGGTGTCGTTCATCGTGTTCCACCTGTGTTCCTGTTGTTGCGGATGGATCCCGGCCGGCGGCCCGGACCGCGGTGCGAGCCGCACCCATCCCGACGGCCCGAAGGCGATGACTGGGTCGACAAGCCCCTTCGGGACCCGGATCCGTGCGCCTCGGCCGATGTAGCCCGTCGACGCCCAGCCCGTCTGCGGTCCCTGGGGATGAGGCTCCCAGCGGCATGGCGGGTGCACATCGTGCGATCCGGTGACTTCCCGCGCCCCCGCCCTCCGCCGATGGTCGGAGGCGGCGGCCGTCGGGATCCCGCGCGAGGCGGAACGCCGTCGTCGTCCCGGCGTCGTCGGGTCGTCGGCCCGACCCCCGCGCTAGCCTGGCTGCGTGATGCGACGGGGGAGTCTGCGCGCGTACGGCGACGCGGGCGTCGCCGTCGCCGTCGCGGTCGCCTGCGCGGTCATGGGCCTCCTGGGCCAGCCCGACTGGCTCTGGTCCTCCCTCATGGGGCTCACCCTCGCCGGGCGCCACGCGCGGCCCCTCACCTCCGCGCTGCTGGCCACGGCGATCTCGTCCACGCACATGCTGACGACGGGATCGCTGCTGTTCCCGGGCGACGTCGTGCTCCTGGTCTCCGCCTACTCGGTGGCCGCCCACGCCGCCGACCGGCTCCGGCACGCGAGCCTCGCCCTCGGCGCCTGCTTCGTCGTCGTCCTCGGCGCGCGCACGCTCACCGGCCAGGAGCTGGGATCCCCCGGATCCGTCGGGCTCGTGATCGCCCTCGTCTCCCTGAGCTTCGCGATCGCGTGGGCGGTCGGGCTCCTCGAACGACGACGGCGCGAGGCCGTGCGCATCGCCGAGCTCCGGACGCTCATGTCCGAGCGCGACGCCGACGCGCGCACCCGCCTGGCCGCCTACGAGGAGCGGGAGCGCATGAGCGACGACATGCACGACGTGCTCGCGCACACGCTGACGAGCGTCATCGTGCAGGCGGAGAGCGGGCGGGCGACCGCATCGAGCCCCGAGTCGACCGAGATGTTCCGCACGATCTCCGAGAGCGGTCGCGCGGCCCTGCAGGAGGTCAGGGGCCTCCTCGCCCCCGCCGTCGCCGACGTGCGTCCCGCGCCGGGATGGGACGACCTCGACGCCCTCGTCGAGGGGTTCCGCCGCTCCGGGATCCGCGTCGACCGGGAGGACCAGGGCGCGCCCCGGCCGCTCCTCCCGGGCATGGGCGTGGCCGTCTACCGGGTCGTGCAGGAGTCCCTCACGAACGCGGTCCGGCACGGCGAGGGGGACGCGGCGCGCCTCCGCGTCGAGTGGTCGCAGGACGCGCTGACCGTCACGGTCGCCAACCGCGTGGCGCCGGATCGCGCGCACCGGCCGGTGGAGGAGCACCGGGGCCTGACGGGGATCCGGCGTCGCGGCGCCCTCTACGGCGGACAGGCGGGGTACGCGTGCGGCGACGAGTTCGTCGTGCGGGCCCGATGGCCGACGACCCCTCCGCCCGGCGGGACCACCCCGTGAGCGACGCGCCCGCGCCCATCCGCGTCGTCGTGGTCGACGACCAGTCCCTGGTGCGGGACGGCTTCGCGCGCATCGTGGACGCGCAGCGGGACATGGTGTCGGTCGCCGTCTGCGCCGACGGCGAGCAGGCGGTCGCGCGCGTCGCCGAGCTCCGCCCCGACGTGGTGCTCATGGACGTGCGCATGCCGGTCCTCGACGGGATCGAGGCGACCCGGCGGCTCGTGGCGGACGGGCACGTGCCGCCCACCCGGATCCTGGGCCTCACCACCCACGACACGGACGCCTACGCCCTCCGCATGCTGCGCGCCGGCGCCGTGGGCTTCCTGCTGAAGGACAGCACCGCCGTGCAGCTCGTCGACGCGATCCGCTCCGTGCACAACGGCACCTTCGCGGCCTCGCTGAGCACCACGCAGCGGCTGCTGGACCGGCTGGCCGTCGAGCAGGCGGCGCCGCCCGCTCCCGACACCGCCGCCCTCGAGGTCCTCACCGACCGCGAGCGGGTCGTGTTCACGCGCCTGGTCACGGGCGCGTCCAACCCGGAGATCGCGCGCGACCTCTCCATCGCGGAGGTCACGGTGAAGACGCACGTCGGCCACATCCTCACGAAGCTCGGCGTGCGCGACCGCGTGCACCTGGTGATCTGGGCGCACCGCCGGGGCCTCGCCGCCTGATCCCCGCGGCGTGGCGCCGAGGTGCCGCCGCCCTGCCGCCTGCTCCTCCCATCGCAGGAGGGCGCGCCGGCCGGGACCGGCCCACGGCACGATGCGCGCCCGCGTCGGCCCGCCGAGGATGGGGGCATGCCGACCACGACAGCACGCCTCCGATGAGCGCCGTCATCTCGACCCGCGGCCTGACCAAGCGGTTCCGCGACCGCGTCGCCGTCGACGCGCTCGACATCGAGGTGCCGCAGGGGTCCGTGTACGGGTTCCTCGGGCCGAACGGATCCGGGAAGTCCACCACCATGAAGATGCTGCTGGGGCTCTCGCAGCCGACGGCGGGCGAGATCCACCTGTTCGGCCAGCGGCTGACCCCGGCGACGCGCGGCGGGCTGCTGCCCTCCATCGGGTCGATGATCGAGGCGCCCGCCGGCTACGGCCACCTCACCGGGTGGGAGAACATGCGCATCGTGCGCGACATGCTCGGGCTCGCCGACGCCCAGGTGGAGCGGGCCTTCGCCACCGTGCGGCTCACGCAGCACCGGGACAAGCTCGTGCGCCGGTACTCGCTCGGCATGAAGCAGCGGCTGGGCATCGCCATGGCGCTCGCCCGCGACCCCTCCCTGCTCGTCCTCGACGAGCCCACCAACGGCCTCGATCCGGCCGGCATCGAGGAGATCCGCTCCCTCCTCATGGACCTGGCGAGCCAGGGGATCACCGTGATGGTCTCCAGCCACCTCCTGGACGAGATCGAGAAGATGGCCAGCGTGCTCGGCATCCTCGCCTCGGGCCGCATGATCTTCCAGGGCACGCGCGCCCAGCTGTTCGAGCACTCGATCCCCGACCTCGTCATCGAGACGTCGGAGCCGGAGCGGGCCATGGAGGTCGTCGCCGGGGCGGACAGGAGCCCCGAGGGGATCCGGCTCAGCGCGCGCTCCAAGGACGAGACGGCCGAGATCGTGCGGCGGCTCGTGGCCGCAGACGTCCCCGTGCACGAGGTGCGCCGCCTCCCGCAGAGCCTCGAGGACGTGTTCATGGACATCACCGGTCGCGGGGGGCAGCTGTGAGGCGCGCCGTCGCGATCGAGTTCCGCAAGATGCACCGGCTCCGCTCGCTCCCGCTGCTCATCGGCATGGTGGTCGCCGTCGCGGCCCTGAGCTCGGCGTCGCAGTTCGCGAGCAGCACGCGCGCGGGCTTCGACGATCCGGGCGCGCATCCCTGGGCCGTGCTCCTGCTCGGCTACACGCTCATGGCGGCGATGACCTCGCCGATCCTCACCGCGGTGATCGCGAGCCGGCAGACCGACATCGAGCACCAGGCGGGCGGGTGGATCCTCGCGGCGAGCGCCGGCCGCACGGCAGGCGAGCTCTGCCGGGCGAAGCTCGTCGCCCTCGCGGCGCTCCTCGTGCCCGCCGTGCTGGTGCAGTCCCTGCTCGTCGTCGCCGCCGGGTACCTCGCGGGGATCCGCGTACCGCTCGACGTGGCGCCGTGGGCGCTCTACACGCTCCTGCTCTACCTGGTCGACGTGGCGTTCTGCGCGCTGCACGTCTGGCTCGCGGCGCGCGTGGAGAACCAGCTCATCAGCGTGGGCGTCGGCATGCTGGGCGCCTTCCTGGCGGTGTTCTCGCTGCTGCTGCCCTCCGCCGCGAGCCGCGCCATCCCGTGGGGCTACTACGCCGTCATCTCGCAGGCCGGCCAGTCGGACGCGGGGGTCGACTACGTCGCCTCGCCGCTCGGCTGGATCGTCGCCTTCCTCGTCGTGGTCGCGGCGGCCTTCGCGCTCGCGACCGTCCGCCTCGATCGAGTGGAGAGGTAGAACCGTGCTCCGAGCCGAAGCCGTGAAGCTCAAGCGCTCCAGCATCTGGGTCATCGCCGTGCTGCTGCCCGTCCTCGCCGTCGTCACCGGCACCATCAACCTGGCGAACAACGCGCAGACCCTCGACTCCGGGTGGGCGTCGGTCACCTCCCAGGTCGTGCTGTTCTACGGCCTGCTGTTCTACTCCATGGGGATCAGCCTCCTGGCGGCGGCGATCTGGCGCGTCGAGCACCGCGGCACCAACTGGAACGCGCTGCTGACCGCGACCGCGCGGCCGCTCCGCCTCGTGCTGGCGAAGGTCGTGGTGATCCTCGTCCCGGTGGCGCTGATGCAGGCGGTGCTCGTCGGCGGCACCGCGATCTCGGGCCTGTTCGTGCTGCGGCTGGACGGCCCGTTCCCGCCGGAGTTCCTCGCGGTCGGGGTGATCGCGATCGTGGCCGCGCTGCCGCTCGTCGCCGTCCAGTCCCTGCTGTCGCTGCTGCTGCGGTCCTTCGCGGCGCCGGTCGCCCTGTGCCTCGTCGGGTGCGTCGTGGGCGTCGCCTCCGTGACCTCCACGGCCCTGCGTCCGCTGGCCGAGGTGCTCCCGCAGGCGATCAACACGCGGGCGCTGAACCTGGGCTCGACGGCGATCGCGGGATCCGGCGGTCTCACCGCCGCGGACGCCCTCCCGATCCTCGCGACGAGCGTGGTCCTCGGCGCGCTGCTCGTGCTCCTCACGGTCGCGGCGATCCGCGTGGTCAAGCTGCGCTGATCGGCGCCGGCCGGGCGGCCCGGGCCGGGTCGCCCGGCCGCGGCTCGCCCGAGCCGCCCGGGCCGCTGGGTCAGCCGGTCGTCACGCGCCCGGCGCCGTCGTCGCGGCGCCGCGCCGCGATCGCCTCCCGCGCCGGGTCCTTCGCCGCGAGCGCCGCCGCGATGGTCAGCACCGCGTACAGGCCGATGTAGGCGCAGAGGATCCACGGGGATCCGCCGCCCCACTGCAGGAACAGCACCGCGAGCAGCGGCGTGAGGCCGACGGAGAAGATGCTCCCCACCTGGTAGCCGAGCGAGACGCCGCTGTAGCGGACGCCCGTCGGGAACTGCTCGGCGAACCACGCGGCCTGCGGGCCGTAGATCGAGTCGTGGAAGACGTTCATGCCGAGCGCGAAGACGAGTGGCAGGAGCAGCAGCGGGCCGGAGTCGAGGAAGGCGAAGAACGGCCAGATGAGGATCCCGATGCCGGTGGCGCTCGCGATGGTGAGGCGGCGGCGGCCGACGCGGTCGGAGATCCAGCCCCAGAGGGGCGTGGTGAGCACGCTGAGCGCCGAGACGATCAGCACCGAGGTGAGCGCGACGCCCGAGTCGCCGCGCTTCTGGGCGAGGTAGGAGAGCGTGTAGACGGTGAGGATCGAGTAGAGCGCGGGCTGCACGAGGCGGAGGCCGGCGGTGATGAGCACGGCGCGCGGGTGCTTCCGCAGCACGACGCCGAGCGGGAAGCGCTCGACCTTCCCCGACTCCTTGATGTCGCGGAACTCGGCGGCGTCCTCCACGCGGAGGCGGATCACGAGGCCCACGGCGACGAGCACGGCGCTGAGGAGGAACGGCAGCCGCCAGCCCCACGCGAGGAACTGCTCCTCGCCGAGGCTGAAGCGGGTCGCGGCGAAGACGCCGGTCGCGAGGAGCATCCCGCCCGCGGATCCCATCTGCGTGAACGCGCCGAAGAGGCCGCGGCGGTGGGCGGGGGCGTGCTCGACGGAGAGGAGCGCGGATCCGCCCCACTCGGCGCCTGCCGCGATGCCCTGCACGAGGCGCAGGAGGACGAGGCCGACGACGCTCGCGAGGCCGATGGTCGCGTAGGTCGGCAGCACGCCGATGAGCGTCGACGCGATCCCCATGAGCACGAGCGAGTAGACGAGCATGCGCTTGCGGCCGATGCGGTCACCGAGGTGGCCGGCGACGATCCCGCCGATGGGCCGGGCGAGGAAGCCGACGCCGTACGCGGCGAACGACGAGAGCAGGCCCACGGCGGGCGTCTGGTTCGGGAAGAACTGGCTGCCGAACACGAGCGCGGACGCCGTGGCGTAGAGGTAGAAGTCGTAGTACTCGACGGTGGTGCCGACGAACGACGCGGTGAGGACGCGGCGACGGCGGCGCGAGACGTCGGCGGGCGCCTCGACATCGGCGGGCGGGGTGGGCGGCGTGGTGGTCGACGCGGCGGTCGCGGCGGGCGGTGCGGTGGTCATGGGGTCTCCAGCGGTGCGGCTGCGGTGCAGGGGGAGCGGTCCGGGCGGGGATCCGCTCGGGTGCCGCCCACCGTGGCCCGTGATCCCCCGGCCGGGGAAGAGCCGCGGTCACGCCGCGTAACGCGCGCCGGTAACGCCGCGTCACACGCGCCGCCCCGGATTCCGGCGCGTGGGGAAGCGGGTGGGAGGGTGGGACCCCGACGAGAGGATCCCCATGCCCGACGCCCGGCCCCCGCTCCGCTTCGCCGCGTTCGTGATGAACACCGCCAGCCACATCCAGCACGGGCTGTGGCGGCACCCGTCCGCCCGGCAGCACGAGTTCGACGACGTGCAGCTGTGGGTGGACCTCGCGAGGACGCTCGAGCGCGGCCGCTTCGACGCCATGTTCTTCGCCGACGTCGTGGGCCTCTACGGTCCGGGCGACGGCGCCTACGACGTGAACGCGCGCGAGGGCCTCCAGTTCCCGAGCAACGACCCCTCCGTGCTGATCTCCGCGCTCGCCGTGAGCACGGAGCACCTCGGCTTCGCGTTCACGAGCTCCGTGCTGCAGGCGCACCCGTTCGACTTCGCGCGCAAGGTCTCGACGCTCGACCACATCACGAAGGGCCGCATCGCCTGGAACGTCGTCACCAGCGCGCTCGACGGCGCCGCCCGCAACTTCGGCCACGACGGCCTCGAGGACCACGACGCCCGCTACGCCTGGGCCGACGAGTACCTCGACGTCGTCTACAAGCTGTGGGAGGGCTCGTGGGACGACGACGCGCTCCAGCGCGACAAGGAGCGCGGGGTGTTCTCGGACGCGTCGAGGATCCACCGCATCGACCACGAGGGGCCGCGCTACAAGGTGGCCGGCCCGCACCTGTCGTCGCCGTCGCCGCAACGGACGCCCGTGCTGTTCCAGGCCGGATCCTCGCCCGTCGGCCGCCGCTTCGCCGCCCGGAACGCGGAGGCGCAGTTCATCCTGTCGTCGACGCCGGAGAAGACCCGCGCCCTCATCGAGGACACGCGGGCGCTCGCCGTGGACGCCGGGCGCCGGGCGGACGACCTCTCCTTCTGGCTCGGGCTCTCCTTCATCACGGGGAGCACCGAGGAGGAGGCGAAGCGCAACGAGGCCGAGATCGACGAATACCTGAGCGCCGACGGCTTCCTCCTGCACTCCAACCTCGGCTTCGACCCGAGGACGGGCGAGCAGCTGGATCCGGCGACGCCGCTCAGCCAGGTCGAGACGCAGGCCGGGCAGAGCCACCTCAACTGGCTGCGGGAGGCGTCGCCCGACCGCGAGCCGACCATCGCCGACCTCGCGCGGCTCTCCGCGAAGCTCCGCGGCCGCGTCGTCGGCACGCCCGAGCAGATCGCCGACGTGCTCGCGGGCTGGCAGGAGGCGGGCGTCGACGGGATCAACGTCATCAACTGGACCCTCCCCGGCAGCTACGAGGACTTCGTCGACCACGTGACGCCCGTCCTCCAGGAGCGCGGCCTGCAGCAGCGCGAGTACGAGCCCGGCACGCTCCGGCACAAGCTCACCGGGCGCGACCGGCTGCCGGAGTCGCACCCGGCGGCCGCCTACCGGGGCGCGTTCTCGTGACAGTGGCCGACGCCGCGACGGCCGCGACTGCCGCGACCACCGCCGAGCTGCGCGCCGAGCTCCGGCCGCTGTTCGACCGGATCCGCGAGGGCGCCGTCGCCCGTGAGCGCGACCGGGAGCTCGCGCACGACGCCGTCGCGCTCCTCCGCGAGGCGCGGTTCGGCGCGATCCGCCTGCCCGTCGCCGACGGGGGCCGCGGCGCGTCCCTGGCCCAGCTCGTCGAGCTGATCATCGAGCTCTCGGCCGCCGACGCCAACGTCGGCCACCTGCTCCGCGGCCACTTCGGCTACGTCGAGCTGGTGCTGCGCCGGCCGCCCGGCCCCGCGCGCGACGAGTGGATCCGCCGCATCGCGTCCGGCGCCGTCGTCGGCAACGCCACGAGCGAGCAGACCGGCACCACGCTCGCCGACATCTCCACGACGCTCACCGAGCGCGACGGCCGCTGGCTCCTCGACGGCACCAAGTACTACTCCACGGGCACGCTCTACTCCGACTGGATCTACCTGGCCGCGGGGCGTCAGGCCGCCGACGGCGTGGAGCGCGTGACCCTGGCCATCCCGACGGACGCGCCGGGCGTCACCGCCGTCGACGACTGGGACGCCTTCGGCCAGACCCTCACCGCGAGCGGCACCACGACCTTCGAGGCGGTGGAGGTGGATCCCGCGACCGTCACCGCGTACCGCGAGGCGCCGCTGAGCCACATCCAGGCCTTCTACCAGCTGCACCTCGTCGCGGTGCTGGCCGGGATCGCCGAGGAGGTCGAGCGCGACGCGGCCGCGTACGTGCGGAGCCGCACGCGCACCTACATCCACGCGAACGCCGCGCTGCCGAAGGACGACCCGCAGGTGCTCGAGGTCGTCGGCCGGATCTCGTCGGCCGCGTTCGCCGCGCGCGCCACCGCGCTCGCGGCCGCCGCCCTGCTCGACGACGCCGTCGCGACCGCGCCGCCCGGATCGCCCCTCGACCGACCGGCGCTCGACGCCGCCGAGAACGCCGTCTACCAGGCGCAGGTGCTGGCGGTCGAGCAGGTGCCGGCGGCGGCGACGCTCCTGTTCGAGGTCGGGGGAGCGTCCGCGACGTTCCGCGAGCGCGCCCTCGACCGGCACTGGCGGAACGCCCGCGTGGTCGCGAGCCACAACCCGGCGATCTTCAAGGCGCGCACCGTCGGCGAGTACGCGGTCGAAGGCCGCGGCCCGGTCGACGCGTGGGCCGCCTACGAGAAGGTGGGCGCGACGACGTTCCCGCGCTGACCGCCGCGCCCGTGCGTCGACGTGCCGTGCTGTGCCGCCCGACCTGGGGGCGTCCGCGCGCCGGGAGGCACCGCGCCGCCTCGGTACGGTGGACGGGCGGCCGCGACGCCGCGGGACGAGGGGATCCATGACGACGCACGCGCCCAGCCGGCCGCAGCTGGACACGACGCCGCTGACCGGCCGCATCGACCGCGACGACCTCCGCCGCTTCCGACGCGGGTTCACCGCCCGGTTCCCGGTCCTGGTGTCGCCGCTGTTCCTGCTCGGCCGGATCGCGATGGGCGTGCTGGCGGTGCTCACGATCCCGCTCGGCGGCGTCTTCGTGCTCGTGGCCGGCCTCGGCGCCGTCCTCACCGACGACCCCGAGACCCGCGGCGACGCCCTCGGCATGACCGTCTTCGGCATCCCGCTGCTCGGCGCGGGGATCTTCTTCGCGTGGTACCTGATCCGCACCCGCCGTCGCCGGAGCACGATCCGCAGCCACTACCGCCTCGCGCGCTTCGGCCGGGCCAACGGCATGAGCTACGCGCCAGGCCCGCTCTCCGACGGGCACATGGGCGAGGTCGCCGCGCGCGGCATGTACGTCACCCGCGTCATGCGGCCGCGCACCGCCCGACCGGTCGAGTTCGGGAACCACGAGCTGAGCCGGGCGTCGACGGCGTCCGGGATCACGCAGTACGGCGGCTACGCGATGATCGGCCTGCGGCGCGAGCTCCCGCACATCCAGGTCATCTCCAACCGGACGCGCCTCCGCCGGGCGATGACGCCCACGGTCGACGTGGCGCCCGACCAGCGGCTCGAGCTCGAGGGCGACTTCGACCGGCACGCGGCGCTGTACTGCCCGGAAGGGTACGAGCGCGACGCCCTGTACCTCTTCACCCCCGACGTGATGGCGGTGCTCGTCGACCGGGTGGGCGGCTTCGACGTGGAGATCCGCGGCGACCGGCTGCTGCTGCGCTCGCCGGCCGACATGGTGACGCTGGATCCCGACCGCTGGCACGACGTGCTCGACGCGACCGCGGCCCTGATGGCGAAGGTCGACCGCTGGGAGCGCTGGCGCGACGACCGGCTGCTGTCGCTCGAGGGGGAGGGGGCGTTGGCACTCACGGCGTCCGACGACGCGCTCGCCGTGCCCGAGCCCGGGAAGGCGCGCCGCCGGCCCCGTCGTGCGCGCGGCGTCGCGGCGGCCGGCCGGCGGCTCCGGATGCGGCCCACTCTCGGCCTCGTCCTGCTCCTCCTGCTCGCGGCCGTCTTCCTCGGCCTCGGCTTCCTGATCACGACGCTGCCGTGAGCCGCGTCACGGCGCTCACGCGGGCGAGGCTCGACACGGGTCCGCTCACCGACCGGATCCGCCGCCCGGACCTCCGCGCGTTCCGCCGGGAGTTCCGCCGCGCGCACCCGGAGGCGGAGGGCATCGGCGTGAAGGCGCGCACCTTCCTCATGCGCTTCCTCCTGTGGGACAGCGTCATCGCGCTCGCCCTGTTCGCCGGGATCATCGCGGAGACGCTGCAGGAGGGCGCGCCCGACGCCGGCGAGCAGGTCCTCTTCCAGGCGCTGATGGCCGCGATCTTCGCCATCCTGCTCGTCGTGTCGGGCAGCTGGGTCATCCGCTCGCGCGGGCGCCGCGGCGGCTACCGGGCCCACCTCCGGCTCGTGCGCTTCGCGGCGGCCAACGGCATGGAGTACCTTCCTGGGCCGATGTCGGACGGGCGCTTCGGATCCGCGCGACGCTTCTTCGACCTCACGCGGGTGATGCGGCCGACCCTGGCGCCCGGGATCGAGTTCGGGAACCACGAGATCGTCACGGCCGGGCGGCGCGAGGGGGCGCCGCGCTTCGGCGGGTACGCGATGATCCGGCTCGCGCACGAGATGCCGCACATCCGCGTCATCGCGCGGCGGGGCGTCGTCCGGCGGGCGCTGACGATGATGTCGCGGCCGGACCGCGAGCAGCGCCTGTCGCTCGAGGGCGACTTCGACCGCCACTACGCGCTGCACTGCCCGGCCGGCAGCGAGCGGGACGCCCTCCACCTCTTCACGCCCGACATCCTCGCGCTGCTCATCGACCGGGTGCGCGGCCTCGACGTGGAGGTCGTCGGCGACCGGCTGCTCCTCACCTCGTTCGACGACGTCGTGACGTGCGACCCGGAGCGCTGGCGCGACGTGATCGAGGCGACGACCGCGCTCGTAGCGAAGGTCGAGCGGTGGGAGCGCTGGCGCGCCGATCCGCTCGAGCGCGCCGACGAGCCGTCCGCGCTCGACGCGGCGCTCGAGGCGATGGGCCTCCCCGACAGTGGCCGGGCATCGCGTCCGCGGGGCGCGCGGCGCCTGCGCATGACCCCGACGCTCGGCGGCGTCATCGCGGTGGGCGTGCCGCTGCTCCTGTCCGTGGTCGGGATCGTCGCCGTGCTGGTGCTCGACTGACGCGGATCACTCGCCCGTGACGCCGTCGAGGAGCTCGCGCACCACGTCGACGTGGCCCGCGTGGCGCGCCGTCTCCTCGATGAGGTGCACGACGATCCAGCGCAGCGACGGCATCTCGTCGGGCGGCCCGCCGGCGGCGACGTCGTCGAGGTCGTGGCGCGCGATCACGGCGTCGCTCTCCGCGCACGCCCGCTCGTAGTCGGCGACGATCTCCGCGAGGGAGTCGGTGGGCGCGACCCGCCACTCGCCGTCGGGGTCGTCGTCGCCGCCGAAGCGGCGGTCGTAGTCGCCCGCCTCCATCAGCTCGACGGTCCACGAGCGCTCGACGTCGGCGAGGTGCCGGAGCACGCCCGCGACCGAGGTGGGGCTGGGGAGGACGCGGCGCGCGGCGTCGGCGTCCGAGAGGCCGCGGGCCTTGCGGATCACGGTGGCGCGGTTGAGCGCGAGGAAGCCGGCGAGGCAGGCGCGCTCGTCGGCGCGCGGCGGGCGGGGGCGGTCGTCGGGGCCGAGGACGTCGGCGTCCGGGCCGCTCGCGAGGCCGGGGACCTCGGGGGTGTCGTGGCTCATGGCGGGAGCCTAGGGCCGGTTCCGGCGGGTGGGGAAGACCCGCGGGCGGGCCGGGTCGCGCGCCGGCGCGGGGTGGGCGCGCGACCCGGGCGGGAACAGCCGACGTGCGCCTGCGCGGTCCGGTAGGCCGCCTCGATGACGCGGTCCCACACGGGGGCGACCACGAGCGGCGCCTCCTCCAGGCCGCCGGACAGCACACTGTACTGGCGGGCGCCCGGGCCGGATCCGTCGAACAGCGGAGCGCCGGACGCGCCCTCCTTCATGTCGCAGTCGAGCTCCTGGCCGCTCTGGCCGTCGAGGTGCGTGGCCCGCGCGGTGCCGCTGCAGAGGTACGGCGCGTCGCCCGTGAACCGGCCCGACGCGGGGTACCCGACGATCGTCGTGTAGTGCGTCAGCCCCTGGTGGAACTCGACGGGGGAGGCGCCGACGGCCTCGGTGAGGGTGCGCCCGTCGGGGCTCGCGACCGTGAGGAAGGCGGTGTCGCGCGCCGGATCCAGCGTCTCGCGCCAGCCGGCGGGCAGCGTCACCGAGGTGACCGGCCAGATCGTGTACGGCTCGCCCTTCACGTACCCGGGCACGAACACCATCCTCGACGGGTCCTTCCCGGGGAACGCGCAGTGGCCCGCGGTGGCGACCGTGAGGCCGTCGGCGGACTCGACGGCGTTGCCCGTGCAGCTCATCTCCTTGCCGTCGACGACGTACGCGACGACCCCGACGTGCGAGACGGGGTCGACCCGCTGCGCCACCGGGATGACGGGGCGCGCGCGGTGCTGCTCGCGGGCGGCGGAGGTCGCGAGCTCGTCCGCGGACGGGGTGTCGTCGGGCGTGCCCGGGGTGCCCGTCGCGCGGGTCAGCTCGGGGGATCCGGCTCCGTCGAGCCGCTCCGGCGTCCAGAAGGCCACGGCGTCCGCGGCCTCGGCGGCGGAGCGGGCGACGGTCGTGGGAGCGGGGACGGCGTCGTCCGCGGTGGCGGACGCCGCGGGGGAGACGGCGACGAGGGCGAGGAGGCCCGCGGCCCCCACGGCCCCCGCGACCACGGCGAGGGTCGGGCGGCGGAGGAGCGTGCGGGCGAGGATCCGTGCGGCGGTACGGGACGCGTGCGTCATGGACGGCCTTTCCGTGGGGGAGCGGCCCCCGGACCGGCGGCCGAGGCCCCGACGGTAGCCGTCGGCGGCGCCGGGGCGAGCGGACGGCGAACAAGCGCGCGCGCGCGGTGCCGCGTGCCGCCGGCGCACATCCGCGGCCGGTCAGACTGGGGCCATGACCTCGCGCCCCGCCTCCCGCCCGACCGACGCCGACGAGCGGGCGGCGGATCCGCGCATCGCCCCCGACGGCGGCCGGCGCTCGATCCCGCGCACGCTCGCGCGGATCCTGCTCGGGCTCGTGCTGGTCATGGCCGGCACCGGGCACCTCACGGTCGCGCGGGAGTCGTTCCAGGCGCAGGTCCCCACCTGGCTGCCGATGGACCCCGACTTCGTGGTGCTCGCGTCGGGCGTCGTCGAGATCCTGCTGGGCCTGTCGCTCGTGCTGCTCGGGCGCTGGCGCATCTGGGTCGGGCTCGTCGTGGCGGCGTTCTTCGTCGCGATCTTCCCCGGCAACATCTCCCAGCTCGTCACCCGCACGCCCGCGTTCGGCCTGGAGACCGACGCCGCCCGCGCGATCCGCCTGGTGTTCCAGCCGCTGCTCGTGGTCTGGGCGCTGTGGTCGACCGGCGCGTGGTCCGCCTGGCGGAACCGGCGCGCCCGCCGCTGACCGGGTCGAGCGGCGGGCGCGGACGCTCCGGGCGAGCGGCGGCTACAGGCCGAGGCGCAGGCGCTCGACGGCGCGCTGCGCGTCGACCGTGCGGTGCCCCGCGCCGTACCAGGCCAACTCGCCGAGGACCGGGACGAGCACGAGCGCGGCGATCCACAGGTCGCGGGAGAGCCCGGCGAGCGTGCGGTCGCGGACGACCTGCACGAGCGCCGTCGCGATGAGCGCGACGTAGGCCAGGACGAGCGGGACGACGACGATCCCGGCGATCAGGACATCCGACATGGTGGTGCCTCCTCCGTGCGCGTGTGCGATCGACCCTACGCGCGGGCCACGCCGACGCGCGAGAGCAGCGCGGCCGTCGCGGCCTTGACGCCCGTCTCGATGGTGCCCTCGATGGTCGGCGCGAACTGCGGGGTGTGGTTGCCGGGCGGCGGGGTCTCGCCGCCGAGCGCCTCGGGCTCCACGCCGCCGAACGCCCAGTAGACGGTCGGCACCCCGATGGCCTCGCCGAAGATCCCGAAGTCCTCGCTGCCCATGATGGGCGGCGACTCGACGACGCGGTCCGCCCCGAGCTGCGCGGTGAGCGCCGCGACGACGCCGCGCGTCGCCTCCGGGTCGTTGCGGTTGAGCGGGAACGAGACGATCTCCTCGATCTCCGGCTCCGGCGCGCCGCTCGCGGCGGCCTCGGCCAGGATGATCCGCCGGACGGCGCCGAGCACGCGCTCGCGCACGGCCGGGTCGAAGGTCCGGATGCTGAGGCCCAGCACCGCGTGCTCGGGGATGATGTTCTCCTTCGTGCCCGCCTGGAACGTGCCGACGGTCACGACCGCCGCGGCCTGCGGGTCGATCTCGCGGGCGACGACCGTCTGCAGGCGCAGCACGATGGCGCTCGCGGCGACGATCGGGTCGATGGAGTTGTGCGGCTGCGACCCGTGGGCGCCGCGGCCCTTCACGGTGACGCGCCACGAGTCGGACATGCTCATGAAGGCGCCCTCGCGGGTCGCGACCATGCCGACCGGGAGCGGGAAGACGTGCTGGCCGAGGATCACCTCGGGGCGCGGCGCGCGGTCCCAGAGGCCGTCGGCGAGCATCGCGCGGGCGCCCTCGCCGGTCTCCTCGCCGGGCTGGAAGACGAAGACGATCGTGCCGGCCCACGCGTCGCGGTTGGCCGCGAGCGCCTGCGCCGTCGTGAGGGCGGCGGCGACGTGGAAGTCGTGGCCGCAGCCGTGCATCGTGGGCACCTCGGTGCCGTCGCGCTGCACGCCCGTGTCGCGGCTCGCCCACGCGAGGCCGGTCTCCTCGAGGATGGGCAGGCCGTCGGTGTCGGCGCGGAAGGCGACCACGGGGCCGTCGCCGTTGCGGAGGATCCCGACCACGCCGGTGCCGCCGCAGCGGCTCGTCTCGGCGCCGATCGCCTCGAGGTACGCCTCGATCGCGGCGGCGGTCGCGTGCTCCTGCATCGAGAGCTCGGGGTGCGCGTGCAGCGAGCGGAACAGCTCGTGCGCGTCCCGCACGTCGTCGTCCAGCAGGGTGACGCCGGGGTGCACGTCCATGGGGATCCTCCTCGGGGGTGGCGGGCGTCCCTCGTGGGGACCTGTCCTCCCAGGCTAGGCCCGACCCTCCCGGGCCCCGGCGCCGCGCGCGGTCAGGCGCCGTCGGCGGTGCCGGCGGGCGACGGCGCGGGCGCGGGATCGAGCAGCGACGGGTCGCGGATGATCCCGATGGGCGTCGTGTCCATCCGCACCGACTGCACCACCACGCGCTTGGAGCGGCGGCGGAGGTGGCGACGCGCCTGCGGGGTCGCGAGGAGGCTGCCGAGCACGAGGCCCGCGCCGATCGCGAGGGTGGTCGCCATGGCGCCGACGAACGCGCCCGTCGCGCCCGAGGTGCCGGCCATGGAGTTGAGGAGCGCGGAGGCGACGGCGAGCGACGGCAGGAGCGATCCGCAGAACGCGGGCACCGCGATCGCCGTGGCCGACACCCGGAGGCGCGCCGCGACCACCGTCCCGAGCGCGCCGAGCAGCGTCGCCACGAGGAACGTGGCCGCGAGCAGGGGCACGCCGGCGGCCTTGAGGACCCAGAGGGAGATCGTGCCGACGAGCGCCACGGCGATGGCGACGGGCATCACGCGCGCGTTGGCGCCCTGCGTGATCCCGGTGGCGCCGGCCGCGAAGAACGTCGTGATGAGCAGCATCCAGAGGGGGAGCGCCCGCAGCGTGATGTCCGTGGGGTCGACCTCGATGTCGACGCCCGCGGTGAGGGCGAGGCCGCCCGGGATGCCGACGGCGATGCCCGCGACGATGAGCACGATGATCATCGCCCGCGACAGCGCCATGGCCCGGAAGCCCGAGATGGCGTCCTGCGCCCACGTGACGATCGTGACGTGGGGGAGGATCAGCACCACCACGGCCGCGACCATGGCGGCCGCGCTGCCCGCGGGCATCAGGCCCCACCAGATGGCGAGCGTGCCCACGGCGGCGACGCCCGCGGACTGCACGGCGACGACGAAGAACGGCGGGATGCCGCGGCGGGACAGCTGCCGCCCGAGCACCATGGCGCCGATCATCAGCAGGAACGCGCCGACGGCGCCCGCGAGCGTGCCGCCGGCCTGCAGCGAGACGGAGACGCCGAAGAGGCCCATGGCCGCGTCGGTGATCCACGACGGCCAGCGCGGCGGCGACTTGAGCACCTCGACGAGCCCGTCGACGGCGCTCGTCATGTCGCGGTCGTCGTGGAGCAGCTCGTCGACGATCTGGTACACGAGCGAGAGCCGGTGCAGGTCGCTGCCCTCGGCGGTGACGACGCGCAGCTTCACGAGCGGCGGTCCCTCGAGCGGCGCGTACTGGATGGTGATGGCCGTGCCCGTGATGTCGAGCTCCAGCGGGGCGAGGTTCCACTTCGTGCTCACGGCGACGATCGCGATCTCGACCGCGCGCACGTCGGCGCCGGAGGCGAGCATCACCTCGCCTAGGTCGAGGCAGAAGTCGACGATCTGGCGCGGGGAGTAGAGGTCGCCGAGGCGGCCGTGGGCGGGCTCGGTGCCCTCGTAGATGGTGCCGCGGAGGCGGGCGCGGACGTCGCGCATCTCCTGCGGGTTGACGCGGCGGCGGCGCTGGCGCGGCGGACGCGCGGCGCCGGGGTCCCGGCGGGGGCGACGCGGATCCGCGGGCGGCGGGGTGGTGCTCAGCGCGATCAGCGCTCCGTTCGGGGGCCGGCCCGCGTCGAGCGGGGGCGGATGGTGGATCGCTCCCAGACTAGGCGCGCGTCGGGGGACACGCCCGCGCGGCGCCCGACCGGGTGGTCGGACGCCGCGCGGGGCGAGCGGAGGGGATCAGCCCTGGGGGCAGGAGCTGAGCGACGCGCTGATGGGGCCGCCGACCTTCGGGGCCGGGCAGATGTACTTCGCGTACGCGCTGTTGCCGTCGAGGTAGCGCTTGAGGAACGCCGTGACCGCGACCCGGATGGTGGGGGCCGGCACGTGCTCGCCCGCGCCGTGGCCGAGGCCCGTGAGCTCCAGGTACTGCTTCGGCGTGCCGACGGGGATGGAGTCGTAGATGGGCTTGCCGAAGTACTCCGGGTCGGCGACGTCGTCCTTCTGGCCGGTGATGACGAGGCTCGGCGTCGTCAGTTCCGGGTACGACGGGGTCGTCGCGTTCGGGTCGTTCGCGTCGGGGATGTCGAAGGGCATGAGCCCGATCGCGGCCTTGACCGACGGGCGCGCCTGCGCGGCCTGGAAGGTGCCGCCGCCGCCCATCGAGTACCCGATGAAGGCGAGGTCCTTCGCGGAGACCTGGGACTTCACCGCGCTCTGCCCGGTGAGGTAGTCGGCCGCCGCGAGGATCTCGGTGGCGCGCTGGTCGGGGAGGTCGCCCACGTCGAGCGTGTCGATCGCGAACGCGACGAAGCCCTGCGAGGCGACGAGCTCCGCCATCTCCTTCTCGTCGGCGTTCGTGTCCGTGAAGCCGGGCGTGATGACGACCGCGCCGAGGACGGGCTTGCCGGTGGCCTGGGGCTCGTAGATCACGCCGCCGCCGAACGCCGTGACGGCCGTCCTCGGGACGACCGTGGTGCGCACGGCGAACGGGGCGTGGTGGTGGGCGGGGCTCGCGTGCGGGGCGGCCGGGCGGTGGACGGGCGCGTGGGCCTCGGCGGCGGTGGGGATCGCGAGGGTCGCGACCAGCGCGAGGGCGGCGACGGCCGCGGGGCGGCGGAGCGGGGAGGGCATGACGGACATGGGTCATCTCTCTGTTCGAGGTGAGGGGATGCCGGCGGCGAGCGCCGACGGGGATGCCGCAGGACGTTACGGGTCGGCGCCCCGCCGGTCGCCGCCGCTCTCCCCAGCGGCGGGCCCTGGGGATGATCGGCACGCGGCGGGACCGGTGGACTCACGTGCGCGCGCCGGCGCGCGTGGCCGCGGCTGCCCTCCCGGGGCCGCGGACGGGCGTCCGGTGCGGTCGGCGCCGCGCGTCCCGCCGACGGTCGACGCGCGACGCGCGGTCGGCGTCAGCGCAGGCGGCGCGCCAGGTCCGCCAGCTCGCGGGAGAGGGCGAGCGCGCGCGCGGCGAGGGCGGCGTCGTCGGAGCTTGCGTCCGGGGAGGACGACGGCGCCTCGACGACCGGGTCGGACGACCCGGCCGGGTCGTCGGCGGCGGCCGGGCGCGTCGGAGGCGCCGGCTCCCCGTCGCCCGTCAGGACGTCGATGTCGAAGACGAAGCGGTCGGCCCGGTGCCAGGTGCGGAACACCTCGACCGGATCCCCGGACGCGTCCGTGCTCGTCCCCTCGAGCACCAGGACGGGCGCGCCCTCGGCGACGCGCAGCGCGGCGGCGACCTCCGCCGACGCGCCCACGGCCCGCACCTGCCGGCGGCCGGCGGCGACCTGTACCCCGAGCCGGGAGCGGAGGAGCGCGTGCAGGGAGGCGTCGGTGAGGTCGTCCGCCGTCAGCCGCTCGGCGATGCGGCGGGGCAGCCAGGTGTGGATGAGCGCGACGGCCTCGCCGCCCGCCGAGCGGAGCCGGCGCAGGAGGTGCACATCGGATCCGCCGAGCACGCGCTCGGCGTCCGCGTCGCGCCCGGCCGCCAGCTCCAGCACGCGCGTGGTCACGGACGGCACCTGGGTGGAGAGCCCCGACACCCGCTGCACGAGGCGGTGCAGCTCGCCGCGCGGCGCGACGATGCTGCCGCGCCCGCGTCCCCGCTGGACGAGCCCCTCGGCCGTCAGCGCGTGCAGCGATTGGCGGACGACCGAGCGGGACACGCCGAAGCGCTCCTGCAGCTCGGCCTCGGTCGGGAGCTGGGAGCCGGGCGGCCAGGCGCCGTCGACGATGCGGGCCCGCAGCAGCGCGGTCAGCTGCGCGTGCAGCGGGCCCGCGTGCGCCGAGGAGATCGCGCCGGGATCCAGGTCGTCGATCCGGTTCGGCACGGTCTCCTCGGGGGTCACGGGTCAGGCGGCGGGGGCGTCGATCTTCTGCGCCGTGCGCCAGACGTGGTCCCAGCCGGGGGCCAGGGAGGCGGCGCGCTCCACCGACAGTACAAGGCTCGCCTCGCGGGCGATGCCCTGCCCGGCGATGTCGAACGCGGTCCCGTGGTCGACGGACACCCGCACCACGGGCAGGCCCACGGTGATGTTCACGCCGTCGTCGCCGTAGACGGCCTTGAAGGGCGCGTGCCCCTGGTCGTGGTAGCAGACGACCACGAGCTTGTACTTGCCGCGGACGGCGGCCGGGATCAGCGCGTCGCCGGGGACGGGGCCGACGACGTTCAGGCCCCGCTCCTTCGCGGCCGCGACGGCGGGCGCGAGGATGTCGGCGTCCTCGTCGCCGAAGAGCCGGTTCTCGCCCGCGTGCGGGTTGAGGCCCGCGAGGCCGATGAGCTCGTCGGGCGTGCCCATGGACGCGGCGAACGCGCCGGCGAGGTCGAGCACGTCGCCCGTGCGCTGGGGCGTGATGTCGTCGATCGCCTGCCGCATCGACACGTGGGTCGTGAGGTGGAAGAAGAACAGCTCGCCGGCCGAGAGCACGAGCGAGAAGTTCTCCACGCCGAACTCGTGCGCGAGGAGCTCGGTGTGGCCGGGCCACTTGTGCCCGCCCGCGTGCATGGCGGCCTTGTTGAGCGGGGCGGTGACGATGCCGTCCACCTCGCCCTCGCGCGCCAGCCGGCACGCCTCCACGACGAAGCGGTAGGAGCCGTCGCCGGCCGCGGCGCTGAGCTCGCCCACCGGCACGTCGGCGAGCGACGGACCCGTCTGGATCAGCTCGATCGTGCCGGGCTCGTTGCGCGCCTCGGCGACGGAGGCGATGACGCGCACCTTCTCCGGGTCGCCGCCGACGGCGACGACGCCGCGGCGCATGGCGGCCTCGTCGCCGATGACGACGGGGATCGCCTTCTCGCGCAGGTCGTCGTGGCCGAGCAGGGTCTTGGCGGTGATCTCGGGGCCGATGCCGGCGACGTCACCGAGGGTGAGGGCGAGACGGGGGAGGGTCATGCTGCTTCTCCTTGCGTGGGGGTGGATGCGGGGTGGTCGAGGAGCTCGGGCACGATGTCCGTGAGCGACGAGGGGGAGCCGAAGCCGCCCGCCTTGGTCACCACGGGCATGCCGTGCAGCCGTCCGCCCTCGATGGTGCCGAGGGGCATGCCCTCGCGGATGGCGTCGCGGACGAGGATCGCCTCGGCGCCCTGGCGGGTGAGCACGGCGCGCGCGCCCTCCCCGCCCATGAGCACGAGCGCGCTCGCGCCGCGGCGGGTGACGACGCGGTCGGCGATGCGGGCGAGCCCGGCCGCGACGCGCTCGGCCACGGTCGGCGATCCGTCCGGCGCGGAGCGGTCGTCGCGCGCGGTGCGCTCGGGGGCGAGGACGACGGTGACGGCTGCGGCGTCCGCGTCGGTCCCCGTCTCGTCGGCGGTCGGAACCCCGTCGTCGTCGCCGATCAGCGCGTCGAGCGCGGGGGCGATGGTGCGGACGCGCTCGGGGAGGGATCCGTCGGCGGCCGCTGCCGCGAGGTGCGCGTGCTGCCCGCGGGAGACGTCGTGCAGCGAGCTGACGACGACCACCACGTGGCGCGGGGCGGCGACGGACGCGGCGGCGCGCGGGGAGTCCGCGCGCGGTGCGTCGAGCCCCGCGCCCCACTCGCGCGCCATCTCGCCGGCGAGCCCCGCGGATCCCACGGGGACGGCGCGCGGCCCGAGCAGGGCGAGCGCCTCCGCGACGAAGCGCAGGTCGGCGGTGGTGACGGCGTCGACGGTGACCACGCGGGCGCCCTCCGCGGCGGCCGTCGCGATGCGCACCGCGAGGTCCGCGGCGTCGGAGGCCGCCTCGACGTGCGCGCTGCCGGGGAGGAGGGCGGCCAGGGCGCTCGTCGTGACCGGGGTCACGGGGTCGCGGCCGACCGACGTCGTCTCGACGCCCCGGCCGTCGACGAGCAGGTGACCGCCCTCGACCGTGCGGCCCATGGCGGGGTAGGCCGGGCAGACGACGGCCACGGCGCTCGGCTCGCGAGAGGACCAGGCGTCGAGCGCCCCCTCGACCTGCTCCTGGACGGTGCCGCGCATGGTCGAGTCGATCTTCACGAAGAGCCGGTCGTCACCGTCGGCCACGGCGCGTGCCACGGCCGCGCGGGTCGACGCGCGGGCCTCGTCTGGATCCTGCGCCCGCGCGTCGGTGACGATCGCGATGACGGAGCCGTCGTGGCCGTGCTGCTGCACGGCCCCGCCGAGCGCCAGGCGCGCGGCCCAGCCGGCCCGGGCGAACTGCACGGCGGAGTCCGCGGCGCCCGTGAGGTCGTCCGCGACGATCGCGACGGATCCGACCGACGTCCGCGTGCCCGCGGCGGCGGCCGTCACGGCGGGGGAGGCCGGCGTCACGCGGCACCCGCCCCGGGTCCGGCGCCGCGGCGGCCGGTGGATCCGGGACCTGAGCCGTCCGCGTCCGCATCGGCGGCGATCGCCGCGGCCTCGCTCTCGGCCAGCGCCGCGTCGCGGGCCCGGTCGTCGGAGATGGCCTTCATCCCGCCCTCGCGCTTGAGCACCCAGGCAGCGAGGATCGGCGCCAGCACGGCCGAGACGAGCACCGCCGAGGCGACCTGCGCGGTCGCGACCTCGACGTACGGCGCGAAGGCCGGGTCGGCCGCGCCGACGATCGCGGGCGTGGCGATCGCGTTGCCCGCGGTGGTGGCCGACGCGATGCCGAGGCCGGACTCCTTCCCGCGGCGCAGCAGGAACCGGTAGCCGAGGTAGGCCACGGTGCCGGTGAAGACGGTCGCGATCACCCCGACCACGATGCCCGACAGCCCGCCCGAGACGACGTTGCCGAGGTCGATGCCGGTCCCGAGCGCGAACGCGAAGAACGGGATGACCATGTTGGGGATGGGCCGCATGATCTCGGTCCACTTGGCATCCAGGTTGCCGACGATCACGCCGAGCAGCAGCGGGATCACGGCGGCGAGCAGCAGCGTGTACGGGATGTCGGCGAGGCCGGCGGCGCCGAGGAACAGCAGCGAGAAGAAGGGGCCGTCGTTCACCGCGCTGGCGATGTACGCCCCGCGGTCGCGCTCCCGGCCGTAGCGGCCGGTGAAGGCGAGCCAGATGCCGCCGTTGCTGTTGTCCATGCTCACGAGCAGCGCCAGGATCGACACCCCGAGCAGGCCGTCGAGCCCGACCAGGTTGCCGAGCACCACGACGGCGGTCGCCGGGATGATCGACTTCGTCAGCAGCAGCACGCCCGAGGTCGCGAGCACGGGGCCCGAGGTGCGGAGCGTGATCTGCATGCCGGTCGCGAAGATCAGGATGCCGATGAGGGGGAGCGCGCTGTCCTTGAACAGCGCGGTGGTGAAGTTCCCGAGGTCGAGGAAGCCGGGCGCGAACGTGCCGACGACGGATCCGAGGATCAGCGGGATGAGCATGAGGCCACCGGGGATGCGGTTCATCCCGTCGAACAACGGGACGCGGCTGGTGGGCAAGGGGTCGGATGCCATGGCGGATCTCCTCTGATCGTCGGCGACGTTGCCGCGCGCACCCTCGACTTTGAGTACGTACACGGTGTACTTACATTAGGTCGCGCTTCGGGCGTCCGTCAACGTCACGCGGCTCATGCGCGCCGCGGACGGAGGGGCCGGGAGCGGGGTGATCAGCCGAGCAGCGCACGGACGTCGTCGAGCGACAGCCGCGCGGCGACCGCGATGCGGTGCTCGTCGAGGCCCGCGGCGTGGGCCGCCCGCACGCCCGCCGCCAGGGCGGACGCGGCCGTCGCCATGCCGGCCGACAGCTCCGCGAGGCGCGTCGTCTGCGCGTCCTGCTCCGCGGTCGGCACCGGCGGCGGCGCGCCGATGTCGACCACCCAGTCGGCATCCGGATGCTCGGCCCGGAGCACCAGCCGGCGCACCGCGGGCAGGTCTGGCGCCGACCAGGTCAGCGCACCGAGCTCCGCGAGCGGCACCCAGCGCAGCTCGTCGTGGTCGGTGCTCGCGACGGGCAGCTCGCCGACGGGGTCCGCGAGGTAGCAGGCGAGGTCGATGAGGCGGTCGCCGACGGGCACCTCAGAGCGGTCGACCAGCGCGCCGACCGCGACCTCGATCCCGAGCTCCTCGCGGATCTCGCGCGCGAGCGCGTCCTCGGGCCGCTCGCCGGGCTCGACCTTGCCGCCCGGGAACTCCCACGCGCCGGCGTCCTCCTTGTGCGGCGCCCGGCGGCAGGCCAGGGCCCGCCCGTCGCGGACCAGCACGGCCGCCACGACCTCGAGTCCCACCATGCCGCGCCTCCTCCTCGGGCGTCCGCCCGGATCGACGCTACCGGCCGTGCCCGGAGCGCCCACACCCGCCCTGTACCGTGGGTCCTCCGGCATCCGCCGCGACGAGAGGCGTCCGAGACGTGAAGATCAGCCACCAGCGTCACTTCGTGGTCGCGGCCGAGGTGCTGCACCTGCCGAAGGCGGCGGATCAGCTCGGCATCTCGCGCGCGAAGCTCGCCTCCTCGATCCGCGCGGTCGAGGAGCACTACGGCAAGGCCGTGTTCGACCCGCAGAGCACGGAGACCCGGCTGACGAAGACCGGGCGGCTCGCCTACGAGGAGGCGCTCGAGGAGCTCGCGAAGCCCTCGACCCCGCCCGAGCCGCCGAAGCCCCCGGCCGGCGGCAAGGCCAAGGCGTCGAAGGGTCAGGGTCGCGCGCCCGTCGTCAAGGGCCAGCCCAAGCCCTACAAGCGCACGCAGGGGCGCTGACCCGTACGGATCAGCGCCCCTGCGCGGTGGTGACGGGTCCTACTTCGCGAGGAACCCCAGCACGACCCGGTTCCACTCCTCGGGGTGGCTGACCGTGACGCCGTGCGGCGCGCCCTGCACCACGTGCAGCTCGGAGCCCGCGATGGCGCGGTGCGTGCGCTCGCCGGATCCCGCGAAGGGCACCGTCGCGTCGCCGTCGCCGTGGATGACGAGCGTCGGCACGGTCACCTTCGTGAGGTCGTCGCGGAAGTCGGTGGTCGCGAACGCGGCCATCGACGCGAGCGCCGCGTGCTTCTTCGACTGGTGCGCGAGCGCGATGGCCTCCTGGCGCTCGGCCTCGGTCACCTTCAGCACGCCGTCCACCGAGAAGAACCCGGTGGTGAACTCGTCGTAGAAGGCGTCCTCGTCCTTCGTGAGGCCGGCGGTCATCTCGGCCGCGGCGTCCTTCGTGAGCGGGCCGTCCGGGTTGTCGTCCGTCTTCTCCAGGTACGGCGGCACGGCGGACGCGAATACGACGCTGCGCAGGCGCTCCTCGCCGCGGGTCCCGATGTAGCGGGCGATCTCGCCGCCGCCCATCGAGAAGCCGACGAGGGTCACGTCGCGGAGGTCGAGCTCCGTGAGCACCGCGTCGAGGTCGGAGGCGAAGGTGTCGTAGTCGTAGCCGGTGAGCGGCTTGTCGCTCCGGCCGAAGCCGCGGCGGTCGTACGTGATGACGCGGAAGCCCGCGGCCTGGAACGCGGGGACCTGCTTCGACCAGGACTCGCCCGACAGCGGCCAGCCGTGGATGAGGACCACGGGTCGACCCGTGCCCCCGGTGTCGTCGACGTGCAGGTTCGTGTCCTTCAGGAGCCCGTGGTGGGCGGTGATCTCGGTCATGCGGTCGTCCTTCCCTCACTGATGAGTTCGTGCACTGCTGGAATGGTTCGGAGGCCGGCGCCGATCGGTGCGGTCCCCGGATCGTCTGCTCCCGACACGCGGGTGCGGGCAGCAGGATGGACCCATGCCCTCAGCTCACTCCTCCTACCGCGCCGCCCGGGACCTCCTCCAGGAGATGCGCACCGAGCGGACATCCGCCGTCGACCGCTTCCGCTGGCCCGACGTCGGCGACTCCTTCAACTGGGCCGTCGACTGGTTCGACGGCATGGCGCGCGGGAACGACCGGGTGGCCCTGCGCGTCGTCGCGGGCGACGGATCCGAGCGGAGCGTGACCTTCGACGCGATGGCCACGCGCTCCGACCGCGTCGCCACCTGGCTCGTGCGGCTCGGCGTGCGGAAGGGCGACCACGTCATGCTCATGCTCGGCAACCGCGTGGAGCTGTGGGAGGCGATGCTCGCGATCATGAAGGCGGGCGCCGTGATCCTGCCCACCTCCACCGTGCTGGGCGCCGCGGACCTCGCCGACCGCGTCGAGCGCGCGGGCGTGCGCGCCGTGATCGCCGACGTGGCGCACACGGACGTGCTCGACGAGGTGCCGGGCGGCTTCCTCCGCGTCGCGATCGGCGCGACCGACGACGCGCACGCGGCCGCCGGCTGGACCGACTACCGCGAGGCCGACCGCGCGCCCGCCGACCGGGTGGGCGTCGAGGTCGCGTCCACGGATCCGGCGCTCGTCTACTTCACCTCCGGCACCACGAGCAAGCCGAAGATGGTCGTGCACACGCACACGTCGTACCCGGTCGGGCACCTGACGACCATGTACTGGCTGGGGCTGCGGCCGGGCGACGTGCACCTCGCCATCAGCTCGCCCGGCTGGGGCAAGCACGCGTGGAGCTGCTTCTTCGCGCCGTGGATCGCCGAGGCCACGGTCTTCGTGCACGACTACGCGCGCTTCGACGCGCACGCGCTCGTCGCGCAGCTCGACCGCGCGGAGGTCACGACGTTCTGCGCGCCGCCGACCGTGTGGCGGATGCTCATCCAGGCCGGGATCCGGGAGCGGCCGGGGAGGCTGCGGGAGATCATGTCGGCCGGCGAGCCGCTCAACCCCGAGGTCATCGCGCGCATCGAGGAGTGGTGGGGGCTCGTCATCCGCGACGGCTACGGCCAGACGGAGACCACCGCGATCGTCGCGAACGCGCCGGGCGACCCCGTCGTGCCGGGCTCCATGGGCACCGCGCTGCCGGGCGTCGACCTCGCGCTGGTGGATCCCGTCACGGGCGAGCGCGCGGACGAGGGCGAGATCTGCCTCGACCTCGCCACGTGGCCCGTGAACCTCATGGCCGGGTACCTCGGCGACGAGGAGCGCACCGCCGAGGCGATGCGCGGCGGCCTGTTCCACACGGGCGACGTGGCCCGCCGCGACGCCGACGGCACGATCACCTTCATCGGCCGCACCGACGACATCTTCAAGTCCTCGGACTACAAGATCTCGCCGTTCGAGGTCGAGAGCGTGCTCATCGAGCACCCGGCCGTCGCGGAGGCCGCCGTGGTGGGCGCGCCGGACGACGTGCGGCTCAACGTCGCGAAGGCGTACGTGCACCTCGCCGCCGGATGGGAGCCCGACGAGGAGACCGCGCTCGCCGTGCTGAGGCACGCGCGCGAGCGGTGCCCCGCGTTCATGCGCGTCCGCCGCGTCGAGTTCGGCGAGCTGCCGAAGACGGCCTCGGGGAAGATCCGCCGGGTCGAGCTGCGGCAGCGCGAGGTCGAGGCGGCCGACGCCGGCGAGCGGCTGGCGAGGGAGTGGCGCGACGACCAGTTCCCGGGGCTGCGGGCGCGCTGACGCGACCGCTGCCGACGGGCCGCCGCGGCGTGACGGGAGCGGCGGCCGACGGCCGGTAGCATCCCGTCATGCCCCTCGCGTCCCCGTCCGCCCTCGAGCCGCGGCGGGCCGCCCGGTGAGAGAGAACCCGTCGTTCGCGCTCGAGGACGAGGGCGAGATCCGCCGGCTCGTCGCCGAGAACCCGTGGGCCACGATCGTGAGCGGCACGGGTGCGGGGCTGGTCGCCTCGCACTACCCGGTGCTGCCGGATCCCGACCGGGACGACCTCGCGCTCCTCACCCACGTGGGGCGCCCCGACGAGCGGATCCACGAGCTCGGCGCGCGCGACGGCGCCGACGGCGAGGTCCTCGTCATCGTGCAGGGCCCGCACGGCTACGTCTCGCCCGGCTGGTACGACGCCGACCCGGCCGTGCCCACCTGGAACCACATCAGCGCGCACCTCACCTGCCGCGTCGAGATCCTCTCGCCCGAGGAGAACCTGCGCGTGCTCGGGCAGCTGGTGGACCGCTTCGAGGACCGGATGCCGGAGCCCCGCCGCATGCAGGGCACGGCCGCCGACGCCGCGTACGCCGCGCGGATCAGCGCGGGCACGGTGGGCCTCCGGCTCGTCGTGACCCGGTTCGTCGCCAAGGCCAAGCTCAGCCAGAACAAGCCGCCGCACGTGGTCGAGCGCGTGCTGCACGAGCTGGAGCACGGCGCCGAGTACCGGCAGCCGGCGCTCGCCGCGGAGATGCGGCGCGCGGCGACACGGGCGGGCGGCGCCGTCGACGCCGGCGCCTCCGCGCGCCCCGGGTCCGCCGAGAGCCCCGAGTGAGCGGCCTGCTCCTGGCGGGCGGGCGCCTGCCGGGCTCCGACGCGCTCGTCGACGTGCTGGTGCGCGACGGGGCGATCGCGTCCGTCGGGCCCGCGGGATCCGCCGACGCCGCCGGCGCCGAGACGCGCGCCCTCGACGGCCGCTTCGTCATCCCCGGCCTCTGGGACAACCACGTGCACTTCACGCAGTGGACCAAGGTGTCGCGCCGCCTCGACCTCTCCCGCGTCGGATCCGCCGCCGAGGCCGTCGCGCTCGTGCGCGACGCGCTCGCGGCGCGCGACCGGTCCGGCGCCGTGACGGGCGCGGGTGCGGGCGCCCCCGAGGCGCTCGTCGGCTACGGCTTCCGCGACGGCCTCTGGCCCGACCTCCCCACGAAGGGCCTCCTCGACGCCGTCGCGGGCGACACGCCGGTGCTCCTCGTCAGCGGCGACCTGCACTGCTGCTGGGCGAGCTCCGCGGCCCTCGCGCCGCACGGCTACGGCGACCACCCGACCGGCCTCCTCCGCGAGGACGACTGCTTCGACTTCATGTACCGCGTGGAGGAGGGCGACGCGTCGTCCCTCGACGCGCGGGCCGTGCAGGTGGCGCGCGACGCGGCCCGCCGCGGGGTCGTCGGCGTCGTCGACCTCGAGATCGACGAGAACCAGGACCGCTGGCGCCGCCTCGCCGCCCTTGGCCACGACGCGCTCCGGGTCGAGTTCGGCGTCTGGCCGCAGCACCTCGACCGCGCCCGCGTCGAGGGCCTCCGCACCGGCGACGTGCTCTCGGGCACGGGCGGCCTCGTGCGCGTGGGGCCCGCGAAGGTCGTGACCGACGGATCCCTCAACACCCGCACCGCGTACTGCTTCGACCCGTACCCCGACGTGGACGGCCAGGGCGGCGGCGCCCACGGTGGCGCGTGCGGGACGCTCTCGGTGCCGCCCGAGGAGCTGCGCGGCCTCATGTCCGGTGCGGTGCGGCAGGGGCTGCGGCCCGCGATCCACGCCATCGGCGACCACGCCAACCGGCTCGCCCTCGACGCGTTCGCCGACCTCGAGCGGGAGACCGGGGGCGCGCACCGCGCCGCGGACGGCACCGCCGGATCCATCGAGCACGCCCAGCTGCTCACCCGCGAGGACGTCACGCGGTTCGCCGGGCTCGGCGTGGTCGCGAGCGTCCAGCCGGAGCACGCGATGGACGACCGCGACGTGGCCGACGTGTACTGGGCCGGCCGCACCGGCCGCGCCTTCGCCCTCGCCGACCTCCGCGCCGCGGGCACCCGCCTCGCGCTCGGCTCCGACGCGCCCGTCGCGCCGCTGGATCCGTGGGCCACCATGTCCGCCGGCGTCGGCCGCGCGCGCGACGGCCGCGCGCCGTGGCACCCGGAGCAGGCCATCGACCGGGCCGCCGCCCTCGACGCCTCCGTGCGCACGCGCGTGGCGTCCGGGGAGCGGGCCGACCTCGCGGTCGTGGACGCGGATCCGCTCGCCGACGCCACCACGCCCGACGGCCTCCGGGCGATGCGCGTGGCCGCCACCCTCCTCGGCGGCCGGTTCACGCACGACACGCTCGGCGGCTGACGGCAGGAACACCGCACGGCCGGCGGGCGTTGGGCCCCTCATGAGAGCGATCACCTACACCCGCACCGGTTCCCCCGACGTCCTGCAGCTCGTCGACCGCGACGAGGCCGCGCCCGGCCCCGGCGAGGTGCGCGTCCGCGTCGTCGTCTCGGGCGTGAACCCCACCGACTGGAAGTCGCGCGACGGCGGATCGCCCGGCCAGGAGCTGCCGTTCCCCGAGGTCGTGCCGAACCAGGACGGCGCGGGCGTCATCGACGCCGTCGGCCCGGACGTCACGGACCTCGCCGTCGGCGACCGCGTCTGGATCATGCTGGCCGCCCATGGCCGCCCCACCGGCACCGCGCAGGAGTCCACCGTCCTCCCCGTGGACCGCGTCGCGCCCCTGCCCGACGGCCTGTCCTTCGAGCTCGGCGCGAGCCTCGGCGTGCCCGCCGTCACCGCGCACCGCGCGCTCACCGTCGCGGAGGACGGCCCCTCGCGCCTCGCGCCCGGCGCCCTCGCCGGGAAGCACGTGCTCGTCGCCGGCGGCGCGGGCGCGGTCGGCCACGCGGCCATCCAGCTCGCGCGCTGGGCCGGCGCGACCGTGATCACCACGGTCAGCTCGCCCGAGAAGGGCGCGCTCGCGACCGCCGCGGGCGCCCACCACGTCGTCGACTACAAGGCGGGCGACGCCGCCGCGGAGATCCAGGCCATCGCGCCCGACGGCGTCGACCTGATCGTCGAGGTCGCCCCGGCGCAGAACGCGGACCTCAACCAGCAGGTGGCGAGGAACCGCGCGTCCATCGCCGTGTACGCGAACAACGGCGGCGACGAGGTGACGCTCGCCGTCGTCCCCAGCTTCGTCAAGAACCTCCGCTACCAGTTCCTGCTGCTCTACACGGTGGGCCAGGAGGCGCTCGACGCCGCCCGCGCGGACATCCACCTCGCGCTGATCGACGGCGCGCTGCCCGTCGGCGAGGACGCGGGCCTGCCGATCACCCGCTTCGCGCTCGAGGCCGCGGCCGACGCGCACCGGGCGGTCGAGGACGGCGTGACCGGCAAGGTGCTGATCGACGTCACGCCCGCCTGATCCCGATCCGCGCCCCGGGCTCCGGACGGCGGATGGCCGCATCGCCCTCGGGCGGTGCGGCCATCGGCCTGTCCGGCGCCGGTCGCGCGGCGCGTCGCGGCGGCTCCCGCTACTCCGTCCGGGCGACCCGTCGACGCGGGCGCGGCCTGCGCGCGAGCAGCCCCTGCATGAGGACCGGCGCGAGGGCGCTCGCGTTGAGGCAGGTGGAGATCAGGAACGCGATGGCCAGCAGGTTCGCCGGCACGCCCCATGCGTCGCCCACCAGGTGCAGCCCGAGCACCGCGAGCGACAGGGGCAGCAGCGACCACGACGACCGCCGCAGCCAGAGCGGGATGCGCGCCGTCGGGACCGCGACGGCGGACATGATCGCGGCGTTCGCGATGGCGAGGGCGAGCGGGGCGGTCATGCCGCCCCCTCGCGTCGGGCGCTGGATCCGATGGCGTGAGCGTGCATGTTCGTCGTCCCCCTTCGACGGGCCGGTCGGCCTGCTCCGACTCTCCCCGAACGGGAGCGTCCGGTGTAGTCGGCGTTGCGGGGGACACGGGGCCGCTCGGGCGCGTCGTCGGCCGTCGGCCGTCGGCGCGGCGTCAGCGTGCGGCGCGGACGAGCGGCGCGGTGCCGGAGAGGTCGAGCCCCACGTCGACCAGCGCGACGCGCCCCGCGAGCGCGCGCCCGGGCCCACGCAGGAGGCCCGCCTTGCCCGCGCCGAAGGTGACGGTGACGTCGGCGGGCAGCACGGTCGGATCCGGCACCGCGCCGTCGTCCGCGCCGATGCCGCTCGGCAGGTCGCACGCGACGACCCGGGGGCCGTCGTCGGCGGCGACCACGGGCAGGAGGGCGGCGACCACGCGGCGCGCCTCGCCGCGGAGGGCGGGGCTCGCGGTCGTGCCGATGCCGAGGATCCCGTCGACGACGAGGGCGGACGCCCGCCCGAGCGCCGCGATGCGGTCGTCGGCCAGCTCCTCCGCCGCGGTGATCGCGATTCCCGCGGCGGCGGCCTGCGCGGCCCCGGCCCCGTGCACGCGGGACGCCGTGCGGATCGCCCGGACCTCGCGTCCCTCGCGCGCCAGCTCGGCCGCGGCGAGCAGGGCGTCGCCGCCGTTGTTCCCGGCGCCGACCAGCACGAGCACCGCTCCCGCCGGGGCGAGCGCGCGGCACTCGCGGGCGAGGCCGGCCGCCGCGACGCGCATCAGCTGCGCCCCGGCGGCGAGCAGCGGCGCCTCGGCCGCGCGGATGTCGTCGGCCCCATAGCCGTCGGCGAGGGAGGGCGCGGTGCCGTCGGTGAGGGAAGGCTCGGTGCCGTCGGCGAGGGAGGGTGCAGTGCCGTCGGCGTGCTCGGGCGCGGCGCTCACGCCGGCGCGATCCGCTCGACCAGCAGCTCCGCCCACGCGCGGTAGACGCGGCCGTAGAGCGTGTCCTCGGGGTTCGGCGCCGTGAACTCCGGGATCCGCCACGCCGGGAACGGCACGCTCTCCGCCCGGTCGATGCCGGCCACCACGCGACGGGTGCTGCGGTTCAGCGCGTCCGCGTGCCGGCCGACCGGGCCGGCGATGGGCGGCGGCGTGACGGGCGAGATCTCCAGCGGCGGCACCTCGGTGACCAGCACGATGGCGCCCTCGGGCATGCGCGCCTGCATCTCGAGGATGCACGCGCGCAGCAGCTGCTCCCACAGCGGCGTGGGCGTGTAGCGGATGGCGTCCCCGATGCCGAGCGCGAGCACGGCCACGTCGGTGCTCGCCCAGGCGGGGAACGCGTCGAGCCCGGCGCGCCAGGAGCGCACGGTGAAGTCGGGGAACGACTGCACCGACCAGAACACCCCGCGGCCGGTGCGGACGGCGAGCTTGTGGGCCACCTGCCCGGCCACCCCGAGGTCGTGCGAGACGGTCTGGTAGCCGACCGCCGTGCCCTCGCCGACGACCGCGAGGCCGTACGGGTCGGGGCCGGGCAGCGAGCCGGTGGGGGAGTCGCGGGGGAACGTGGCGCGGCGCATCTCGCGGTAGAGCACCCGGTACTGCAGGTGGCCGAGCGTCGCGGACCGCAGCGACGCCAGCGGTCCGGCGGACAGGGCCCGGCGTCCGACGGCCTCGCGGGGAGCGGCGACCGTGCCGTCCGCACCCGGGTGCGGGGCGCCCGGTTCGACGGAGGAGGGCGGATCGCCGGTCATCGCAGCTCGTCCCATCCGTCGCGATGCCCCCGACATGGGGACGTTCGCAGGATATCCCGCCGTCGGGTGCCGCCTCCACCGGGTGTCCCCGGGCCGCGCGGATCGGCCCTCCGGGTCAGGACAGGATGTCGCGCACCATGGGCGCGACGATCGTGCCGTAGCGCTCGATCCCGCCCATCATGCGCTCGTGCGAGAACGGGCCGGCGCTGTACTTGAGGTCGAAGCGCGTGGCGCCGACGGCCTTCAGCGTCGCGGCGATCTTGCGGGCGACGGTCTCGGGGGATCCGACGTAGAGCGAGCCGTGCTCGATCTCCTGCTCGTAGGACGCGCGGGCGAGCGGCGGCCAGCCGCGGTCCTTGCCGATGCGGGCGTGCATGACCTGGTAGTCGGGGAAGAAGGCCTCGCGCGCCTCGGCGTCGGTCTCGCCGACGTAGCCGGGCGAGTGGATCCCCACGGGCAGGCGCGGCTGCTCGAGCTGGTCGAGGGCGCGGGCGAACAGGTCGGCGTAGGGCGCGAAGCGGTGCGGCTCGCCGCCGATGATCGCGAGCATGAGGGGGAAGCCGTGGCGCGCGGCGCGCACGACCGACTCGGGGCTGCCGCCGACGCCGACCCACGTCCTGATGCCGTTCGCCGTCTTCGGGAACACGTCGTGGTCGGTGAGGCTAGCGCGCGTCGAGCCGCTCCAGGTGACGGGCGTCTCCTTCACGAGCTCGGCGAACAGGCCGAGCTTCTCCTCGAAGAGGCGCTCGTAGTCGCTCAGCTCGTAGCCGAACAGCGGGAACGACTCGGTGAAGGATCCGCGGCCGAGGATGACCTCCGCGCGGCCGTCCGAGACGGCGTCGAGCGTGGCGAAGCGCTGGAAGACGCGCACCGGGTCGTCGGAGCTGAGCACGGTGACGGCGGAGCCGAGGCGGATGCGCTCGGTCTTCGCGGCGATGGCGGCGAGCGCGACCTCGGGGGAGGAGATCGCGTAGTCGTCGCGATGGTGCTCGCCGAGGCCGATGAAGTCGATGCCGACCTGGTCGGCGAGGACGCCCTCGGCGACCACGTTGCGGATCACCTCGGCGTAGGGCAGCTCACGGCCGTCCGGTCCGACCGTGACGTCGCCGAACGTGTCCAGTCCGAGCTCGATCTCCTGCGCCATGCTGCCCTGCTTCCCTATCCATGCGAACGTATGCATCTGGGTCAACTGTAGGGGCGGGGTCGGCATTCCCGCGAATCGGGCGGGCGCCGCGGCGGTCAGTCGACGACGGGCTCCGCGCGCGCGATCTCGGTGTCCTCGACGCGCGACTCCGGCATCGTCAGGCCCGCGACGACGGTCGCGAGCGCGCAGACGCCCACCGCGAGGAAGACCGCGCCGGACGCGGCGATCACGGCGTCCGGATCCCGCTGCCCGCCGTCCGACGCGGCGAAGATCGCGTTGGCGATCGCGCCGAAGACGGCGACGCCGACGGCGCTGCCGATGGAGCGGGCGAACAGGTTGGCGCCCGTGACGACGCCGCGCTCGCCCCAGCCCACGCTCGACTGCGCGCCGATGAGGCTGGGCGTCGCGACGAGGCCGAGCCCGAGGCCCACCACGAAGCAGCCGGCGGCGACGCCCGCGAGCGTGGGCGTCGCGGCGAGCAGCGCGATGGATCCCGTGCCCACGACCGTGAGCGCCATGCCGATGAGCACCGTGCGCCGGAACCCGATGCGGAGGTAGAGGCGGCCGGAGAGCGACGCGGAGATCGGCCAGCCGATGGTGAGCGCGGCGAGCGCCAGGCCCGAGACGAGCGGCGTGACGCCGATCGACCCCTCCAGGTACGTGGGCACGTAGGAGGTGAGGCCGATGAGGATCGCGCCGACGCCGAGCGACACGAGCGTGGTCGTGAGCAGCAGGCGGCGGGAGAACACCCAGAGCGGCAGCACGGGCTCGGCCGCGCGGCGCTCCACGAGGAGGAACGCCACGATCAGCACGGCGCCGACGCCGAACGCGCCGACGCTGGGCAGGGAGTCCCACGCCCAGGCCTGGCCGCCCTCCAGCACCGCGAGGATCAGGAGGCTGAGGCCGACCGTGAGGAGCGCGGCGCCGGCGTAGTCGACGCGGTGGCGCGTGCGCTCGATGGACTCGTGGAAGCGGCGGACGATCATCCAGCCGGCGACGAGGCAGAGCGGCACGTTGACGAAGAAGATCCAGCGCCAGCTCGTGAACTCGGAGAACACGCCGCCGAGGGTCGGGCCGACGACGGACGAGATCGCCCACACGCTCGCGAGGTACCCCTGCGTCTTCGCGCGCTCGGCGACCGTGTAGATGTCACCGGCGATCGTGATCGCCATGGGCTGCACGGCGCCCGCGCCGAGGCCCTGGATCGCGCGCGCCGCGATGAGCGCGGGCATGCTCCACGCGAGCCCGCACAGCACGGATCCCACGAGGAACAGGCCGATGCCGATGAGGATGATCGGCTTCCGCCCCACGGTGTCGGCGAGCTTCGCGTACAGCGGCACCGACACGGCCTGCGCGAGCAGGTAGATCGAGAACAGCCACGGGAAGGAGGCGAAGCCGCCGAGGTCGTCGACGATGGACGGCACCGCCGTGGCGAGGATGGTCGAGTCGATGGCCACGAGGCCCGTCGTCATCATCAGGGCGATGAGGATGGGTCCGCGCTCGGATCGGAATCCGACGCCAGTCGTGTCAGTCATGGGCCTCCCGGGTCGTCCGGTCAACGGGCGCGGGGCCGGGCGCATTCCCGCACCGGGAGGAACGGATGTGGTCGACTGGTGGGATCCCACCGGAAGGACCCCCTCGTGACGTTCCGCGCCCCCGACGCCTTCACCACCCGCCCCACGCTCCGCGGCACCTTCGGCATGAGCGCCTCCACGCACTGGCTCGCCTCCGGCACCGGCCAGGCCGTGCTCGAGCGCGGCGGCAACGCCTTCGACGCCGCCGTCGCCGGCGCCTTCGTGCTGCACGTCGTCGAGCCGCACCTCAACGGGCCGGGCGGCGACATGACCGCCGTCGTGCACGTCGCGGGGGAGGACGCGCCGAAGCTGCTCATGGGCCAGGGATCCGCGCCCGCCGCCGCCAGCCCTGAGCGCTTCCGGGAGGAGGGGCTCGACCGCGTGCCCGGCGCCGGCGCCCTCGCGGCCGCCGTGCCCGCCGCGGTCGACGCGTGGCTGCTGCTGCTCCGCGACCACGGGACGTGGGAGCTCGCCGACGTCTGGGCCTTCGCCATCGGGTACGCCCGCGACGGGCACCCGGTGCTCGAGAGCGTGCGGCGCACCATCGCGGGCGTCGCCGACCTGTTCCGCGAGCACTGGTCGGCGTCCGCCGGGTTCTGGATGCCCGACGGCGAGGCGCCCGCCGCCGGGTCGCTCGTGCGGAACCCGGCGTGGGCGGCGGCGATGGAGCGGATCCTCGCGGAGTCGTCCGCCGCGGCGGGCGCGGATGCGACGCGGGAGGACCGCATCGAGGCGGCCCGCACGGTCTGGGCGGAGGGCTTCGTCGCGGAGGAGATGGTCGCGAGCGTGCAGGAGCCGCACCGGCACTCGACGGGCGCCGACCACGCCGGGCTCCTGACCGCCGAGGACCTCGCCGGCTCGCGCGCGTCGTGGGAGGACGCGGTGGCGATCGACTTCCGCGGCCTCCGGATCTGGAAGACGGGCGCCTGGGGCCAGGGGCCGGCGCTGCTGCAGGCGCTCATGATCCTCGACGGGTACGCGGACGACGAGGTCGACCCGGCGACGGCGGACGGCATCCACCGCATCGTCGAGGCGCAGAAGCTCGCGCTGGCCGACCGCGAGGCCCACTACGGCGACGCCGTGCCGGGCGGCGCGCCCCTCGACGTGCTGCTCTCGCCCGAGTACGCGGCCGAGCGGCGCGCGCTCATCACGGACGAGGCGTCGCACGAGCTGCGGCCCGGACGCATCGACGGCGTCGAGCCCTTCCGTCCGCCGCTCGTGGTCGAGGGCGACGCGCCCGCGTCGGCCGGCGGCACGGGCGAGCCCACCGTCTCGCGCACCGGCGAGACCCGCGGCGACACGTGCCACCTCGACGTCGTCGACCGGTGGGGCAACATGATCTCCGCCACGCCCTCCGGTGGCTGGCTCCAGTCGTCGCCGTTCATCCCCGCGCTCGGCTTCTGCCTCGGCACCCGCCTGCAGATGACGTGGCTGGAGCCCGGCGGCCCGTCGTCGCTCGTGCCCGGACGCCGCCCGCGCACGACGCTGACTCCCACGCTCATCACGCGCGACGGCGAGCCCGTCGAGGCGCTCGGCTCGCCCGGCGGCGACCAGCAGGACCAGTGGCAGCTGCCGTACCTGCTGCGCACGATCGTCGGGGGCTTCGCGCCGCAGCAGGCCGTGGACGCGCCGACGTTCCACACGACGAGCGTCCCCGGGTCCTTCTGGCCCCGCACCTGGACGCCCGGCGGCCTCGTGGTCGAGGGGCGCGTGGGCGAGGACGTCATCGCCGACCTGCGGGCCCGCGGGCACGAGGTGGAGGTCGTCGGCGACTGGACCCTCGGGCGGCTCTCGGCGGTCACGCGCGATCCCGCCACCGGCCTCCTCGGCGCCGCGGCGAACCCGCGCGGGGCGCAGGGCTACGCGGTCGGCCGATGACGCTCGACCGGCAGATCGCGTCGGCCCTCATCGCGGACCACGCCCGGCGGCGCGTCGGCAGCGACGCGGCGCTGCGGGCGGCGTCGGCGCCCGGGCGGTTCGTCGCCGAGCCGGACGCCGCCACGCCCGCGGCCGGCGTCGTGCTCGGCGCGTCCGAGCAGCGCAACGCCACGTGCGGCGACGTGGTCGACCTCCGGGTGCTCGCGGCGGATCCCGCGCACCCGCCCCTCGACGCGGGCGCGGCCGCGGATCCCGCCGACCGTATCGCCGTCCGCTGGCACGGCCGCGGCTGCACGGTCTCGCAGGCGTCGGCGTCGATGCTGGCCGAGCTGGTCGAGGGGCGCACCTCCGCGGAGGCGTCGGCGCTCGTCGTCGAGCTGCGCGCGCTTATCCGCTCCCACGAGCTCCGACCCGGCGCCGAGGAGCGCCTCGGCGACGCGTTCGCCCTCGCGGACTCCGGCCGCTACCCGCTCCGCGGCACGTGCGCGCTGCTCGCCTGGCACGCGCTGGAGGAGGCGCTGGGCGCTGAGGCGCTCGGGCGCTGAGGCGGACGCGGGGTCAGTGGCGCCGGTCGACGTCCGCGCCCGTGCTGAGGTCGGCCGCCTCGACGAGCCGCGCGTCGTGGGAGGCGAGGTAGGGGCGGGCGCCCGCGTCGCCGTGCACGGCGGCGGCGAGCGGCGCCCAGTGGTCGCGGCCGATCAGGGCGGGATGACCGGGGCGACCGCGGAATACGGCCTGGCGGAGCGCCGTCGCGTCCACCGGGGCGACGTCGAGCACGCGGCGGACGGTGGCGGCGTCGAGGTCGGGCACGTCGACCGGCACGACGGCGAGGGCGACGGGAGCCGGATCCAGGGCCGCGGCCGCCCGGAGCGCCGAGCGCAGGGAGGCGGCCATGCCGTCGGCCCAGTCGTCCGCGCGCACGACGACCGCGCGGCCGGCCTCCGGGAGGGTGCCGAGCAGCGCCTCCGCCTCGTCCGCCCGCGCGCCGAGCACGACGAGGACCGGGGAGCAGCCGCCCTCGGCGAGCGCCCCGATCGCCGTCGCGAGCCAGGGCGTGCCGTCGGGGTGCGTCGCGAGCGCCTTGGGTCCGCCGTACCGCGTGCCCGCGCCGGCGGCGAGGACGACGCCCGCGATGCGCGCGGCCGGCCGCGCGTCGTCGTCCGCGCCCCGTGATCCCGCCATCCGCCCATGCTAAGAGCCGCCCGCCCTCGCGGTCCTCAGGGCCGCGGCCTACGCTCGATCCATGGATCCCGACACCGCCTTCGCGCTCGCCCTCACCCTGACGCTCGGCGTGCCGGTGCTCGTGATCATCGCGGCCGTCGTCCTCGCCGTCGCGAAGGCCCGCGGGGCCGGCTGGGGCTGGTACCTCGTGGGGACGACCATCGTCGCGCTCGTCCTCGCCCTGGGGCTCGCCGTGCTCGCGGCATGGGCCACGCGGGACGCCGTCGGGCAGCCCGACGAGAGCGCCGGCGCCTTCGGGATCGTGCTCATGGGCGTCATCGGCGGCGTCGCCACCTTCGTCATCGGCCTGATCGCGGGCACGGCGGGCCTCATCGCCGCCGCCGTCCGCGGCCGGGATCGTGTGCCGTCCTCCGCGCTCGTCCACGGGTGACCCGGCTCGCCCCCACGGGCGACCGCCTGCCCGCGCGCCGCCCCCGCACCCGTCCGCCCGGCCGCGTCTCCCGCGCAGCCGCCGGCGTCGCGACCCGCGTCGGCCCGACGGGCGCCTTCGCCGCCGTGCTGGTCCTCGGCCTGCTCGTCATCACCGCCGCGTCCAGCCTCTTCGCGGGCCTCTACGTCGCCGTGGTCGACGACGACAGCGTCGCCCTCCTCGACGAGCCCGTGCTGCACCTCGCGATGGAGGTCCGCTCGCCCGGGCTCGACACGGCCGTGACGATCTTCACCGAGGTCGCGGGCGTCTACGCCGTGCCGATCGTGGGCGTCGCGGTGATCGCGACCCTCGCGATCCGCCGGCGCCAGTGGGTGCCGGTCGTGCTCGGCCTCACGGCGGGCGCCGGATCGCTCGCCATGACCCAGGTCGGCAAGGTGCTCGTCGGCCGCGACCGGCCGCCGCGCGCCGACGCCGTGCCGCCCTACGAGACGTCGCCGTCGTTCCCGTCCGGCCACACCCTCAACGCGAGCGTGGTGGCCGGGATCGTCGCCTACCTGCTCGTGCTCCGGCAGCTGCGGCGGGCGATCCGCGTGCTCACCTACGTGGTCGCCGTCGCGTTCGCCGCGACGGTGAGCCTCAGCCGCGTCTACCTCGGCCACCACTGGCTGACCGACGTGATCGCCGGCTGGCTCCTCGCGCTCGCGTGGCTGGCCCTGGTCGTGGTGGCGCACCGGGTGCGGCTGCGGCTGCGGTCGCGGGAGGAGGAGGCGCGGGAGGACCGACGCGACGACGCCGGTGCCTGATCGGGCCCTCAGCCCGCCGACACCCGCCGCCCCTGCACGTGCACGGCCGCGATGGCCGGCTCGCGGAGGCCCATCAGCAGGGTGAAGAGGATCTGGTCGGTGGCGCGTTCCGGGTCGTCCGAGCGGATCCCGTGGGCCAGCGTGAGCGCGAGCGGCTCCCAGAGGTCGGGCGTGATCGTCAGGAAGTCGGCGTCCTTGCCCACGTCCAGGTTGCCGTAGCGCTCCTCCATGTCGAGGGCGCGGGCACCGGCGAGCGTGCCGGTGAAGAGCAGCTCGGCGGCGTCGATCTCCACGCCCGCGTCGCCCGGCTCGGACAGGTGCACCTTGAACGCGTCGTTGAGCACGCGCGAGACGAGCCATTCGTCGCCGGCGCCCACGTCGGATCCGATCGCCACGTTCACGCCCGAGGCCACCGTGCGCCGCCACGGCATGGTGCCGGAGCCGAGGAACTGCTGCGACGTCGGGCAGTGCGCGATGCTGCTGCCCGTCTCGGCGAGGCGCGCGAGCTCGGAGTCCTGGCAGTGCACCGCGTGGGCGAACACGCTGCGGCGCCCGAGGAGGCTCGATCCGCCCCGCGCGGACCCGGGCAGGAAGCGGCCGTCGTAGGTGTCGAGGTAGGTGTCGGTGCCGTAGACCTGCCGGACGGCGGCGATCTCGCCCGTGCCCGGCCGGTCGTTCTCGTTGAGGTGCGAGTGGAAGTGGACGCCCTCGCCGCGCGCCACGTCGTACAGCTCGCCGAGGCCTCGCAGCGTCGTCGGCGTGACCGACAGGCTGAAGCGCGGCACGATCGCGACCTGGAGGAGGGCGGTCGTCGCGTCGCCCGTGTCGACGGCGTGCCAGCGGTCGATCTCCGCGCAGGAGAGCGCGATCGCGTCCTCCTCCGAGGTGAGCAGCGGCGTCGCGGGGCCGGAGCCGACCGTCTGGATCCCGCGCCCGCTCACGAGCCGGAGGCCCGCGTCGCGGGAGGACGCGAACAGGGCGTCCTGGGCGTGCGGGAACGCGGATCCGAACACCAGCGCGCTCGTCGTGCCCGCCATGATCCGGCGGCGCGTGAAGTCGTGCGCGATCATGCGCGCGAAGCCCTCGTCCTCGAGGCGGGCCTCCGACGGGAACACGCACGAGTCGAGCCACTCGAGGAGCTGGCCGCCGCCGTGCGCGCTCGTCGTGTACGTCTGCGGGAAGTGCACGTGCGCGTCGACGAAGCCGGGGATCAGGAAGTCGGACGCGTCACCGTGCACGGGCGCGTCGGCGAAGGCGGGCGGGAGCTGCCGGTACGGGCCCACCCAGGCGATGAGGCCGGCGTCGTCGACCGCGAGCGCGCCGTCGGGGACGGAGACGAGGTGGCGGCGGGCGTCCTGGACGAGCGGGGATCCCGTGATGTGCAGCACGTGGCCGCGGTGGACGGCCCGGCGGCTGGGCGAGGGCGGCGCGGGGGTGCTGGTGGTCCGGTTCTCGGTCATGCGGATCCGTTCGCTCGGCTGATGCGCGGCGGTGCTGGGCCGCGGGAGCCCGACGGGGCGCCCGCGGAGGGCGGGTCCGCGTGTCCGCGCTGGCCCGAGGCTGCGCGTCGCGCGGATCGGGCGCCCGGTCGATGCTCGGCCCCCGGGCGGGCTCCCCGCTCCGACACGCCGCGGGGCTCGACGGCGCTCAGGAAGCGGTGACCCTTCTCCGGCGGCGCAGGTCGGCGCGGCCGGCGCGTCCGGCGCGTCCGCGACGAGCAGCGGCTGGAGGAGCGCGTCGATCCGCGCGACCCGGCGGCGTCGGATCAGCGCCAGGCCCGCGACCGCGACGGCGAGCGCCGCGGGCAGCGTCCACGCGAGGGGCGGGCCGGCGAGGGCGCCCACCGCGACGGTGCCGCCGAGGAGCGCGGCCGCGACGAGCACCGCCCACGGCCCGCCGAGCTGGTCGTGGACCTCGCGGCGGCGGAGCAGCAGCCACCGCCACGCGTCGGCGTCGGCGTCGGCGGGGAGGCGGCCGTCGTCGATCGCCTCGGAGACGTCGACCCACCGCATGCCCGATGGGGCCGCGCGGCGCCGTCGGGAGAGGACGAAGGTGAGGACGAGACCGGCCAGGGCCCCGACGGTGAGGGTCCCGAGGATCCGCCCGGCGCTCATCTCCCGGCCGGACACGACCTGGAAGCAGGTCGAGACCCCGGCGTAGGCCGCGGCGACGCCCATCGCGGGCACGACCGCGGGGGCGTCGGCGAGGCGGCGGCGGGCGCGCCGGAGCCGGCCGTGCGTCGGAGCCGCGGGGTCGGTCACGGTCGGGAGCGGATCAGGCGCCGGCGGGGCGCGTCGGAGCGCTGCCCGCGGGGTCGACCGGTCGGCGGGCGTCGTCGCGCTCGCGCAGCTGGCGGAGCAGGTCGTCGATGCGGGGGATCGTGCGGCGCGCCTGCTCGACGGACACGACGCCGAGGACGAGGAAGGCACCCACGATGATCCAGCCGGCGGGCGAGCCGGGGACGAGCACGACCGCCGCGACGCCCATCGCGATCAGCACGACGACGAGCACGGGCATCAGCCACAGCGAGCGCCGGAACTGGCGGCGCCGCCACTCGAGGGCGGGGATCCACGTGGCCGGGTCGGCGTCGCGCGGCAGCGTCCGGGTCTTCAGGGACGTGGTGACGTCGGCCATCGTGTCGGCGCCGCCGCTGCGACGGCGCTGCCGGCCGACGACGAACGTCAGCACGCCGGCGATGAGCAGGGAGCCGATGACGTTCGCGATCGTGCGGCCGAGCGTCAGGCCGTCCTCGAGCATGAGGGCCTCGAGCAGGAGGCGGACCACGACGACGATGACGAAGAGGACGGGGAACACGATCCCGAGGGGAGCGCGCTGGAACCGGTCGGACAGGGCCTTCATGCGCGGGTGCCGGACGGGGGACGGGTCGTCGGGGCCATGCTCGCTCCTCGGGTCGGTGGGGCGCCGGGTCGTCGCGCGCGGTGCCGATTATCCAGCAGCCGGGGGAATGCGGTCGTCGGGGGCGGGTGGCGGCCAGCCGGTGCGGCGGGCGGCGTCGTCGCGGGCGGACTCCTGGAGCGGGATGAGCAGGGCGTCGACGGCGTCCCGGCGGCGGGTGCGGGAGACGATCAGCCAGGCGGCCCAGGAGACGAAGACCGCGAGGAACACGATGTAGGCGGGGTCGCGGTCCGGGCGGACCGGCGGCAGGACGACCACCGCGACGACCACCGCGAGCCCGAGGGGGACGCTCCAGGCCTCGGAGCGGATCTCCCGCCGCCGTCGCTCGAGCGCGTCCAGCCAGCGGCGCACGTCGGCTCCCGGCGGGAGCTCGCCGTCCTCCGTCGCCTCGGACACCTCGACCTCGCGCGGGGCGTCGGGCCAGCGGCGGCGGCGGATCCACCGACCGCCCACCATCGCGCCGGCCATGACCGCCGCCACGACAGCCTGGAGGACGATCGTCCCCGTCCCTTCGGACGGGTCGCCGAGGTCGAGCGCCGTCAGCCACGTGAACAGCAGCGCGGCGACGGCCACCGCCTGCACGACCACGGGCGCATCCGCCCACGCGCGGCGGATCCGCCGGAACAGCGGCTGCGTGCGGTCGGGCGCGGTCGACGTCATGGGTCCCCCTCGGACGGCGCCGGACGCGGCGCGCGACACCGGGGGGAGCGTCCCCCGACATCCGCGTCCCACCCTACGCACGGGCCGTGGGAGGCTTGACGCGGCCGGTACCATGCCGGGCCCGCCCGGCCGCCGCTCGCCCCTCTCGTCCATGCCGTCGCCCGTCCCGTCCTGCCCGTCCCGCGCCCGTCCGCCGGCGCTCCCACCCGGAGGTGCCGTGCTCGAGATCGCCGCCGAGGTGCTCGACGCCCTCGCCGACGGCCGCCGGCTCGCCGTCGCGTGCGTCACCGACGTGCTCGGCAGCGCACCCCGCACGGCCGGCACCGCGATGGCGGTCGACGCCGACGGCCGCGTCGTCGGATCCATCTCGGGCGGTTGCGTCGAGGGCGCCGTCGTCGAGGTCGCCGCCGGGGTGCTGGCCGACGGGGCGCCGGTCCTCACGTCCTTCGGGGTGAGCGACGACGACGCGTTCCAGGTGGGGCTCATGTGCGGCGGGCGGATCGGCGTGGTCGTCGTGGAGCTCGCGCCCGCCGGCGACGCGCGGTCGCCGATCCCCGCCGCCGTGCGCGCCGCGCTCGAGGACGCCCGCACCGGCCGCGCTGCGTCGCTCGCGCTCGTGCTGGACGGACCCGCCGTCGGCACGTGGATCACCGCCGCCCCCGACCCCGCGGTCGACGCGGCCGTGGGCGCCGACCCCGCGCGGCGGATCCGCGCCGAGCTCGCCGGCCGCCTCGCCGCCGGCCGCTCGGGCACCGCCGAGGTCGACTGCGCCGACGGACCCGCGCGCGTCCTGCACCTCGTCGCCGCCCCGCCGCCGCGCCTGCTCGTCTTCGGCGCCGTCGACTTCTCCGCGGCCCTCGCCGACGCGGGCGCGCTCCTCGGCTACCGCGTCACCGTGTGCGACGCCCGGCCCGCCTTCGCCACCCGCGCGCGCTTCCCGTCGGCGCACGAGGTCGTCGTCGCGTGGCCGGACGAGTACCTGGCCCGCACCGAGGTCGACGCCCGCACCGTGATCTGCGTGCTCACGCACGACGACCGCTTCGACGTGCCGCTGCTGGTCGAGGCCCTGCGGCTGCCGGTCGCGTTCGTGGGGGCGATGGGATCCCGCGCCACCGACGTGCGCCGCCGGGCCCTGCTCGCGGACGAGGGCGTCACGCCCGAGGAGCTCGCGCGCCTCCGCTCGCCCATCGGCCTCGACATCGGCGCGAGCACGCCCCAGGAGACCGCCGTGTCGATCCTCGCCGAGGTGCTCGCCGCGCGCGCCGGGACCGCGGGCGCCCCGCTGACCACGACCACCGGCCCCATCCACAGGGAGACCCCATGAGCACCGTCCCCGCGCCCGCGGCCCAGCCCGGCCTCGCCCGGCGCCTCGGCCTCCTCGACGCCACCGTGCTGGGCCTCGGCGCCATGATCGGCGCGGGGATCTTCGCCGTCATGCCCGCCGCCGCCCGCGCCGCAGGCGGGGGCCTCCTCGTCGGCCTGGCGATCGCGGCGGTCGTCGCGTTCTGCAACGCCACCGCGTCCGCGCAGCTCGCCGCCCGCTACCCGTCGTCCGGCGGCTCGTACCTGTACGGCCGCGAGCGCCTGGGGGAGTGGCCGGGATTCCTCGCGGGCTGGTCGTTCGTCATCGGCAAGACCGCGAGCTGCGCCGCGATGGCCCTGACCTTCGCGGCCTACGCGGTGCCCGCCGCCTGGCAGCGACCCGTCGCGGCGCTCGCCGTGGCGGCGCTCGCGGTGGTCGGTTGCCTCGGCGTGACCCGCACCGCCCGGCTCGCGCGCGTGATCATCACGGTGGTGCTCGCGGTGATCGCGCTCGTGCTCGCGGCGGGCGTCGTCGCGGGCGGGCCGACCGGCGCCGCGGAACCCGTCATGGGCGTCGACACGACCCCCTACGGCGTCCTCCAGTCGGCGGGCCTGCTGTTCTTCGCCTTCGCGGGGTACGCGCGCATCGCGACCATGGGGGAGGAGGTGCGGGATCCGGCGCGCACCATCCCGCGCGCGATCCTCCTCGCGCTCGGCGGCGCCCTCGTCGTCTACGCGCTCGTCGCCGTCACGCTGCTCGGGGTGCTCGGGGAGGCGCGGCTCGGCGGATCCACGGCGCCGCTCGCCGACGTCGTGCGCGCGGCGGGCTGGACGTGGGCCGTGCCGGTCGTCGGGATCGGCGCGGCCGCCGCCTGCCTCGGGGCGCTGCTCGCGCTCCTCGCCGGCATCGGGCGCACCTCGCTCGCGATGGCGCGCGAGGGCGACCTGCCGCGCCCGCTCGCCGTCGTGCACCCGCGGTACCGGGTGCCGCAGCGGGCGGAGATCGCCGTCGCGGTGGTCGTCGTCGCGCTCGTGCTCACGGTGGACCTCCGCGGCGTCGTCGGCTTCTCGTCCTTCGGCGTGCTGCTGTACTACGTGGTCGCCAACGCCGCGGCCTTCACCCAGGAGCGCGCCGACCGGCGGTACCCGAAGGCGCTGCAGGTGATCGGCGTGGTCGGCTGCCTGGTGCTCGTGGCGACGCTGCCCGTGCCGTCGATCGCGGTGGGGGTCGGCGTGCTGCTCGTCGGCGTGGTCGGGCGCGCGGTCGTGCTGGCGCGGCGGCGGGCCGCCCCGGCGAGCTGACCGGGCCGGGCGCCGTTGCGCCGGGCCGCGGCCGCTACTCCCGCGTGCCGCGCTCGCCGAGGGTCGTCGGGCTGTCGAAGCGCGGCTGCGGGCCGCCGCCGTGCAGGAGCCGCCACACGCGGTCGCGCGACATCGGCAGGTCGTGCGGCCGGATCCCGATGGCGTCCCGCACCGCGTTCGCCAGCGCCGGCGCGACCGGGTTGTAGGGCGCCTCGCTCATCGACTTCGCGCCGTGCGGCCCGTTGTCGTCGTGCGTGTCGGCGAACAGGACCTCGGTGACCGGCAGGTCCGCGAGCTGGGGGATGTGGTAGTTCCGCAGCACGTCGGTGAGGATCCGCCCCTCGCCGTCGTGCACGACCTCCTCGTACATGGCCGTGCCGAGCGCCTGCGCCGTGCCGCCCTCCACCTGCCCGCGCAGCTGCGCGGGGTTCAGCACCGTGCCCGCGTCGACGGCCTGCACGGAGCGGAGGATGCGGATCTCGCCCGTCGCGGGATCCACCGCCACCCGGAACGCGTGCACGTTGAACGCGAGCGACCGCAGCGCGCCGTCCTCGTGCGCCTCCGCCGCGAGCCCGTCGGGGCCCACCAGCTCGGCGACGGGGACGGAGACGTCGCCCGCGACGAGCGCGTCCGGCGTGAGCGCGAACGCGTCGGCGGCGCGCCCCGTGCGCGCGGCGGCCGCGTCGCGCAGCAGCCCGGCGAGCGCGGTCGCGGCCCGGTGCACGGCCTTGCCGGCGACGACCGTGCCGGCGGAGCCGAACGCGCCCGTGTCGTAGCCGGTGACGTCGGTGTCGGACTGGCGGATGCGGATCCGGTCGGGCGTCGTGCCCAGCGCGGTCGCCGCGAGCTGCGCGTGCACGGTGGTGGTGCCGTTGCCGAACTCGGCCGTGCCGACCGAGACCGTGACGACGCCGTCCGCCGCCATCGCGACGGTCACGTCGGCGAAGTGCCCGCGCGGCGGCATGGTGGCGATCATCGCGGCGGCCATGCCCTCGCCCACGAGCCAGCGGTCGCCGTCCGGCACCGGGTCCCCGCCGCCGTCGCGGAGCGCCGCCTCGGCGAGGTCGAGGCACTGGTCGAGGCCGTAGCTGCCGCCGAAGCCGAGGTCCGGGCCCTCCGCGTGCGTGATGATCAGCGGGTCGCCCGGCACGACCGCGTTCCGCCGCCGGATCTCGAAGCCCGAGATGCCGAGGCGCCGCGCCAGCTCGTCGAGCGCCGACTCGATCGCGAAGATCACCTGCCCGAGGCCGTATCCCCGGAACGCCCCCGACGGCAGGTTGTGCGTGTAGACGCTCTGCGCGTCGACCCGCTTCGCCGGCACGCGGTAGAGGGCGATCGACTCGTTGCAGCCGTGGAACATGACGCCCGGCCCGTGGTTGCCGTACGCGCCCGTGTCCGAGAGCACGTCGACCGCGAGCGCCGTGAGCACCCCGTCGGCGGTCGCGCCCACGGTGACCCCCACCCGCATGGGGTGACGCGCCGGGGAGAGCGTGAACTCGTCCGAGCGCGTGAACTCGAGCTGCACCGGTCGGCCGGTGGCGAGCACGGCGAGCGCCACGACGTCCTCGGTGAGGATCTCCTGCTTGCCGCCGAACCCGCCGCCGACCCGCGCCGTGAACACGCGGACGCGCTCCGGCTCCAGCTCGAACAGCCGGCAGATCTCGCGCTGCACGAGGAACGGGACCTGCGAGCTGGTGCGGAGGACGAGGCGGCCCTCCTCCAACCAGCCGACGGTCGCGTGCGTCTCCAGGTGGGTGTGCGCGACGCGCTGCGTGGACCACGTGCCCGTCACGACCTGGTCGGCTCGCGCGAGGCCGGCCGCCACGTCGCCGTGCTCGCCGTGCATCTCGGCCACGATGTTGCGCTGCGGGTCGGCGAGGCGGGAGACGGCCGGGTCCTTGTCGCCGTGCACGAGGGGCGCGCCCGGGCGCCGGGCCTCCTCGGGGTCGTGCACGGCAGGCAGGACCTCGTAGTCGACGCGCACCAGGCGCACGGCGGCCTCGGCGATGCCCACGTCGTCCGCGATGACGGCGGCGACGCGCTGCCCGCGGAACCGCACGACGTCGTCGAAGACGCGGCTGTCGTCCGGGTCGTCGAAGCGGTCCTCGTGGCGGGCGGACGAGTAGAGCGTCGCGGGGGAGTCGCGGTGGGTGAGGACCGCGTGGACGCCCGGCAGCGCGAGGGCCTCGGCGGCGTCGATCGAGACGATCCGGGCGTGCGGGTGCGGACTGCGCACCAGGCTCGCGTGCAGGAGGCCGGGCACGGCGACGTCGAGCGTGTACGGCTCGAGGCCGCTGACGACGCGCTCGCTCGCGGGGGCGCGCAGCGACGTGCCGACACGGCCGGTCTGCGCGCGCTCGGCGGCGCGGGCGGCGGTGGCGTCGTCCTCGGCCGGGGCGTCCGTGGCGGCGGCGGATCCCGTCGCCCGCACCGGCCCGAGCCCCTCGGGCCGCACGCCGCCGCAGCCGGCCGCGTGCACGTGGCCGACCCCGCCGTGCTCCCCGCGGATCGCCTCGTCGATCGCCCGGTACCCCGTGCACCGGCACAGGCTGCTCTTCATGAGGCGCGGCAGGTCGTGGAGCTCGTCGTCGGCGAGCGACGCGGCGGTCACGACCATGCCGGGCGTGCAGAACCCGCACTGGAAGCCGGCCGCCTCCACGAACCGCTCCTGCACCGGGTGCAGGTCGCCCGGGGTCCCGAGCCCCGCCGCCGTCGTGACCGCGCGCCCCTCGGCCCGGAACGCCGGCAGGATGCACGAGTGCACGGCCTCCCCGTCGAGGAGCACCGCGCACGCGCCGCAGTCGCCGGAGTCGCAGCCCTTCTTCACGCTGAACACCTCGTGCGCGCGGAGCCACGTGCGCAGGCTCTGCCCGGGCGCCGGGTCGCCGGGGATCTCGCGGCCGTCCACCGTCATGCTCATGCGCGCGCTCCCGCCGTCGTGGTGGCCGCGGCGCCGGGCGGGGTGCCGCGCTCGCCGGAGGCCGGTCCGTCGCCCGCGCCGGCCGCGTCGCCGGCCAGCTCCGCGCGGATCTCCTCCGCCAGCAGCGCGCTCACGGCCCGGCGCCAGTCGTCGGCGCCGTGCGCGTCGGTGAACCAGGATCCGATCGCCCGCACGTCGTCCGCGAGCGCGCCGGCGTCCGGGAGCGCGGGGTAGCGCAGCAGCTCCGGCCGGAGGGTCGCGCCGGTCACGGTGAGCGCGAACGCGCCGTCCTCGTCGAGCCGCCCGATGACGACCGAGCCCGAGCGGCCGATGGGGGACAGCGCGATCTTCCGAAACGCGGTCCGCGCCCGGAGGGACGCCGCGGGCACGTGTATCGACCGCAGCACGTCGCCGGGATCCAACGCGGTCGTGCGGTCGCCCGTCACGAGCTCGGCCACGGGCATCCGCTCGTCGCGGGCGGGAGCGTCGGCCGTCGCGGCCCGCCAGATCAGCGCCTCCGCGTCGAGGGCGGACGCGAGCGCCGTCATCGGGCCCGCGGGCAGCGCCGAGCAGACGTTGCCGCCCACGGTCGCGACCCGCCAGATCTTCGTCGACCCGAACAGCGCCGTGCAGGCCTGGAGGAACAGGGGGTGCGCGCGCCAGCCGTCCCGCGGCGCGATCCCCGCGACCTGGGCGATCGTGCACGTCGCCGCGATCTCCAGGCCGGCCTCCGTCACGACCAGCGGCTCCCAGCCGAGCGCCTGCAGGTCCACCAGGCCCGTGAGGTGCGGGTGCGGCTCGGCGAAGATGCCGGATCCGCCCGCGAGCGCCGCCACGGCCGGCCCGAGCGCCGCCAGGTCGTCGCGCGTGCGGGCGGGCAGGACGGAGCCGACGGTCGGCTGGTCCATTGGTCTCCTCCCGGGCGTCCCGGTCGACGGCCGCGGATCCTCGGGGAGCGCGGTCGTGCGTGGACGTGTGACAGCGATCCTCGCATCCGCCGCGGCCCGCCCCCGCCGGCGCGCCCCCGACTTGCCGCCGCCCGGGCGCGGCTGGCACGCTCGCGGGGAGACCCGGGGAGACCATGGACATCCGCACCGCCGCCCGCACCATCCGCCCCCGACGTCTATCCCGCGCCGCCACCGCGCTCGCCGGCACCGGATCCGCGCTCGCCGCGTCCCTCCTCCTCGCGGGCTGCTCGTTCGGGCCGGACGGCCCGCCCGCGCCGCCGGTCGACGCCGTCGCCATCGCCGACGACGCCCCGGAGGCGACGCCCGGCCAGCGCGTCGCGGCCGGCGAGGTGGTCGCGCTCCCCAGCGCCGACGAGGCGTCGGCCCCCGGCGACGTGGTCGCGACCGCGGTGCTGGGCGTCGCCGAGGGCCAGCCCACCTACTGGTCCGGCTACGAGGACGGCGAGCGCTTCGCCGACCGCACCCCCTTCTTCGCCTTCGTCCAGACCCGCTGGCTCGAGGGCGAGCGCGGGCCGCAGAACGGCCCGGTCCTCCGGCCGTTCCTGGCCGACGGCACCGAGGTCGACATCATCCAGCGCCAGCTCGGCGGCATCAGCACCGACGCGGAGTGCCCGTACGAGGTGCCCGACCTGGGGCTCGAGGAGGGCCGCGACCCGGACGAGACCATGGAGTGCGTCGTCTACGCGGTGCCCGTGGGCCAGGAGCTCGCGGAGCTCCGCTGGCACGACGTGCCGCGCACGATCCTCCAGACGCCGGATCCCGCCGCGCACCCCTTCCTCGAGGCCCCCGTGGTCTGGGAGGTCGACGCCCTCCCGGCCGCCGACGTCGAGGGGTGACGGGCGTGACCGCGCCCCCGCGTGCCCGCCGCGAGCTCCGCGCTGCGGCCGTGCTCCTGCTCGTGCAGGGCGTGCTGATGGAAGGACTGGTCGCCGTCGGGCTCGTGGTGCTGCTGGCGCTCGGGATCCCGCAGGCGACGATCACCGACCACGCCGAGGTGTTCGCGCTCCCGTACCTGCGGGAGAACCTCTACCCGATGATGGCGATGAGCGGGATCTTCGCCGCGCTCCGCGTCACCGCCGGCATCGGCCTCTGGCGCGACCGCCTGTGGGGCCTGGCGCTGGCCGCGGTCATGTGCGGCGTGACGCTCGTGCTGATGGTGTTCCTGCTGCCGGCGGGGATCCTCGACGGGGTGCTGTCGGGCGCGGCCCTCGTCCTCCTCCTGCACGCGCGCCTCGGCCGCGACGCGGACGGCGCGCCCCGCCCCGCGCTGCCCGTGCGCTGACCGACGGGCCCCGGCGGTGGCCGCCCCCGACCGGGGGCGCGCCCCCGCGCTCGATAGAATGATCCGTCGCCACCCACCGGGTCGGGCGGCAGCACACGAGCAGCGACAAGGGGATGATCCATGGCGGGCAGCGCACGGCAGTTCAACGTAGCGCTCGAGCCGACGGTCGATCCCGCCACCAGCGAGGAGGAGTACTCCCGCCAGGACGACGCGGTCGCCCCCGCCCCCGCCACGTGGCCCACCACGCACCACCGCCCCGACGTGGTCGTCCGCAAGGGCCTCGCGACGCTCGTCAACCGCACGCTCACGCCGCACCAGGCGCTCGTGACGGACCTCCTCTTCATCCGCGACGCGCTGCTCGCCACCGGCATCGACTTCTGGCTCATCCGCGGCAACGACGAGCGCCCGGTCATCGCCATCGACGTCAGCCACCGCGACACCGTCGTCCGCGCCCTCGTCGCCGCGTGCGCCGACGAGCCGCTGTACGCGAAGACCGTCGACGGCCGCCGCCGCCCGCCGCTTCTCGTCGCCGACGGCCGCCTCACCGACAACCCCGACGCCGGGATCTTCCGCCTCTACCGCCCGCGCATCGAGCCGGTCGGCCTCCTCGCCTACGGCGCCTCCACCGCGGTCGAGCTGCAGTTCTTCCGCTTCGAGGGCGACACCGTCGTCTGGCCGGTCGAGAACTCGCTGACCCGCGAGATCCTCCCGGCGAACGAGGTCGTGCCCGCCACGGTCGAGATGTACGGCCACCAGTGGCGGACGCTCCGCGGAATGTTCGACGCGCAGGCGTCCGACATCACGTTCGACATCGACATGGTCTTCTCCTGGGTCGACGGCAACGACCCCGAGTTCCAGAAGCGCCGTGCCGAGCGGATGAAGGAGGTCGTGGTCGGCGAGGGCGACGACTCCGAGGCCCGCTTCCGCCAGATCGACGAGCTCAAGTACGCGCTCCGCTCCGTCTACCTCTTCGCGCCCTGGGTGCGACGGATCTTCATCGTCACCGACTCCCCGAAGCCGGCCTGGCTGGCCGACCACCCCGCCGTCACGTTCGTGCGCAGCGAGGAGTTCTTCACGGATCCCGCGGGGCTCCCCACGCACAACTCGCAGGCCGTCGAGTCGCAGCTGCAGCACATCCCCGGGCTCAGCGAGCACTTCCTCTACTCGAACGACGACATGTTCTTCGGCCGCCCGGTGCAGCCCGGCATGTTCTTCTCGCCCGGCGGCATCACGAAGTTCATCGAGGCGTCGACCCGCATCGGCCTGGGCGACAACGACTCCGACCGCAGCGGCTTCGAGAACTCGGCGCGCGTCAACCGGCGCCTGCTCATGGACCGCTTCGGCCGCCTCATCACCCGCCACCTCGAGCACGCGGCGACGCCCCTGCGCAAGAGCGTGCTGCTCGAGCTCGAGCAGGAGTTCGCGGAGGACTTCCACCGCACCCAGCTCAGCCGCTTCCGCTCCAGCACCGACATCTCCGTGACGAACTCGCTGTACCACTACTACGCGCAGATGACGGCGCGCGCGGTGCAGCAGGAGAGCGCCAAGGTCACCTACGTCGACACCACGTCGCGCGCGGGCCTCGACCTGCTGCCCGGCCTCCTCAAGCGCCGCTCGCAGGACTTCTTCTGCCTCAACGACGGCTCGTTCCCCGAGGTCCCGGCCGAGGAGCGCCAGGAGCGCGTGCAGGACTTCCTCGAGCGCTACTACGGCATCCCGGCGCCGTGGGAGGCGGAGGTCGCCGACGCGGCCGCCGCGTCCGGCGCGCCGGCCACCCCGGCGGAGTGAGCCGCGCGGGGAGCCCCGCCGACCGCACCCCGTACGAGGTGCTGGGCGTGGATCCCGCCGCCGACACCGCGGCCCTCCGCGCCGCGTACCGTCGGCTCGTGCGCGCCACCCACCCGGACACGGGCGGCGAGGCGCACCTCTTCCATGCCGTGCAGCGCGCGTGGGAGCTCGTGGGGGATCCCGCCGACCGCGCCCGCTACGACCGCGGGCAGGGCCGGGCGGCCGCCGACGACGACCCGCTCGACCCCGACGACGCCGGCTACGCGCCCGCCCACGGATCCGGCACCCGTCTCGGCGCGACCGTGCACGGCACGGCCGGCGCGCTCGCCCGCGCCCACTACCTCGACCGCGTCGCCGACTGGCAGGGCGTCGCGCCCGGCGGCGACGTGGGCGTGGACCCCTGGTCGCCCGAGCTCGTGCGCCGCGCCCCGCGCGAGATCCGCTGGCTGCTCGCCAAGGCGCTGGCCGAGGAGGCGACCGCGCGCGCCGCGGCGTCGCTCGGCATGGGCGCCACGATCTTCCACGACGTGCGGCCGCTCGCCGGCGCGGGCAAGGTCGACCACGTCGTGCTCGCGCCCGCGGGCCTCTTCGCGCTCAGCTCCGAGGACTGGGGCGTCGCCGTGCAGCTGGTCCGCGGCGAGCTGCAGCCCGTGACGCCGGATCCGGACGGCGCCTTCGCGCCCGGCGACGCGCCCGTCACGTGGCTGGTCGGCGCCGCCCGGTCGCTCGCGGCCTCGGCCGGCGTGCGCTTCGCGGCCGCCGTGGTCGTCGTGCCGGACGACGCGCTCGCGCAGCCGGTCGAGCGCGTGGAGCGCGGGCGCAACCGCGGCGCGCTCGTCGTCCGCCGATCCGTCCTCCCGCTCGTGCTGCGCGACGGCGTCTCCGAGGAGGGGCGGCTGAGCGTCGCGGATCCGTACGCGGTCCGCGCGCTCCTCCGCGAACGGCTGACGCTGCTGGATCCCGCGGCGGGCTGACGCGGCGCCCGGGCGGCGCTGACGCCGGCGGATGCGCCGAGGGCCCGCCGCGAGCGCGTCGCGGCGGGCCCTCGGGCGGTGCGGGGGATCAGGCGGGCAGGTCCGTGGGCGCGTCGCCCGTGCCGGCGCCCGTGTCGGCCGCGTCCTCGTCGGAGCCGAGGGAGTCGCCGCCGCTGGAGAGGCCTCCGTCGCCGGGCGCCTCGTCGTCGTCGACGTGCTGGATGCTCTCGCCGTCGGGGACCGTGCCGCCGACGGCCGCGTCGGAGTCGGCCTCGCCGGGCATGTCCTGCGTGACGCCGGGGGCGCCCTGGACGGTGGACAGGGGATCGATGTCGGAGTCGCTCATCCCTCGACCGTGCGCCGGAGCCCCGCGCGCGTCAGGGCGGGCGGGGCTCCGGGTGTCCGTGCGGACGGGGTCAGTCGATGCGCTTGAGGCTCTCGAGCCGGCCGAGCAGGTCGCGGTCCTGCGCGTCGAGGTCGCCCTCGGCCGCGACGACGCGGATGGCGGCCTCGAAGTCGAGGTCCTGGTCGTCGGCCACGCCGGCGACGTCGGCCACGACCCAGAGGAAGCTCACGAGCTCGGGGAGGATCTCGGACAGCACGGCGTCCGGGAAGATCGCCGCGGCCTGGCGGAACATGCGGTCGGTGGCCGGGCCGCCGAACGCGTGGTCGAGGTCGGCGACGATGCCGTCGTCCTCGTCGAGGTCGGTGGAGATCCAGTTGGCGACGTGCTCGCCGTCGAGGTGGATCGCGGAGAGGAAGAGGGGCTCGCCGCCCGACTCGCTCTCCACGATCTCGGTGATCGTGTAGCCGGCGACGCCGGGAGGCGTGAGAAGGGAGTCGTCATCCATGCGCCAATGCTAGCCGTGCGGGCGGCGCCGCCGAGCCCGGATCCGCCGCTCATCTATGCGGATCCGGCGGCGCCGCGCGGGTAGCCTCGTCGGGTGATCCCCGCCGCCGACCTCCTGCCCGCCACGGCGGCGGATCCGTCGACGCGCGCCGCCGCCGCGCCGGCTCCCGCGGTGCTCGATCCGTCCGCCTGGCGCGACCGCGCCGCCCGCCACGCCGAGCGCGCCGACGCCTTCTCCGCGGGCTTCCGCGAGCGCCGCCTCGCGGGCCGCACCCACGAGGTCGACGACTTCCTCTTCACCTACTACCCGCACAAGCCGTCGCTCCTGCGCCGCTGGCACCCGGGCGCGGGCGTCGTGCTCGCGGGCGCGGCCGGCGAGGAGCGCGCGGCCTGGCGCTGGTACGCGCCGGCCGGCGATGCGGCCGACGGCGGCGTCCGCGTGGACGCGTCCGGGTACCTCGAGGCGCGCGGATCCACCGCCTCCTTCATCGAGCGGATCCTCGGCCGCACCGCCGCGCGCCCCGGCCGCTTCTCCTGCTTCGGCCTGCACGAGTGGGCGATGGTCTACAAGGTGGGGCCGGGGGAGCAGCGGCACGAGCGGCTGCCGCTGCGCCTCGGATCCGCCGCGACGGACGAGGTCGTCGAGACGCACAGGCTCGCCTGCACCCACATCGACGCGTTCCGGTTCTTCACGCCCGAGGCCGTGCCGCGGAACGCGCTCGCGCCCACGCGCGAGACGCAGCCCGACCTCGAGCAGCCCGGCTGCCTGCACGCGGGCATGGACGTCTACAAGTGGGCCACCAAGCTCGGCCCGCTCGTGCCCGGCGAGCTGCTCCTCGACGCGTTCGAGCTGGCCCGCGACATCCGCTCGCTCGACATGCGCGCGAGCCCCTACGACGTCTCGGGGCTCGGCCTCGAGGCCGTGCGGATCGAGGAGCCGGCGGGCAAGGCCAGGTACGCGGCCGAGCAGCGCGGGTTCGCGGAGCGGTCGAACGCGCTCCGGGAGCGGATCCTCGCGGAGCTCGCGCACGCCCGTCGCGCCGCCGCCGTCGGGCTGTAGCCTCCGCGCGGACGTGCGCGGCAGGCGCCGCGTCAGCGCCCGCGGATCCCCTCGGGGTCGCGCAGCCGCTCGATGTCGCGCCGGTCGCGCTTCGTGGGACGGCCCGCGCCGCGATCCCGGACGACCGTCGCGGGCGTCGCGTCGCGCGCCGGCGGCGGGGGAGTGAGGTCGGTCAGCGCCTCCGCGGCGACCGCGGGACCGACGCGCTTCACGAGCGTGCGGCGCACCACGAGGATCCGGTCGGCGCCCGCGATCCGCACCCGCACCTCGTCGCCCGGCCGCACCGACTGCGACGCCTTCACGCGCTCGTCGCCGACCCGGACGTGCCCGGCCCGGCACGCGGCCGTCGCCTGCGACCGGGTCTTGTAGACGCGCACCGCCCAGAGCCAGCTGTCGACGCGGACGGCCGCCTGCGCGCCCGCGGCCGCGGGCGAGGCGTCGTCGGAGGGCATGCTCCGACCCTAGGCGACGGCTCCCCGGTACGCTGGCCCGAGCATGTCGATCTCCCGCCGCACCCTCCTCACCGCGTCGGTGTCGGGCCTCTCGCTCCTCGGCCTCGCGGCGTGCACCCGGACGACGCCCACCCCGGCGACCCCCACGGCCACGCCCTCCGCGACGCCGACCCCCACGCCCACCGCGGGCGTCGCGGGCCTCCCGCAGCCGGTCGCGTTCGCGCGCTCCGACTGGGCGGGGGATCCGTTCGCCCGCGGGTCCGGCAGCTTCCTGCGGCCCGGCGCCACGCGCGCCGACCGGGAGGCGCTCGCCCGCCCCCTGTCCGACCGCGTCTTCTTCGCGGGCGAGGCCACGAGCGCCGACCGCCCCGGCACGGTCGCGGGCGCGTACGCGTCCGGGCTGCGCGCGGCGGGCGAGGTCGACCGCGCGGGCGCCGGCACCGAGCGCGTCGCGGTCGTCGGCGCCGGCATCGCGGGCACCGCCGCGGCGCGGGCCCTCCGCGACGCGGGCCACGACGTCGTCCTCGTCGAGGCGCGGGCCGACCTCGGCGGCCGCATCCGCGCGGCCGGCGGCGACGACTGGCCGCATCCCGCCGAGCTGGGCGCGCTCTGGCTCGCCGCCGACCAGGACGACGTCCTCCGCGACGCCGTCCGCGCGGCCGGCATCTCCCGCTACGGGCTCGCCCTCGTCGCCGAGCACCGGGGCCCCGACGGCCGGGTGCTGGATCCCTCGGGCGCGGGATCCGACGCCCTCGCGGCCGCGCGCGCCCACGCCCTCGCGCAGCCGGGCGCGGTCAGCCTCGCGGCGGGCCTGCGCGCCACGGGCGGCGACGCCCTCGCCGCGGACGGCGGAGCCGCGTCCCCCGCGGCAGCCCTCGCCGCCCTGCTCGCCACCGACGTCGCCATCGCCCACGGCGCCGCGCCCGACGAGCTGTCCGCCGCGCACGGCCTCGACGAGCCCGCGCCCGTCGGCAACGCGGCGGTCACCGGCGGGTTCGCGGGGCTCGTGCAGCACCTGCTGCGGGACCAGGACATCGACGTGCTGCGCGAGTCGACCGTCACGCGCATCGCCTACGGCAACGGACGGGTGGGGCTGCGGCTCGGATCCGGCGAGTCGCTCTCGGCGGACCGCGTGGTCGTCACCGTGCCGCTCGGCGTGCTGCAGGAGGGCGCGATCGCGTTCGACCCGGCGCTCCCGTCCTCGCACGACGCCGCCATCCGCGCCCTCGGGCCCGGCCGCGCCGACCGGATCTGGCTGCGCTTCGCCGAGCCGTTCTGGTCGACGACGGCCACGGTCTGGACCTCCTACGACGCGGGCGGCAGCTTCACGCGCTGGTACAACCTCATGCCCATCTCGGGCGAGCCCGTGCTCATGGCCGAGGTCGGCGCGGTCGCGGCGGAGCGGGTCGCGGCCATGGACGACCAGGAGCTGCGGGCGGCGGCGCTGCGCACGCTCGTGCCCTTCGCGGATCCGGAGCTCCTCGCGAGGCCGATCCCGACCCCGACCCCGACCCCGACCCCGACCTCCTCCTCGACGTCCCCGGTCGAGCCGGGCGCGACCCCCACGCCCTAGGCCGGATCCGGGCTCGAGCCCGGCGAGGACGCACGGGCGGTCATCCGCCCGGCCTCGCGCTCCCGCGTCCGCCCGGCACGGGCGCGGGATCCCGGCGCCGGGCGGCGGTCGTCCCGCGCGGCGTCGACGGGGACGGCTGCGGCACGACGGGGCGGATCCCGTCGTCGACGACCGCCTCGTCCGCCGCCCGGCCGCCCCGGCGCACGCGCTCGCGCGGTGCGGCGTCCGCGGGCCGGACGCGGCTGAGCGCGACGACGAGCGCGGCGACGCCCGCCAGGACGCCGGCCACGAGCGCCAGCCACGCGGCGATCTCGAACGGCACGCCGACCTGCGCGGGATCCATGAAGAAGTACGGGTACCAGCCGACGCGCGGCCCGCGCACCTCCGTGAAGGCGCACCACAGGACGGGGAACAGCATCGCCCAGCCGACCGCCTTCCAGGTCACGCGGGGGCGGCCGGGCGCGAGGGTCCAGTCGAGCAGCGCGTACGCGGGGATCACGAAGTGCAGCAGCCGGCTCGACCACGGCACCTCGACGTAGTAGGCCTGCGAGCTCGACTCCAGCACGATGAGGCCGAAGACGACGCCGGAGACCACGACGTAGCTGAGGACGACGGCCCGCACGGCCGCCATGAGCCGCGGCTCGACGCCCCCGCGGAGCGCGTGCGCCCCCGACGCGGTGAGCACGACCACCGCGGCCATGGCGCTCTGCGTCGTGAAGTAGCTGAACCAGTTCTCGGCGGCGAAGGTCGTGAAGCCCTGCACGTAGTCGAAGTCGGCGACGAGGGCGAGGGCCGCGACGAGGGCGGCGACCAGGCGCGCGCCACCGAGGATCCTCTGCACAGCACTCCGTCCGCGGACGACTCCCGGCGCCCCGCCCGGTCCAGTGTACGAACGCGAGTCTCACGATCCCCTCCGTGCCCTCGCGCGCCGTGGGCGGGAGCGGGAGGATGACGCGCATGAGCCCTCTATCGCGATCCACCAGCCAGCAGGTGCAGTTCGGATCCTTCGGCGGCGTCGACGTCCTCCAGGTCGTCGACGTGCCGCGCCCGTCGCCCGGGCCCGGGGAGGTCCTCGTCGAGGTCTTCGCCGCGGGCATCAACCACATCGAGGCGTACATCCGCCAGGGCCGGTTCCCCGAGGAGGTGCCGCACTCCTTCCCGAACGGGCAGGGCAGCGACTTCGCCGGCTGCATCGCCGCCGTCGGCGAGGGCGTCACCCGGTTCCGGAAGGGCCAGGACGTCCTCGGCCACACGGTCATGGCCGCGCACGCGACGCACGTGGTCGTGCCCGCGGGCAACGTCGTCCTGAAGCCCGCGCAGCTGCCGTGGGAGGTCGCCGGCGGGCTCTTCCTCGCGGGCCTCGTCGCGCACGACGTGCTGCACGCGGTCACCGTCGGCGAGGGCGACACGGTCGTCGTCACTGCGGCGGCCGGCGGTGTGGGCAGCATCCAGGCGCAGCTCGCGATGCGGCGCGGCGCCCGGGTCATCGGCACCTGCGGCGAGCGGAACTTCGACTACCTGCGCCAGATCGGCGTGACGCCCGTGGTCTACGGCGACGGACTCGTCGACCGCATCCGGAAGGCGGCGCCGAACGGCGTGCAGGGCTTCATCGACAACTTCGGCGGCGGTGAGGCCGTGGCGGAGGAGCTGGGCGTGGCCGGCAAGCGCTTCAGCTCGAGCGACGACCGGCGCGACCTCGAGCTCGAGGCCGTGCTGCCTCCCGTGGAGGAGGACGACGTGCACCGCTCGCGCACGCTGGCGACCGTCGCGGAGCTCGCGGCCAAGCGCGAGGTCGACGTCCTGGTCTCCGGGTTCTACCCGCTCGCGGAGGTGCAGGAGGCGTTCGACGATCTGGAGCGCCGGCACGCGCGCGGCAAGATCGTGCTCGGCATGCGGCCCGTGCACTACCCGGGCGACCGGCGCAGCACGGCGAAGGCGCGCGACGTGGCGGAGGGGCGGGCCTGATCCCGCGGCGGTCCGCGTCGGCCGCGGGTCCGGCGGCCGTGGGTCCGGCGGGCTCAGGCTCGGAGGACCTCGGCGGGCTCCGGCTCGGCCGGCGTCTCGATGTGCGCCTCGCGCCAGCGGAGCAGGTCGCGCACGGCGGGCGACTCGTCGCACTCCAGCATGACGACGGCCGCGTGCGGCGTCGCGTCGTTGACGGCGAGCCAGGAGCGCACGCGCTCCGAGGTGTCGCCCACGAGCATCGTCAGCACGGACGCGGGGGCTGCGGGATTGCGGGCCAGGCACGCGCGCACGCCCTCGTCGGCGTCGCGGGCGAGGGCCTGCTGCACGTCGAGCGGCGCGTGCCGGCTGCTGGCCACGCTCTCGCGCACCTTGGGGTCGCGGTGCTCGGAGAGCAGGCGCAGGCGGCGGATCTTGCTGGGCGTCACCTCGGGCGCGGGATGCAGCGCCGCGGCCTGCTCCGCGGTGAGGACGGCGGGCGCGGTCCGGTGCAGGGCCTCGAGCTGCGCGGCGGTGGTGAACCTGATGCACGACATGCCCCGACGCTACCGGGGGCGCCCGTGAGATGGTGGATCGCATGACCGTCGACCTCCCGCCCGAGCCCGCGCGCGGAGCGCATCGCGACAGCGGTGACGCGTGGGTCGAGGGTCCCGACGGCCAGCGCTTCTGGGGCGCCTACGGCGCCGCCGGCCTCCTCGTGCACGATCCGGCCCGCGGCGTGCTGCTGCAGCACCGCGTCGCGTGGAGCCACCACGGCGGCACGTGGGGCCTGCCGGGCGGGGCGCGGCACGCGGGCGAGTCGGCGGTCGACGGCGCCGCGCGCGAGTCGGCGGAGGAGGCGGGGGTGCCGCCCGCGGGGATCCGGCCCGTGCTCGCCACCGTGCTCGACCTCGGGTTCTGGAGCTACACGACCGTCACCGCGCGGGTCCTCCGCCCGTTCGCGCCGCGCGTGGCCGACGCGGAGAGCATCGAGCTGCGCTGGGTGCCCGTGGACGAGGTGTCCGCGCTGCCGCTGCACCCGGGCTTCGGCCGCTCCTGGGACATGCTGCGGCGGGAGCTCGACCGCGAGGTCGCGCTCGTGGTCGACACCGCGAACCTGCTCGGCTCCCGGCCCGACGGCTGGTGGCGCGACCGGGCCGGATCCACGTCCCGCCTCCTCGCGGAGCTCGACGGCCTCGCGCGCGACGGCCTCCCCGCCGCCGACCTCGGGCTGCCGGGCGACGTGCGCTGGCCCGACGTGGTGGCGGTCGTGGAGGGGCACGCGCGCGACGCGGCGCTCCCCTCCTCGCCCGTGCCGGATCCCGCGGAGCCCACCCTGCGGGCTCCCGGCGTGGCCGTGGTCGCCGCCTCCGCGGACGGCGACGGCGAGATCGTGCGCGTCGTGGGCGGCGCGCGGGGAGCGGGCCGCGAGGTCGTCGTGGTCACCGCCGACCGCGGGCTCCAGGCGCGCGTCGAGGCGCTCGGCGCGCGCGTGCTCGGACCCGGGCGGATCCGCGCGCTGCTCGACGCGCGCGCGGACCGCGCCGCGGGCTAGGCCGCGGGAGCCGCGGGGAGCGCCGGAGCCTCCAGGCCGGCCACGGTATCCGCCGGCACCGCAGCCGCGAGCTCGGCGACGATCGCGTCGCGCCACAGCGCGTGCAGCGCCTCGGCCGTCCGCCGGTCCCGCGCGGCGAGCACGCCGCCGGACGCCGGGAAGAGCGCGTCGTCCCCGTCGGCGTCGAGGACCACGCCGCCCGCCTCGCGCACGATGAGCGTCGCCGCGAGGTGGTCGACGGGACCGAACTGCCCGATGACCGCGCCCGCGCCGTGCCCGAGCGCGATGCCGGCGACCGTCAGGGTGCCGGATCCCATGATCCGCAGCGTGCAGTAGCGCTCCGCGAGCGCGCCCAGCAGCGGCAGCATCCCCGGCCAAGGCGCGTGGCCCGCGAGCTCGGTGCTCACCATCCGGCCGCGCAGGGGATCGGCCGCGGGCGCGACGACGCCGTGCGGGGTAGCCGCCAGGTCGAGCCGGCGCCCGTCCGACCAGGCGCCCTCGCCGTGGGCCGCCTCGACGAGCGTGCCGCGCCACGGATCCGCGACGACGCCCACCACGGGCGCGCCGTCGACCACGAGCGCGAGCGAGAAGCTCGTCCACGGCACGCCGTTCGCGAGGTTCGCGGTGCCGTCGACCGGGTCGAGGTACCAGCACGGCCGGCCCGGCACGGCCTCGCCGCCGTACTCCTCGCCGACCAGCACGTGGTGCGGGAACTGGGCGCCGATCACGGCGCGCACGTCGCGCTCGACGGCGCGGTCGATCTCGGTCACGTGGTCGGCCGGGTTCGCCTTCGTCGCCACGTCGCCCACCGCGTGCGAACGGACGCGGTGCACGGCCCAGCCGGCGAGGTCACGGGCCACGGACCGCGCGCGGAGGCGCTCCGCGGCGGGGTCCACGGCCGCCGCGTCGGCCGCGGAGGCGTCCGCGGCCCGGCGCGCGAGCACGTCGAGGACGAGCGGCAGCTCGTTCGTCGTGATCGCGTCCACGCCGATCGCGGCGAGCCACGCCATCTGCGCGGGCTCGTCGACGGTCCACGCGGCGACGCGGGCGCCCAGCGCGTGCACGGCCGCGACGAGCGCGGGTCCCACGAGGAGGTGCGGCAGGTTGACCACGGCGGGGCGGAGCTCCGCGAGGTCGGCGGCGGTCGGCGGCACGGCGTCCGCCCAGGGCAGCCAGATCACGGCGTGGGGGTCGAGCGCGCGGATCGTCCGCATGCCGTCGACGTGGCCGCACCACGCGACGCGCGGCGCACGCGGGGCGGCCGCGACGACCGCGTGGGCGGCGGCCGCGGGATCGCCCGAGGCCATGTCGATCACGAGCTCCGCGTCGGTGCCGGCCAGCAGCTCCAGCGCCTCGGCGAGCAGCGGGATCCGCGTCGCGCCGCCGCCGAGGCCGCGCACCTCCGCGAGGTCGAGGTCGGCGACGCGCGCGTCGGCGCCCCAGAGGCGCTCGAGCGTCGCGTCGTGCAGCAGCACCGCCTCGCCGTCGCGCGTGATCCGCACGTCGACCTCGACGACCGCCGCGCCGGCCTCGGCCGCCGAGCGGAGGGCGGCCAGCGTGTTCTCGCGGTGCCGGGAGGAGTCGCCGCGGTGGGCGGTCGCGGCGGTCATCGGACCGCGCCCGCGCTCGCGGCGCGCTCGGAGGCCGGAGAGGCGGAGGCGGCGGCGGAGGACCGGGGCCCGTCGTCCACGAGCGCCCCGTCGCGGTAGTGCCGCACGTCGCGCAGCACGACGGTGCCGCCGGCGCCGACCGCGGGCGCGGATCCGGTGACGAGCGCGCGCACCTCCACGCCGCCCGCGTCGAGCACGAGCTCCTGGAAGTGGCCGTGCGGCAGCACGCGGCGGACGACGACCGAGGTCGCCTCGGCCTCGGGCTGCGGGCCCCGCGGCGCGAAGGACACGTCCTCGGGCCGCACCGCCCAGACGTCCCGGTCGGCGGACGTCGGCGCGAACGCCGTGGGCGCCCCCGGGACGAGCGTCTCCGGCGTCGTCCCCTGCAGGCGCGGCGCCGGCAGCAGGTTCATGCTGCCGATGAACGACGCGACCACGAGCGTCCGGGGCCTCGCGTACAGCTCCGTGGGCGCGGACACCTGCTCGATCCGGCCCTCGTGCATCACGGCCACGCGGTCGGAGATGGCGAGCGCCTCGTCCTGGTCGTGCGTGACCATGAGGGTCGTGATCCCGAGCCGCTGCTGGATGTCGCGGATCTCCTCGCGCACCTTCACCCGCAGCTTCGCGTCGAGGTTCGACAGCGGCTCGTCGAGGAGCAGCAGGTCGGGCTCCTGCACGATGGCGCGGGCGAGGGCGGCGCGCTGCTGCTCGCCGCCCGAGATGTGAGCGGGACGCGAGTGCGCGTGGTGGGCGAGGTTCACGGTCTCGAGGGCCGCCATCACGCGCCGGCCGACCTCGTCCTTGGGCAGCTTCCGCAGCGTGAGCGGGAACGCGACGTTCTTGAAGACCGTGAGGTGCGGCCAGAGCGCGTAGTTCTGGAACACCATCGCGCTCGGCCGACGGTCGGGGCCCGCGGCGGTGACGTCGCGGCCGCCCACGTGGACGGATCCGCGGTCGGGCTCGAGGAAGCCCGCGATCATGCGCAGCGTCGTCGTCTTGCCGCAGCCGCTGGGGCCGAGCAGCGCGACGAGCTCGCCGCGCGCGACGTCGAGGTGGAGGTCGTCGACGATCGTGCGCCCGCCGAGGTCCTTGGAGAGCCCGGCGACGAGGAGCCCGGACGCCGGGGCGATCGCGGTGGCGTCGTCGTGCCCGCGCGCGGGGGCGGATGCGGTGGAGGGGAGTGCGGATGCGGTCATGGCCGGCCTAACGGATCTGGAAGCCCTCGGCCAGACGCCCGCCCATGATGTGGCGGCGGGCGAGCAGGAGGAGGGCGACGGAGGGGACGGAGAGGAGGATCGCGAACACGGCGGCGACCTGCTTCGGGTGGTTGAGGACGAGCGAGTACATCTCGGTCGGCATGGTCATGTAGACGGGAGCGCCGACGAGGTACGTGCCCTGCGCCTCGTCGAAGGCGGCGAGGAACGACATGAGGACCGCCACGAGGATCCCGGGCAGCGCGAGCGGCAGGGTCACGTGCAGGAACGTGCGCACGCGGCCCGCGCCCGCGTCGCGCGCGGCCTCCTCGAGGGAGCGCGGCACGGCGCTGAACGCGGCGGCCGGGATCCAGGTCATGAACACGACCGTGCCGATCAGCTGCACGATGACGATGCCCGCGACGGTGTTCATGAGGTGCAGCCCGTAGAACAGCGACGCCATCGACACGAAGAGCCCCATCTTGGGGAACGCGTTCGTGGCGAACAGGCCCACGAGGAGGATCCGCCGCCCGGGGAACGAGAACCGCGAGAAGGCGTAGGCCGCGGGCAGGCACACCAGCGCCGAGACCAGCACCGTGATGGGCGCGAAGTACAGCGAGTTGCGCACGGCCGCGGCGAGCTGCGGGTCCTCGAACACGACGGACCACCAGCGGAGCGTGAGGCCGGCGGGCAGGAGGCTCGGGTAGTCCCAGTCCGTGGCGAAGGCGTGCGCCGCGAGCCAGAGGAGCGGGCCGAGGATGAAGACCGCGACGACCGCGAACAGGGCGGCCTGGATCCACCCGCGGGCGGAGAGGAGCGCGCGCATCAGACCCGGCCCTCCTTCTTCGCCGAACGGAAGTTGGCGCGCACGTAGAGGAACGCGATCCCGGAGGCGAGCACGAAGACGACGACCGCCATCACGATCGACTGCTGCGGGTGGTTGAAGCCCGTGAAGTACTTCGAGATGTCGACGCCGAGCATGCTGGGCGCGTTCGGGCCGGTGAAGTACGGCACGGTGAACGAGCCGAGCACGCCGATGGCCGTGAACGTCGTCGCGATCACGAGGGGGATGGCGGCCAGCGGCACGAGCACGCGCGTGACGATCGCCCACGTGGAGGCGCCGGCGTCGCGGGCCGCCTCGATCATGGCGTCGGGGATGCCCTGCACGCCCGAGGTCGCCATGAGCGTCGCGAACGGCAGGCTCGTCCAGACCGATCCGATGACCACCGCGACGGTCGTGTAGCCCCACGTCGGCCCCTCGAGTCCGAGGAGCGCGAACGCCGTGCGGACGAAGCCGTCGCCCGAGTAGAACGTGAGGATCGCCCAGGAGGCGATGACCACGGGGATGAACAGCGGCACGATCGCGAGGCCCGCGAACACCGAGGCGAGCCGCCCGCCGCGCAGGCGCAGGTTGAGCGCGATCGCGAGCGACAGGGCGATGACGATCGCGGTGGAGACGACCGTCACGAGCACCGTCACCCCGAGGTCGCGGACGAAGCGCGGGTCGGTGAACACGTCGACGTAGGCGTCGAAGGTGCCCCACCAGCTCGTGGCGGTGCGCGTGCCGAGGCCGATCGACGCGACGGTGCTGTTGAGCCCGCCCGTGTGGCCGAGGCTGAAGCCGATCGCGAGCACGACGGGGATCCCGACGAACACGGCGAGCAGCAGCGCCGGCGGGAGGGCGAGGGCCAGGCCGACGCCGGCACGGCGGGTCTCCGGGGAGACCCGCCTGGCGCGGACGGCCCGGGCGGCGGGGGCCGCCGTCCGGACGGCCGTCACTGGCCGGGCACCTTCCGGTCCCACAGGTTCGACATGTCGGACGCCATCTGGCTCTGGTAGCCGGGGCGGAGGGTCGCGGGGTCGGCGGAGGAGAACTGCGCCCTGAGGTCCTCGGGCACCTGGTCGAGCGAGATGACGGGGTAGCCCGCGATGGTGCTCGCGATGACCGCCTGGCCCTCGGCGGAGAGGACGTAGTCGGCCAGCTTCCGCGCGACGTCCGCGTGCTCGGCCGTCTTCGGGATGCCGAGGAAGGAGGCGTGGCCGGTGAAGGCCGGGGCGGAGATCTGGGTGTACCGGACCGTCGACGGCAGCGTGCCCGACTTCTGCGCGGTGATGACCTGGTCGCTCCAGACGGGGGCCATCTGGATGGCGCCCGTGCCGAGCAGGTCGAGCACCTGGTTGTTGCCGTTCGGGTACACGCCGCCCTGGTACATGGAGGCGTTCAGGCTCCTGAGCTGGTCGAAGCCCGCGTCCCACGCGCCCTCGAGCGACTGGTCGTAGCCGGTCGTCATCTTCTCCCGCGTGGCGTCGTCGAGGTGCGAGTCGAGCACGGTGGTCACGAAGGCGCCGCCGGATCCGCCGGTGGAGGGGGAGTTGTAGGCGAACTGGCCGGGGTGCGCGGTGATCCACGCGAGCAGGTCGTCGAGCGTCCTCGGCGGGTCGGTGACCTCCGTGGAGTCGTAGGCGAGGAGCACGGACGAGGCGCGGTAGGGGATCCCGAAGCCGCCGCCCGCCTGCACGGTCGCGTCGGGCACGGTCGCGAGGTTGGGGATCGTGTCGGCCGAGACGGGCGCGAGCAGCCCGCCCGTACCCGCCGCCGCGGTGAAGCCGGCGTCGACGAGGTCGTAGCCGGGGTCGGATCCGCCCTGCACCGAGCTCGTGAGCGTCGCCATGGTCTGCGCGTCGTGCTCGCCGTGCAGGTCGAGCGTCGTGGTGACGCTGGCGCCGGGGTTCGCCTTCTCGAACGCGGGGATGATCCCGTCGTCCCAGAGGGCCTGGACGTTGGTGTCGCCGGAGATGAAGACCCGGGCGGTGCCCGAGGCGTCGGTCACGGCGTGGTTCTGCGCCTGGGCCTGCGTGCTCGTGGTGGGAGCGCAGCCGGCGAGCGCGACCGCGGCTGAGGCGGCGGCGGCGAGGGCGAGGAGGTGACGGCGGGGGATCACGGGTCGGGTGTCCTTCTGCTGGGGGAGCGATGCGGATCGCATCGTTTCGATGGTGCGGGTCACCGGTGGCCCGCACGTGAACGGAACGTTGCGATCCGCGCCCGCGAGGGCGAACGGGCCCGTCCGGCGGCGGCTCCTGAATAGGGTGGATCGCATGAGGAGGAACTCGCCGCGCACCTCCGTGACGCTCGCCGACGTGGCCGCGCTCGCCGGCGTCTCCACCTCCACGGCGTCGCTCGCCTACCGCAGCACGGGGTCGATCACGCCGGCCACGCGCGCCCGGATCCTCGCCGCCGCCGCCGACATCGGGTACGCGGGGCCGGATCCCACCGCCCGGTCGCTGAAGAGCGGCCGGTCCGGCATCGTCGGCGTGGTCGTGGCGGGCAGCATCCGCCGGGCGTTCCAGAACCCGGTCGCGCTCGCGACCATGGCGGGCCTCTCGGAGGCGCTCGACGAGCTCGAGGTGGGGCAGCTGCTCCTGCCGGGTCGTCGCGAGCCGCGCGCCGGATCCGCGACGCTCCTGGAGGGCATGCCCGTCGACGCCGTCGTGTTCCTCACCCGCGGCGAGGAGGTGGACGCGCTCCTGCCGGGCCTCCGCGCGCGCCGGATCCCCATGGTCGGCGTCGAGGGTCCGCACGACGAGGGCGTCGCCGTGGTCGACATCGACGACGCGCGCGGCATGGGCGAGCTGGCCCGGCACGTGCGCGCGCTGGGCCACCGCCGCGTCGGCGTGCTGATGCGCACCACGCGCATCGAGGAGGACGGACCGCCCGGCCCCGTCCTGCCCGTGGGCGACGGCCTCGAGGGGATCGTCAACCGCACCATCCGGGAGCGGCTCCGCGCGGCGCGCGCCGTGTTCCCGGACGCCGTCCGCGTCGAGGCGGGCGGCCGCGACCTCCCGGCGGGGGAGGCCGCCGCGGCCGTGCTGCTCGACCTGCCGTCGCGGCCCACGGCGATCCTCGCCCAGAACGACGTGCTCGCCGCGAGCGTGCTGCGGGCGGCGGCCGCGCGCGGGATCCGCGTGCCCGACGAGCTCACGGTCACCGGCTTCGACGGCGCCGACCTGCCGTGGCTCGGCCGGCGGCTCACCACGGTCGAGCAGCCCCTGCACGACCGCGGGGTGCAGGCCGGGCGCATGGTCGGCGAGCTGCTCGCGGGTCGCACGCCGGCGAGCGTCGTGCTGCCCGTGCGCGTGCGCCTCGGCGAGACGGCGGCGGCGCCCGCGTGATCGCGGCGGCCGGCGGCCACCGGCCGGGCGCTACCGGCCGCGCTACCTGCCCGCGGGATCCGTCACGAAGTCGATGAGCTGCTCCACCCGGCCGAGGAGCGCCGGCTCCAGGTCCTGGTAGGAGCGCACCTGGCCGAGGATCCGCTGCCAGGCCCGCGCGATGTCGGCCTGCTCGGCGTGCGGCCAGCCGAGCGCGGCGCAGATGCCGTGCTTCCACTCGACGTGCCGCGGGATGACGGGCCACTCGCGGAGCCCGAGCCGCGCGGGCTTCACCGACTGCCACACGTCCACGTAGGGGTGGCCGACCACGAGCGCGTGCGCGCGGTGCGGCCCGCGGGCGACGGCCTCGGCGATCCGGCTCTCCTTGGATCCCGGCACGAGGTGGTCGACGAGCACGCCGACGCGGCGGCCCTTCCCGGGGCGGAAGCGGTCGAGCTCCTCGTCGAGGTGGTCGACGCCCTCGAGGTACTCGACGACGACGCCCTCGATGCGGAGGTCCTCGCCCCACACCTTCTCAACCAGCTCGGCGTCGTGCCGGCCCTCCACGAAGATCCGGCTGGGCAGGGCCACGCGGGCCCGGGCGTCGGCGACCGCCAGCGACCCGGACGCCGTGCGCGCGGGACCGGCGGGCGCCGCGCGGGGCACGCGCAGCGCCACGGGCTCGCCCTCGAGCAGGAAGGACCCGCCGAGCGGGAAGGTGCGCTGCTTCCGCCGGAAGTCCTCGAGCACGACCATGCCGGACTCGACGCGCACGATCGCGCCGCAGAACCCGGTGGACAGCTCCTCGACCACGAGGTCGCGCGTCGCGTCCTGCGGCCGGGGCCCCGCCTTCGCGGGTCCGCGCCATCCGGCGGCGAGCACGTTCTGTCCGTAGCGGTCGTCGTCGAAGGGGGGCGGCGTCATCCCCCCAGGCTCCCACGGGACGCGTCGCGCACCCGGTCGACGAGCCGACGCCACGGTCCGTCGACGGCGGCCTCGCCGAGGCGCGCCTCGCGGTCGCCCGCGCGCACGACGTAGACGAAGCGGTCGGCGCCCGGCGTGGGCGCGGCCGGCTCGTCCCAGGGGCAGTCGTCGACCAGCGCGCACCACGCGGCCTGCTCGTCCGCCCCGTCGTCCACGCGCACCGACCAGGTGCGGGTCATGCCCGCCATCCCGCCCGTGCGCGACACGGCGATCTCCACCTAGACCTCGATCCCGACGCCCTCCCACGCCGCCTGGACCGCGGCGACCTCGGACGCGCCCTCACCGTACCGCGCGGCCGCCGCCTCGACCGTGGCGCGCGCGAAGGCGGCGAAGTCGGCGTCGGCGCGGACGGCGCCGGCGTCGATCACGTCGTACCAGACGCGGCCCGCGCCCTCCCAGGCCTCCCCGCCGATGGCCGTGGCCGCGAGGAAGAACGCGCGGTTCGGGATGCCGGAGTTGATGTGGACGCCGCCGTTGTCCTCCTCGGTCTCCACGTAGTCGTCCATGTGGCCGGGCTGCGGGTCCTTCCCGAGCACGTCGTCGTCGTACGCCGTGCCCGGCGCGCGCATGGAGCGGAGCGCGAGGCCCGTGGACCGGTCGAGGAACAGCTCGGCGCCGACGAGCCAGGTGGCCTCGTCCGCCGTCTGCCCCAGCGCGTGCTGCTCCACCAGCACGCCGAACACGTCGGAGATCGACTCGTTGAGCGCGCCCGACTGCCCCTGGTAGACGAGGCCGAGCGTGAGCTCGGTGACCCCGTGGGTCAGCTCGTGCCCGATGACCGTGAGCGACCGCGTGAACGGCGCGAACACCTCGCCGTCCCCGTCGCCGAAGACCATGCGGGTGCCGTCCCAGAACGCGTTGTCGTACTCCTCGCCGTAGTGCACCGTCGCGAGCAGCGGGAGGCCGCGGTCGTCGAGCGACTCGCGGCCGTAGACCTCGGAGAAGAGGGAGTAGGTGGCGCCGAGCCCGGCGTACGCCTCGTCGACCTCCGCGTCGCCCGTGTCGGGCGCGCCCTCGACGCGCACCGTGCGGCCGGGCAGCTCCTCGCGGTTCCCCGCGTCGGAGATCGTGCGGTGGATCCCCGACGGGTCGCGCTCCGCGAGCGCCGACGCGTCCGGCCGGGCGCCCGGCCCGCGGCGGTCGTGGATGAGCGGCCCCTGGTCGCGGAGCGCGCGGCGGGCGGCCTGCCGCGCGGCGGACACCCGGTCGGGATCGGCCTCGGCGAGGCGGGTCAGCAGGTACGGCGGGAGGATCGTGCGTCTCATGCTCCGAGACTCGCACGGGGCGGCGACATCGTCACGGGCGCGGGCGGATCCGCCGTCGGGCTCGCGCGCGCCGCCGACGTGCCGTACGGTGCGTCACCTGGTCCAGCGGTACCCGAGCTCCGGCCGGCCGGGCGTGCCGTAGCGCGGCACGCGCTCCACCTGGCCCACGTCCGCCAGGTACTCGAGGTACCGGCGGGCCGTCACGCGCGACACGTCGAGCACGCCCGACACCTCCGCGGCCGAGACCCCGTCGGCGCCGCGCGCCGCTGCCGCCGACGCCCCGTCGCCGCGGGCGATGCCGCGCACGAGGTCGAGCGTCTCCGCCGACATGCCCTTCGGCAGCCGGGCGTCGGACGCGGGGGAGCGCAGCGCCGCGAGAGCGCGGTCCACCTGCAGCTGCGTCGTGCTCCCGCCGTCGGCGCCCAGCCCCTCCCGGTAGCCGACGTAGGCGGCCATCTTCTCCGCGAAGGCCGCGAAGGTGAACGGCTTGATGAGGTACTGCACGATCCCCGCGGTCACCGAGCTGCGCACCACGGCCTGGTCGCGCACGGCGGTCACGGCGACGACGTCGGTCACGCGGCCGGCCGCGCGCAGGCGGCGGCAGACCTCCAGGCCGTGCATGTCGGGCAGGGTCATGTCGAGGAGCACGAGGTCGATCCCGGCGGAGGCCCCGGCGTCCGCGCCGGCCTCCGCTCCCGCGCCGGACTCCGCGAGGATCCGCAGCGCCTCGCCGCCCGTGTGCGCGACGCCCGCCACCGCGAAGCCGTCGAGCCGACCGACGTAGGCGGCGTGGGCCTCCGCGGTGAGCACATCGTCGTCGACGACCAGGACGCGGATCACGCGCGCGCCCCGGCCGCGCCGACGTCGGCCGGCGAGCCCGTGTCCGCAGGCAGGACGACCCGCAGGCGCGCGCCGCCGAGCCGGGCGTCCGCGTCGCCCACCTCGACCGTTCCGCCGAGCCGCGCCGCCGAGCGCGCCACGAGGGCGAGCCCCACGCCGCGCGGCCCGTCCTCGGCCGCCTTCGTCGTCACGCCGTACTCCAGCACCCGGGGCCGCACGACGGGATCCACGCCCGGCCCGTCGTCCTGGACCTCGATCACGAGCGCGCCCGCCGCCGTCCGCGACAGCGCGAGCTCGACGCGGCCCCGGTCGTCGCCGCGGGCGGTCGCCCCCGAGGGGTCCGCGGCCGCGTCGACGGCGTTGTCGACGAGGTTGCCGACGATGGTCACGAGCTCGGGCGCGGGCACGCCGGGGTCGCCCGTGCCGGCGGCGACGCGCACCGTCAGCTCCACCCCGCGCTCCGCCGCCTGCGCCGCCTTGCCGCGCACGAGCGCCCGCACGACGGGATCCGCGTCCTCGGCGAGCCCGCCCTTGGACGCCCGCCGGTCGGTCTCCAGCTCCGCCGCCGCGAGGGCCAGCGCCTCGCGCGGCCGCTCCAGCTCGATGAGCGAGACGATCGTGTGCAGCCGGTTCGCGAACTCGTGCGTCTGCGCGCGCATCGCATCCGACAGCGTCCGGAGCGTCGCCAGCTCGCCCGACAGCCGCTGGATCTCCGTCCGGTCCCGCAGCGTCGTGACCGTGCCCAGCCGCGCGGCGCTCCCCGTGCGTCCCGTGGGCAGCGCGGGCCGCTGGGTGACGACGAGCACGCGGCCCGACGGCAGGTGCACGACCTCGTCGGCCGACGCGCCGGACGCGAGCAGCCGCTCGAGGGCCGCGGGCAGGCCGAGCGCGGCGACGTCGACGGGCCCGTCCGCCGGATCCAGGTCCAGCCCGAGCAGCTCGGCCGCCGGGTCGTTGTGGAGCGCGAGCCGCCGGTCGCGGTCGACGAGCACGATGCCCTCGCCGACGGAGTGCAGCACCGACTCGTGGTACGCGAGCATCCGCGCCATCTCCTCGGGCCCGAGCCCCCAGGTGGTCCGCTCGAGCGAGCGGCTGAGGAGCACGGCACCGGCCGCGAGCAGCAGCGCGAGCGCGCCGACCGTGCCGACGAGCCCCGGCAGGCGCGCGCCCAGCACCTCGGTCACGCGCTCCACGGTGACGCCAGCGGCGACGAGCCCGACGATCCCGCCCGCCGCGTCGCGCACGGGGACGACGGCCCGGACGCTCGGCCCGAGCGTCCCCGTGGAGGTCTCCGTCATGGGGCGCCCGGCGAGCGCGGGTCCCGTGGTGCCGAGGTAGCGGCCGCCGATCTCGTCGGGGTCGGGGTGCGTGACCCGCACGGTGTCGCGGTCCATGATCGTGACGAAGTCGACCCCGGTGTCGCGCGTCACGTCGAGCGAGTAGTCGAGCAGAGCGCCCGTGGGATCCGCCGACGCGAGCCCCTCCGCGACCCGCGGCGCGTCGGCCACCGTGGTCGCCACGGCGAGGCTCCGGTCGGCGGCGGCCTGCTCGGCCCGCTGTCGCGAGTCGGCGAAGAGCGCCGCGGTCGCGACGACCGCGACGACGAGCAGCACCGCGAGCTGGACGGCGAGCAGACGCGCCGCGATGCCGCGCGGCCGACCCAGGCGCGGCCGGCCGAGGCGCGGCCGGCCCGGGCGCGGGGGTCGGCTGCGGTCGGCGAGCGCGCGTCGGGACATGCCGCCTCCTCGCCCCCGCGGCAGTCGCCCCGGCAGGAACATTATGAACACAACGCCGGGCCCCGCCCGCGCGTCGGACATGCTGACGGGGACCGTCGTGCACCCCGCGTGCCGACGCCGCTCACGAGACAAGGACGTCCCATGACCAACCCCATCGCCGCGCTCCGCCGCCTGGACCGCCAGCACTACCTCTACATCGCCGTCATCGTGGCGGTGCTCCTCGGCGTCACCGTCGGGCTCGTCGCCCCCGAGGCGGGCGTGGCCCTCAAGCCGATCGGCGACGCGTTCGTCGCCCTCATCAAGATGATGATCGCGCCCATCATCTTCTGCACGATCGTGCTCGGCGTCGGATCCGTGGCCAAGGCCGCCACCGTCGGCCGCGTCGGCGGGCTCGCGCTCCTCTACTTCATCGTCATGTCCACGTTCGCGCTGGCGATCGGCCTGGTCGTCGGCAACCTCATCCACCCGGGCGAGGGCCTCGACCTCAGCGGCCTGCGGGCGCCGGAGGGCTCCACGGAGGCGACCGACGAGAAGGACTTCCTCCTCTCGATCATCCCGACGTCGCTCCTCTCGTCGCTCACCTCGGGCAGCATCCTGCAGACCCTGTTCGTGGCGCTGCTCGTCGGCTTCGCGCTGCAGCAGCTCGGGAAGCGCGGCGAGCCGGTGCTCGAGGGGATCCGCAACATCCAGGTCCTCGTGTTCCGCATCCTCAGCATGGTGATGTGGGTCGCCCCGCTCGGCGCGTTCGGCGCCATCGCCGCGGTCGTCGGCGCGACCGGGATCCAGGCCGTCATCAGCCTGGCGACCCTGATGATCGGCTTCTACATCACGTGCGCGCTGTTCATCGTGGTGGTGCTGGGCACGCTGCTGTGGTTCGTCGCCCGCGTCAGCATCTTCCGGCTGATGAGGTACCTGGGCCGCGAGTACCTGCTCATCGTGTCGACGTCCTCCTCCGAGGTCGCGCTGCCCCGCCTCATCGCGAAGATGGAGCACGTCGGCGTCTCCAAGCCCGTCGTCGGCATCACGGTGCCCACCGGCTACTCGTTCAACCTCGACGGCACGGCCATCTACCTCACGATGGCGTCCCTCTTCATCGCGAGCGCGCTCGGCAGCCCCCTGGCGCTCGGCGAGCAGGTCTCGCTACTGGTCTTCATGATCATCGCGTCGAAGGGCGCGGCGGGCGTCACGGGCGCCGGCCTCGCCACCCTCGCGGGCGGGCTGCAGTCGCACCGCCCGGACCTCGTGGACGGCGTCGGCCTCATCGTCGGCATCGACCGCTTCATGTCTGAGGCGCGCGCCCTCACGAACTTCACCGGCAACGCCGTCGCGACCCTCCTCATCGGCACGTGGACCCGCGGCATCGACGCCGACCGCGTGGCGCTCGTCCTCGGCGGCGGCGACCCGTTCGACGAGACGAGCATGGGCACCGAGCACGAGGCGGACGTGACGGCGCCCGCCGAGGCGCTCGAGGCCGACGTGACGCGCGCGCCCGGGCTCGGCGACGAGCCGCGCGGCACCTCCCGCTGAGCGGCGTCGAGGCCACGCCCGGGCCGATCCCGGCGTGGTCCCGGCCGTGTCCGATCCGTTACGCTGTCAGGTCACAGGAGGTACGACCATGGATGGACGCGAAGAGGGTCACGGCGCCACGCGCCTGCCCGAGCAGTACACGAGCACGGACACCACGGCGACCTTCCGCGATGAGCTGGGAGCGGCCCTCGCGGGCCTCGACGGCGCGGTCTCGGCCGACGAGAAGGAGGCCGTCACGGCGCTCCCGTCCGGATCCGCCCTGCTCGTCGTCCGCCGCGGTCCGAACCAGGGCGCCCGCTTCCTCCTCGACGCCGACGTCACGGTCGCGGGGCGCCACCCCGACGCCGACATCTTCCTCGACGACGTCACCGTGTCGCGCCGTCACGCGGAGTTCGTCCGCCAGGGCACGTCGTTCCAGGTGAAGGACCTCGGCTCGCTCAACGGCACGTACTTCGACGGCGTCCGCATCGACACGGCCCTCCTCCAGGACGGCGCCGAGGTCCAGGTGGGCAAGTTCCGCCTCACCTTCTACGCCTCGCGCACCGACCTCGTCGGCCGGACGATCGAGTAGTGCCGGCGTCCGCCGCCCGGTCGACGCCAGCCCGCACCCCCGGTCTCCTCAGCATCGGGCAGGTGCTGGCGCGCCTCACCCCGGAGTTCCCCGACCTCACCAACAGCAAGCTCCGCTTCCTCGAGGAGCAGGGTCTCGTGCAGCCCTCGCGCACCGAGTCCGGCTACCGCAAGTTCAGCCCGTCCGACGTCGAGCGCCTCCGCACCGTCCTCGGCATGCAGCGGGACCACTACCTCCCGCTCAAGGTCATCCGCTCCTACCTGCGCGACCTCGACGCCGGCCTCTCGCCCGCGCTCCCCGGCGGCGCGACCACGCCCCCCACCTCCATGCTCGACCAGGAGCGCCGGTACAGCCGCGCCGAGCTCGTGCGCGAGTCGGGCGCCACCGCGCCGCTGCTGGGCGACGCCATCACCGCGGGCGTGCTCATGCCCGCCGAGGTCTACGGCGAGGACGCCGTGCAGGTGATGCGCGCGCTCGTCGAGCTGCAGCGCACGGGCATCGAGCCGCGGCACCTCCGCGGCTTCCGTCAGGCCGCGGAGCGCGAGCTGAGCCTCATCGAGTCGGCCCTCGTGCCCGTCTCCCGGCGCCGCGACGCGTCGAGCCGTGCCCACGCCGCCGAGCTCGCGCGGGAGATCGCGACGCAGCTCGAGGTCGTGCGGGGGAGCCTCATCCGCTCGGCGCTCGGCCGCCTGTCGTCCTGACCGGGCTCGCGCGGCGACGCCCGGCCCGTAGACTGACGTGTCCGCCCGGGGCCGTCCGCATGCCAGCCGGTCCGAGCGGGAGCGGTCGATGCGCACCCCCGACGGGGGCGCCGCGGAGGGCCGGGACGACACGCCGGGGGCTTCCGCCGGATGTCGTTGATCGGGCCCGCGGGCCCCGCTACCGTGAGAACACGATCCCGACGAACCGACCCGAGCAGCGCACGACCCCCACCGGGGCGAGCGCTGTGGGGTGGAAGGCAGAACGATGAGCGACTCCACCCCGGACTCCGGGCGCTACGACCTCGGTCTGCTGTTCACCGACGGGCTCCCCGAGATGGACGCCAGCGCCGGCTACCGCGGTGCCGTCGCCGCCCGCGCCGCCGGGATCACCTACCGCCAGCTCGACTACTGGGCCCGCACCGGCCTCGTCGAGCCCACCGTCCGCGGGGCCTCCGGCTCCGGCACCCAGCGCCTCTACGGCTTCCGCGACATCCTCGTGCTGAAGCTCGTCAAGCGCCTTCTCGACACCGGCATCTCCCTCCAGCAGATCCGCACCGCCGTGAACCAGCTCCGCGAGTCCGGGGTCGTCGACCTCGCGCAGACCACCCTCATGAGCGATGGCGCCAGCGTCTACCTCTGCACCAGCAACGACGAGGTCATCGACCTCGTGAGCCGCGGTCAGGGCGTCTTCGGCATCGCCGTCGGCAAGGTCCTCCGCGAGGTCGAGCACTCCCTGGTCGAGATCGACACCCAGACGGTCGACCCCACGGACGAGCTCGCCGCCCGTCGCGCCGTCAAGGCCTCCTAGGCCCGAGCGCCCTTCCGTCCGCCTGGCGTCCGGCATCCCGGTACCGGCTCGCCCTGCACGCGTATGCCCGCGACGACGGACGCCGCCCCTCGAGGAGGAGTGGCGTCAGGTCGGCGGAGCAGCCCGATCAGCGCGCGGCGTTCTCCGCGTAGTCGCCGATCTTCGCCGTGCGCATGATGCGCTCGAGCAGCTGGTCGAAGTTGCGCGCCATCTCCTGCGCGCTCTCGCCGGGCCACACGTGCAACGGCTTGGCGGCGCCCTGCGCCTGCTGGAGCGACGTGCGCTCGGGCAGCTGCGGGCTCAGCACGAGCGGGCCGAACATGTCGCGGAGCTCCTTGATGCGGAACTGGTGCTCGAGCGACTGCACGCGGGCGCGGTTGACGATGATGCCGAGGGGCTGCAGGCGGGGGGAGAGGCCGCGGCGGATCTCCTCGATGGCGCGCAGCGCGCGGTCGGCGGCGGCGACGGAGAAGAGGCCGGGCTCGGTGACGACGGTGACCCGGTCGCTCGCCGCCCACGCGGTGCGCGTGAGCGCGTTGAGGGAGGGCGCGCAGTCGATGAGGACGAGGTCGTAGTCGGCCTCGACGTTCGCGAGGGCCTCCTCGAGCTTCCAGATGTCGCGGATGCTGGGGTGCGGGCCGTCGAAGTTGATGGCGGACGGGCTGCCGATCATGACGTCGATGGTGCCGGTGCGCCCCTTGGTCCAGCCGCTCGGCGCGATCGCCGCGCGGACGATCTTCTCCTTCGGGGAGGCGAGCACGTCGGCGACGTTGAGGTGGCCGGCGACCTGGATGTCCATGCCCGTGGACACGTCGGCCTGCGGATCGAGATCGACCACGAGGGTCCTCAAGCCGCGGGAGAAGGCGGCGGACGCCAGTCCCAGGGTCACTGTGGTCTTGCCCACGCCCCCCTTGAGGGAGCTGACGCTCAGTACATGCACGGGGGACAGGCTAGCGTCGATACTCGGGGAAGACCTAAACGCGCCGGGTCCCGACGCCCCATCGACGAGAGGCCCCGCCATGTTCACGAAGATCCTGGTCGCCAATCGCGGGGAGATCGCGATCCGCGCCTTCCGTGCCGCCGTGGAGCTGGGCGCCCGCACCGTCGCGGTCTACCCTTACGAGGACCGCGGATCCATGCACCGGCTGAAGGCCGACGAGGCCTACCTCATCGGCGAGCAGGGCCACCCGGTGCGCGCCTACCTCGACGTCGACGAGATCATCCGCGTGGCGAAGGAGTCGGGCGCGGACGCCATCTACCCGGGGTACGGCTTCCTCTCGGAGAACCCCGGCCTCGCGCGCGCCGCGACGGCCGCCGGCATCGCCTTCATCGGACCCGGCGCCGACGTGCTCGAGATGGCCGGCAACAAGGTCACGGCCAAGGAGCACGCGACCGCGGCGGGCGTCCCCGTGCTCGCCTCCACGCCCCCGTCGACGGACGTCGACCTGCTCCTGGCGCAGGCCGAGGGCATCGGCTTCCCCGTCTTCGCCAAGGCCGTCGCGGGCGGCGGCGGGCGCGGCATGCGCCGGGTCGAGCGCCCCGAGGACCTCGAGGACGCGCTGCGCGCCGCGATGCGCGAGGCCGACAGCGCGTTCGGCGACGCGACCATGTTCCTCGAGCAGGCGGTGCTCCGGCCCCGGCACATCGAGGTGCAGATCCTCGCGGACGCGACAGGCGAGACCGTGCACCTCTTCGAGCGCGACTGCTCGGTGCAGCGGCGCCACCAGAAGGTCGTGGAGATCGCGCCGGCGCCGGGCCTCGATCCGGCGATCCGCGACTCCATGCACGCGCACGCCGTCGCGTTCGCCCGGAGCATCGGGTACGTGAACGCCGGCACCGTCGAGTTCCTGCTCGACACCGAGGGGCCGCGCGCGGGACAGCACGTCTTCATCGAGATGAACCCGCGCATCCAGGTGGAGCACACGGTCACCGAGGAGGTCACGGACGTCGACCTCGTGCAGTCGCAGATGCGCATCGCGGCGGGGGAGACCCTCGGCGAGCTGGGCCTGCACCAGGACGACATCGTGCTGCGGGGTGCGGCGCTGCAGTGCCGCATCACGACGGAGGACCCGGCGCAGGGCTTCCGGCCGGACACCGGGAAGATCACGACGTACCGCTCGCCCGGCGGCGGCGGGATCCGCATCGACGGCGGCACCGTCGCGACCGGCGCCCAGATCAGCCCGCACTTCGACTCGATGCTCGCGAAGCTCACGTGCCGCGGCCGCGACTTCCCGGCGGCCGTCACACGGGCGAAGCGCGCCCTCGCGGAGTTCCGGATCCGCGGCGTCTCCACGAACATCCCGTTCCTCCAGGCCGTGCTCGACGACCCGGCGTTCCAGGCCGGCGACATCAGCACGGCCTTCATCGACGAGCGTCCGGGCCTCGTCCGCAGCAACGTCTCCAAGGACCGCGGGACGAAGATCCTCAACTGGCTGGCCGACGTCACGGTCAACCAGCCGAACGGGCCCCGCACCGCCGACGTCCGCCCGGCCGACAAGCTGCCCGCCGTGGACCTCCAGGCGCCGGTGCCCGCGGGATCCCGCCAGCGCCTGCTCGAGCTCGGCCCGCGCGGCTTCGCCGAGGCCCTGCGCGCGCAGACCGCACTCGCCGTCACCGAGACCACGTTCCGCGACGCGCACCAGTCGCTGCTCGCGACGCGCGTGCGCACCCGCGACCTCGTGGCGGTCGCGCCGCACGTCGCGCGCACGACGCCGGAGCTGCTGTCGGTCGAGGCGTGGGGCGGCGCGACCTACGACGTCGCGCTCCGCTTCCTCGGCGAGGACCCGTGGGAGCGGCTCGCGTCGCTGCGCGAGGCGCTGCCGAACATCGCCATCCAGATGCTGCTGCGCGGGGCCAACACGGTCGGCTACACGCCGTACCCCGCCGAGGTCACCGACGCGTTCGTCCACGAGGCGGCCGCCACGGGCGTCGACGTCTTCCGCATCTTCGACGCGCTCAACGACGTGGAGCGGATGCGGCCGGCCATCGACGCCGTGCTCGCCACGGGCAGCACGGTCGCCGAGGTCGCGCTCTGCTACACGGGCAACCTGCTCGACCCGGCCGAGGACCTCTACACGCTGGACTACTACCTCGGGCTCGCGGAGCGGAGCGTCGCCGCCGGGGCGCACATCCTCGCGATCAAGGACATGGCCGGGCTCCTGCGCCCCGCCGCGGCCGAGCGCCTCGTCACGGCGCTGCGTCGTGAGTTCGACCTCCCGGTGCACGTCCACACGCACGACACCGCGGGCGGTCAGCTCGCCACGCTGCTCGCCGCCAGCCGCGCCGGCGCCGACGCGGTCGACGTCGCGAGCGCGCCCATGTCGGGCACCACGAGCCAGCCGTCCGCGTCCGCGCTGGTCGCGGCCCTCGCGCACACCGAGCGGGACACGGGCCTCTCCCTCGACGCGGTCAGCGACCTCGAGCCCTACTGGGAGGCGGTGCGCCGGCTCTACCGCCCCTTCGAGTCCGGGCTGACCGGTCCCACCGGGCGCGTGTACCGGCACGAGATCCCGGGCGGCCAGCTGTCGAACCTCCGCCAGCAGGCCATCGCGCTCGGCCTCGCCGACCACTTCGAGCTCATCGAGGACATGTACGCCGCCGCCGACCGGATCCTCGGCCGCATCCCCAAGGTCACGCCGTCGTCGAAGGTGGTCGGCGACCTCGCCCTCCAGCTCGCGGCCGCGCGCGTCGACCCGCGGGACTTCGCCGAGAACCCGCAGGACCACGACATCCCCGACTCCGTCGTCGGCTTCATGGCCGGCGAGCTCGGCGACCTGCCCGGCGGCTGGCCCGAGCCGTTCCGCACGCGCGTGCTGCAGGGTCGCGACGTGCGCATCGGCGTCACGCCCCTGTCCGACGAGGACCGTCGGGCGCTCGAGGTTCCGGGCGTCGAGCGGCGCCGCACCCTCAACCGGCTGCTGTTCCCGCAGCCCACGGAGCAGTTCGAGACCATCCGCGAGCTGTTCGGCGACCTGTCCGTGCTCGACACCGAGGACTACCTCCACGGGCTCCGCCAGGGGCAGGAGCACGTCGTGCGGATCAGCCGCGGCGTCGAGGTGTTCATCGGGCTCGAGGCGGTGGGCGACGCCGACGAGTCGGGCATGCGCACGGTCATGGCGGTCATGAACGGCCAGCTGCGTCCCGTCTTCGTGCGCGACCGCGGCACCGCCGTCACCGCGGCCGTCGCCGAGAAGGCCGACGCGTCGCGGCCCGGCCACGTCGCGGCCCCGTTCTCCGGCGTCGTGACGCTCAAGGTCGAGGAGGGCCAGGTCATCGCCGCCGGCCAGGCCGTCGCGTCGATCGAGGCGATGAAGATGGAGGCGGCCATCACGTCGCCCGTCGCGGGGCGCATCGGGCGCCTCGCGGTCCCGACCACGCACCAGGTCGACGCGGGCGACCTGCTCGTCGTCGTCGAGCAGCAGGAGAGAGCACCCAGATGACCGACGCCCCGCAGGACCCGCAGCAGGACGAGCACTACGACCTCGTGATCGTGGGGGCCGGATCCGGCAACTCCATCGCCGACGAGCGGTTCGCCGACCAGCGCGTGCTCCTCGTCGACGACGGCGAGCACTTCGGCGGCACGTGCCTCAACGCGGGCTGCATCCCCACGAAGATGCTCGTGCACGTGGCCGACGTCGCCGCGGAGACCCGCGACGGCGCGGCCCTCGGCATCCGCGCGTCGGTCGACGCCGTCGACTGGCCCGCCATCAGCGCCCGCGTCTTCGGCCGCATCGACGCCATCAGCGAGGGCGGCCGCGAGTGGCGCGAGTCGGGCATGGAGAACGTCGCGCTGCTGCGCGAGAGCGTGGGATTCGAGTCGCCGGGCGTGCTCGTGTCCGCGAGCGGGCAGCGGATCACCGCCGACCGGATCGTCCTCGCGGCCGGCTCCCGCCCGCGTCCGCTCCCGGCCGTCTACGCGCCGGACCCCGCGATCCACGACTCCGACTCGATCATGCGCATCGCCGAGCTCCCCGCCTCGCTCCTCATCGTGGGCGGCGGGTACGTGGCGGCCGAGTTCGCGCACGTCTTCAGCCACCTCGGCGTGCACGTGACCCAGGTCGCCCGCTCCGGGCACCTGCTCGGCAACCTCGACCGGGACGTCTCCACGCGCTTCACGACGCTCGCGCGCACGCAGTGGGACGTCATCACCGACTGCGAGGTGGAGGAGATCGAGCGCGACGGCGACGTGCTGCGCTCGCGCCTCGCGTCCGGCCACCTCCTCGAGACGCAGGCGGTGCTCGTCGCGCTCGGGCGCGTCCCGAACACCGACACGCTGGCGGTCGCGAACGCCGGCTACGACCTGCACGAGGACGGCCGCATCGTGGTCGACGACCGGCAGCGCGTGCTCGCGGGCGGCGAGCCCGTGCCCGGCGTCTTCGCGCTCGGCGACATCAGCTCCGACCACCAGCTCAAGCACGTCGCGAACCACCAGGCCCGCATCGTGCAGCACAACCTCCTGCACCCCGACGACCTCGTCGGCGGAGCGCCGGGGCCCGTCCCGCAGGCGGTCTTCTCGCGCCCGCAGATCGGGTCGTTCGGCCTCACGGAGGCGGAGGCGCGCGAAGCCGGTCCCGTCGTCACGATCGAGCAGCCCTACTCGTCGACGGCGTGGGGCTGGGCCCTGGAGGACACGACGTCCTTCTGCAAGCTCGTGGTGGATCCCCGCGACGGCGGCACGATCCTCGGCGCTCACATCATCGGGTCCGACTCGGCCGCGCTCATCCAGCCGCTGCTCACCGCCGCGAGCCTCGGCCACCGCGTCACCGGGCTCGCGCGGGCGCAGTACTGGCCGCACCCGGCCGTCACGGAGGTCGTCGAGAACGCGCTGCTGGCCGCCGAGTCGGCCGTGGCCGGGTGGGCACGGGAGAATGGTCCGGGCGATGCGCCCGCGGGGGCCGGTCGACCCTGACCCGCCGCCCGCCAGAGGACCCACGGAAGCAGAGAATGACTGAACGACAGATCCGCCTGTTCGGCGATCCGGTGCTGAAGACCGTCTCGTCGGAGATCCACGAGGTCGACGAGGGCGTGCGCGCCCTGGTCGAGGACCTCCTCGACAGCGTCCGGCCCGACGGGCGCGCCGGGGTGGCCGCCGCGCAGATCGGCGTGAACCTCCGGGCGTTCAGCTACAACGTGGGACCGTCGTTCGGCTACATCCTGAACCCGGTGATCGAGGAGCTCCGCGGTGAGGCGGTGCTCGTCGACGAGGGCTGCCTCTCGGTCCCGGGACTCTGGTTCCCCACCATGCGCCACCCGGAGGCCGTCATCAGCGGCATCGACCTCGACGGGAACCCGGTCCGGCTCGAGGGCACGGGCGTCCTCGCGCAGGCGTTCCAGCACGAGGTCGACCACCTGGACGGCCTCGTCTACCTCGACCGGCTCGACAAGCAGCGCCGCCGCGAGGCCATGAAGCAGGTGCGCGAGTCCGACTGGTTCTGACCCGCGCCGCCGGGCGCGCGTCGGCCCGCGCGCTCGCGCGGGCCGACGCCGCGGGTCAGTGGACCAGCGAGTGCCCCTCGGTGGTCGGCGCCGCCTCGTAGATGCGCGTGATCACGTCGGCGAACGCCTCCAGCACCACCTGGCGCTTGATGCTCAGCTTCGGCGTGAGGTGCCCGGCCGCCTCGGTGAGCTCCACGGGCAGCACGACGAACTTCCGGATCGACTCCGCGCGCGAGACCGTCGCGTTGGCCGCGTCGACCGCGCGCTGCACCTCGGCGAGCACGGCCGGGTTCTGCGACGCCTGCTCGAGCGTCATCGCGGGGTCCTGCCCGTTGTTGCCGAGCCACACCTTGAGCATCTCCGGGTCCAGCGTGATGAGCGCCGAGATGAACGGCCGCCGGTCGCCCGCCACCACGACCTGCCCGACGAGCGGGTTCGCGCGGATGGGGTCCTCGAGCGCGGCGGGCGCGACGTTCTTGCCGCCCGCGGTGACGATGATCTCCTTCTTGCGGCCCGTGATCGTCAGGTAGCCGTCGGCGTCGTAGCTGCCGAGGTCGCCCGTGCGGAACCAGCCGTCGTCGAAGACGGCCGCGGTCGCCTCCTCGTCCTGCCAGTAGCCGCCGAAGACGTTGACGCCCTTCACCTCGATCTCGCCCTCGTCGGTGATCCGGGTCGCGACGCCCGGAAGCGCCGGCCCGACGGTGCCGATGCGGAAGCCCTTGACGAGGTTCACGCTCACGGGCGCCGTGGTCTCGGTGAGGCCGTAGCCCTCGAGGATCGTGAGGCCGAGCGAGCGGTAGAAGTGACCGAGGCGGAGGCCGAGGGGCGCGGATCCGCTCACCGCGAAGCGCACGCGCCCGCCCATCGCCTGCCGGATCTTCGCGTACACGAGCGCGTCGAACAGCTTGTACTGCGCCTTCAGCGCGAACGGCACCTTGCCCGCGTCGACGGCGACCGAGTGGGCGTACGCGACCTCGGCGGCCTTCCGGAACACCTTGCCGCGGCCCGCGCCCTCCGCCTTCTGCTCGGAGGAGTTGTACACCTTCTCGAACACGCGCGGCACCGCGAGCAGGAACGTCGGCTGGAAGGAGGCGAGCGCGGGCAGCAGCTGCGTCGTGTCGGCCTGGTGGCCGGTCTTCACGCCGGCCTGCACGTTGAGGATCGAGATGAACCGCGCGAACACGTGCGCGGTCGTGATGAACAGCAGCGTGGACGCGCCGACCCGCACGACCTCCTCCATCGCGACCTCGGCGTTCCGCGCGAGCTCCACGAAGTTCGCGTGCGTGAGGATGCAGCCCTTGGGCCGACCGGTCGTGCCGGACGTGTAGATGAGCGTCGCCATGTCGGAGCCCACCGCGATGTTCCGCCGCCGCTCGATCTCGTCGTCCGGCACGTCGACGCCCTGCTCGGCGAGCTTGTCGAGGTCGCCCAGGTCGATCTGCCACACGTGGCGCACGTCCGGCAGCTCCGGGTGCACCTCGTCGAAGCGGGAGAAGTGCTCGGCGGACTCGAGGATCACGGCGACGCTGCCGGAGTCCTGCATGTTCCAGTGCACCTGGCCGGGGGAGGAGGTCTCGTAGACGGGGACGAGCACGCCCCCGGCGAAGAACACCGCGAAGTCGACGAGCGTCCACTCGTAGCGCGTGCGGCACATCATGCCGATCCGCTCGCCCGGCTGGATGCCGGCGGCGACGAGCCCCTTGGCGAGGGCGACGACCTGCCGGTGGAACGCGGACGCCGTGACGTCCGTCCAGCCCCCCGACCCGTCCGGCAGCGCGAACAGCGGAGCGTCGGGGCTCGTCCTCACGCGGTGCACCAGGATGTCGGTGACGTTGTCGTCGGGCCTGGCCTCGACGACGGCGGGCATGATGTGCTGTTCCACGGCAACTCCCTCGGTACCGGAAATGGATGGCCCCAGCTTATGGGGGCCGCCCGTCCGGCGCTCGTCCCCGGTCGGGGGCGGCGGGCGCGTCAGTAGGATCGACGGGCGAGACGATGAGGAAGGGCCCGCGGAGTGCATGCAATAGGGATCGACATCGGCGGGACCAAGATCGCGGGAGCCGTGGTCGACGAGCTCGGCGCCATCGCCGCGGAGGAGCGCACGCCCACCGAGGCGAGCAGCCCGGACGCGATCGTCGAGGACGTCGTCGCGATGGTCGAGCGGCTGCGCGCCCAGCACCCCGACGTGGTCGCGGTCGGCGTGGCGGCGGCCGGCTTCATCGACGCGGCGCAGTCCACCGTCTACTACGCCCCGAACATCAACTGGCGCAACGAGCCGGTGCGCGAGAAGCTGCGCGGCCGGATCGACCTGCCCATCGTCATCGAGAACGACGCCAACGCCGCCGGCTGGGCCGAGTTCCGCTACGGCGCGGGCCGGCTGGTCAGCGACATGGTCACCCTCACCATCGGCACGGGCGTCGGCGGGGCCATCGTCGCCGACGACCGGCTCTTCCGCGGCGGCTTCGGCGCCGGCGCCGAGCTCGGTCACATGCGCGTCGTGCCCGACGGCCTGCCGTGCGGCTGCGGAGCCCGCGGCTGCATCGAGCAGTACGGATCCGGCCGCGCGCTCCTGCGCACCGCCGAGGAGCTCGCGGACCTGGGCGGCACGCACGGCGAGGGCCTCGCCGCCCGCCGCCGCGAGGTGGGCACGCTCACCGGCCACGACGTCAGCGACCTCATCCAGGCCGGCGACCCCGGCGCGCTCCTCGCCCTCCGTCGCCTGGGCGGCTGGCTCGGCGAGGCGGCCGCGAGCATCGGCGCGATCCTCGACCCGCAGATGTTCGTCATCGGCGGCGGCGTCGCCCAGGCCGGCGACCTGCTGCTGGACCCCATCCGCGAGGCGTACCTCGCCCACCTCCCGGCCCGCGGCTACCACCCCGAGCCCGAGTTCCGGATCGCCGAGCTCGTCAACGACGCCGGCGTCGTCGGGGCGGCCGACCTCGCCCGCCTGCACGCCGCGGCCCTCCGCCACGGCGCCTGACCCGCGTCGTCCGGGCGCGGGCGGCCCCGCTGGATATGCTGGACGTCGACCCCGCCCGGAAGGTGGCCACCCGATGTTCTACTGGTTCATGAAGAACCTGGTCGCCGGACCCCTCCTGCGGAGCACGTTCCGCCCGTGGGTGACGGGCCTGGAGAACATCCCCGCCAAGGGCGGCGTCATCCTCGCGAGCAACCACCTCTCGTTCATCGACTCGGTGTTCCTCCCGCTGCTGGTCGACCGCAACCTCGTCTTCCTCGCGAAGAGCGACTACTTCACCGGCCCCGGGCTCAAGGGCTGGGCCACGAAGATGTTCTTCACGGCCACGGGCATGCTGCCCATCGACCGCTCCGGCGGCAAGGCGTCGGAGGCGTCGCTCAACACGGGCCTCCGCGTGCTCGCCGAGGGGCGGATGCTCGGCATCTACCCCGAGGGCACCCGCAGCCCCGACGGCAAGATGTACCGCGGCCGCACGGGCGTGGCCCGCATGATCCTCGAGGGCGAGGTCCCCGTCGTCCCGATCGCGATGATCGACACGGAGAAGGTCATGCCCATCGGCACCCGCATCCCGAAGGTCCGCCGGATTGGTGTGGTCATCGGCGAGCCGCTAGATTTCAGTAGGTTCGCCGGCCTCGAGGGAGACCGCTTCATCCTCCGCTCCATCACCGACGAGATCATGTACGAGCTCTCGAGGCTGAGCGGCCAGGAGTACGTCGACGTCTATGCGACCTCGGTCAAGGAGAAGCGCGCGAGCGCGGCCCGCTGACCGTCTCCCGCACCGCCTCCACCGCGCACCACGCGCACGACACGAACCGGGATCCCACCGTGGCCTCTGAGCACCTCGTCCCCGCCCACCCCGACGTCCTCGCCGGACTCGACCACTGGCGCACGCTCGAGGTCAAGCAGCAGCCGCGGTGGCCCGACGCGGCGGCCGTGCACGCCGCGTCCGCCGAGATCGCCCTGCTGCCGCCGCTCGTGTTCGCGGGCGAGGTCGACCTGCTGCGCTCGCGCCTCGCCGCCGCGGCCGACGGCCGTGCGTTCCTCCTCCAGGGCGGCGACTGCGCCGAGACGTTCGCCGGCGCGACGGCCGACGCCATCCGCAACCGCGTGAAGACCGTGCTGCAGATGGCCGTCGTCCTCACCTACGGCGCCGCCATGCCCGTCGTGAAGATGGGCCGCATGGCCGGCCAGTTCGCGAAGCCCCGCTCGAGCGACTCCGAGACGCGCGGCGACCTCACGCTGCCGGCGTACCGCGGCGACATCGTCAACGGCTACGACTTCACCCCCGAGTCCCGGGCGGCGGATCCCGCGCGCCTCGTGAAGGGGTACCACACGGCCGCCTCCACGCTGAACCTCATCCGCGCCTTCACGCAGGGCGGGTTCGCCGACCTGCGCGAGGTGCACAGCTGGAACAAGGGCTTCGCCGCGAACCCGGCCAACCAGCGCTACGAGCAGCTCGCCCGCGACATCGACCGCGCCATCAAGTTCATGGAGGCCGCGGGCGCCGACTTCGACGACCTCAAGCGCGTCGAGTTCTACACCGGCCACGAGGGCCTGCTCATGGACTACGAGCGCCCCATGACGCGCATCGACTCGCGCACCGGCACGCCGTACAACACGTCGGCGCACTTCATCTGGATCGGGGAGCGCACGCGCGACCTCGACGGCGCGCACGTCGACTTCCTGTCGCGCGTCCGCAACCCGCTGGGCGTGAAGCTCGGCCCGAGCACCACGCCGGAGACGGTGCACGAGCTCATCGAGAAGCTCGACCCCGAGCGCGAGCCGGGCCGGCTCACGTTCATCACGCGCATGGGCGCCGGGAAGATCCGGGACGCCCTGCCGCCCCTGCTCGAGGCCGTCAAGGCGTCCGACGCGAACCCGCTGTGGGTCACCGACCCCATGCACGGCAACGGCCTCACGACACCCACCGGCTACAAGACGCGTCGCTTCGACGACGTGGTCGACGAGGTGCAGGGCTTCTTCCAGGCGCACCGCGCGGCGGGCACGCACCCGGGCGGCATCCACATCGAGCTGACCGGCGACGACGTCACGGAGTGCCTGGGCGGATCCGAGCACATCGACGAGGCCACCCTCGCGACCCGCTACGAGTCGCTGTGCGACCCGCGGCTCAACCACATGCAGAGCCTCGAGCTCGCGTTCCTCGTCGCCGAGGAGCTGGCGGCCGCGCGTAGCTGACCCGGAGCGCCGATGCCCCGTCGCCCTCGCGGGTGACGGGGCATCTCCGTGTCGGCGCTGCCCTGGAGCGGGCGGCCGGATCAGCCGGACGCCGTGATCCCGAGGTTGACGGTCGACCCGCGACGGGCGAGCGCCTGCGCCTCGGGGCTCGCCGACGCGACCCGCGTGATGCTGTTGGGGAGGGCGTCCCAGAACGCGGAGTACGCGTACTTGAAGCCCGCCTTGTCGAGCGCGGCCTTCGCCTCGTCGCGCGTGAGGTCCACGACCTGGGGAACGGCGACGAGGTCGGGGCCCTTGGAGATCTCGAGGCCGACCTTGCTGCCCTCCGCGTCGCCGAGGCCGGAGCGCACAGGCTGCTGGTCGAGCGGGTAGACGGAGATGACCTCGCCCTTGTCCACGTCGTCGCTGAACGACTGCTTCCCGGCCTCGCCGACGAGGCCCGCCTGCGCGAGCGTCGCGACGGCCTGGTCCACCGACCGTCCGTTGACGTCGGGGATGCGCCCGGCCGCGACCACGAGCGTCACCGGCTGCTGCTCGGGGTACTGGGCGCCCACGGGCGCGCCGGCCGCGTCGAGCACCTGTACGACGGTGCCCTCGGGCTGGTCCCCGTACTGCCGCACGGTCGCGTCCTGCACCACGAAGGGGACGCCCTCGAGCTGCTTCCGCGCGTCGTCCTGGGAGGCGCCGACCACGTCGGGCACGTCGAGGAGCTGCGGCCCGGTGGAGGCGTAGACCGTCACGGTGGATCCCTGGTCGACGGGCGTCCCCGAGGCGGGGACGCTCCGGGTCACGCGCCCGACCGCCACGTCGACGCTCGGCTCCTCGGCGCGGGCGACGACGAACCCCTGGCCCTGCAGCGTGCCGGCGGCGTCGTCGACGGCCATCGCGGACACCTGCGGCACGGGCACGCGCGCCCCGGGTCCCTGGCCGTAGTACCAGCCGGTGCCGCCGGCGAGGGCGGCGAGCATGACGATGAGGAGCGCGAGCACCCAGCCGCGCGCGCGCCGCCGTGAGCCAGCGGCGGCCAGCGCGACCACCGAGTCCGGCTCGGAGCGCTCCGGCTCCTGGCGGACCATCACGGGCGGACCTCCGACGACCTGCGTCTCGCCGGTCGTGGCGGGCGGCAGCGCCGGCGCGCTCGGGAAGACGACGGTCCTCTGCAGCGGCGCCGGGTCGCCGGAGCGCGCGTCGAGGCGGTTCTGCACGGCGTAGAGCTCGTCGAGGAGGGCCCGGGCGTCCCGCGGGCGCTGCTCGGGATCCCGCGCGGTGGCCCACAGCACCAGCTCGTCGAGCTCGACGGGCACGGACGCGTTGGCGATGCTGGGCGTCGGCACCTGGTCGTTGGCGTGCTGGTACGCGATCTGCATCGGCTGCTCGCCCTTGAAGGGCTGCTCGCCCGCGAGCATCTCGTACATCATGATGCCGACCGCGTAGATGTCGCTCCGGGTGTCGGCGATGCCGCGCGTCACGAGCTCGGGGGAGAGGTACGCGATCGTCCCGAGGAGCGCCTGCCCCGTCGCGGTGTTGGCGCTGACGGCACGGGCCAGGCCGAAGTCGCCGATCTTGATGCGGCCGTCGTCCGCGAGCAGCACGTTCTCCGGCTTGAGGTCGCGGTGCACGATGCCGGCCTTGTGCGCGGCCGCCAGCCCGGACAGCACCGCCTCGAGGATGTCGAGCGTCTGCTCGGGCGTCAGCCGCTCGTACTCCTGCAGGAGCTCGCGCAGCGTCATGCCGGGCAGGTACTCCATGACGAGGTACGCCATGTCGGAGTCCTGGCCCTGGTCGAAGACGTTGACGACGTTCGGGTGCGCCAGACGCGCGGCGGAGCGGGCCTCCTGGATGAAGCGGTCGCGGAACGCGCTGTCGTCGGCGAGGTGGCCGTGCATGACCTTGACCGCCACGCGCCGCTCGAGCCGCAGGTCGGTGGCGACGTAGACCGTCGCCATCCCGCCTCGCGCGATGCGGGACCGGACCTGGTATCGGCCGTCGAGGAGACGGTCGATCATCGGGTCGGTCGGGCTGGAGGTCACTGGATGATTCTAGGGATCGCCGATGCCCGGGCCTCCCCGGCACACCGGTGCGCCGCGGCGCGGATGCGCACGGGGACCCGCGTCAGCCGATCTCGTCGAGCCAGGCCCAGGCGGAGGCCTCCCACTTGGCGTAGGCGTCCGGGTAGGCCGAATACTGCACGGCCTGCGCCGCCTGCGTGACGGTCATGGACTTCCAGCCCGCGATGTCGAGGAGGCCGCGGGTCGCACCCGGGTTGGGGTTCACGGCGCCGCCGAAGAACGCGCGTGACGCGTAGACCGGATCGTTCAGATCGTCGGGCGCGCCCCAGCCCTGGCTCGGGCGCTGCTGGAACAGGCCGATGGAGTCGCGGTCGCCCCAGTCGAGGTTGCGCAGCGTGGACTCCTGCGCCGCCGTGGCGAGCGCGATGACGAGTCCGTAGTCGCTGACTCCGGCCTCGCGTCCCACCTGCACGATGACGCGGGCGTTCCGGCGCATCTCGTCGGTCATGATCGTCGTCCCGTTGAGCGAGGCGACCTGCACCACGGCGGCGGACGCGTGGGGGATGGTGAGCTTGCTGCCGGCGTAGATGATGCTCGACCAGTTGAGCCCGTTCGCGTTCAGCAGGTCCTGCACCGTGACCCCGGACTCCTGGGCGATGCTGTGCAGCGTGTCGCCGGTCTCGATCGTGTAGGTGCCGCTGAGCCCCGACTTGGCCGCCGGCGACGCGCTCGGTGCAGGCGCGACCGCCGGTGCGGCGGAGGACGAGCCGCCGGGGATGGTCAGCCGGTTGCCGGGGAAGATCGTGCTCGTCGACTGGAGCCCGTTGGCCTGCAGCACCGCGGACGTCGACACGCCGTGCTTGCCGGCGATGCCGGAGACGGTGTCGCCTGCGGCGACCGTGTAGCTGGTGCCGGATCCGCTGGGCGCCGACGCGGGGGCGGCAGTCGCCGACGAGCCGGATCCGCCGAGCGTCAGCGTCTGGCCGGGGAAGATCGTGGTCTTCCAGCCGAGCCCGTTCTGCGCGAGGACCGAGGCGGTGCTGAGGCCGAAGCGGCCGGCGATGCTCGAGACCGTGTCGCCCTGCTCCACCACGTACGAGGAGGGGGTGGCGGCGGCCATGGGGGCGGGGGCGGGGGTGGCGGTCGGCGCCGCGATGCGCGGCAGCTTCGTCTGCGCGGGCCCGGACTTGGCCTTGGGGATGCGCTTCACGGGCGCGGCCTCGGCGGGCGCGGCCATGCCGAGGCTCACCGCGAGGGAGCCGACGAGCACGATGGGCATGGTCGCGAGGAGCGCCTTGGAGCGACGAGCCGCAGAGCGCCCGGTCGCGGTGTCGGCGTCCGGTCGGGGGTCGCGAGGAGGGGTCTGTTCGGTCATGGGCATGCTGGTCTACTCCGGCCGTCGTGCTCGATTCCCTGATGCAGGTGTTCCACGTTAACACGCAGCGAGAGGAATGGGCACATACGTGACGGATGTGACTGGAGTGGTCAGCGACACGCGCATTCGGCGGATGGGCAGCCCGATCCGGCCGGCCCGCGCAGCCCGCCGGTCGCCGATCCACGGCCGCGGTGCCACCCCGGCCGCGGACGTGTCAGCATGTGAGACGTGAACGAGCCCTATGCCGACCGTGAGTGGTTGACCGTCCCCGATCTCGTCGACCTCCTGGGTCTCACCGTCAGCCGGGTCCGCCGGCTCATCGAGGACCGGCGCCTGCTGGCCGTCCGGCTCGACGGCGTGCTGAAGGTCCCGGCTGCCTTCCTGCGCGACGGGGAGCCGCTGTCCGAGCTGCGCGGCACGATCATCGTCCTCGGCGACAACGGCTTCACCGACGAGGAGGCGATGGACTGGCTGCTCACGGAGGAGCCGAGCCTCGGAGCGGCGCCGGTCGACGCGCTGCTCGCCGGCCGCAAGGCCGAGGTGCGCCGCGTGGCGCAGGCCAGCGCCTGACCCGCCTCCCCGCAACGTGCTGACGCCCGCGGGCGCCGGAGGGCTCAGGTGACGCGTCGGGTGACGCCGTCCACGAGCAGCTCGAGCTGGTTGCGAGCCCGCGCGCCGATGGGGGCGTCGCGGAGCGCCGCGAGCGACTCGCGGACGTGACGCGCGATCATGCCCTCCACCTCGTCGAGCGCCCCGCTCTCCCGGAGGATGGACTGCAGCACCCGGATCTGCTCGTCGTCGAGGTCGGGGTCGCCCAGCAGCGCGTCCACGGTTCGGCGCACGCCGTCCGGGAGCCGACGCCGTGCGAGCGCGATGAGCACGGTGCGCTTGCCCTCGCGGAGGTCGTCGCCGCTCGGCTTGCCGGTGACGGCGCTGTCGCCGAAGACGCCCAGCACGTCGTCGCGCAGCTGGAAGGCGATCCCGAGCGGCAGGCCCACGGCCCGCAGCGCCCGGACCTGCTCCGGGGACGCGCCCGCGAGGCTCGCGCCCACGACGAGCGGCGCCTCGATGCTGTACTTCGCCGACTTGTAGACGATGACGTTGTGGGCGCGCGCGAGCGTCTCGTCCTCGGGCACGGTCGGCCAGGCCACCTCCTCGAGGACGTCGAGGTACTGGCCGAGCGTCACCTGCGTGCGCATGGTCGCCAGCTCCGCGCGCGTGGCGCGGGCGGCCGACCCGTCCGCCAGCGCGAGGAGCGAGTCGATGAGGAGCTCGTCGCTCCAGCCGAGGAGGAGGTCGCCGAGGAGGATCGCGCCCGCCTCGCCGAAGGCCGGGGAGGATCCGCCCCAGCCCTTCGAGGCGTGCAGTGCCTCGAGGCGCCGGTGCGCGGCGGGGCGGCCGCGGCGGGTGTCCGACCGGTCGATGATGTCGTCGTGAACGAGCGCGGCGGCGTGGAAGATCTCGAGCCCCGCGGCGACGCCGACGACCGCGCGGTAGCCGGGTCGCTCCTCGCCCTCGGGTCGACCGGCGGGGGAGGGCTCGAGGTCGATGACCGAGCGCCATCCCCAGTAGCAGAACTGCGCCCGGAACCTCTTGCCGCCTCTCAGCAGATCCGAGGAGAACTCGTGGACGGGCACAAGATCCGGGCTGATCTCCCGCAGTCCCGCCGCCTGCGCCGCCAGGAAGTCGTCGAGGCGGGTCTGGACGTGGCTGACGAGGCGGTCGCTTTCGGGCACCCGCCTAGCCTAGCCAGGGGCAGGGAGCTAGAATCCACAGGTGAACACCGACGCGTCGTCCCGAGCCTGAGGGGAACATGATGCCGCTTTCCGAGCAAGAGCAGCGCCTGCTGGAGGAGATGGAGCGAAGCCTCTATCGCAACGACGCAGACTTCGTGGCGACCGTCAGCGGCCGCCGCAGCAGACCGAACTACACCATGGTCGTCGTCGGGGTGCTGGTCATCGTGCTGGGCATCGCCGCCCTCGCCGCTGGCGTCATCACCAAGCTGGCCATCATCGGCATCCTGGGCTTCGCGATCATGATCGTGGGCGCGCTCCTCATCTTCAGCCCCCGCGGCACCGTGACGGAGGTCCCGTCGGCCGGAGCGCCGCGTCCCTCCGGGCGTGCACCCGGCGGGCGCCCGTCCTCGTCGTCCTTCATGGACCGCATCAACGAGCGCTGGGAGAAGCGCCAGGGCGGTCAGGACTGACCCCGCGCTGAGGGCGGTCCTCCACCTCCCTCCACTCGACCCCGAGGGGCCGATCCCGATCCGGGATCGGCCCCTCTTTCTCGTCCCCCCGGCCCTCCACCGGCCTCCCTCGCGCCCTCCCCGCGGTCCACGGACCGCGGGGAGGGCGCTTCCGCGTGCCTGCGGCGCGCCGGTCGAGCGGAATCCCTCCACATCCCTCCCCGCGCCAGAGTCCCCGGGATCACGGGGATGCGGCGGCCCGCACCGCGAATTCACCCGCGTCCCCTGGCGGTGGGTGGAGGGCTGTGGAGTAAAGTGGAGCAAGTCCTGAACCACGGCCGGAGAGACAGGGGGTGTCGGTGTGTTCCTCGGCACCCACTCGCCTCGTCTCGACGACAAGGGGCGGCTCATCCTCCCCGCGAAGTACCGCGACGAGCTCGAGGGCGGCGTCGTCATGACGCGTGGCCAGGACCGCTGCATCTACGTGTTCACGACGCGCGAGTTCGAGGAGCTGCACGACCGCATGCGGCAGGCGCCGCTCGCCAGCAAGCAGGCCCGCGACTACATGCGCGTCTTCCTGTCCGGGGCGAACGCCGAGACGCCGGACAAGCAGCACCGCATCACCATCCCGCAGGCGCTCCGCACGTACGCGGGCCTCGACCGCGAGCTCGCGGTCATCGGCGCGGGCAGCCGCGTCGAGATCTGGGACGCCGGCACGTGGGACGAGTACCTCACCGCCAACGAGAGCGCGTTCGCCGACACCGCGGAGGAGGTGATCCCCGGCCTGTTCTGACCCCGGCCCCTGACTCCCAGCCGTCCGACGCCCTGCCGCACTTCCCCGGTGGCAGGTCGGGACGGATGGGGATCAGGAGCCGCGGGCAGGGCATCGGGACACCATGGCCCTCGACGACATCCACACCCCCGTCCTCCTCGAGCGGTGCCTCGAGCTGCTCGCCCCCGCCCTCCAGGGCGAGGGCGCCGTGCTGGTCGACGCGACGCTCGGCATGGCCGGGCACTCCGAGGCGTTCCTCGACGCGCTGCCCGGCCTCCGCCTGGTCGGGCTCGACCGCGATCCGGACGCCCTCGCCATCGCGGGGGAGCGGCTCGCGCGCTTCGGCGACCGGGTCCACCTCGTGCACACCGTCTACGACGGCATCGGGCGGGCGCTCGACGGGCTCGGCATCGGCGAGGTCCAGGGCGTCTTCTTCGACCTCGGCGTCTCGTCGCTGCAGCTCGACCGCGTGGAGCGCGGCTTCTCGTACTCGCAGGACGCGCCGCTCGACATGCGCATGGACGGCACCGCCGGGCTGACCGCGGCCCAGGTGGTCGCGGAGTACGACGAGATGGAGCTCCGCCGGATCTTCTACGACTACGGCGAGGAGAAGCTCGCCCCGCGCTACGCCAGCCGCATCGTGCAGGCGCGCGAGGTGGAGCCGATCACGACCTCGGCGCGGCTGGTGGAGATCATCCAGCAGGCGACGCCCGCGGCGGTGCAGCGTGCCGGGCACCCGGCCAAGCGCGTGTTCCAGGCGCTGCGCATCGAGGTCAACCAGGAGCTGAGCGTGCTGGCCCGGGCGATGCCGGCCGCGATCGACCGGCTGGCCGTCGGCGGCCGCGTGGTCGTGGAGTCGTACCAATCGCTCGAGGACCGCATCGTCAAGCGCGAGCTGCGCGCCCGGTCCACGAGCACCGCGCCCGTCGGCCTCCCCGTGGAGCTGCCCGAGCACCGCCCCGAGCTGAAGCTCCTCGTCCGGGGAGCCGAGCTCGCGGACCAGGACGAGATCGCCCAGAACCCCCGCGCCGCATCCGTCCGGTTGCGCGCCGCCGAACGAGCCAGGAGGCGACACGCATGACCGATGCAGCACGCGCGACCGCGCGTCCCCGGATCCGGCCGTCCGCCGAGCCCGCCCCCCGTCACATCGAGGTCGTCGCCACCCGCGGCCAGCGCCGGGCGCGACCGCGCACCGTCTACGCCGTGATCGTCGTCGGCGGCCTGTTCGTCGTGCTCCTCGCGCAGCTCCTGCTCTCGATCGGCCTCTCGGACGGCGCGTACGCCATCCAGTCGCTGCAGCAGCAGCAGCGGGAGCTCGAGCGCACGCACCAGGCCCTGACGGAGGACGTCGACCGGCTGTCCTCCCCGCAGAACCTGGCCCGGAACGCGCAGGCCCTCGGCATGGTGGCGAGCGCGTCGCCCTCCTTCCTCTCGCTCGACGGATCCATCCAGGGCACGCCGCAGGCGAAGGGCGAGGCGACCACCGCGCTGACCGCGGACACGCTCATCGGCAACTCGCTCCTCTCGGGCGTGCCGCTCACGATCACGAGCGACCCCGCCGCGAAGGCCGCCGCGGTGCACGCGGCGACGACGCCCGAGGGCGGCGCCGCGGTGGATCCCGGATCCGCCATCCCCGGCTCGGCCGAGGCCGCCGGCGGGGTGACCGCCGGGAGCCCGAGCGCGCCTCCCGCAGCGGGCGCGGCCGCCGGGCTAGCGTCGGCCACGGCCATCCCGACCCCGCAGACGCGCTGATCGCGCGTCCCGCATCCGGGACGCCGCAGCCGCACGACCCCGCTCCGACGGAGCATCGCACCGCACCGCAGGCACCAGGAGGAACCCCCGAGTGACCACGATCTCGAACCGACGGCGCATCGCCTTCTCGCTCATCGCGATCCTCGCCGTCATCGCGGTCTTCGTGGTCAAGCTCATCGACATCCAGGTCGTGCAGGCCACCGAGCTCAACGAGGCCGCGCTCGGCAAGCGGGCCATCTCGCAGACCCTCCCGGGCGTCCGCGGCAGCATCTACGACGGCAAGGGGAACGTGCTCGCGAGCAGCGTCCTCCGCTACGACGTGACGATGGATCCCTCCAAGGCCGCGGACTTCACGCGCACCGTGACCGGCGACGACGGCAAGCCCGCGAAGCAGGACGTGACGCTCGCGGAGGCCGAGGCGCAGATCGGCGCGATCACCGGGCAGAAGCCGGAGGAGATCCACGCGCTCATCACGGGCTCGCTCGCCGCGGACCCGAAGTCGCTGTTCGCGTACGTGACCAAGGGCGTCGACGTCGACGCGTACCTCGCCATCCGCGACCTCAAGATCCCGTGGATCTACTTCCAGGCCGTGTCGAGCCGCACCTACCCGAACGGCCAGATCGCGGGCAGCGTCCTCGGCTACATCGCGGGCGACGGCACGATCAAGGCCGGCCTCGAGCAGGAGTACGACAAGTGCCTCGCGGCCGAGGACGGCGCCCAGACCTACGAGCGCGGCGCCGACGGCGTCGCCATCGCGGGCAGCACCGTCACGCAGAAGCCGGCGAAGGACGGCAGCGACGTGATGACCAACATCGACACCGACCTCGAGTACTTCGCGCAGACGGCCGTGGCCGAGCAGGCCGTGAAGGTCGGCGCCGACTACGGGCACGCGACCATCGTCGAGGTGAAGACCGGCAAGGTCCTCGCGGTCGCGGAGTACCCGTCCGTCGACCCCAACGACGTGACCGCCACCAAGCCCGCGGATCGGGGGAGCCGGGCGTTCGGTTCGCCCTTCGAGCCGGGATCCACGCTGAAGGCCGTGACGGCCGCGGCGCTCGTCGACTCCGGCAAGGCCGACGCGTCCACCCGCGTGGTCGCCCCGTACACGTTCACCCGGCCCGACGTGAGGCTCAGCGACAGCTACGTGCACCCGGACCTGCGCTTCACGCTCGCGGGCGTGCTGATGGACTCCTCGAACACCGGCATCTCCGCGCTCGGCGAGCGCCTGCCGGCCTCGGACCGCTACGACTACCTCAAGGCGTTCGGCGTCGGCGAGAAGACGGCGATCGACTTCCCCGGCGAGAGCAGCGGGCTCGTGCGCCCGTGGCAGGAGTGGGACCCGCAGACCAACTACGCGACCATGTTCGGCCAGGGCCTCACCACCACGGCCCTCCAGGTCGCGAGCATCTACCAGACCATCGGCAACCACGGCGTGAAGCTGCCGCTCTCGCTCGTCTCCGGCTGCAAGCAGGCCGACGGCACCGTGACGGACCAGCCGTCGACGGAGGGCACGCAGGTCGTCTCGCCCCAGGCGGCCGACTCGACCGTCAACATGCTCGAGACGGTCGTCACCGACGGGCACCTCTCCAAGGACCTCACGATCCCGGGCTACCGGGTCGCGGCGAAGTCCGGCACGGCGCAGGTCGCGGAGGCCGACGGCAAGTACGGCAAGAACTACCTGGTGTCGATCGCCGGGCTCGCGCCGGCCGAGGACCCCCAGTACGTCGTGTCGATCAGCCTGGCCAATCCGGATACCATGAAGTCCTCGGCGGCCGCGGCGCCGGTCTTCCAGAAGATCATGTCCCAGGTCCTGAAGACCTACCGGGTCCCGCCCTCCAGCGTGCCGTCCCCGAACCTCCCGACGACCTACTGAGAGATGAGGGCGATGACCTCCCCTGCCACTCCCGCCCTCCGCCCCGAGCATCCCGTCGCACGGTCGCTGTCCGGCCTCGTGCGCGACTTCGCGCTCGACGTCGTCGGCGACGTGGACGACGTCGAGGTCGCCGGCGTGACCCTCTCCTCGGGCGACGTGCAGCCCGGCGACCTCTACGTGGGCCTCCGCGGGGCGCGCGCGCACGGCGCCCGCTTCGCCCCGGCCGCGGCGGAGAGCGGCGCCGTCGCGGTGCTGACCGATCCCGACGGCCTCGCCGACGCGCAGGCGTCCGGCCTGCCGGTGATCCTCACCCCCGACCCGCGGGCCGCCCTCGGCGACATCGCCGCGTGGGTCCACCGCTCGGAGGAGAACCCGGCCACCCTCTACGGCGTCACGGGCACCAACGGCAAGACGAGCGTCGTGTACCTGCTCGACGGGCTGCTCCGCCAGCTCGGCGTCGTCACCGGCCTCACCTCCACGGCCGAGCGCCGCATCGGCGACGAGAGCATCACCAGCCGCCTCACCACGCCCGAGGCGAGCGAGCTGCATGCGCTCCTGGCGCGCATGCGCGAGGCCGAGGTGCGCGCCGTCACGATCGAGGTGTCCGCGCAGGCTCTGTCCCGGCACCGGGTCGACGGCCTCGTGTTCGACGTCGCCGCGTTCATCAACCTCAGCCACGACCACCTCGACGACTACGCCGACTTCGACGAGTACTTCGAGGCGAAGGCCGCGTTCTTCGACCCCGACCGCGCGCGTCGCGGCGTCGTCTCCCTCGACACGGAGTGGGGCCAGCGCATCGTCGACGGATCCCGCATCCCCATCACCACCATCTCCTCGAAGCAGGGCGTCGAGGCCGACTGGACCGTGACGGTCCTCGAGCAGACGCCCGACTCCACCGGGTTCCGCCTGGAGGGGCCCGACAACCGCGTGCTCGTCTCGCGCGTGCCCGTGCCCGGCTGGTTCATGGCCGCGAACGCGGGGCTCGCCATCGTGATGCTCGTCGAGTCCGGCTACGACCTCGACGCCGTGGCGCACGTGCTCGACCGCGACGGCGGCATCCAGGCCTACATCCCGGGCCGCGCGGAGCGCGTGTCGGGCGGGACCGGACCCCTCTTCTTCGTCGACTACGGCCACACGCCCGACGCCTTCGACCAGACCCTGCAGGCGCTGCGCCCGTTCACGCCCGGGAAGCTGGTCATGGTGTTCGGCGCCGACGGCGACCGCGACACCACCAAGCGCGCCGAGATGGGCGCCATCGCGGCACGCCGCGCGGACGTCGTGGTCATCACCGACTACCACCCCCGCTACGAGGACCCGGCGTCGATCCGGGCGTCGCTCATCGCGGGGGCGCGGGCCGCGGTGCCCGACCGCGAGATCCACGAGGTGCCCGACCCCGCGACCGCGATCCGCACGGCGGTGTCGCTGGTCGGCGAGGGGGACACCATCCTCGTCGCCGGACCCGGGCACGAGGACTACCACGAGGTGGCCGGGGTCAAGATCCCGTTCTCCGCCCGTGACGACGCGCGCGCGGCCCTCCGCGACGCAGGCTGGAGCTGACATGATCGCCCTCACCCTCGCCGAGATCGCCGAGGCGGTCGACGGCCGCCTCCTGCTCCGCGGTGACGCCACGGCGCAGACCGTCGTGGACGGCGCGGTCGACACCGACAGCCGGTTCATCGGGCCCGGCGGGATCTTCGTCGCCAAGCCCGGCGAGGAGACCGACGGCCACCTCTTCGCGCCCCAGGCCGTCGAGGCGGGCGCCGCTCTCCTCCTCGTCGAGCGCGAGCTCGACCTCCCCGTGCCGCAGGTGCTCGTGCCCGACGTGGTCGACGCGCTCGGCCGGCTGGCGCACGAGGTCGTCGCCCGGGTGCGGGCGCTCGGCGGCCTGCGCATGGTCGCGGTCACGGGATCCAACGGCAAGACCACCACCAAGAACCTGCTGCACGCGATCCTCTCCACCCAGGGCGAGACCGTGTCGCCCGTCGCGTCGTTCAACAACGAGGTCGGCGCGCCCCTGACGATGCTCAAGGTCACGCGGTCGACGCGCTTCCTCGTGGCGGAGATGGGCGCGAGCGGGCTCGGCGAGATCACGCGGCTCATCCGCATGGCGAAGCCCGACGTGGGCATCGTCCTCACCGTGGGCCTCGCGCACGCGGGCGGCTTCGGCGGCATCGAGCGGACGCTCGTCACCAAGACCGAGATGGTCAAGGACCTCCTGCCCGAGGACACCGCCGTGCTCAACGCCGACGACCCGCGCGTCGCCTCGATGAGCGACAAGACCCAGGCGCCCGTGCTGTGGTTCGGCCGGGATGCGCGCGCCTCCGTCCGCGCGACGGACATCCTCGCGTCCGCCGCGGGCACGACCTTCACGCTGCACCTGCCGGACGGGTCGACGCGGCCCGTGTCCTTCCGCGTGCTCGGCGAGCACCACGTCACCAACGCGCTGGCCGCGGCGGCGGGCGCCTGGGCGCTCGGCGTCGACGGCGACGCGATCGTCGCCGCGCTCCAGACCGTGCAGCGCGCCGAGCGCTGGCGGATGGAGGTGCTCGGCGGCAACGGCGTCACGGTGATCAACGACGCGTACAACGCGAGCCCCGACTCCATGGCCGCGGCGCTGCGCACCCTCGCGCAGATCCGCCAGCCGGAGCAGCGCACCGTCGCGGTCCTCGGCGAGATGAGCGAGCTCGGCGAGTTCTCCGAGGAGGAGCACGACCGCGTGGGCCTCCTCGCGGTGCGCCTCAACATCGGCCAGCTCGTCGTGGTCGGCCGGCCCGCGCGGCGCCTCCACCTCGAGGCCATCGCGCAGGGCTCGTGGGACGGCGAGTCGATCTTCGCCGAGGACGCCGCCGAGGCCCGCGAGGTGCTCGACCGGATCCTCCGCGACGGCGACCTCGTGCTCGTGAAGTCGTCGAACTCCGCGGGGCTCCGCTTCCTCGGCGACGAGCTGGGGGAGAAGTACGCGTGGTAGCCCTCCTCTTCGCGGGCGCGTTCTCGCTCGCCTTCACGCTCTTCCTCACGCCGCTGTTCATCAAGCTGTTCCACCGCCTGCAGTGGGGCCAGTTCATCCGCGACGACGGCCCGCAGACGCACCACACCAAGCGCGGCACGGCCACCATGGGCGGCATCGTCATCATCCTGGCGAGCGTCCTCGGCTACTTCGTGGGGCACCTGCTCACGTGGGACGGGATCCGGTTCGACCCCGTGACGCCCTCGGGCCTGCTGGTGGTGTTCATGATGGTGGGCCTCGGCTTCGTCGGGTTCCTCGACGACTACCTGAAGACGCGCAAGCAGCAGTCCCTCGGGCTCGGCGGGTGGCAGAAGATCGCCGGCCAGGTGCTCGTCGCCGCCGTCTTCGCGGTCCTGGCCATCACGCTCCGCGACCCCGTGTCGGGCCTCACGCCCGCGTCCACGGCCATCAGCCTGTTCCGCGACCTGCCGCTCGACTTCATGGCGCTCGGCGCGGTCATCGGCACGGCCCTGTTCATCGTCTGGATCTGCCTCATCGTCGCGAGCACGTCGAACGGCGTGAACGTGGCCGACGGCCTCGACGGCCTGGCCGCGGGCGCCTCGATCTTCTCGATCGGCTCCTACGTCATCATCGGCTTCTGGCAGTTCAACCAGTCGTGCGACAGCGTCTCCAGCTACCAGAACGAGTACCGCTGCTACGAGGTCGCGAGCCCGCTCGACCTCGCGATCATCGCGGCCTCCATCGTCGGCGCGCTCATCGGCTTCCTCTGGTGGAACACCTCGCCAGCGCAGATCTTCATGGGCGACACCGGCTCCCTCGGCCTCGGCGGCGCCCTCGCGGCCCTCGCCATCCTCAGCCGCACCGAGCTCCTGCTCGTCTTCATCGGCGGCCTGTTCGTGATCGTCGCGGGCTCGGTGATCCTGCAGCGCATCTACTTCAAGCTCACCCACGGCAAGCGCATCTTCCTCATGAGCCCCCTGCACCACCACTTCGAGCTGAAGGGCTGGGCGGAGGTCACGGTCGTCGTGCGCTTCTGGATCATCGCCGGCCTGCTGGTCGCGGCCGGCGTCGGCACCTTCTACCTGGAATGGATCACGCAGTAGAGATGACGGACGCTCCCCTCGACGACGACGCGGCGCTCGCGCGCCCGGACTCCCTGCACAGCTGGCACGACGACTGGACCGGCCTCCGCGTCGCCGTCCTCGGCCTCGGCCGCACGGGCTTCTCGGTGGCGGACACGCTCGTGGAGCTCGGCGCGGACGTGCTCGTCGTGGCCTCCGACGCGTCGCCGGAGCGCCTGGCGCTGCTCGACGTGATCGGCGGGCGCCTCGTGCGCCCGACCGAGGAGGAGCCCGTGCCCGCGGAGCTCGTGGCCTTCGCGCCCGAGCTCGTCGTCGTGTCGCCCGGCTACGCGCCGACGCACCCGCTGCCCGCCTGGGCGAGCGCGGCGGGGATCCCGCTGTGGGGCGACATCGAGCTGGCCTGGCGCGTGCGCGACAAGACCGGCACGCCCGCCGAGTGGATCACCATCACCGGCACCAACGGCAAGACCACCACCACGCAGCTCACGGCCGCGCTCCTGCAGGAAGGGGGTGTGCGCGCGGTCCCGTGCGGCAACATCGGCCTGCCCGTGCTCGACGTCGTGCGCCACCCCGACGGCTTCGACGTGCTCGTGGTCGAGCTGTCCAGCCACCAGCTGCACTACATGCGCGAGGTGCGACCGTACTCGAGCGCGTTCCTGAACCTCGCCGACGACCACCTCGAATGGCACGGGTCCCGCAAGGCCTACGCGGCCGCCAAGGGCCGGGTCTACGCGGACACGCGCGTCGCGTGCGTCTACAACCGCGCCGACCGCGCGACCGAGGACGCGCTCCGCGACGCCGACGTGCAGGACGGCGCGCGCGCCATCGGCTTCGGCCTGGACGCGCCCGGCCCGAGCGACCTCGGCATCGTCGACGGGATCCTCTGCGACCGCGCGTTCCTCGAGGAGCGGTTCACCTCGGCGCTCGAGCTGACGACGCTCGACGAGCTCCGCGCCGTCGGCCTCGCCGCACCGCACATCGTGCAGAACATCCTCGCGGCCGCGGCGCTCGCGCGCTCCTACGGCGTCTCGCCCGCCGTCGTGCGGCAGGCGCTCCAGCGCTTCGAGCTCGACAGCCACCGCATCGAGCGCATCGGCGAGCGCGACGGGATCGCGTTCGTCGACGACTCCAAGGCCACGAACCCGCACGCCGCGTCCGCGTCGCTCGCGGCCTTCCCGTCGGTCGTCTGGATCGTCGGCGGGCTGCTCAAGGGCGTCGAGCTCGACGAGCTGATCCGCGCCCACGCGGCGCGCCTCCGCGCCGCCGTCGTCATCGGCGCCGAGCGCGCCGAGGTGCTCGCGGCATTCGGGCGACACGCGCCCGACGTCTCCGTCCTCGAGGTGACGGACAGCGACACTGAGGAGGTCATGCGGTCCGCGGTGCGGCTCGCGGCGGGCGCCGCCCGGGAGGGCGACACCGTCCTGCTGGCACCGGCAGCGGCATCCATGGACCAATTCACCGACTACGCCGACCGCGGGCGCCGATTCCGCGCCGCGGTCGACCACCACCTGGGAGGTGCGGCGGATGACACTGCCCCCGAGAACGACGCGGACCCCTCGCGCGGCTGACGCGTCGGGCCCCCGCGGCCCGCGCATCCCCGCCGAGCCCGAGGCGACCGACGAGCAGGGGACGCAGCGTCGCGGCCTCGCCGCCCGGATCCACCTCGGTCGCGCCTTCCACGCGGAGAGCGGCTCCTACTTCCTCCTCCTCGGCACGACGATCTTCCTCGTGGTCTTCGGCCTCGTGATGGTGCTGTCGTCCTCCAGCATCGACTCGTTCGTCGCCGGCGGCGGCTTCTTCGGCATCTTCCTCAAGCAGGGCATGTTCGCGCTCATCGGCGTGCCGCTCATGCTGCTCGTCTCGCTCGTGCCGCCCATGTTCTGGAAGCGCTGGGCGTGGGTGCTGCTGCTCGCGGCCTGCGCCGTGCAGCTGCTCGTGTTCGGCCCGATGGGCGTGAAGGTCGGCGAGAACATCGGCTGGATCCGCATCGCCGGCACCACGTTCCAGCCCGCCGAGCTCATCAAGGTGGGCCTCGTGATCTGGCTGGCGTTCATCCTCGCGAGGAAGCGCCACCTGCTGCGCACCTGGCCGCACATCCTCATCCCCGTGCTGCCCGTCGCGGGCGGCGCGGTCGGCCTCGTGGCGCTCGGCGGCGACCTCGGCACCGTGATCATCATGGCGAGCATCGTGCTCGGCGCCCTCTTCTTCGCGGGCATCCCCATCGGCAAGCTCACGCTCATGCTCACGATCGGCTCCGTGCTCGCGGTGCTCATGACCGTCATCAGCGACAGCCGCATGCGCCGCGTCACCGAGTTCCTCACCGGCCAGTGCGACTACGCGGGCGGCTGCTGGCAGTCCACGCACGGCCTCTACGCGCTGGCCGCGGGCGGCGTCTTCGGCGTGGGCCTCGGCAACTCGAAGGCCAAGTGGATGTGGCTGCCCGAGGCCGACAACGACTACATCTTCGCCATCATCGGCGAGGAGCTCGGCCTCATCGGCGCGATCGTCGTCATCCTCCTGTTCGTGGTGCTCGCCATCGGCTTCATCCGCGTGATCCGCGCCAACACCGACACCTTCGCCCGCGTCGCGACGGGCGCCGTCATGACGTGGATCATCGTGCAGGCCTTCGTGAACATCGGCGTGGTGCTCAACCTGCTCCCCGTGCTCGGGGTGCCGTTGCCGTTCGTGTCCTCGGGAGGCTCGTCGCTCGTGACGACGCTCGTGGCCATGGGCATCGTGCTCGGCTTCGCCCGGAGGCCCACGACCGAGGAGTCGCCGGACGTCATCCCGGCCGTGATCGGGATGCGCTCGTGACGGTCTACCTGCTCGCGGGCGGCGGCACCGCGGGGCACGTCAACCCGCTGCTCGCCGTCGCCGACGAGCTGCGCGCCCGCGAGCCGGAGTCGACGATCCTCGTGCTCGGCACGCGCGAAGGGCTCGAGGCGCGCCTCGTCCCGGCCCGCGGCTACGAGCTGCTCACCATCGCGCGCCTGCCGTTCCCGCGCCGGCCGGACGGCGCCGCGGTGCGCTTCGCGCCGGCCTTCGCGCGGGCCGTCGGCCGGATCCGCCGCATGATCGCCGAGCGCGGCATCGACGTGGTCGTCGGCTTCGGCGGCTACGCGGCCGCGCCCGCCTACCTCGCCGCCCGCCGCTCGGGCGTCCCCGTCGTCGTGCACGAGGCGAACGCGTCGCCCGGGCTCGCCAACCGGCTCGGTGCCCGCGTCGCCACCGCGGTGGGCATCACGTTCCCCGACACCGTCCTCCCGCGCGCCCGGGTCGTCGGCATGCCGCTCCGCCGCGAGATCGCGACCCTCGACCGGGAGACCGTCCGCGCCGCCGCGCGCGCCGAGCTCGGCCTCGACGCCGACCGGCCGACGCTCCTCGTCACGGGCGGATCCACGGGCGCCCGCAGCCTCAACCGCACGGTCGTGCAGGTGGCCGAGCGCATCACCGCCACCGGCGCGCAGATCCTGCACATCGTCGGCGGCGCCCAGGAGTTCACCGACCCGGGCGTCGAGCGCTACCACGTGGTCGGCTACTCCGACCGGATGGAGCTCGCCATCGCGGCCGCCGACCTCGTCGTCTCCCGCGCCGGCGCGGGCGCGCTCTCCGAGCTCACGGCCGTGGGCGTCCCCGCGGTCTACGTGCCGTACCCGGTCGGCAACGGCGAGCAGGCCGTCAACGTCCGCGGCGTGGTCGCGGCCGGCGGCGGGATCGTCGTGGCCGACGCGTCCTTCACGCCCGACTGGGTGCTCGCGCACGTGCTCCCGCTCCTGTCCGACCCGGCCGCGCTCGCGCGTATGTCCGAGGCCGCGGCGTCCGTCGGCGCGCGCGACGGCGCCGCCCGCATGGCCGACCTCGTCCGCGACGCCCTCGTCGCCCGCCCGTCCCGGCCCGGCGCCCGGCGCTGACCGCCGCCGCCCGCCACCCACCCTCCCGAGGAGACCGCACGTGATCGCACCCGACCTGACCATGGACATCCCGACCGAGCTCGGCCGCGTCCACTTCGTGGGCATCGGCGGGTCCGGCATGAGCGGCATCGCCCGGCTGTTCCTCGCCGCCGGCCACCGCGTCACCGGATCCGACTCCCGCGACTCCGACGCCGTCCAGGCCCTCCGGGAGCTCGGCGCCGAGATCCACGTGGGGCACGACGCCCGGCACGTGGGCTACGCCGAGGCGCTCGTCGTCACGGGCGCGCTGTGGCAGGACAACCCCGAGTACGTGCTCGCGAAGGAGCGGGGCCTGCCGATCCTGCACCGCTCGCAGGCGCTCGCCTGGCTGATCAGCGGCCAGCGCCTCGTCGCCGTCGCGGGCGCGCACGGCAAGACCACGTCCACCGGCATGATCGTCACCGCGCTCCTCGAGGCCGGCCGCGACCCGTCGTTCGTCAACGGCGGCGTGATCGGCGGGCTGGGGGTCTCGAGCGCCCCCGGATCCGAGGAGCTCTTCGTCGTCGAGGCCGACGAGTCCGACGGGTCCTTCCTCCTCTACGACACCGCGGTCGCGCTCATCACCAACGTCGACGCCGACCACCTCGACCACTACGGATCGCACGAGGCGTTCGACGACGCGTTCGTCCGCTTCGCGAGCGCCGCCTCGGAGCTCGTCGTCATCTCGAGCGACGACCCGGGCGCGCGTCGCGTCACCGCGCGCATCGAGGGCCGCATCGTCACCTTCGGGGAGGACCCGGCGGCCGACGTCCGCATCTCCGACATCGTCACCGACGGCCCCGTCGCCTTCACGATCACCCACGAGGGCGTCGCGCGCCGCGCGGCGCTCCGCGTCCCCGGCCGCCACAACGCGATCAACGCGGCCGGCGCCTACGCCGTGCTCGTCGGCCTCGGCGTGGATCCCGACGACGCCGTCGGGGGCCTCGCCGGCTTCACGGGCACCGGCCGCCGCTTCGAGCTGCACGCGGAGGTGCGCGGCGTGAGCGTCTACGACGACTACGCGCATCACCCGACCGAGGTCCGCGCGGCCCTCGAGGCCGCCCGCACGGTCGTCGGATCCGGCCGCATCATCGCCGTCCACCAGCCGCACCTCTACAGCCGCACGCAGATGATGGCGGGCGATTTCGCGCGCGTCTACGAGGAGCTGGCCGACCACACGATCGTCCTCGACGTGTTCGGCGCGCGCGAGGACCCCATCCCCGGCGTCACGGGCGCCCTCGTCTCCGAGCGCTTCGCCGACGCGACCCGCGTCGACTACCTCCCCGACTGGCAGGCGGCCGCCGACCGCGCCGCCGGGATCGCCCGGGACGGCGACTTCATCGTGACCCTCAGCTGCGGCGACGTCTACCGGATCATCCCGCAGGTGGTCGACGCTCTCGCGCGCCCGGCCGACCCCGCCGCGTCCCCCCGGCCCGGCGAGTGAAGCGGCCCGAGGGCTTCGACCGGCCCCGGGTCCCGCGGCAGCCGGCGTCGGACGCGCCCGCGGACGGCGCCGACGCCCCGCCTTCCCGTCGCCGCGGATCCCGGCCGGCCACCCCGCCCGCCGCGCCGCCCCGCTCGGAGCCGGCGTCGTCCCGCTCCGAGCCGGCCACGACCCGGCCGCCTGCGGCGAGCCCGCAGCGTCCGGCGACCCCGCGGCCGACGACCCCGCGCCCGGTGACGCCGCGGCCGGTGACGCCGCGGCCCGTGACGCCCCCGCCCGCTCCTCGCACCGGCACCGGGACCGGCGCCCCCGCCCGGCCGAGCACCCCGCCGCCCGCCGCACCGCGACCCCGCGCCGACTGGCGCGACGACGACGAGCCGGACACCGAGCCGATCGTCCTCCCGCACCTCGCGCAGGCCCCTGTCACGGCGCCCCCCGCCCCGAGCACCGGGCGGGAGCCCGCCGCCGCGCGCCCGGGCGGCCTCGCCGGACGCCTGGGCCGCCGTGCGCGCGGCGCCGCGGAGACCGCGGGAGCCGCTGCCGCCGCGCGTCCCCTGCGCCGACGCACCCACGCGGAGGGCGACGGCGAGCCGACCCCCCGTGCGCATCGGCCGGCGCGTCCCGCCAGCGCCACCACGGGCGACGCGGAGGCGCGCCGGCAGCTGCGCCGCGCCCGCCGCGAGCGCCAGCGGTACGAGCGCCAGGAGGTGCGCCGCTTCACGCAGCGGGCGCGTCGCCGCCGCGCCGGTCTCCTCGGCGCGCTCGGGGCCTTCCTCGTCCTCGCGCTCGTCGTCGGCATCGCCGTCTACTCGCCGCTGCTCGCCCTGCGCACCGTCGAGGTCGAGGGCGCCGACCGCGTGTCGCCGGGGAGCATCCAGGCCGCGCTGTCCGACCAGGTCGGCACGCCGCTCCCGCTCGTCGACCTCGACCGCGTCGGCGACGAGCTCCGGGCGTTCCCCCTCATCCGCAGCTACAGCACCGAGAGCCGCCCGCCGTCGACCCTCGTGATCCGCATCGTCGAGCGCACGCCCGTCGCCGTGATCCAGTCCGGGGCGGGCTTCGACCTCGTCGACCCCGCGGGCGTCACCATCGAGCGCGCCACGGCGCGCCCCGACGGCTACCCGCTCATCGACCTGCCCAGCGCCGACTTCTCGTCCCCGCGCTTCCAGGCGGCCACCGCCGTGCTCATCGCGCTCCCGTCGGACTTCCTGCCGCAGGTCGACAGCATCCAGGCGAACACCACCGACGACGTGATGCTCACCCTCCGCAGCGGCAAGAAGGTGCTGTGGGGGAGCGGCGAGCGCTCCGCCGACAAGGCGCAGGTGCTGCAGGCGCTCGTGAAGGCCCGCGGCGACGTCGGCTCGTACGACGTCTCCGCGCCCGACGCGCCCGTCGCCGGACCCTGATCCCGCCCGGAACGGACCGGGCTTCGCGACACGCGGCACGGGAGCCGCCGCACCGACCCCGAGCCCCCTAACGTCGGGATCAGGAAATGCATACTGAGTAAACTCTAAGCCTCCACCGGAGGTCGAAGGTTCTAGCGGAGGCCCGTCGTGTCGAACAACCAGAACTACCTCGCCGTCATCAAGGTCGTCGGCATCGGCGGTGGCGGCGTCAACGCCGTCAACCGCATGATCGAGCTCGGTCTGCGGGGCGTGGAGTTCATCGCGATCAACACCGACGCGCAGGCGCTGCTCATGAGCGACGCCGACGTCAAGCTCGACGTCGGCCGCGAGATCACCCGCGGCCTCGGCGCGGGCGCCGACCCCGAGGTCGGCCGTCGTGCCGCCGAGGACCACGCGGAGGAGATCGAGGAGGCCCTCGCGGGCGCCGACATGGTCTTCGTCACCGCGGGCGAGGGCGGCGGCACCGGCACCGGCGGCGCGCCCGTCGTGGCGCGCATCGCCAAGTCGATCGGCGCGCTCACCATCGGCGTCGTCACGAAGCCGTTCGGCTTCGAGGGCAAGCGCCGCTCGGCCCAGGCCGAGCTCGGCGTCGCGACGCTGAAGAACGAGGTCGACACGCTCATCGTCGTGCCGAACGACCGCCTGCTGGAGATCAGCGACCGCGGCATCAGCATGCTCGAGGCCTTCGCGACCGCCGACCAGGTGCTCCTCGCCGGCGTCCAGGGCATCACCGACCTCATCACGACCCCGGGCCTCATCAACCTCGACTTCGCCGACGTCAAGTCGGTCATGCAGGGCGCGGGATCCGCGCTCATGGGCATCGGCTCCTCCCGCGGCGCCGACCGGTCGATCAAGGCGGCCGAGCTGGCCGTCGCGTCGCCGCTCCTCGAGGCGAGCATCGAGGGCGCCCACGGCGTGCTGCTCTCCATCCAGGGCGGGTCGAACCTCGGCATCTTCGAGATCAACGACGCGGCCAAGCTCGTGCAGGAGGCCGTGCACCCCGAGGCCAACATCATCTTCGGCGCGGTCATCGACGACACCCTCGGCGACGAGGTGCGCGTCACCGTCATCGCCGCGGGCTTCGACGGCGGCGAGCCGTCGGCCAAGGTCGAGAACCGCCGCAGCGGCTTCGTCGCCGCGGGCGGGGGAGCGGTCGCCGCTCCCGAGGCCGTCGAGTCGGCGCCCGCGCGCCCCAAGGCGGAGGCGCCCGTCGCGTCCGTCCCGGCCAGCGACCCGACGTTCGAGGACGACGGCGACGACCTGGACATCCCCGACTTCCTGAAGTGAGCGACGCTCCGCTGACCGGCGGCGCGCACGCGTCGGACGCCCACCCCGGCGAGGCCCACCCCGGCCTCGCCGAGCGGTGGGCGTCCGTGCAGGCGGAGGTGGCCGACGGGATCCGCGACGCCGGTCGCGCCCCCGACGAGGTCACCACGATCGTCGTCACCAAGTTCCAGCCCGTGTCGCTCCTGCGGGCGCTCGTCGACCTCGGCGTGCGCGACCTCGGCGAGAGCCGGCACCAGGAGGCGCAGGGCAAGGCCGCCGAGCTGGAGGGGCAGGGCGTCGCCTGGCACTTCGTCGGGCAGCTCCAGGGCAAGAAGGCGCGGCAGGTGCGGCGCTACGCCTCCGTGATCCACTCCGTCGACCGCCCGTCGCTCATCGACGCGCTCGTTTCCGACGCCGAGGAGACGCGCGTCTTCCTCCAGGTGAACCTCACCGACGACCCGGCGCGCGGCGGCGTGCCGCCGGCGGAGGCCGAGGCCCTCGCGGAGCACGCCGCGGCCGCCGCCGGGATCCGCGTCCTCGGCGTCATGGCCGTCGCCCCCGACGACGGGGAGCCCCGCCGCGCGTTCGCGCGCCTGCGCGGGATCTCCGACGACGTCCGCCGCATCCTGCCGGACGCGCGGGCCATCTCCGCGGGCATGTCCGGCGACCTCCGCGAGGCGCTGCTCGAGGGCGCGACACACCTTCGGGTCGGATCGGCAATCACGGGAAAGCGACCCGGCGGCCCTTAATGTCGACAGTGCGGTCCGGTTCGGAGGCCGACCCGGAAAGAGGAATGATGGCCAACCCACTTCGCAAGACCATGGTGTACCTGGGACTCGCCGACGAGGAGCTCGACTACCAGCAGGGCCAGCAGCCCGCGCAGCAGCAGTCGCCCGTGCAGGCCGTCCCGGCGCCCGCCCCCGCTCCCCAGCAGCAGCAGCAGCCGCAGGCGAAGCGGGCACCCGTGACCCCCCTGCACAAGAGCTCGACCACCACAAGGAATGCGGCGCCGGCTGAAATGAACGAGATCCTCACCGTCCACCCCAAGGCCTACAAGGACGCGCAGGTCATCGCCGAGAACTTCCGCGAGGGGGTGCCCGTCATCATCAACCTCTCGCAGATGACCGACGACGACGCCCGCCGCCTCATCGACTTCGCGAGCGGCCTGTCCATCGGCCTCTACGGCAAGATCGAGCGCGTCACGAGCAAGGTCTTCCTGCTCTCGCCGTCGCACGTCGCCGTCTCGGGCGAGCAGTCGGCCACCGAGGCCGAGGTCGAGGCCTCCTTCTTCGGGCGCTGATCCACCCAGCACCGCGATGGCGGGCGTCGACGGGACCTCCCATCGACGCCCGCCATACTTGTGTCCGTGATCATCGTCAACATCGTCGCCACCGTCCTGTGGTTCGCCCTCCTGGCGTTCCTCATCTGCATGTGGGGCCGCTTCGTCCTCGACCTGGTCCAGTCGCTCTCGCGGCAGTGGCGTCCGCGCGGCGCGATGCTCATCGTCGCGGAGGCCTCGTACACGGTCACCGACCCGCCCATCGGCTTCGTCCGTCGGCTGATCCCGCCGCTGCGGCTCGGCCCGGTCGCGATCGACTTCGGCTGGATGATCACGATGCTCGTCGCCATCATCCTGTTCAACGTCGTCGGCGGCCTGGTGCGCTGAGGCCCCGCCCTCCGTCCGCCGATCCGCCATCCGGTCCCCGGACCGATGCGATCCGCTGGTAGCGTTGAGGCGCACGTTGTCCCGAATCCCCGTCCGCTCGCGGACCCCGCTCTATGCACAAAAGAGGTGGCAGGCCATGGCTCTCACTCCTGAAGACGTCGTCAACAAGCGTTTCCAGCCGACCAAGTTCCGCGAGGGATACGACCAGGACGAGGTCGACGACTTCCTCGACGAGGTGGTCGTCGAGCTGCGCCGCCTCCACCAGGAGAACGAGGAGCTGCGTCAGCGCCTCTCGTCCGGCGAGTCCGCCCCCGCCGCGACCACGGTCATCGACACCCCCGCTCCCGCGCCCGCCGCGGTCGAGCAGGCGCCCGTCGTCGCCGAGCCCGAGCCCACCCCCGAGCCCGAGCCCGAGCCTGCCCCGGCCCCCGTCGCGGCGCAGGCTCCCGCGGTCGACGAGGACGACGAGACCAGCAGCACCAGCAGCCTCCTGAAGCTCGCCCGCAAGCTCCACGAGGAGCACGTCCGCGAGGGCGTCGAGAAGCGCGACGCGCTCGTCGCCGAGGCGCACGCCACCGCGGCCCGCATCGCCGCCGAGGCCGAGGCCGAGCAGCGCTCGAAGACCGCCGTCCTCGAGAAGGAGCGCCAGGTCCTCGAGGGCCGCATCGACGAGCTCCGCACGTTCGAGCGCGAGTACCGCACCAAGCTCAAGGGCTACATCGAGGGCCAGCTCCGCGAGCTGGACGCGTCCGGTTCCAGCGAGGCGCCCGCCACCGCCTCGTTCGGCAACTAGCACCGCACCACCCGCGCGCCCGACGGCGACGCGGGACCCGGCTCCTCGGAGCCACGGGGTCCCGCGTCGCCGTCGTCGTTCGCGCGGCCCGCACCCGCCGCCCGCCGGCACCGCACCCGCACCGGAAGAGGTCACCCGATGGAGCACCGCACCCTCCCCGTCCCCGACGGGCTCGACGGCCAGCGCGTCGACGCGGGCCTCGCCCGCCTCCTCGGCTTCTCGCGCAGCTTCGCGGCGGAGGTCGCCGAGGCCGGCGGCGTGACGCAGGACGGCCGCGAGGCCGGCAAGTCCGACCGGCTGGTGGCCGGATCCATGCTCGCCGTCAGCTGGCAGCCGCGGCAGGAGCCGTCGGTCGTGCCGCTCGCGGTGCCCGACCTCGGCATCGTGCACGACGACGACGACATCGTCGTGGTCGACAAGCCCGTCGGCGTCGCCGCGCACCCCAGCGTGGGATGGACCGGGCCGACCGTGCTCGGCGCGCTGGCCGCCGCCGGATTCCGCCTCAGCACCTCGGGTGCCGAGGAGCGGCAGGGCATCGTGCACCGGCTCGACGCGGGCACCAGCGGCCTGATGGTCGTCGCGAAGACGGAGCGCGCGTACACCGAGCTGAAGCGGCAGTTCCACGACCGGGAGGTCGAGAAGATCTACCACGCGGTCGTCCAGGGGCACCCGGATCCGCTCGCCGGCACCATCGACGCGCCCATCGGCCGGCACCCGCGCAGCGACTGGAAGTTCGCGGTCACCGCCGACGGCAAGCCCTCGGTCACGCACTACGAGACGCTCGAGGCGTTCCCGCGGGCGGCCCTGCTCGAGGTGCACCTCGAGACCGGCCGCACCCACCAGATCCGCGTGCACATGGCGGCGCAGCGGCACCCCTGCGTCGGCGACGCCATGTACGGCGCCGACCCCACGATCTCCGCGCAGCTGGACCTGCACCGGCAGTGGCTGCACGCGATGCGGCTGGAGATCACGCACCCCGCCACGGGCGACCGCGCGTCGTTCTCGAGCACGTACCCGGCCGACCTGGAGCGCGCGCTCTCGCGTCTGCGCGACTGACGCCCGACACGCCCGAGAGGCCTCCCGCGGCCTGCCTATGATGGCCAGACCGCAGCCACGACCAGTAGAAGAGACCCGTGCCCCGCAACGACTCGTTCGTCCACCTCCACGTCCACAGCGAGTACTCGATGCTCGACGGGGCGGCCCGCGTGGGGCCGCTCGTGCAGGCCGCCGCGGAGCAGCAGATGCCCGCCGTCGCCATCACCGACCACGGCAACGTGTTCGGCGCGTTCGACTTCTGGAAGCAGGCGAAGGCCGCGGGCGTGAAGCCCATCATCGGCACCGAGGCCTACATCACGCCGGGCACGCATCGCGGGGATCGCACGCGCGTCCGCTGGGGCGACGGCGGGCGGGACGACGTCTCCGGATCCGGCGCCTACACGCACCTCACGATGCTCGCCGAGACCACGGAGGGGATGCACAACCTCTTCCGCCTGTCGTCGCGCGCGTCGCTCGAGGGCTACTACTTCAAGCCGCGCATGGACCGCGAGCTCCTCAGCACGTACGCGAAGGGCCTCATCGCCACCACGGGCTGCCCGTCGGGCGAGGTGCAGACGCGTCTGCGCCTCGGCCAGTACGACGAGGCCGTCAAGGCCGCGAGCGACTACCGCGACATCTTCGGGGCGGGCAACTACTTCTGCGAGATCATGGACCACGGCCTCGGCATCGAGCGCCGGATCATGAGCGACCTCCTGCGCCTCGCGAAGGACCTCGACCTCCCGCTCGTCGCCACGAACGACCTGCACTACACGCACGAGCACGACGCGACGAGCCACGCGGCGCTCCTGTGCGTGCAGTCCGGCACCACGCTCGACGACCCCAACCGGTTCAAGTTCGACGCCGACGAGTTCTACCTCAAGACCGCGCAGCAGATGCGGCACCTCTTCCGCGACCACCAGGAGGCGTGCGACAACACGCTCCTCATCGCCGAGCGCTGCGACGTGCAGTTCAACGAGTCCGCCAACTACATGCCGCGCTACCCGGTGCCCGAGGGCGAGAGCGAGCAGACCTGGTTCGTCAAGGAGGTCGAGCGCGGCCTCGTCCGCCGCTACCCGCGCGGCTTCTCGGACGACGTGCGCAAGCGCGCCGACTACGAGGTCGGCGTCATCGCCCAGATGGGCTTCCCGGGCTACTTCCTGGTGGTCGCGGACTTCATCGCCTGGTCCCGCGAGAACGGGATCCGCGTGGGCCCCGGTCGCGGATCCGGCGCCGGGTCGATGGTCGCCTACGCGATGGGCATCACCGATCTCGACCCGCTGCAGCACGGCCTCCTCTTCGAGCGGTTCCTCAACCCGGACCGCGTCTCCATGCCCGACTTCGACGTCGACTTCGACGACCGTCGCCGCGGCGAGGTCATCCGGTACGTGACCGACAAGTACGGCGACGAGCGCGTCGCGCAGATCGTCACCTACGGCACCATCAAGGCCAAGCAGGCGCTCAAGGACTCCAGCCGCGTGCTCGGCTACCCCTTCTCCATGGGCGACAAGCTCACCAAGGCCATGCCGCCGGCGATCATGGGCAAGGACATCCCGCTGTCCGGCATCCTCGACACCGACCACCCGCGCTACCGCGAGGCCGGCGACTTCCGCGAGGTGCTCGCGATGGACCCGGAGGCGCAGAAGGTCTTCGAGACAGCGCAGGGCATCGAGAACCTCAAGCGCCAGTGGGGCGTGCACGCGGCCGGCGTCATCATGTCGAGCGAGCCGCTCATCGACATCATCCCGATCATGAAGCGGGAGCAGGACGGCCAGATCGTCACGCAGTTCGACTACCCCGCGTGCGAGTCGCTCGGCCTCATCAAGATGGACTTCCTGGGGCTGCGCAACCTCACGATCATCGACGACGCGCTCAACAACATCGAGTCGAACCGGGGCGAGAGGCTCGTGCTCGAGGACCTCGGGCTCGACGACCAGGGCGCGTACGACCTCCTGGCGCGCGGCGACACCCTCGGCGTCTTCCAGCTCGACGGCGGGCCCATGCGCTCGCTCCTGCGCATGATGAAGCCCGACAACTTCGAGGACATCTCCGCCGTCATCGCGCTGTACCGCCCGGGCCCCATGGGCGCGAACTCGCACACGAACTACGCGCTGCGGAAGAACGGGCTGCAGGAGATCACGCCGATCCACCCGGAGCTCGAGGAGCCGCTGCGCGAGGTGCTCGGCACCACGCACGGCCTCATCGTGTACCAGGAGCAGGTCATGTCGGTCGCGCAGAAGCTCGCGGGCTTCACGCTCGCGCAGGCCGACCTCCTCCGCCGCGCGATGGGCAAGAAGAAGAAGTCCGAGCTCGACAAGCAGTTCGCCGGCTTCTCGCAGGGCATGATCGACAACGGCTACTCGATGGCCGCGGTGAAGGCGCTCTGGGACATCCTGCTGCCCTTCTCCGACTACGCGTTCAACAAGGCGCACTCCGCGGCGTACGGCGTCGTCTCCTACTGGACCGCGTACCTCAAGGCGCACTACCCGGCCGAGTACATGGCCGCGCTCCTCACGAGCGTCGGCGACTCCAAGGACAAGATGGCGCTGTACCTCAACGAGTGCCGCCGCATGGGCATCAAGGTGCTCCCGCCGGACGTCAACGAGTCCATCGGGTTCTTCGCCGCGGCCGGATCCGACATCCGCTTCGGCCTCGGCGCCGTGCGCAACGTCGGCGCCAACGTGGTGGAGGCGCTCCGGGGCGCCCGCACGGAGCAGGGCGCGTTCGAGTCGTTCGACGACTTCCTCAAGAAGGTGCCGCTTCCCGTCGCCAACAAGCGCACCGTCGAGTCGCTCATCAAGGCGGGCGCGTTCGACTCGCTGGGGGACACCCGGCGGGCGCTGCTCGAGGTGCACGAGGGCATGATCGACGCCTCCGTCAGCGACAAGCGCGCCGCCATGAACGGCCAGGTCGGCTTCGACTTCGACAGCCTCTGGGACGAGCCGCAGCACGCGCGCAAGGTGCCCGAGCGGCCGGAGTGGGCGAAGCGCGACAAGCTCGCGTTCGAGCGCGAGATGCTCGGCCTCTACGTGTCCGACCACCCGCTGGCCGGCCTCGAGATCCCGCTCGCGAAGCTCGCCTCGACGGGCATCGCGGAGCTGCTCGCGACCGACGCGTCCATGGACGGCGAGACGGTCACGCTCGCGGGCCTCCTCACGAGCGTGCAGCACCGCACCGCGCGCAACTCGGGCAACCAGTACGGCATGGTGCAGCTCGAGGACTTCGGCGGCGAGATCACCTGCATGTTCATGGGCAAGGCGTACCAGGAGTTCGCGCCGGCGCTGCAGGGCGACACCGTCGTGGTCATCCGCGGCCGGGTATCCACGCGCGACGACGGCATGAACATCCACGCGTTCTCGATGTTCCAGCCCGACCTCGGCCAGAGCCTCGGCTCCGGCCCGCTGCTCATCAGCCTCGCCGAGAACCGCGCCACGACCGAGACGGTCATGGGCCTCAACGACGTGCTGATCCGCCACTCGGGCGACACCGAGGTGCGCCTCCAGCTCGTGAAGGGCGACAGCGGGCGCGTGTTCGAGATCCCGTACCCGGTCACGGTGAGCGCGGACCTCTACGGCGAGCTCAAGTCGCTGCTCGGGCCGAACTGCCTGGGCTGACGCACGGGGGCGATCCGCACCGGCGGGCGCCGGTCGCCGCGTCTCAGGCCTCGGCGCCCGGCCGCAGGTAGCGGCGGGCGTGGTAGACGAGCGGCTCGTCGTCGACGCCCGCGCCGCCGTCCTCGACGCGCACGACGACCACGATCGCGTCGTGGACGTGCACCCGCTCGACGATCCGGGCGACGAGGAGCGCGGTGCCTCCCGCGAGGACGGGCAGGCCGTGCGGGCCGGGGGACCAGTGGTCCCCGGCGAAGCGCTCGGCCGCGGGGCCGCTGAGGCGCTCCGCCAGGTGCCGGTCGCGCGCACCCAGCACGTGGACGGCGACGTGGTCGGCGACCGCGAGGGCCGCGGCGCTCGACGCGGTGCGCGCGAGGCTGAAGCTCGCGAGCGGCGGATCCGCCGACACGGAGGCGAGGGACGTCGCCGTGAACCCGACGGGGGATCCGTGCGCGTCGCGCGTCGTGACGATCGCGGCGCCCGCGGCATGCCGCCGGAACGCGGCGCGGAAGGCGGCCTGGCCCGGGGCCTCGGAGAGCGTGGTGGCGGGGTGCGCGTCCATGCCGGAGACGCTAGCCGCCGGATCCGCCGCACGCCCGCTCGGTAGACTTCCGGAGTCATGATGCGCATCCAGGACCTCCGCGGCACAACGCCCAGCACCGCCGACCTGCTCGACCTCCTCCCGCGTCCGGTCACCGACGTGGCCGTCGCGCTCGACGTGGCGCGCGAGCTCGTCGAGGACGTGCGCACCCGGGGGAGCGCCGCGCTCCTCGACCAGGCGGAGCGGCTCGACCGCGTGCGGCCGGAGGAGCTGCGCGTGCCCGCCGCCGCGATCGCCGCCGCGGTCGAGGCCCTCGACCCGGCCGTCCGCGCCGCGCTCGAGGAGGCCATCCGCCGCGTGCGCCTCGGCTCCGCTGCCCAGGTCCCGCCCGAGACCACGACCACGGTCGTCCCCGGCGGGACCATCGTGCAGCGCTGGCAGCCCGTGCGCCGCGTCGGGCTCTACGTGCCGGGCGGCAAGGCCGTCTACCCCTCCAGCGTCGTGATGAACGTGGTCGCCGCGCAGGTCGCCGGGGTCGCGAGCATCGCGCTGGCCTCGCCGGCGCAGGCCGCGCACGGCGGATCCGTGCACCCCGTCATCCTCGGCGCCGCCGGGCTCCTCGGCGTCGACGAGGTCTACGCCATGGGCGGCGCGGGTGCCATCGGCGCCTTCGCTCACGGCGTGGCCGACATCGGCCTGGAGCCCGTCGACGTCGTCACCGGCCCCGGCAACATCTACGTCGCGGCGGCCAAGCGCGTCGTCCGCGGCATCACGGGCATCGACTCGGAGGCCGGCACGACGGAGATCCTCGTCATCGCCGACGCGCAGGCCGACGCGCGCCTCGTGGCGGCCGACCTCGTCAGCCAGGCGGAGCACGACGAGATGGCCGCATCCGTCCTCGTCACCGACTCGCCCGAGCTGGCGCGCGCCGTGGACGCGGAAGTCGAGGCCCTCACCGCCACGACCGGCCACTCGGCCCGCGTCGGCCAGGCGCTCACCGGCCCGCAGTCGGCGATCCTCGTGGTCGACGACCTCGTCACCGCCTGCCGCTACAGCGACGCGTACGGCCCGGAGCACCTCTCCGTGCAGACCGCCGACCCGGACGCGCTGCTCGCGCACCTGCACAGCGCCGGCGCCATCTTCCTCGGCCCGCACTCGCCCGTGAGCCTCGGCGACTACCTCGCGGGTTCCAACCACGTGCTCCCCACGGGCGGCCAGGCCCGCTTCGGCTCCGGCCTGGGCGCGTACACGTTCCTCCGCCCGCAGCAGGTCGTGCGCTACGACGCCCGCGCCCTCCGCGAGGCCGAGCCGATGATCGTGGCGCTCAGCCGCGCCGAGGACCTCCCCGCGCACGGCGACGCGGTGACGGCGCGCCTGCCGCGCTGACGTATCCTGGCCACACGATGTTCTGCCCCTTCTGCCGCCACCCCGACTCCCGCGTCGTCGACTCCCGCACGAGCGACGACGGCCTGTCGATCCGCCGGCGCCGGCAGTGCCCCGAGTGCGGCCGCCGCTTCAGCACCACGGAGACCGCGAGCCTCAGCGTGATCAAGCGCAACGGCGTCGTCGAGCCGTTCAGCCGGGAGAAGATCGTCACCGGCGTGCGGAAGGCCTGCCAGGGCCGGCCCGTCACCGACACCGACCTCGCGGTCCTCGCGCAGCGCGTCGAGGAGGCGATCCGGGCCACGGGAGCCTCGCAGATCGAGGCGAACGACATCGGCCTCTCGATCCTCCCGCCGCTCCGCGAGCTCGACGAGGTCGCGTACCTCCGCTTCGCCAGCGTCTACCAGGGCTTCGACTCCCTCGACGACTTCGAGTCGGCCATCGCGCAGCTGCGCGTCGCGCACGCCGCGTCCTCCGACGCCGACTCGCGCTGACGTCCTCCGCCCGGGCCGCCGGCGACCGTCCGGGCACCCGCTAGCCTGGTGCCGATGTATCCCCTCCTCTTCCGCACGGTCCTGTCGCGCATGGACCCGGAGGACGCCCACCACCTCGCGTCCACGGCCATCTCCCTCCTCCCGCCGTCCGGCTTCGGCTGGATCGCCCGCCGGCTGACCGCACCGGATCCGTCGCTCGCCGTCGACGCGCTCGGCCTCCGCTTCCCGTCCCCGTTCGGCGTCGCCGCGGGGTTCGACAAGGACGCGCAGGCCGTGCTCGGGCTCGGGCAGCTCGGCTTCGGGCACGTCGAGGTCGGCACGGTCACGGCCGAGGCACAGCCGGGCAATCCCCGTCCGCGCCTCTTCCGCCTCGTCGAGGACCGGGCGGTGATCAACCGCATGGGCTTCAACAACGGGGGAGCGGCTGCCCTCGCGGACCGGCTCCGCCGCCTGCGCGCGCGCCGCGACCGGCCGGTCATCGGCGTCAACATCGGCAAGACCCGCGCGGTCGCCGTCGAGGATGCGGTCGCCGACTACGTCCGCACGACGCGCCTCGTCGCGCCCGTCGCCGACTACCTCGCCGTCAACGTGAGCTCCCCGAACACCCCCGGCCTGCGCGGGCTCCAGGAGATCGAGCTGCTCCGGCCGCTCCTCACGAGCATCCGCGACGCCGCCGACGGCGTCCCCGTCCTCGTCAAGATCGCCCCCGACCTGCAGGACGCCGAGGTGGAGCGGATCGCGGAGCTCGCGACCGAGCTCGGCCTCGCCGGCGTCATCGCCACGAACACGACGCTGTCGCGCGCGGGTCTGCGCACCGACGCGGGCGTCGTCGAGGCGGCGGGAGCGGGCGGCCTCTCCGGCGCGCCGCTCGCCGCCCGTTCGCTCGAGGTGCTCGGGATCCTGCGCCGCGCCCTCCCGGCGGACGCGTGCGTCATCTCGGTCGGCGGCGTCGACACCGCCGAGGACGTGCAGGCGCGGCTCGACGCGGGCGCGACCCTCGTGCAGGGCTACACGGCGTTCCTCTACCGCGGACCCCTGTGGGCCCGGTCGGTCAACGCGGGCCTCGCGCGCCTCCGCCGACGCTGAGCCGCGGGCGGCCGCGAAGCCGGACGACCGGCGGACGGATCAGCTGAAGGTGACCGTCTCGCGGCGCTTCACCTGCGGCTTGGGCAGGCGCATGGGGCGCATCTGGATCGTCCGCATGCCCGTGTACCAGCGGATGCCGCGCTCGACGCGGTCGGCGCCGACCCGGGCCGCGATGGCCGCGCGCACGCGGCGTCCCGTGAAGTACGCGTCGACGATGGCGGCGAGGACGAAGACGTAGATCGACAGCAGCGGGACGGCCGCCAGGTTCGGCAGCACGAAGGTGAGCACCACGACGACGCCCATCACGGGGAGCAGGAACTCGCCGACGCTCCAGCGGGCGTCCACGACGTCGCGGGCGTACCGCTTCTGCGGGCCCTTGTCGCGGACGGGCAGGTAGCGCTCGTCGCCCGCGGCCATGCCGGCGTTCGCCCGGGCACGGGCCTCGCGGGCCTTCTCCTTCGCCTGCTGCGCGGCGAGCTTGCGGTCCTGGGGGACGAGCGGGCGCAGGTTCGCCGCCTCGCGCTCGCGCCGGGTGGGGGTGGGGCCCTTCTTCCCGTCGGTCGTGCGGCCCTCGGCGGACGCCGGAGCGCTCGTCTCGGAGGGGGTCTCTGCGGGGGTGTGCTGCTTCGCCACGTCAATCGTCCTTGCCTGGAGTGAATCTAAGATTACCTGCATGACGCCTCCCGACACCTCCGCAGACGCCGTGACCGCACCGGATCAGGAGGCCGTCGACCGGCTCGCCGCCGCCGTCGCGGGCGGACTGCCCACCACGATCGCGGACCTCTCCGCGCTCGTGCGCATCCCCTCCGTCTCCTGGCCGGCCTTCGATCCCACGCACGTCGTCGCGAGCGCCGACGCCGTCGCGGGCCTGCTGGCGGGCCTCGGCGTCTTCGACGACGTCTCCGTCCACCGGGCGACGACGCCCGCGGGCGACGACGGGCAGCCCGCGGTGCTCGCCACGCGCGCGCCCCGGGACGGCAAGCCCACCGTCCTCCTCTACGCGCACCACGACGTGCAGCCGCCCGGAGCCGACGAGCACTGGGAGACGCCGCCCTTCGAGCCGACCCTGCGCGGCGATCGACTGCACGGGCGCGGCGCGTCGGACGACAAGGCCGGCATCATGACGCACGTCGCGGCCATCCGCGCGCTCGTCGAGGCGGAGGGCGACGACCTCGACCTCGGCCTCGCCGTCTTCATCGAGGGGGAGGAGGAGGCGGGATCCCGCTCCTTCGCCGACTTCCTCGCGAAGCACCACGACGCACTGGCCGCCGACGTCATCGTCGTCGCCGACAGCGACAACTGGGACGTCGACACCCCGTCCATCACCATCGCCCTCCGCGGCAACGTGACCTTCCGCCTCACGGTCCGCACGCTCGACCACGCCTCGCACTCGGGCATGTTCGGCGGTGCCGTGCCTGACGCGATGATGGCGGCCGTCCGCCTGCTCGACTCCCTCTGGGATGAGGGCGGGTCCGTCGCCGTCGCCGGCCTCACGAGCGCCGCGATGGAGACGCACGAGTACGACGACGCGCGCCTCGCGGAGGAGGCCGCCCTCCTCCCGGGCGTCTCGCCCGTCGGCACCGGCCCGATCCTCACCCGCCTGTGGGCCCAGCCCTCCATCACGGTGACGGGCATCGACGCGCCCTCGGTCGCGAACGCGAGCAACACGCTCCTCCCGGAGGTGTCCGTGCGCATCAGCGCCCGCATCGCCCCCGGCCAGACCGCCGCGGACGCCTTCCGCGCCCTCGAGGCGCACATCCAGGGGCACCGGCCCTTCGGGGCGCACGTCGAGATCAACGACGTCGACCAGGGCGACCCGTTCCTCGTCGACACCACCGGCTGGGCGATGGCCGAGGCGACCGCCGCGATGACCGCGGGTTGGGGCCGCGCGCCCGTGCAGGCAGGCATCGGCGGGTCGATCCCGTTCATCGCCGACCTCGTCGAGGCGTTCCCGTCCGCCCAGATCCTGGTCACGGGCGTCGAGGACCCGGACACGCGCGCGCACAGCCCCAACGAGTCGCAGCACCTGGGCGTGCTCCAGCGCGCGATCCTCAGCGAGGCCGTGCTGCTCTCCCGCATCGCCCGCCGCAGCTGAGCGCCGCCGCCGTCCCGCCCCCGTCCGCGCCGGACACGCACGGGACGGCGGGAACACCCGGGTGACTCCCGCGGTTGCACGACGTAGACTCCACCGGAGTCGCCCGACCGCAGATCCCACCACCCGAGGAGTGCTCATGACCGACACCACGCTGACCGAGACCGCCCAGGCGGCCCACCGCGTCGGACTCACGGACACCGCCGCGAGCAAGGTCAAGAGCCTGCTCCAGCAGGAGGGCCGCGAGGACCTCCGTCTCCGCGTCGCCGTCCAGCCCGGCGGCTGCTCCGGCCTCATCTACCAGCTCTACTTCGACGAGCGCGAGCTCGACGGCGACGCCACGGTCGATTTCGACGGCGTCGAGGTCATCGTCGACAAGATGAGCGTCCCCTACCTGGACGGCGCGACGATCGACTTCGAGGACACCATCCAGAAGCAGGGCTTCACCATCGACAACCCGAACGCCGGCGGCTCCTGCGCGTGCGGCGACTCGTTCCACTGACACATGGAGCGGTAAGCGATCTGGCCCCGGGAAACCGGGCTTCGAACAGGGAGTCGTCCTTCGGGCGGCTCCCTGTCGCGTAGGGTGGAACACGTCACATCCGGTTCTTCGAAGGGTCTGCACGTGCGCTCCACTCGCCGTCAACGTTGGCTGACGATCCCCGTCGCCATAGGCATCTCGGTACTCCTCGCAGGGTGCACGCAGCAGCAGCTCCAGGGCTTCCTCCCCACCGAGGCCGGCACGACGAACCACGTCGACTCGGTCATCGGCCTGTGGGTCACGGCATGGATCGTGCTCCTCGCGGTCGGCGTGCTGACCTGGGGCCTCACCATCTGGGCCGCGGTCGTCTACCGCCGCCGCAAGGGCCAGACCGGCCTCCCCGTGCAGATGCGCTACAACATGCCGATCGAGATCTTCTACACGATCGTGCCGCTCATCCTCGTGCTCGGCTTCTTCGCCTTCACCGCCAAGGACCAGGCCGCCATCGAGGCGCGCTTCGACCAGCCCGAGGTCAAGGTCCAGGTCTTCGGCAAGCAGTGGGCGTGGGACTTCAACTACCTCGGCGGCGAGACCGAGTCCGGCCAGGCGATCGAGGGCGGCGCCTACGAGCAGGGCGTCCAGGCCGTGGACGACCCCGACGGGCCCCAGGGCTCGATCGACAAGGACAAGCTCCCCACGCTCTACCTGCCGGTGAACACCAAGGTCGAGCTCGAGCTCAACACCCGCGACACGCTCCACTCCTTCTGGGTCGTCGACTTCCTGTACAAGAAGGACCTCATCTCCGGCAAGACGAACTACATGACGTTCATCCCGGAGAAGGAGGGCACGTACATGGGCAAGTGCGCCGAGCTCTGCGGCGAGTACCACTCCCTCATGCTCTTCCAGGTGAAGGTCGTCTCGATCGACGAGTACAACGCCTACATCGAGAGCCAGAAGGCGGCCGGCTTCGAGGGCGACCTCGGCAAGGACTACGACCGCCTGCAGAACCTCCCCGGCACCGACGTGCCGGCCACCACCGAGTCGTCCGAAGAGTAGGGCAGCAGAAACGTGACATCGACCCTCAACCGTCCCACCGCGATCCCCGCGGGTCAGGCGAAGGTCCTCGACGGCAACGGCAAGGCCGAGCGCCGGGGCAACGTCGTGGTCAACTGGATCACCTCCACCGACCACAAGACGATCGGGTACCTGTACCTGATCACCTCGTTCCTCTACTTCTGCCTCGGCGGCGTCATGGCGCTCGTCATCCGCGCCCAGCTCTTCGAGCCCGGCCTGCACGTCGTGGAGACCAAGGAGCAGTACAACCAGCTCTTCACCATGCACGGCACGATCATGCTGCTCATGTTCGCGACGCCGCTGTTCGCCGGCTTTGCCAACGTGCTCATGCCGCTGCAGATCGGCGCGCCGGACGTGGCGTTCCCCCGCCTCAACGCCTTCGCGTACTGGCTCTTCAACTTCGGCTCCCTCATCGCAGTCGCGGGCTTCCTCACGCCGGCCGGCGCGGCCTCGTTCGGATGGTTCGCGTACGCGCCGCTGTCCAGCACGACGTTCTCGCCGGGTTTGGGAGGCAATCTCTGGGTGATGGGTCTCGCGCTCAGCGGATTCGGCACCATCCTCGGCGCCGTGAACTTCGTGACTACCATCATCACGATGCGCGCGCCCGGCATGACGATGTTCCGCATGCCGATCTTCACCTGGAACATCCTCGTGACGTCGATCCTCGTGCTGATGGCGTTCCCGGTGCTCGCCGCCGCGCTCTTCGGCCTCGGCGCCGACCGCATCTTCGACGCCCACATCTACGACCCGGCCAACGGCGGCGCCATCCTCTGGCAGCACCTGTTCTGGTTCTTCGGACACCCCGAGGTGTACATCATCGCGCTGCCGTTCTTCGGCATCGTCTCCGAGGTCTTCCCGGTCTTCAGCCGCAAGCCGATCTTCGGGTACAAGACGCTGGTCTACGCGACCATCTCCATCGCGGCCCTCTCGGTCACGGTGTGGGCGCACCACATGTACGTCACCGGCTCGGTCCTCCTGCCGTTCTTCTCGCTCATGACCATGCTCATCGCGGTCCCGACCGGCGTGAAGATCTTCAACTGGATCGGCACCATGTGGCGCGGATCGGTCACGTTCGAGACCCCCATGCTCTGGGCGATCGGCTTCCTCATCACGTTCACGTTCGGCGGCCTGACCGGCGTCATCCTGGCGTCGCCCCCGCTCGACTTCCACGTGTCCGACACGTACTTCGTCGTGGCGCACTTCCACTACGTGGTGTTCGGCACGGTCGTGTTCGCCATGTTCTCGGGCTTCTACTTCTGGTGGCCCAAGTGGACGGGCACGATGCTCAACGAGCGCCTCGGCAAGGTCCACTTCTGGCTGCTGTTCGTCGGCTTCCACACCACGTTCCTCATCCAGCACTGGCTGGGCGTCATGGGCATGCCGCGTCGCTACGCGACGTACCAGCCCGAGGACGACTTCACGTGGATGAACCAGCTGTCGACGATCGGCGCCGGCATCCTCGCGCTGTCGATGATCCCGTTCTTCCTGAACGTCTGGATCACCGCCCGCACGGCGCCGCGCGTCACGGTCAACGACCCGTGGGGCTACGGCCGCTCGCTCGAGTGGGCCACGTCGTGCCCGCCGCCGCGGCACAACTTCACGTCCATCCCGCGCATCCGCTCGGAGGCCCCGGCCTTCGACCTCAACCACCCCGAGGCGGGCATCCCCGTGGGAATCGGTCCGGCGAAGGACGCTCCGGATGCCGCGACCTACGACATCTCCAGCGACAAGGTGAAGTGACGTGCGCGCCAATAGGAACCTCTTCTACGTCCTCGCGGTCTTCTTCGTCATCGCCGCGGCCGCGTACACGATCTGGCACCTCATCGACCAGAACACGGTCGAGTGGGTCGGCACGCTGGCCATCGCGCTCTCCGGGGTGCTGGCCGCGTTCATCGGCTTCTTCGTGGCGCGCCTCTACGCGGCGCAGAACGGCGAGCTCCCGGAGGACCGCAGCGACGCCAACGTCGACGACGGCGACCCGGAGCTCGGCTTCTTCAGCCCGTGGAGCTGGTGGCCGGTCATCCTCGCGGCCGGTGCCGCCTCCGTGTTCCTCGGCCTCGCCGTGGGCATCTGGATCGCGATCATCGGCGGCGGTCTCGCGATCATCGCGCTCGTGGGCTGGACCTACGAGTACTACCGCGGCTACTTCGCCCGCTGATCCCGTGGTCGACATCCGGCACGCGCTGGCCACGGACGGGGACGCGGTCTTCGCCCTCTGCCAGCAGCTCGACATGATCAACGCCCCGGCGACCCGCGACGACTTCGACGTCACGTTCTCCCACATCCTGCGGGCGAACAAGGACGTCGGTCGCGACGTGCTCCTGGTCGCGGAGGACGGCGGCCGTGTCGTCGGGTACGCGTACCTGGTCGTGTCCCGGCTCCTCTACGCCGGCGGGCTCAGCGCCCACCTCGAGGAGCTGGTGGTCGATAGCACCGCGCGCAGCGCCGGCACGGGGTCCTCCCTGGTCAGGGCGGTGGAGCGTCTCTGCGGCGATCGCGGCGTCGGCCAGATCACGATGAGCACGCGTCGTGCCGGTGAGTTCTACAAGCGCCTCGGCTACGAGCGCACCGCCGAGTTCTACAAGAAGCTGCTGCGCTAGGCAGCACCGTTCGTCACGATGCCCGGTCCCGCGAGGGGCCGGGCATCGTCGCGTCCGGTACCCGTCCGCTGGGGCGATGTGCCCCGGTCAGAAGCTCCCGCGGGCCGCACGCATCGTCTCGCGCAGGGGGGAGGGCGGTCACGGGCCGGGACGATCCACGGTGCCCGCTCAGGCCGCAGCCGCGACCCGGCGGATGGCCACGACCGTCACGTCGTCCGGGGGAGTCCCGTCCGCGGCCAGGCGGGTGAGGCTCGCGACGGCCTGGGCAGCGCTCGACGCCATGGACATGGCGGTGAGCGCCGCCAGGTCCATCGAGGCCAGGGTGCCGTCGAACAGGTCGAGGACCCCGTCGCTGCAGATGAGGAGCAGATCGCCCGGGTCCAGGCGCACGGTCGTGACCGCCCAGTCCTGCGTGCCGAGGGCGCCGAGGGGCAGGTTCCGGGAGGGGATGGGCTCCCGGGAGCCGTCGGCCCGGCAGACCACGCCGAGGCCGTGGCCCGCGTCCACCAGCTGGATCTCGCCGCTCGGCGCGTCGAGCCGCAGATGCAGCAGCGTCACGAAGGCGTCATTCGCGTCGAGGTCGGACTCCACCGCGCGGTCGACGACGGTCATCGTCCCTCCCGGGTCGTGCGCGGGGAGCGCTACGCGGAGCGCGGCGCGGACCGTCGCCGCGATCATGGCGGCGCCGACTCCCTTGCCCATGACGTCGGCCAGGGTGACCACCAGGCCGTCCGGTGTCCGCTGCCAGTCGAAGAAGTCCCCGCTGACCGCGCCGCTCGGCACGCACGTCCCCGCGACCTCGTAGCCGGCGATGTCGGGCACGGTCTGCGGGAGCAGCCGACGCTGCACGCCGCCGCCCTCCACCAGCTCCTGCCGGGTTCGCGCGGCGCGGGCGGCGAGCTTCTTCGCCACCTGCTCGCCGCTGAGCGACGCCATGCTGAACGACACCACCACGAGGAGGACCAGCGTGATGAGCGTCGTCGACGGCGTGCCGAACCAGGTGGTGAAGGCGGGGCTCCGGGGGCCGGTGGCGACGAAGGCGACGAGACGCAGGCCGTAGTAGGTCGCGAGGGCGCCGGAGGCGAGCAGCAGCGGCCAGCGGGTCCGGGACTGCCCGGCTCCGAGGAGGGCGATCTCCCGCGTCGAGAGCCCGATGAGGGTGGACATCAGGGCGAGGTAGAGCGGGCCCCCGGACCAGTCGTTGGTCGCGGGGGAGTCGGCGCACGAGACGGCGACGACGAGCGCCGCGGGCGGCACCACCAGCCACCAGGGAGTCGGCCGCTCCCGGAGCGACCTGCTCCCCATCCAGACGGAGGCGGATCCGGCGACGATGAGGCCGTTACCCAGCGGATTGGCCCACACCTGACCGGCGGTGCCGTCGAGGAGGTACGCGAGCGAGCCGCCCATGAACAGGGCGAGCGCGGCGCACCACCAGAAGCTGAACGGCGATCGCGTGGTGCGGAACGTGACGAGGGCGAACAGCAGGAACAGGGTGAGCGTCGTCACGCCGAAGGCGACGCGGAGGGTGAGCGAGTCGAGCAAGGTGCGATCCGTGTCCCATGGGTCAGGTCGAGGGGACGGACCGGGGACGGTACGTCGTCCGCGAGAGCGGGCGTCCACCCGGGGAGTCCGCCAGCCTGCACCGCACCCCCCGGGCAGCAACAGCGTGATGAGGATCACGCTACCCGTCGGAGCCGTGCGGACCAGGGTCTGGCGGATCACTCAGCAGCACGATAGGAGAGCTGCCCGGCCAGCCTCGAGGGGCACGCGCGAGGCGCAGAGCCGCGAGGTCGCGGAGGCGCGTCGGAGGCCCGCAGCTGCCCTCACGCGGCCGTCGGGGCGTCCCGTCGGCGGAGGACGTGGATCATGACGTCGACCGTCACGTCCTGGCTGTCCGGCACGGGTGCCCGCGTCGACGGGGAGGGGGGCGCGGGTGCCGCGAGGTCGGCGGCGACGCCCGGATGGTGCGCCGACGGCCCCATGCCGAGCAGGAGGGCCACGTCGTCCTCCGTAAGCCTCAGGACGCGGTGGACACGGGCCTCCGAGATCCGCTCGAACAGCGGATCGGCGGCGTCGAGGATGCGCTCCCGCTTGTCCTCCTGGACACCCACGGCACGGCCGGCGGCACGGAGCTCGGCGAGGTGTCCGGGTCCGGCGGCGACGATGGCGACGCGACCGCCCGGCGCGAGCGCCCGGTGGAACTCGGGGAGGTTGCGCGGCGCGAAGACGTCGAGGATGAGGTCGGCGGTCCCGTCGCGGAGCGGGAGCGAGGCCCAGGTGTCGGCGACCACCCCGTCGACGTCCGAGCGGCCGCGCACCGCGATGGCCACGGCGGAAGGGGAGAGGTCGGCGGCCATCCCCACGGACCCGGGAAGGCGGTCGAGGAGCGCGCGAAGGTAGTGCCCCGTGCCGCAGCCGGCGTCGACGATGCGGAGCGGCTCCGGCGGCCTGTCCGCCTCGATCCCCGCGCCGACCGCCTCGCTCAGGGCGTCGACGACGGGGGCGTAGTGCCCCCGCTCCAGGAAGCGGTCCCGGGCGGCGAGCATCGCCGCGGTGTCGCCGACGACGCGCGTGCCCGGCGCGAGGAGGGTCGCGTACCCGCGCTTGTTGGCATCGACGGCGTGACCCCGGTCGCAGCGGAGCACGAGCGCGGGGATCGCGCGGAGCTCCTCGCCGCAGGTCGGGCACCGCAGCCAGGACGCGAGCCGGATCAGGTCCACGCGTGCTCCTCCAGGTCGTGTCGTCGTGTGATGGACGCACGAGAGCCGGTCCAGCATGACGCCGGACCGGCTCTCGGGGCGTTCGCGCGTCAGCGCGAGCGGGTGTTCCTAGTGGTGGTCGCCGTGGCTGCGCTCGACGTCCTTCGTGGTGACCGGGGAGATCCGGTCCTCGAAGAACCACTTCGACAGCGCCGCGCGGGCCCGCTGGTTGACCGTTATGCGTCCACGGCTGTCCGGGCGGATCATGAGCGGCTTGTAGTCGTCGTAGCTCACGAGGCGCCAGCGCTCGAACTCGTCGAGCTGCTCGTGCACCTCGATGAACTCGCCGCCGGGGAGCTTCACGATGCGGCCCGACTCGACGCCGTGGAGGGCGATCTCGCGGTCCTTCTTCATGAGCGCCAGGCAGACGCGCTTGGTGACCTGGTAGGCGATGACCGGTCCGAGGATAAGGAGCGCCTGCAGCGTGTGGATGACGCCCTCCATCGACACCTTGAAGTGCGTGGCGATGAGGTCCGAGCTCGCGGCGGACCAGAGGACCGCGTAGAACGAGACGCCGGCCGCGCCGATGGCGGTGCGGGTCGGGGCGTTGCGCGGACGGTCGAGGATGTGGTGCTCGCGCTTGTCGCCGGTGATCCACGCCTCGATGAAGGGGTAGAGCGCGACGAGCACGATGAACAGGCCCAGGACCGTGATCGGCAGGATGATGTTGAACGAGAACGTGTGGTCGAGCAGCACGAACTCGAGTCCCGGCGGCACGAGGCGCAGGGCGCCGTCGGCGAAGCCGATGTACCAGTCGGGCTGCGTTCCCGCCGACACCGGGGACGGGTCGTAGGGGCCGTAGTTCCAGATGGGGTTGATCGTGAAGAACGACGCCATGACCACGATCACGCCGAAGACGACGAAGAAGAACCCGCCGGCCTTCGCCGCGAACGTGGGGAGCACGGGGACGCCGACCACGTTCTCGTTCGTGCGGCCGGGGCCGGCGAACTGGGTGTGCTTGTGCACGACCACGAAGAGCAGGTGGAGGGCCAGGAACGCCACGAGGATCGCCGGCAGCAGCAGGATGTGCAGCGTGTAGAGCCTCGGGATGATCGCCGTGCCCGGGAACTCGCCGCCGAAGAGCAGGAACGAGATCCACGTGCCGATGACCGGGATGCCCTTGACCATGCCGTCGATGATCCGCAGGCCGTTGCCGGAGAGCAGGTCGTCGGGGAGGGAGTAGCCCGTGAAGCCCTCGGCCATCGCGAGGATGAAGAGGACGAAGCCGATGAACCAGTTGAGCTCGCGCGGCTTGCGGAACGCACCCGTGAAGTAGATGCGCAGCATGTGCAGGCCGATCGAGGCCACGAACAGCAGGGCCGCCCAGTGATGGATCTGGCGCATGAGCAGGCCGCCGCGGATGTCGAACGAGATGTCGAGCGACGACGACATGGCGACCGACATCTCGACGCCCTTGAGCGGCGCGTACGAGCCCTCGTAGTGGGTCTCCGCCATCGACGGGTCGTAGAAGAAGGTGAGCCAGGAGCCCGTCAGCAGGATGACGACGAAGCTGTAGAGCGCCACCTCGCCGAGCATGAAGGACCAGTGGTCCGGGAAGATCTTCCGCCCGAACTCCTTGACGGCGACGCTGACGCTGGTGCGCTCGTCGAGGTAGGTCGCGGCGGCGGCGGTGAGGCCGCCCCCGCTCTTGGCGGCGGGCGCGGTGGCGCCCGTCGTGGTCGGATCAGCTGTTGTAGTCACCACGACGCTCCCAGAAACTCGCCCCTACGGGCTCGGTGAAATCACTCTGTGCAATGAGGTAGCCCTCGTCGTTGACGGCGATGGGCAGCTGCGGCAGGGGCCGCTTGGCCGGTCCGAAGATGACCTCGCAGTGGTTGGTCACGTCGAACTGGGACTGGTGGCAGGGGCAGAGCAGGTGGTGCGTCTGCTGCTCGTAGAGCGCCACCGGGCAGCCCACGTGCGTGCAGACCTTCGAGTAGGCGACGATCCCGTCGTAGGACCAGCCCTTGCGCTCGGGCAGCTCGACCAGGTCCTCGGGGCGCAGGCGCATGAGCAGCACCGCGGCCTTGGCCTTCTCCTCGAGCTTGCCCTCCTCGAGCTCCATGAGGGAGGCCGGGATGACGTGGAACGCGGAGCCGATCGTGACGTCCGACGCCTTGATGGGGGTGCCGGAGGGGTCGCGGGTCAGGACCTCGCCCTTCTTCCACAGCGTGTGGCTGAGGGCGGAGGCGGGCTCCTCGGCGCTGCCCGGGTACAGGTCGCGGAAGAGGACCACGGCCGGCAGCGGGAAGGCGACGAGGGCGCCGATGAGGCTGTTGCGGATGAGCGAGCGACGGCCGAAGCCGGACTCCTCGTTCGCCTGGGCGAAGATCTCGACGGCGCGGGCCTGCGTGGCGGGGGAACCGCCCTGCGGGTGGCGCTCGTCGATGAGCTCGTGATCGCTCATGAGCGCCTTCGACCAGTGGATCGCGCCGATGCCGAGGCTCAGCAGCGCGAGCGCGATGCCGACGCCGAGGAACAGGTTGTTGAGGCGCACGCTGCCCGGGTCGTCCGCGTAGATCGGGAAGCCGAAGTAGGCCCCGATCGCGAAGACGCTGCCCACGATGGACAGGTAGAACCAGGTGTAGACGACGCGCTCGGCCGTCCGGGCCTTCTTCGGGTCCTTGTCGGTGACGCGGAGACGGTGCTCCGGGAAGCCGGGGTTCGCGAACGCGTCGCGCGTGGCGACGGCGGTGCCGCCGGGCAGCACGACGTCACGGCCTGCCGGCTCGAGCTCGCCGGCGTCGTAGCCCGCGGGGACGACGCCCGACTCGTCCTTATCGTCGTGTGCCATGTGCGTGCCTCTCCTGTGTTCTGGTGCGGGTCATCGATGCGGGCGTCAGTTGGACCGGGCCGTGAGCCACACGGTCAGGGCGACGATGCCGCCGAGACCGAAGATCCACATGAAGAGCCCCTCGGAGACCGGGCCGAGCCCGCCGAGGTTCGCGCCGCCGACCGTGCTGTTCTCCTCGATGTACTGCAGCGACGTGATGATGTCGCGCTTGTCCTCGGGGGAGATGTTGGTGTCGTTGAAGACCGGCATGTTCTGCGGGCCGGTGACCATGGCCTCGTAGATGTGGACCGGGTCCACGCCCTCGAGGCTGGGGGCGAACTTGCCCTCCGTGAGGGCGCCTCCGGCCGCGGCCACGTTGTGGCACATGGCGCAGTTGATGCGGAAGAGCTCGGCGCCGTTGGCGGCGTCGCCCTCCCCGTCGAGGTACTGGCTCTCGGGGATCGCCGGGCCGGGGGCGAGGGACGCGACGTACGCGGCCAGCTCCTTGACCTGGGTGTCCGTGAACTGCGTCGGCTTCTCGGGCGCCTGGACCGTGGTGCCCTGGAGGGGCATGCGGCCGGTGCCGACCTGGAAGTCGACGGACGCCGCACCGACGCCGATGAGGCTCGGGGCGACGCCGGAGCCGGTCGCGTCCATGCCGTGGCAGGTGGCGCAGTTCGAGCCGAAGAGCTTCTGGCCCTCCTCGATGGTCTGCGCGGACTTGAGGTCGACGTCCGCCGATGCGGTGCCCGACTGGATCAGCGCGTAGGCGCCGCCCGTGAAGAGCAGGCCGATCGCGAGGAGGGCGACGGTGGTCAGGGGGCTGCGGCGACCGGTGCGACGGGCGCGTGCTGTGGTGGTGCTCATGCTGTGTTCGTTGCTCCCGCTCGGTGCTATTTGAGGACGTAGATGACCAGGAAGAGCCCGATCCAGACGACGTCGACGAAGTGCCAGTAGTAGGACACGACGATGGCGCTCGTCGCCTCCCTGTGCCCCATGGACCGGACGGCGAAGATGCGGCCGATGACGAGGAGGAAGGCGATGAGGCCGCCGGTGACGTGGAGGCCGTGGAAGCCCGTGGTCATGTAGAACGCCGAGCCGTAGGCATTGCTGCTGAGCGTGATGCCCTCGGTGACGAGGGTGGCGTACTCGAAGATCTGGCCGACGACGAAGATCGCGCCGAGGGCGTAGGTGAGGAAGAACCACTCGACCGTGCCCCACTGGCTGGGCTTCCAGCCGGTGGCACGCGCCTGCAGGCGCTCGGCCGCGAAGACGCCGAACTGGCATGTGAACGAGCTCGACACGAGGATGAGCGTGTTCACGAGGGAGAAGGGCACGTTGAGGCGGCCCGCCTCGAACTCCCAGAGGGCGCCGGACGTGGAGCGGAGGGTGAAGTAGATCGCGAAGAGGCCCGCGAAGAACATCACCTCGCTGCCGAGCCACACGATGGTGCCGACGGCGACCGTGTTCGGCCGGTTCACCACCGGCGCGGTGGATGCAGGGGAGATGGAGGTGGTCGTCACAGGTTCCATTATGTCCCAGGCCGACGACGCCGACGCCCACCCGGGCCGCCCGTGAGATCGCGTCCAGCCTCTCGTTAGGCTGATCCGCATGCCCTCCGCCCCCACCTGGCCCGCGCTCATCACGACCCTGATCGAGGGGCGGCACCTGTCGGTCGCGGAGTCCACCTGGGCCATGCGCCAGGTGATGCGCGGGGAGGCCACATCCGCGCAGCTGGGCGGCCTGCTGGTGGCCCTGCGCGCCTCCGGCGAGACGGTCGACGAGATCGTCGGGTTCCGCGACGCCGTCCTCGAGGACGCCGTGCCGCTCGACGCCGACCCGCGCGCGCTCGACATCGTGGGCACGGGAGGCGACCCTTACGGCGCCGTCCTCAACATCTCCTCGGTCGCCTCCGTCATCGCGGCCGCCACGGGCGTCCCGGTGATCAAGCACGGCAACCGCGCGGCCAGCTCGTCGTCCGGCGCCTCGGACGTGCTCACTGCCCTCGGCGTCGACCTCTCCATCCCCCCGGAGCGCGTGGCCGCGGTGCTGCGCGAGACCGGGATCACGTACGCGCACGCCGCGATGTTCCACCCCGGCTTCCGCCATGCGTCCGCCACCCGGCAGGAGCTCGGCATCTCGACGCTCTTCAACGTGCTCGGGCCGCTCTGCAACCCCGCGCGTCCGGAGGCGTCGGCGGTGGGCGTCGCCGACCTCGCCCGCGTGCCGCTCATGGTGGGCGTGTTCCGCACCAGGGGGGCGACGGCGCTCGTGTACCGCGGCGACGACGGCATCGACAAGCTCACGACCACGGGCCACAGCCACATCTGGGAGGTCAGCCGCGGCGCGGTCACCGAGCACGACCTCGACCCGCTCGAGCTCGGGATCCCGCGCGCGCCCATCGAGGCGCTGCTCGGCGAGGGGCCGGAGCAGAACGCCGACGTCATCCGGCGGGTGCTGGCCGGCGATCGCGGACCGCAGCGCGACGTCGTGCTGCTCAACGCCGCGGCGGGGCTCGAGGCCTTCGACCTGATGGACGACCCGACCCGGGTGCAGCAGCCCATGGCACGTCGTCTCCGCGAGAAGCTGCTCGTCGCCGCGGACGCCGTCGACTCGGGCCGCGCGGCAGCCAAGCTCGAGGAGTGGGCCACCGCCACCCGCTCCTGATGCCCGGGCGCTCCGGCCGTCGTCGCGGGTGCGGGGGATGATGGGCGCATGTGCGGGAGATTCGTGGTGGCGCGGGCGACGGGCGACCTCGTCGGCGACTGGTCGGTCGACGACGTCGAGGGCGAGGATCCGCCGCCCTCGTGGAACGTCGCCCCGACGACGACGGTCCGGATGGTCGCCGACCGACGGCCGCGCGACGACCCGGAGGGCGAGGCCCGACGCGTGCTGACCGCTGCGCGATGGGGGATCGTCCCGCCGTGGGCGAAGTCCCTCCAGGGTCCGCCGCTCATCAACGCCCGCGTCGAGACGGTGACGGAGAAGCCGACCTTCCGCACGGCGGTTCTCACGCGTCGCGCCGTCGTGCCGGCCGACGGCTACTACGAGTGGCAGGTCACCGCGAGCGGGAAGCAGCCGGTCTACCTGCACGGCGCGGACGAGGGCCCGCTGGCCTTCGCCGCCGTCTACGAGCACTGGCGGGACCCGCGGGTCGCGGAGGGCGAGCCCGGCGCGTGGCTCCGGAGCCTCGCCATCATCACCTCGGCCGCGAGCGACGCGTTGGGGCACATCCACGACCGCACCCCGGTGATCGTCCCGGCGGACCGCCTGGACGACTGGCTGGACGCGGGCACGACCGCCGTGGACGACGTGCGGCACCTGCTCGGATCCCTGCCGGAGCCGCACCTCGTGCCGCGGCGGGTGTCGACGCGCGTCAACAGCGTGCGCAACGACGGCCCCGACCTGGTCGCGCCCGTCGACGACGTCCCCGCGGACGACGGGCAGCCGACGCTGATCTGACGATCGCCCGGACGCACCGCACGCCCCGTCACCGAGGGCGACGGAGCGTGCGGATCGTGCGGGTGCGGACTACTGCACGTCGTCGTCGACCCAGTCGAAGGTCTTCGTGACGGCCTTCTTCCAGAGGCGCAGCTGGCGCTCGCGCTCGGCGTCGTCCATGTCGGGCGTCCAGCGGCTGTCCTCCTGCCAGTTGCTGCGCAGGTCGTCGAGGTCCTTCCAGAACCCGACCGCGAGGCCGGCGGCGTACGCGGCGCCGAGCGCGGTGGTCTCCGCGACGACGGGGCGGACGACGGGGACGCCGAGGATGTCGGCCTGGAACTGCATGAGCAGGTTGTTGGCGATCATGCCGCCGTCCACCTTGAGCTCCGTGAGGTCGACGCCCGAGTCGGCGTTGACCGCGTCCAGCACCTCGCGCGTCTGGAAGGCCGTGGCCTCCAGGGCCGCGCGGGCGATGTGGCCCTTGTTCACGAACCGCGTGAGGCCGACGAGGGCGCCGCGCGCGTCGGACCGCCAGTACGGCGCGAAGAGGCCCGAGAACGCCGGCACGAAGTACACGCCGCCGTTGTCCTCGACCGTGGCGGCGAGGGTCTCGATCTCCGCGGCGCTCGACACGAGGCCGAGGTTGTCGCGCATCCACTGCACGAGCGAGCCCGTGACGGCGATGGATCCCTCGAGCGCGTAGTGCGGCTCCGCGTCGCCCAGCTTGTAGCCGAGCGTCGTGAGGAGGCCGTTCTGCGAGTGGATGATGTCGGTGCCGGTGTTGAAGATCAGGAAGTTGCCGGTGCCGTACGTGTTCTTCGACTCGCCCTGGTCGAAGGCGGCCTGGCCGAACGTGGCCGCCTGCTGGTCGCCCAGGATGCCCGCGATGGGCACCTCGCGCAGGAGGCTGGAGGACTCGACCTGGCCGTAGACCTCGGAGGAGCTCTTGATCTCGGGGAGCATCGAGCGCGGCACGTCGAACGCCTTCAGGATCTCGTCGTCCCACTGGAGCGTCTCGAGGTCCATGAAGAGCGTGCGGGACGCGTTGGTCACGTCCGTGACGTGGACGCCGCCGTCGGTGCCGCCCGTGAGGTTCCAGAGGACCCAGGTGTCGGTCGTGCCGAACATCAGCTCGCCGGCCTCGGCCTTCTCGCGCGCGCCCTCGACGTTCTCGAGGATCCAGACGATCTTCGTGCCGGAGAAGTAGGTGGCCAGCGGGAGCCCGACGGTGGGCTTGAACCGCTCGACGCCGCCGTCGGCCGCCAGGCGGTCGACGATCTTCTGGGTGCGGGTGTCCTGCCAGACGATGGCGTTGTAGACGGGCTTGCCGGTCGTGCGGTCCCACACGACGGCGGTCTCGCGCTGGTTGGTGATGCCCACGGCCTCGACGTCGTGGCGCGTGATGTCGGCCTTGGACAGCGCCTGGCCGATGACCTCGCGGGTGTTGCGCCAGATCTCCATCGGGTCGTGCTCGACCCACCCCGCGCGGGGGAAGATCTGCTCGTGCTCGAGCTGGCCGACGGACACGATGGATCCGCTGTGGTCGAAGACGATGGCGCGCGTGCTGGTGGTGCCCTGGTCGATGGCGACGATGTACTTCTCGCTCATGTGGTCTCTCCTTCTGGGGGTCGTGGGGGTCTAGAGGATGGGGAGCAGCGCGTAGGACGCGAGGCCGGCGAGCACGCCGCCGATGGCGGGGCCCACGACGGGGACCCAGGCGTAGGACCAGTCGCTCGGGCCCTTGCCCTTGATGGGCAGGATCGCGTGCGCGATGCGGGGGCCGAGGTCGCGGGCCGGGTTGATGGCGTAGCCGGTCGGGCCGCCGAGGGAGGCGCCGATGCCCACCACGAGGAGGGCGACGGGGATCGCGCCGAGCGCCGACAGGCCGGCCGGGGTGGACGCGTCGGCGTCGGGGTTGTTCGCGAGGCTGAAGCCGAGGATCACGATCACCAGGACGAAGGTGCCGATGATCTCCGTGACGAGGTTCCAGCCGTAGTTGCGGATGGACGGGCCGGTCGAGAACACGCCGAGCTTGGTGGCCGCGTCGGGCTCCTCGTCGAAGTGCTGCTTGTAGGCGAGCCAGCAGAAGACGGCTCCGATGATCGCGCCGACCATCTGGGCGAGGATGTAGACGGGGACGCTCGCGGGGTCCTCGACCTTGCCCGCGGCCAGGAGGCCCAGCGTCACGGCCGGGTTGAGATGGGCGCCGGACGCGTACGACACGGTGACGCCGGCGAAGACCGCGAGGCCCCAGCCGAAGTTCACCATCAGGGTGCCGCCGGCGAGCCCCTTCGACTTGACGAGCGCGACGTTCGCCACGACTCCGCATCCCAACAGGACGAGGAGGGCGGTGCCCACCGTCTCCGACAGGAAAATGACTCCAAGATCCACTACGTGGTGCTCCGATCGTTCGTCGAGGCGCGGGGGCGACCTCTGCCGCGTCATCGCGGTCCCTCCAATGTAGTGCCGGGGTGCGCGCCGTCCCGGCCGCGGCAGGCCGCTTCGCGACGCGGATGCCCTCCCGCCGCGCGGCGCGCACTGCTCTGTCCCGCGATGCCCTGCGGGCGTATGTTGGGCGCGTACCCGAGTCGCCGCCGACCGAGTCCCGACCTCGATCCGGCTCGGAGGCCCGGCGGCCCGCGTGCCGCCCGCGACCCGCGAGGAGCCGGCATGAAGAAGCTGATCAACGACCCGAGGACCGTCGCCGAGGAGGCCGTCGCCGGCTTCGCCGCCGCGCACGCCGACCTGGTGTCCCTGAGCGCCGACCCGCTGTACGTGCGACGCGCGGAGCCGACCCGACCCGGGCGCGTCGCCCTCGTCAGCGGCGGCGGCAGCGGGCACGAGCCGCTGCACGCGGGCTTCGTCGGACACGGCATGCTCGACGCCGCGGTGCCGGGTCCCGTGTTCACGAGCCCGACGCCGGATCCGATCGTCGCCGCCACGCTCGCGGTGGACGCCGGAGCCGGCGTGCTGCACATCGTGAAGAACTACACGGGCGACGTCCTCAACTTCGAGACGGCCGCCGAGCTCGCCGAGGCGGAGGGCGTCCGGGTGCGCACGGTCCTGGTCGACGACGACGTCGCCGTCACCGACTCGCTCTACACGGCCGGCCGCCGCGGCGTGGCCGGCACGGTGCTGGTGGAGCGGATCGCGGGGGCCGCCGCCGAGCGCGGGGACGACCTCGACGCCGTCGCGGGGATCGCCGAGCGCGTCGTCGCGCGGGTCCGCAGCATGGGCGTCGCGATCCGCGCCTGCACGGTCCCGCACGCGGGGGAGCCGAGCTTCGCGCTCGGGGACGACGAGATGGAGATCGGCATCGGGATCCACGGCGAGCCCGGACGCGCCACCCTGCCGCTCGAGCCGGTGGACGCCATCGTGGACCGCCTGCTCGACCCCGTGCTCGAGGACCTGGCCGCGCCCGCCGGGAGCCGCGTGCTGCTGCTCGTGAACGGGATGGGGGCGACGCCGCTGTCCGAGCTCCACATCGCGTACCGGCGCGCGGCCGCCGTGCTCGAGGAGGCCGGCCTGACCGTCGCGAGGAGCCTCGTGGGAGACTACGTCACGGCCCTCGACATGGAGGGCCTGTCCCTCACGGTGCTGCAGCTCGACGACGAGCTCATCGAGCTGTGGGACTCGCCCGTGCAGACCGCCGCCCTGCGGTGGGGGAGGTAGTCGGATGGCACTCGGGACCAGCTGGGCCACGGCCTGGACCGCGGAGGCGGCGCGCGTCGTCGCCGACCACCGGGCGGAGCTCATCGCCCTCGACCGCGAGATCGGGGACGGCGACCACGGCGAGAACCTCGACCGGGGCTTCAGCGCCGTCGCGGGGAAGCTCGCGGGCATCGCGGACGACGCATCGCCGGCTGACGTGCTCAAGACCGTCGCCACCACGCTGATCTCCACCGTCGGCGGCGCCTCCGGGCCGCTGCTCGGCACCGCGTACCTGAAGGCGTCCGCTGCGGTGGCCGGCCGCGCCGAGCTCGACGCCGCCGCGATCGGCGACCTCCTCGAGGCGGCGGTCGGCGGCATCGTGCTGCGCGGCAAGGCCGAGCGCGGCGAGAAGACCATGGTCGACGCGTGGGGTCCCGCGGCCGAGGCCGCGCGTGCCGCCGCCGACGCGGGATCCGGCGCCGCCGACGCGCTCGCGGCCGCCGCGGACGCCGCCGAGCGCGGGGCCGCGGACACCGAGCCGCTGGTGGCGCGCAAGGGCCGAGCCTCGTACCTCGGCGACCGGGCCATCGGCCACCGGGATCCGGGTGCGCAGTCGTCCGCGCTGATCCTCCGCGCGGCCGCCACCACCGCCCGCGACGCCGAGGCGGCCGCGTCGTGAGCGTGGGCCTCGTCCTCGTGTCGCACAGCGCGCTCATCGCGCACGGGCTCGTCGACCTGGCGCGGCAGATGGCGCCGACCGTCGCGCTCGTGCCGGCGGGTGGATCCGGCGACGGCAGCCGCGACGACGCCGGCATCGGCACGAGCTTCGACGTCGTCTCCGCGGCGCTCGCGGAGGCAGAGGGCGGCGACGGAGTCGTCGTGCTCGCCGACCTCGGATCCGCCTACCTGACGGCCGAGACCGCCGTCGACCTGCTCGACGAGGACGCGGCCGCCCGCATCGTCGTGGTGCGCGCGCCGCTCGTGGAGGGCGCCGTCGCCGCCGCGGTCGCGGCCGAGACCGGGGGCACGCTCGAGGAGGTCGCGGCAGCAGCCGCCTCGGCCGCGACAGCGGACGCCGCGGAGGACGCGGACGCGGGGCTCGCCCCGGATCCCCGCGCCGACGGCGCCGAGCCCGCTCCCGCGAGCGGCTCCGGCTCCGGCTCCGGCTCCGGCTCCGGCACCGTGCGCGGAGAGGCCGTCCTCGTCAACCGCGACGGCCTGCACGCCCGCCCGGCGGCGGACTTCGTCACGCGTGCGTCCGCCTACTCCTCGGCGATCACCGTCAACGGCCAGAACGCCGCCTCGCTCCTGGGCGTGATGGCCCTCGGCCTCACGCGCGGCGCGCACGTCGTCATCGAGGCGACGGGCGACGACGCGGCGGAGGCCGTCACCGCGCTCGTCGAGCTCATCGAGTCGGGCTTCGGGGAGGCGTGAGCGCGGCGCCCCGCACCGGTCACATCGCGTCGAGGTAGACCCAGGACCCCGCGTGCCGGGCGAAGCGGCTGGCCTCGCGCTGGCTGCCTTGTGCGCCCTCGTGCCGGAACGCGGCCTCGAACTCGACGACGCCCGTGGCGTCCGCCGGGCCGCCGAGGGAGGTGCGGAGGATCGTGAGGCGGAACCACCGCACGGAGGGGTCGAGGTCGATCCCCTCCGGCCGCGTCGAGGGATCCCACGTGCGCGCGAGGTGCGTCGCGTCGCCGCGCGCGTAGGCCGAGAACCGCGACCGCATCAGGCGCTCGGCCGTGGGCGCCGGGACGTCACGGCGGTGGATCGGCGCGCAGCACGCGCCGTAGGGGTCGCCGCTCGTGCACGGGCACCAGGCGTCGTCGTCGGGCGTCGACCACGGGGCGGCGGGGGAGAGGCGCGTCATCCCCCGAGCCTCCCACGCCCGCGCGCGGAGCAGGATGGAGGGGCGGTCGTCCCCCTGCCCGCACCGCCGCCGACCCGAGGAGACCCATGACCCCCGCCACCGACCTGCTCATCGACGCCTACGGGCGCATCGCCGGGATCGTGCACGACGCCGTCGAGGGGCTCGACGCCGACGACCTGGCGCACCGACCGGATCCCGAGGCCAACTCCGTCGGCTGGCTCGTCTGGCACCTCGCCCGGGTCCAGGACGCGCAGGTCGCCGACGTCGCGGGTGCCGAGCAGGCCTGGACGACCGGCGGCTGGGCGGAGCGCTTCGCCCTGCCGTTCGAGGACGCCGCGACGGGCTACGGCCAGACCTCGGAGGACGTCGCCGCGCTCGCGGGGGCAACCGCGGAGCTGCTCCTCGGCTACCTCGACGCGGTGCAGGCCGCGACGCTCGCCTACCTCGCGGGCCTCGACGACTCCGAGCTGGACCGGGTCGTCGACGAGGCGTGGAACCCGCCCGTGACCCTCGCCGCCCGGCTCGTCAGCGTCCTCTCCGACGACCTGCAGCACGCCGGGCAGGCGTCCTACCTCGCGGGCCTCGTCGCGCGCCGCGGCTGAGCGGACGGGCCGTGCGCGGCGCGCGGCGCTCGCGGATCAGCCGGGCAGCTCGGCCTCGATCAGCGCGACGATCTCGGGCGCGTCCGGCTCCACCGTGGGCCGGAAGCGGTGCACGGCGCCCGACGGTGTCACGACGAACTTCTCGAAGTTCCACTTCACCCGCCCGGCCTTACCGTCGTCGTCCGGCGTCTGCGTCAGCTCCGCGTAGACGGGGTGGGCGGAACGCCCGTTGACCTTGACCTTCTCCATCATCGGGAAGGTGACGCCCCACGTGGTGGAGCAGTACTCGTCGATGGCCTCCGCGGACCCGAGCTCCTGCAGGAACTGGTTGCTCGGGAAGCCGATCACGGTGAAGCCGCGCTCCCCGTAGGTGCGCTGCAGCTGCTCGAGCTTCTCGTACTGGGGCGCGAGCCCGCAGCGCGAGGCGACGTTGACGACGAGCACCACCTTGTCGGCGTAGGCGCCGAAGGTGGTCTGCTCGCCCTGGAGCGTGGTCAGCGGGATCGGGTCGAGCCGGGGATGGGTCATGGCCCGAACGTAGCCCCGTCGCCTGACAGCGGGCGCCCGGGATGCGCGAGCGGCAGCACGCGAGGAGGCCGGCCGCCACAGGGCGACCGGCCTCCCGGGTGCGGATCGGATCCGCGGTGCGTCGCGCTAGTTCGCGAACTCCGTGACGGTCGCGTCCGCGGCGACCTTCGTGGCGCCCACGTCGACGCCGTGGTGGGTGAGCAGCGTGTCGACGGTGTCCTGGATCTCGGCGTCGCGCTCGTCGTCGCTCCAGCCGAGCGCCTCCTGCAGCACGTCCGCGATCTCCGCGAGCATCTCGTGGGTCACCCCGCCGACGAACGCGAGGTTCGTGCGCCGCAGGACCACGTCCGCGAGGTGCACCGCGTCCTCGTGCGTGGCGAAGTACGCGATCTCGGCGCGCGTGAGCTGCGGGTCGGTCGCGAGCGGCGTGGAGGGCTGGCCCGAGAGCACGTCGATGACGCTCGTGGCGCGCGTGCCGTAGCGGTTGAGCAGGCGGTCGACCTGCTCGGTGCCGATGCCCTCCGCGCGGGCCGCCTGCGTGGCGATCCAGCGGGCGCGGGCCGTGCTGGAGGACGGGAAGTCCTTGCCGCCGCCGATGGGCATGCCCGTCGTGTCGACCGAGCGCTCGACGCCGAGGCGCGTGGTCGCCTCCGTCGAGAGGTGGGCGGACAGCGCGCGGAACGTCGTCCACTTGCCGCCGACGAGGCTCAGCACCTTCGCGTCGGGGAGGCCCGCGATCTCGGTCTCGACGATGCGGTAGTCGCGCGAGACGAAGCCGGGCGCCGTGTCCTCGTGGCGCGGCAGCGGGCGGATGCCCGAGTAGCGGTACACGATGTGGTCGCGTCCCAGCTCGATCTGCGGGAACACGTGCTTGACGAGGTCGAAGAAGTAGTCGACCTCCTCCTCGGTGCACACGGCCGGCTCGCGCGGGTCGGCGTCGATGTCGGTCGTGCCGATGAGGACGCGGCCCTTGAGGGGGTAGATGAGGACGATGCGGCCGTCGTTGTTCTCGAAGAAGATCTCGCGGCCCTTGGTGGCCTCGAGCAGCTCGGCGTTGTCGACGACGATGTGCGAGCCCTTGGTGCCGCCCATGAACTTCGTGTCGCCGCCCATGGCGTCGTTCGTGAGGTCGGTCCAGGGACCCGACGCGTTGACCACGACGTCCGCCTTCACGACGAACTCGGTGCCCGAGATCACGTCGCGCAGCTTCACGCCGCCGTCCTCGACGCCCACGGCCTCGAGGTAGTTCGCGCTCCGGGCGTGCTCGCCCGCGGCGAGGCCGTCCTTGAGCACGTCGAGCGCGAGGCGCTCCGGCTCGTGCACGGATGCGTCGTAGTAGGTGCCGGTGAACTTGACGTCCTTGTTGAGGGCGGGCATGTCCTCGCGGGCCGCCTTGCCGACGCGGAAGCGGTGACGGGGGACCGAGCCGCCGTCGCGCGAGAAGGAGTCGTACAGCGTCATGCCGACGCTGATGAGGAGCGCGCCGCGCTCCTTGGTGGAGCGCTGCTTGTGGGTGAGCATGCGCAGCGGCGCGTTGAGGATGCCGGAGAAGGTGGAGAAGATCGGCATGGTCGTCTGCAGCGGCTTCACGTAGTGCGGCGCGATGCGGATGAGGCCGTTGCGCTCCTCTACGGACTCGCGCACGAGGCGGAACTCGCCGTTCTCGAGGTAGCGGATGCCGCCGTGGATCATGTGCGAGCTGGCCGCCGAGGCGCCCGAGCCGTAGTCGGCGCGCTCGACGAGCACGACGTCGACGCCCTGCAGCGCGAGGTCGCGGAACGTCGCGATGCCGTTGATGCCGCCGCCGATGACGAGCACCTGCGCGCTCGGGCGGTCGTGGATGCGGGCGACGTTGTCCCTGAGGTCGGTCTTCTTCGACGTGGTCACGAGGAGGCTTCTTCCTGTTGTCCTGATGCGTGCGTGGTGCGCTTGCTGATGCCTCCATCATCCGCCCGCGAACGGATCATGCGAAGCCCGTGCACGGATGTGCAAGCATGACCGGATGGTCGACGGCATCGCGCACGAGCGCACCCAGGACGCCCTCCGCGCGGCGCACCTCTACTACATGCAGGACCTCACGATGGAGGCCATCGCCCGCGAGCTCGACACGAGCCGCTCGTCGATCTCGCGGCTCCTCTCCTTCGCCCGGGAGACGGGGCTCGTGGACATCCAAATCCGCTCGCCGCTCGACCTCGCGACCGTGCTGGGGGAGCAGCTGCACGACCGCTACGGCGTCGTCGCGCACGTGGTGCCGGTGCCCGACCAGACGAGCGACGTCGACCGGGTGGACCGCGTCGCGCTCTCCGCTGCACGGATGCTCACCCAGTACGTCGACTCGAACATGGTCGTCGGCGTCGCATGGGGCTCCACCGTGAGCGCCGTCAGCCGCTACCTCGTGCCGAAGCCGACGCACAACACGCTCGTCGTGCAGCTCAACGGGGCGGGGAACGTGCGCACCACGGGGATCATGTACGCGAGCGAGATCCTCCGGCGGTTCGGCCAGGCGTACGGCGCGACCGTGCAGCAGTTCCCGGTGCCGGCCTTCTTCGACGACCCGGCCACGAAGCAGGCGCTCTGGCGCGAGCGGAGCACGAAGCGCGTGCTCGAGCTGCAGGAGCGGATGGACATGGTGCTGTTCGGCGTCGGCTCCCCGGTCGCCCTCGTGCCGAGCCACGTCTACTCCGGCGGCTACCTCGAGAGGTCCGACCAGCGCGCCCTCGACGCGGACGGCGTGGTGGGAGACGTGTCCACCGTCTTCTTCCGGGAGGACGGGTCGTCGGCGGACATCGCGATCAACGCGCGCGCCAGCGGTCCGGACCTCGCCACCATCCGTCGGGCTCCCCGGCGCGTGTGCGTGGTCGCGGGGGCGTCCAAGGCGCGGAGCGTGCGCGGGGCGCTGGCCGCGGGGCTCGTGACGGACATCGTGCTGGACGAGTCGACGGCGCGGGCACTGCTGCAGTAGGGCGCAGGGCAGCAGGAGGACGCGGGAGGTGATGGTGGGCGATACCGGACTCGAACCGATGACCTCTTCCGTGTGAAGGAAGCGCGCTACCAACTGCGCCAATCGCCCGTGCTCGCACCGCGGACGGTGCGGATCCATGATGCCATACCGCGAGGGCGGTCGCGGTCACCGGCGCCCCGTGCGCGCTGCCGCGGACGACCAGCTCGCGACACGCCCGGGTCGCATCGAGCGCCGCGGTGGACGGATCCGCGTGAACACGGGGCAGCGGGCCCGTGGACGGCGCTCCGGGAGCGCTGCGGAGCGCGTCGTTTTGCGCCCGCGACGCGAGTTCGGCTAGAGTCATCGAGCACGCAGGGTCGCCGGGAAGCCGGGGACAGCGAGCGAAATGCGGATGTGGCGCAGTGGTAGCGCATCACCTTGCCAAGGTGAGGGTCGCGAGTTCGAATCTCGTCATCCGCTCGAACAGGGGCCCCGAAGGGGGTCCCTTTCACAAGGTGGGAACCACCGGTGGTGGGGTGGCCGAGAGGCGAGGCAGCGGCCTGCAAAGCCGTCCACGCGGGTTCAAATCCCGTCCCCACCTCGAGCAAGTGCATGAGCGATTGGCGCAGCGGTAGCGCGCTTCCCTGACACGGAAGAGGTCGCTGGTTCGATCCCAGTATCGCTCACCACCAGAAGGCCCCGGGAGACCGGGGCCTTCTTCTTTTCCCGGGACCCGTGCCCGAGCCGGCGGGGTGCTCCGTCTCCTCCCGTCGAGGAGCGGCTGCCGCGCGCCGGTAGTCTGGATCGGTTCCCTCCCCGTCCCGCAAGGAGCCCGCAGTGGTAGACGCCGCCCAGCCCGAGATCCACGACGAGGCCGCGCCCGCGGAGCCGAGCGCTCAGCCGGTCGAGGCGACGGAGGCGGGCACGGGGTTCACCCTGTTCAGCGACCGCGCCGTCGTCGCCATGCGCGTCGACGGGGAGCTGAAGGACCTCGCGGCCGAGGTCGCGCCCGGTGACGTCGTCGAGCCCGTCCGCATCGACTCGCCCGACGGCCTCGCGATCCTCCGGCACTCGGCGGCGCACGTCATGGCGCAGGCCGTGCAGCAGATCGACCCGGAGGCGAAGCTCGGCATCGGGCCGCCCGTCACCGACGGCTTCTACTTCGACTTCGACGTCGCCGAGCCCTTCACGCCCGAGGACCTCAAGGCCATCTCCAAGAACATGGAGCGCATCATCCGGCAGGGCCAGCGCTTCACGCGCCGCGTCGTGACCGAGGAGGAGGCCCGCGAGCTCATGGCCGACGAGCCGTACAAGCTCGAGCTCATCGGCCTCAAGGGAGGCTCCTCCGAGGAGCTCGGCGAGGACGGCGAGTCCGTCGAGGTCGGCGGCGCCGAGCTCACGGTCTACGAGAACGTCGACGGCAAGACCGGCGAGGTCTTCTGGCGCGACCTCTGCCGTGGACCGCACCTGCCGAGCACCCGCATGGTGGGCAACGGCTGGGCGCTCTCGCGCGTCGCGGCCGCCTACTGGCGCGGATCCGAGAAGAACCCGCAGCTGCAGCGCATCTACGGCACGGCGTGGCCCACGAAGGACGAGCTGCGCGCGTACCAGGGCCGCATCGAGGAGGCGCTGAAGCGCGACCACCGCCGCCTCGGCGCCGAGCTCGACCTGTTCTCGTTCCCGGACGAGATCGGCTCCGGCCTCGCGGTCTTCCACCCCAAGGGCGGCATCATCCGCCGCGAGATGGAGGACTACTCGCGTCGTCGGCACGAGGACGGCGGCTACGAGTTCGTCTACTCGCCGCACATCACGAAGTCGAACCTGTTCGAGACGAGCGGGCACCTCGACTTCTACAAGGACGGCATGTTCCCCGCCATGCACCTCGACGAGGCGCGGAACGACGAGGGGGAGATCACGCGCCAGGGCGCGGACTACTACCTCAAGCCCATGAACTGCCCCATGCACGTGCTCATCTACCGGTCGCGCCAGCGCTCCTACCGCGAGCTGCCGCTGCGCCTGTTCGAGTTCGGCACCGTCTACCGCAACGAGAAGTCCGGCGTGATCCACGGCCTCACCCGCGTGCGCGGCATGACGCAGGACGACGCCCACATCTTCACGACCCGCGAGCGCATGGCCGACGAGCTGAAGGGCACGCTCGAGTTCGTGCTCTCGCTGCTGCGCGACTACGGCCTCGACGACTTCTACCTCGAGCTCTCCACGAAGGACCCCGAGAAGTTCGTCGGCTCCGACGAGGTCTGGGAGGAGGCGACCGAGACGCTCCGCCAGGTCGCGGTCGACACGGGCCTCGAGCTCGTGCCGGATCCCGCGGGCGCCGCCTTCTACGGCCCGAAGATCTCCGTGCAGGCGCGCGACGCGATAGGCCGCACCTGGCAGATGTCGACCATCCAGCTCGACTTCAACCTGCCCGAGCGCTTCGGCCTGGAGTACACGGCGAACGACGGCACGCGCAAGCAGCCGGTCATGATCCACCGGGCGCTGTTCGGGTCCATCGAGCGCTTCTTCGGCGTGCTCACGGAGCACTACGCGGGCGCGTTCCCGGTGTGGCTGTCGCCCGTGCAGGTGGTCGGCATCCCCGTGGCCGAGGACTACGAGGAGTACCTCGGCGGCGTCCTCGACCGGCTCCGGGCGGCGGGCGTGCGCACGCAGCTCGACACCTCCGACGACCGCATGCCCAAGAAGATCCGCACGCACACCAAGCTCCGCGTGCCGTACCAGCTCATCGCCGGCGAGGACGACCGCGCCGCGGGATCCGTGAGCTTCCGCTTCCGCGACGGCACGCAGGTCAACGGCGTGCCCGTCGACGAGGCGGTCGAGCGCATCACGGGCGCCATCGCGCGCCGCGAGCAGGTGGTGACCGCGTGGCCCGTCTGACCCTGTCGGACCACGAGCCCGGGGGAGAGGACGACCTCGGCGGCGCGCGCGTCGACGACGCCGGACACCTCGCGGGCGTGCCGGACGAGTTCCAGCGGCTCTGGACCCCGCACCGGATGGTCTACATCCAGAAGGGCCAGCAGCCGGACCGCGACGAGTGCCCGTTCTGCATCGCGCCGTCGATGTCGGACGAGGACTCGCTCATCGTCGCGCGCGGGGAGCACGCCTTCGTGCTGCTGAACCTCTTCCCCTACAACAGCGGGCACCTGCTCGTCTGCCCCTACCGGCACATCGCGACCTACGACCTGGCGAGCCCGGAGGAGGTGGCCGAGATCGGCTCCCTCACGCAGACCGCGATGCGCGTCGTCCGCGAGGTCTCGCGGAACGACGGCTACAACATCGGGATGAACCAGGGGCAGGTCGCGGGCGCCGGCATCGCCGAGCACCTGCACCAGCACATCGTGCCGAGGTGGGGGCAGGACGCGAACTTCCTGCCGATCATCGCGAAGACCAAGGCGCTGCCGCAGCTGCTGGGCGACGTCCGTGCATCCATCGCAGCAGCCTGGCCCGCCCCGGCGGGCGAATAGGATAGGGATCACAATGACTGACATCAACACCCCCGGACAGGTCGGCTCGAGCCGCGTCAAGCGCGGACTCGCGGAGATGCTCAAGGGCGGCGTCATCATGGACGTCGTCAACGCCGAGCAGGCGCGCATCGCGGAGGACGCCGGCGCCGTCGCCGTCATGGCGCTCGAGCGCGTCCCCGCCGACATCCGCTCGCAGGGCGGCGTCGCCCGCATGAGCGACCCCGACCTCATCGACCAGATCAAGGCTGAGGTCTCCATCCCCGTCATGGCGAAGGCGCGCATCGGCCACTTCGTCGAGGCCCAGGTGCTGCAGTCCCTCGAGGTCGACTACATCGACGAGTCCGAGGTGCTGAGCCCGGCCGACTACGTCAACCACATCGACAAGTGGGGCTTCACCGTCCCCTTCGTCTGCGGCGCCACGACGCTGGGCGAGGCGCTCCGCCGCATCACCGAGGGCGCGGCCATGATCCGCTCCAAGGGCGAGGCCGGCACGGGAGACGTCTCCGAGGCCACCAAGCACATCCGCACCATCAAGTCCGAGATCCGTGCGCTCAGCGCCCTCACGCACGACGAGATCTACGTCGCCGCGAAGGAGCTGCAGGCGCCGTACGACCTGGTGCTCGAGGTCGCGACGACCGGGCAGCTGCCCGTCGTCCTCTTCACCGCGGGCGGCGTGGCCACCCCGGCCGACGCCGCGATGATGATGCAGCTCGGCGCCGACGGCGTGTTCGTCGGATCCGGCATCTTCAAGTCGGGCAACCCGGTCGCGCGCGCGAAGGCCGTCGTCACGGCGACCGCGCTCTACCAGGACCCCGACGCGATCGCCCAGGCGTCGCGCGGGCTGGGCGAGGCCATGGTCGGGATCAACGTCGCCGACGTCCCCGCCCCGCACCGCCTCGCCGAGCGTGGCTGGTAGCACGGCGGCACCGCACGGCGACGGCCCCGTCGTCGGCGTCCTCGCCCTCCAGGGGGACGTGCGCGAGCACGTGCGCGTGCTCGAGGGCTTCGGCGCCCGGACGCGGCTCGTCCGGCAGCCGAAGGACCTCCCGGGCATCTCCGGTCTCGTGATCCCGGGCGGAGAGTCCACGGTGATGGACAAGCTGTCGCGGCAATTCGGGGTCGCCGAGCCGCTCCGCGCGGCCATCGATGACGGGCTTCCCGTCTACGGCACCTGCGCCGGCCTCATCATGCTGGCCGACGAGATCGTCGACGCGATCCACGGGCAGCGGAGCATCGGCGGGCTCGACGTCTCCGTGCGGCGCAACGCGTTCGGGTCGCAGACGGCGTCGTTCGAGGTGGACCTCGACGTGCCGGAGCTCGGGGACCCGCCCGTGCACGCCGTCTTCATCCGCGCGCCCGTGGTGGCGTCGGTCGGAGCCGCCGCCTCGGCGCTCGCGACGCTCGACGACGGCCGCGTGGTGGCCGTCCGGCAGGGCGCGCTCCTCGGCACCTCGTTCCACCCGGAGGTCACGGGCGACCTCCGGTTCCACCGCCTCTTCCTCGACATGGTCGAGCGGGCGGGCCGCACCCTCTGACCAGCCGGGTCCCTCGGCGGGAGGCCCCGATGGTCCATCATTGACAGCGAGCAGACGCCGCGTAAGGAGAACCACCCGTGTCCGGACATTCCAAGTGGGCGACCACGAAGCACAAGAAGGCGATCATCGACTCGCGGCGCGCCAAGTCGTTCGCGAAGCTGATCAAGAACATCGAGGTCGCGGCCAAGATCGGCGGCGCCGACATGTCGGGCAACCCGACCCTGGTCGACGCGGTGCAGAAGGCGAAGAAGACCAGCGTCCCGAACGACAACATCGACCGCGCGGTCAAGCGCGGGGCCGGCCTGCTCGGCGAGGTCGTCGACTACCAGACGATCATGTACGAGGGCTATGCCGCCAACGGGGTCGCGATGCTCGTCGAGTGCCTCACGGACAACAAGAACCGCGCGGCCGCCGAGGTCCGCACGGCCATGAGCCGCAACGGCGGCACCATGGCCGACCCGGGCAGCGTCGCCTACAACTTCCACCGCAAGGGCGTCCTCGCGGTGCCGCACGCGGAGACCCCGACCGAGGACGACGTCCTCGCCGCGGTCCTCGACGCGGGCGCCGAGGAGGTCACCGACCACGGCGAGGTCTTCGAGATCCAGTGCGAGCCGAGCGACATGGTCGCCGTCCGCCAGGCGCTCCAGGAGGCGGGCATCGACTACGACTCCGCCGACGTCGAGTTCGTGCCGCAGGTCAAGGTCGAGGTCGACCTCGAGACCGCGCGCAAGGTCAACAAGCTCGTCGACGCCATGGAGGACCTGGACGACGTCCAGAACATCTACGTCAACAGCGACGTGCCCGCCGACGTGCAGGCCGCGCTCGACGACGACGAGGAGTAGGCCCTCATCGCCGGTGCCAGGGGGAGCGGCGCGGGCGGCAGCGGCGCGTCCGTGCGGATCCTCGGGATCGACCCCGGCCTGACCCGCTGCGGCGTCGGGGTGGTCGACGTCTTCGCCGACCGGACGGCGCGCATCGTCGACGTCCAGGTGGTGCGCACCAGCCCGACGGACGAGCTGCACCACCGCCTGCTCGCGGTGGGGGACGGCATCGAGGAGCTGGTCGACCGGCACCGGCCGTCCGTGGTCGCCATCGAGCGCGTGTTCGCGCAGGACAACCTCTCGACCGTCATGGGCGTGGCGCAGATCACGGGGGTCGCGCTCGTGGGCGCCGCGCGCCGCGGGCTCGACGTCGCCATGCACACGCCGAGCGAGGTCAAGGCCGCCGTGACCGGGTACGGCCAGGCCGACAAGAAGCAGGTCGCGACGATGGTCGCGCGGATCCTCGGCCTCGACGAGCTGCCGACGCCCGCCGACGCCTCCGACGCGCTGGCCCTCGCGATCTGCGCCGGCTGGCGGGCCGGGATGTCGCGCGCGGGCATCGCGGGGACGCCGGCGCCGGCGCCACGGCCGACCGCCGCCGGCGCGCCCGCCGCCGCGGGGCCCACCACCGCGCAGGCCGCGTGGATCGCGGCCGAGCGTGCGCAGCGGGGTCGGCGCTAGCTCGTAGGGTTGGGTGGTGATCTCCTCCCTCCGCGGCACCGTGCTGTCCGTCTCCGGTCAGGCCCTCCTGCTGGAGGTGCACGGGGTGGGCTACGGCGTCCAGGTGACGCCCCGGCACGCGCTCGAGCTGCGGCACGGATCCGAGGCCACCGTCCTCACGTCCCTCGTGGTCCGCGAGGACTCGCTCACCCTCTTCGGGTTCCCCGGCCCGGACGAGCTGCGCGCCTTCGAGCTGCTCTGCGGCGTCACGGGCGTCGGACCGAAGTCGGCCCTCGCGGTGCTCGAGCACCTGGATCCCGAGGCCATGGCGCATGCCGTCGCGATCGAGGACGACGCCGCCTTCCGCCGCGTGTCGGGCATCGGTCCGAAGACCGCGAAGCTCATCGTCCTGCAGCTCGCGGGCAAGCTGTTCGTCACCCAGCCGCGCACGCGCCCGGCCTCGTCCGCGCCCGCCTCCATCACGACGGACGTCGTCACGGCCCTCGTGGGGCTCGGCTGGTCCGAGCGCGTCGCCCGCACGGCGGTCGACGACGCGGTCGCGTCGACCGAGGAGCAGGGCGCGCCCGCGGACATGCCGCGCCTCCTGCGCGTCGCGCTCGGGATCCTCGGGCCGCAGCAGCCGCAGGGCGCCTCCACGTCGGTCGCGGCGGCCGACCGGTGAGCGCGCTCGAGCACGGCGACGTGTCGAGCCCCGTCCCCGAGTCCGACGCCGAGCTCGCCTTCGAGGGCGCGCTGCGCCCGAGGTCGCTCTCCGAGTTCGTCGGGCAGGTCAAGGTGCGCGGCCAGCTGGAGCTGCTGCTCACGGCCGCCGCCATGCAGAACCGCTCGCCCGACCACATCCTGCTCGCGGGCCCGCCCGGCCTCGGCAAGACCACGCTCGCGATGATCGTCGCGGAGGAGAGCCGCCGGCCGCTGCGCCTCACGAGCGGCCCGGCCATCCAGCACGCGGGCGACCTCGCGGCGGTGCTGTCCGCGCTCGTGCCCGGCGAGATCCTCTTCGTCGACGAGATCCACCGCATGGCCCGCTCCGCCGAGGAGATGCTGTACCTCGCGATGGAGGACTTCCGGATCGACATCATGGTCGGCAAGGGCGCGGGTGCGACCTCCATCCCGCTGGAGCTCTCCCCGTTCACCCTCGTGGGCGCGACCACGCGCTCGGGCATGCTGCCGAGTCCGCTGCGCGACCGCTTCGGCTTCACCGCGCACCTCGAGTTCTACGAGACGCACGAGCTCGAGCAGGTCATCGAGCGGGCGGCGCGCATGCTGCACCTGGAGATCGAGCACGAGGCCGTCGCGGAGATCGCCGGCCGCTGCCGCGGGACGCCGCGCATCGCCAACCGGCTCCTGCGCCGGGTGCGCGACTACGCGCTCGTCCACGGGACGGAGGCCGGCGTCGACTCCGTCCGCGCCGCGCTCGACCTCTACGACGTGGATCCCCTCGGCCTCGACCGCCTCGACCGCGCCGTCATGCGCGGCATACTCACGCGCTTCGGCGGGGGCCCCGTCGGGCTCAACACCCTCGCGGTCTCCGTGGGGGAGGAGGCGGAGACGATCGAGTCGGTCGTCGAGCCGTTCCTCGTGCGCATCGGTCTGGTGACGCGGACCCCGCGGGGTCGCGTCGCGACGCCCGCCGCCTGGCGGCACTTCGGGCTCGAGCCGCCGCCCGTCCCGGGGGCACCCGCCCGCCCCTCTGCGCCGGGTGCGGCCGCCGAGGCCCTGTTCGACGATGGCCTATGATTCAAGCTGGCCTCCCGCGGAACGTCGCCGGTTCGTCGCGTCCGTCACACCCCAGCACCTGAAAGGCCCGTCCCGCATGGACCCGTTCACCCTGATCATGTTCGCCGTCCTGGCGCTCCTCATCTTCTTCATGTTCCGCAACAGCCGGAAGCGCCAGAAGGACCTCGCCGAGCTGCAGACCCAGATGGTCCCCGGTGCCGAGGTCATGACGGCCTCCGGCATCTACGGCACGCTCGTCTCCTTCGACGAGGAGAACAACCTCGCGTACCTCGAGGTGTCGCCCGGCACGGTGCTGAAGCTCCACCGCCAGACGATCGCGCGCGTCGTCGAGCCCACGGTCGCCGTCGCCGACGACGCGAGCGCGCTCGTGGACGACGCCCCGGCCGCCGACGTGGTCGACGAGACCGGCACGCCGGACTCCGCGCGTCGACTCGACGACGGCGACGGCCCCGCCGCCCGCTCCTGATCCACCGGGCGGGCGGCCACGGCCGCCCGCCCCTCCCGGGCGTCACCGCGCCCGGACCGATCCCACCCTCCATCCGGGGAGCCGCGCGGATCACGCCGGCGCACCGTGAAGAAAGTCGAGTGTCCAGGTGGCCAAGTCGCCCACACCGGTACGCAAGGCCCGGCGCAAGCTCGTCTGGCTGCTCGTCATCATCGGCCTCCTGGCCGGCGGCAACGCCGCGAGCGTCGCGTTCAGCAACGGGTCCTGGAGCCCGAAGCTCGCGCTGGACCTCGAGGGCGGCACGCAGATCATCCTCGCCCCGCAGCTCGACGGCGCGTCCTCGGGGCCGACGAGCGAGCAGCTCGCGCAGGCCGTGTCGATCATCCGCCAGCGCGTCGACGCCAGCGGCGTCAGCGAGGCCGAGATCACCACGCAGGGCGGCAGCAACATCGTCGTGAGCCTGCCGGGTGAGCCCGACGCGGCCACCATGCAGCGCCTGCAGTCGTCCGCGAAGCTCGAGCTGCGGCCCGTGCTCGTGGGCGCGGCGGGCACGGCCTCGGTCGGCCCGACCCCGACGCCGACCCCCACCGACGGCTCGGCACCCGCGGACGGCACGACGCCGACCGACGGATCGACCCCGGCCGCCGAGACCCCCGCCGCCGAGGCGACGCCGGATCCCGCGACCCTCTCCGACGAGCCCACCGCGGAGCCCACCGGCCCCAGCGACCTCTCGTGGGCGACGCCCCGCCTGCAGGCCGAGTTCGCGGCGTACGACTGCGCCACCGCCCCGGAGAGCGACGGCCAGGCCGCCCCCGCCGACCGCGCGATCATCGCGTGCGCCGACGACGGCGCCGCGAAGTACCTGCTCGGTCCGGTCGAGGTCGACGGCAGCACCATCTCCGACGCCACCAGCGGCCTGCAGCAGTCCAGCCAGGGCGTCAGCACCGGCACGTGGTCGGTCAACCTCGTCTTCGACGGCGACGGTACCAAGCAGTTCGGCGACATGTCGACCCGCCTCATCACGCTCGAGTCGCCGCGCAACCAGTTCGCGTTCGTGCTCGACAACGACGTGATCTCGGCGCCGGTCACGCAGGGCGTCGTCACGAACGGCAAGCCCTCCATCACCGGCAACTTCACGCAGGAGAGCGCGAAGGCCCTGGCCGACCAGCTCAAGTTCGGCGCCCTGCCGCTCAGCTTCACCCTGCAGAGCTCCGACGTCATCTCGGCGACGCTCGGCTCCTCGCAGCTCACCAGCGGCCTCATCGCGGGCCTCATCGGGCTCGCGCTGGTGGTGCTCTACTCGCTCGTGCAGTACCGGGCGCTCGGCCTGGTGACCGTCGCGTCCCTGGTCATCGCCGCGGTGATCACGTACCTCCTCATCACGCTCCTCAGCTGGCGGGAGGGGTACCGGCTGTCGCTCGCCGGGGTGGCGGGCCTCATCGTGGCCATCGGCATCACGGCGGACTCGTTCATCGTCTACTTCGAGCGCATCAAGGACGAGCTCCGCGACGGCCGCGGCCTCGTCTCGTCCGTGGAGCAGGGCTGGAAGCGCGCGCTGCGCACGATCATCGCGTCCGACACGGTCAACTTCCTCGCGGCGGCCGTGCTGTTCATCCTCGCGGTGGGCAACGTGAAGGGCTTCGCGCTCACGCTCGGCCTCACGACGATCATCGACCTCATCGTGGTCTCGCTCTTCACCCACCCGATCCTGCAGCTGCTGGCCGAGCGGCGCTTCTTCGCCGAGGGCCACCGCATGAGCGGGCTCGACCCGCGGGCGCTCGGCGCGGTCTACCGCGGCCGCGCCACCTTCCGCACGCCTGCCGCCAGCACGGGCCGCAACGCCGCCGCGGCGAAGGAGGCCGCACGCCGGCAGACCATCGCGGAGCGCAAGGCCGCGCAGGGGTCGACCACCGGATCCACCTCGACCGCGACGATCGACGCGCCGCGACCCGACGACACGAGCAGGGACGACTGATGGCTGGCTTCTCCGAGTTCGGCAACGACCTCTACACGGGCAAGCGCTCGTTCGACATCGTCGGGCGCCGCCGCCTCTGGTACGGCATCGCCGCGATCTGCATCCTCGTCTCGATCCTCGGCCCGCTGCTGCGTGGCGGCTTCACGTTCGGCATCGAGTTCACCGGCGGATCCGAGTACACCGTGAGCGGGGTGCAGTCCCAGTCGCAGGACATCGCGAGCGACGCCGTGGCCACCGTGACTCCCGTCCCGGCGCGCGTGTCGTCCGTCGGCTCCGACGGCGTCCGCGTGCAGACCGACCAGCTGCAGCCCGAGGACAGCACCGCGGTCCGCCAGGCGCTGGCCACGGCCTACGGGGTCGAGACGTCGAGCGTCACCGAGTCGTTCATCGGCCCGTCGTGGGGCCAGGACATCACCCGCCAGGCGCTCTGGGGCCTCGTGGTGTTCCTCGCGCTGGCGGCGGTCGTCATGTCGGTCTACTTCCGCACGTGGAAGATGTCGGTCGCGGCGATCGTGGCCCTGCTCCACGACCTCGTGCTCACCGCCGGCATCTACGGCATCACGGGCTTCGAGGTCACGCCGGCGGCCGTCATCGGCTTCCTGACGATCCTCGGGTACTCGCTCTACGACACGGTCGTGGTGTTCGACAAGATCCGGGAGAACACGGCGGAGGACGGGCAGGAGTCGCGGCGCACGTTCGCGCAGTCGGTCAACCTCGCGGTCAACCAGACCCTGGTCCGCTCCATCAACACCTCGATCGTCGCGATCCTGCCGGTCGGCTCGATCCTCTTCATCGGCGCCGTGGTCCTCGGGGCCGGCACGCTGCGCGACATCGCCCTGTCGCTGTTCATCGGCATCATCGTGGGCACCTACTCGACGATCTTCATCGCCGCGCCGCTGTACGCGCACCTCCGTGAGGGCGAGCCGAAGGTCAAGAGGGGCGATGCGCTGGCGGCCACGGCCGCGAGCCGTGCCCAGGCCGAGCGCGCCGTCAGTACGGTGGAGGCATGAGCAGCATGAACGGAGCAGGCGTCCCCGAGGAGCTCGACGCCGCCACGGCCAAGGCCCGCACCGCCACGGGCGAGTCCTGGCTCCTCGACGTCCGCGAGGACGACGAGTGGGAGGCCGGCCACTCGGCCGTCGCCCACCACATCCCCATGGGCGAGCTCGAGGCCCGCGCCGGGGAGATCCCGACCGACCAGCACATCGCGGTGGTGTGCCGCTCCGGCCACCGCTCGTCGATCGCGACGCAGGCGCTCATCCGCGGCGGCTTCGCCGCGTCGAACGTCACGGGCGGCATGCACGCGTGGTCGCAGATGGGCGGCGACGTCGTCACCGACGAGGGCGCGGACGGCCGCGTCGCCTGATCGCCCGGTGTCCGCCCGCGGCGTCCGGCCGGCGGCCCGGCGCAGCGGGACGCCGCACGGCCCGGTCCGTCGCGCCGCTGGGGCCGTCCGGCCCGCGTCCGCCGCATCGGCCGTGGTCGGGAGCGCTCGGACGCGGTGATAATTTGGTCTCCAGCACACGCCTGGGAGGCTGAACGATGACGGAGACGACCTCGAGCACGGCTTCCCTCCGGCGTCTGGTGCCGCGCCTCTTCTCCCGGGCCCAGCCCGCGGGCGCCGTGGAGCAGCTCATCCGCACGGCGCGTCTGCACCACCCCAAGGCCGACATGAGCCTCATCGAGCGGGCGTACGCGGTCGCCGAGCGGGCCCACGACGGGCAGAAGCGCAAGAGCGGCGAGCCGTACATCACGCACCCCGTGGCGGTCGCGCAGATCCTCGCCGACCTCGGCATCGGGCCGAAGACCCTGGCCGCCGCCCTCCTCCACGACACCGTCGAGGACACCGAGTACACGCTCGACATGCTCCGCCACGAGTTCGGCGACGAGATCGCGATGCTCGTGGACGGTGTCACGAAGCTCGACAAGCTCAAGTACGGCGACAGCGCGCAGGCCGAGACGGTGCGGAAGATGGTCGTGGCGATGTCGAAGGACATCCGCGTCCTCGTGATCAAGCTCGCCGACCGCCTGCACAACGCGCGCACCTGGGGCTTCGTCGAGTCGGCGTCGGCCGAGCGCAAGGCGAAGGAGACGCTCGAGATCTACGCGCCGCTGGCGCATCGCCTCGGCATCTCGACCATCAAGTGGGAGCTCGAGGACCTCTCGTTCGCGGTGCTCTACCCGAAGATCTACGTCGAGATCGAGAACCTCGTGAAGCAGCGCACGCCGCAGCGCGAGCAGTTCGTGCAGCAGGTGATCGACAGCGTCAACGACGACCTGCGCGCCGCCCGGATCCGCGGCAAGGTCGCCGGCCGACCGAAGCAGTACTACTCGATCTACCAGAAGATGGTGGTGCGCGGACGCGAGTTCGACGAGATCTACGACCTCGTCGGGATCCGCGTGCTGGTCGACTCCCTGCGCGACTGCTACGCGGTGCTCGGCGCCATCCATGCGCGCTGGACGCCCGTGCCCGGTCGCTTCAAGGACTACATCGCGACCCCGAAGTTCAACCTCTACCAGTCCCTGCACACCACGGTCATCGGGCCGAAGGGGCGCCCGGTGGAGATCCAGATCCGCACCCACGAGATGCACCAGCGGGCCGAGTTCGGCGTCGCGGCGCACTGGAAGTACAAGGAGCGGATGAACGGCGGTCGCACCACGGAGGTGTCGCCGCAGGGGGACACCGACCTCGCCTGGCTCGCCCACATCTCCGACTGGCAGTCGGAGACGGCCGATCCGGGGGAGTTCCTCGACTCGCTCCGCTTCGAGATCGGCGCGAAGGAGGTCTACGTCTTCACGCCGCACGGCAAGGTGATCGGCCTGCCCGCCGGCGGCACGCCCGTGGACTTCGCCTACGCGGTGCACACCGACGTCGGCCACCGCACCATGGGGGCGAAGGTCAACGGCCGGCTCGTGCCGCTCGAGAACCCGCTGACGACGGGCGACGTCGTCGAGGTCTTCACCTCGAAGAACCCGGACAGCGGCCCGAGCAAGGACTGGCTGGCGTTCGTCAAGAGCGCCCGCGCGCGGAACAAGATCAAGCAGTGGTTCACGAAGGAGCGCCGCGAGGAGGCCATCGAGCAGGGCAAGGACGCCATCGCGCGGGCCATGCGCAAGCAGAACCTGCCGCTGCAGAAGCTCATGAACCAGGACGCGTTCTCGGACGTGGCGCAGAGCATGAAGTACGACGACGTGGCCGCGCTGTATGCGGCCGTCGGCGAGGGTCACGTCTCCACGCAGTCGGTGATCGAGAAGGTGCTGTCGTCCATCCAGGGCGACAGCGGCGGGGAGGCCGAGGAGGTCTTCGCCGTCACGCAGCGATCGCGGGTGTCGCGCAACAGCGACTCCGGCGTGCTGGTGCGCGGCGCCCCCGACATCCTCGTGAAGCTCGCGAAGTGCTGCACGCCCGTGCCCGGCGACGCGATCATCGGCTTCGTCACGCGTGGCGCCGGCGTCTCCGTGCACCAGGCCTCGTGCCACAACGTGGAGTCGCTGCGCGCGGAGCCCGACCGCATGATCGAGGTGGAGTGGGCGCCGTCGTCGAAGAGCCTGTTCCTCGTGCACATCCAGGTGGAGGCGCTCGACCGCTCCGGTCTCCTCAGCGACGTGACGCGCGTGCTCTCGGAGCACCACGTGAACATCCTCTCGGCCTCGGTCTCCACCTCGTCGAACCGTCTGGCCATCAGCCGCTTCGTCTTCGAGATGGGTGACGTGACGCACCTGGACCGCGTGCTCAACGCGGTGCGGCGCATCGACGCGGTGTACGACGTGTACCGCGTCAACGGGGGCTGACCGCTCCGGAGGAGGACGGGTCCCGTCCCGGCTCGGCCGTCGCCGCGAGGCGGGCCAGCTCGTCGAGGCGGGCCAGCGCCCGGCGCTTGTCGGGGAGGGCGCCGCACCCGGCGAGGTGCTCGCGGGCCGCGGCCTCGGTGACCCCCGGCATCGCGAGCAGGCCGAGGCACGCGGCGCGGTGGCGCGGCGTCAGGTCGGCGACCGTGCGCGCGATGTCGCACAGGGTGCGCAGCGGCGTCGTGACGCGGAGCCCGGCGAGCACGAGCGTGTCGCGCTCGTCGAGCACCACCTCGCGGATGCGGACGTTGCGCAGGGCCGGCGGGTGGCAGCGGGCGACGCTGTCGACGCAGTACTCGTGCGTGCGCGGCGGGGTGCGGACGGCGCCGTGCACCCAGGCGGCCGTGGACCGCTCGGCGATGAGGCGGGACGGCACCTGGGCGGCGAGGGCGGCGGCACGGAGCCACGGCGACGCGAGCTCGTCGACGGGGGAGTAGCAGGCGTCGACCTCGTACACCTCCCCGTCGAGACGGGCGGAGCAGAGCTCGGCGAGCGGGAGGTCGAGGACGGACAGGACGGGGGCGAGGCGGGGCGACATGCGCGCACCATGCCAGTGCCGCGACCCGGACGGACGACGGCCCGGGATCCTGTGGAGGATCCCGGGCCGTGGTCGGCGTGCGGAGGGGTGGGCTAGGAGCCGAGCGCGTCCAGCCAGACGCGGCGGGCGGCCAGCGCCTCCTCCGCCTCCTTGATGCGGCGGGCGTCGCCGTCGGCCTGGGCCGCGTCGAGCTCGCGCTGGAGCTTGTCGATCGCGGCGCCCAGCTGGGAGGCGAGGCCCTCCGATCGGGCCTTCGTCTCCGGGTTGTTCTTGCGCCAGAACTCCTCGTCGAGCGTGCGGACGTGCGTCTCGACCTTGCGGAGGCGGTCCTCCACGGTCTTGACGCTGTCGCGGGGCACGCGGCCGATCGCGTCCCAGCGGAGCTGCACGGCGGTCAGCTTGTCACGCGCCGCGGTGCGCTCGGTGATCTGGAGGATGGGCTCGGCCTCGTCGAGGAGCGCGAGCTTGGCCTGCAGGTTGGCCTGCTGCTCCTCGTCGTCCGCCGCGTCGACCTCGGCCTTGGCGCCGTAGAGCACGTCGCCGGCGGCCTTGAACTGCGCCCAGAGCGCGTCGTCGTAGCGCTTGCCGGCCCGCCCCGCGAGCTTCCACTCGTCGAGCAGGCGGCGGTAGGCGGGGATCCCGCCGACGCCCTGCGGCTCGAGCGCACGCGCCTGCTCGACGATGGCCTGCTTCTTCGAACGCGCGTCCTTGTGCGCGTTGTCGAGCTCGGCGAAGAACGCCTTGCGCTCGGTGTCGATGGTGGAGCGCGCCGTGCGGAAGCGCTTCCAGAGCTCGTTGGCCTCGTTCTTGGGAAGGCGCGGACCCGTCTGCTGGTGCTGCTGCCACCGGCTGAACAGCGCGTCGACCTCGGCGGTCAGCTGCTTCCACTGCACCTTCGAGAAGTCCTGGCTCGCGAGCCGCTCCGTCTCCTCGACGATCGCGGTGCGCTCCGCGATGGCGCCCTGCACCACCTGGCGCTGCTCCTCGCCCTGCTTCTCGGTGAGCTCGCCCACCGTCGCGGCGAGGACGTCGAGCCGGCCGCGCAGGGCGGCGAGGTCGCCGACGGCGTTCGCGCCCTCGACCGCCTCGATGAGGTGCGCGACGGCCTTCGAGACGTCGGCCGCGGGAGCCCCGCGCTTGGCGCGCTGCTCGAGGAGCGTCACCTGGCCGGCGAGGTCGGTGTACTTGCGCTGGAAGTAGGCCAGCGCCTCCTCGGGGGTCCCGTCGGGGTACTGGCCGACGGCGCGTTCGCCGTCGCCCTCGCGCAGGAAGACGGTGCCCGTCTCGTCGACGCGGCCCCAGGGGGTCTGATCGTTGTCAGCCACGGATTCCACCTTGTTCGTAGGACCGGACGGACCGGTGCGGAGACGTGCACGTCAGCCTAGAGCACGGGCATCGAGCGGGTTCGCCGCGGGCGGCGGCGGGACTGACCTGTCGATCATGCACCAGCGAGGGCCGGGGCTGCGCGCCGCGTCGTGGATCGAGCCCGCCTCGCAGGGGACCGTGAGGACCGCATGCGGTCGAGACGCGTCCGGGCGGGGACGCACGGCGGGAAGGGCGACGACGAGTCCGCGGGCCGGGGCTCAGGGGGTCGGCGTCGCGTCCGGCGTCGCCGGGGCGGGGGAGGACGGCGTGGGGGATGACGGCGTGGAAGCGGGAGCGGGGGCCGGGGCGCCGGGGCCGGACGCGTACGCGAGCTGCGCGCCGACGGCGAGCGCCGCGACCAGGATCACGCCGACGACGGCCGTGACGTCGTCCCGGCGACGGCGACGCGCGGCGCGGGCGTGCAGCTCCTGGCGGGCCGCGTAGCGTCGGAGCCGGGCCTGCGCCTCGCGGGCTGCGCGGTCGTTCCTGGGGGCCACGGCGTCCTCACGGTCGGTCCCGCCCGAGGCGGCGGTACGGGAACCATAGCCGGTCGCGCCTACCATCGAGGTCATGACCGACACGCGACCGGGCCTCCGCTCGGGGGCCACGCCCCTGGCCGTCCGGATGCGTCCCCGGAGCCTCGACGAGGTCACCGGCCAGCGCCATCTGCTGACCCCCGGGGCGCCCCTGGTGAGCCTCGCGTCCGACGTGGCGGGGGAGCAGGGCTCGGTGTCGATCATCCTGTGGGGCCCGCCCGGGACCGGCAAGACGACGCTCGCGCAGGCGATCGCGCACGGATCCAGCCGGCGCTTCGTCGAGCTGTCCGCGGTGACGGCGGGCGTCCGCGACGTCCGCCAGGTGATGGAGAAGGCGCTGAGCGACCGCGACCTCTTCGGCGTCTCGACCGTGCTCTTCCTCGACGAGATCCACCGCTTCACGAAGGCGCAGCAGGACGCGCTGCTGCCGGGCGTGGAGAACGGATGGGTGATCCTCATCGCGGCCACCACGGAGAACCCGTCCTTCTCCGTGATCTCGCCGCTGCTGTCGCGCAGCCTGCTGCTGACGCTCGAGCAGCTCGACGACGACGACCTCGGCGTGCTGGTCGACCGCGCCGTGGCCGACGCGCGCGGGCTCGGCGGGCGGTTCGCGCTCGAGGACGACGCGCGGGCGATGATCATCCGGCTCGCCTCCGGCGACGCCCGGCGCGCGCTCACGGCGCTCGAGGCGGCGGCCGTCTCGGCGCAGGCGGACGCGGCGGGCAAGGCGCGGGCGGCGGCGGACGCGGACGACGATGACGATGACGACGAGGACGACGACGAGGACGGCGACGAGCGGGACGTGCCGGACGCTGACCCGGCGCCCGTCCCCATCTCCACCGAGCAGGTCGCGCTCGCGGTCGACCGGGCGCTGCTGCGCTACGACCGCAACGGCGACGAGCACTACGACGTCATCAGCGCCTTCATCAAGTCGATCCGCGGATCCGACGTCGACGCCGCGCTGCACTACCTGGCCCGCATGATCGAGGCGGGGGAGGATCCGCGCTTCATCGCGCGGCGGATCATCGTCTCGGCCTCCGAGGACATCGGGCTCGCCGACCCCCAGGCGCTCGTCGTCGCGGTCGCGGCCGCCGACGCGGTGCAGCTCATCGGCATGCCGGAGGGGCGGATCCCGCTGGCGCAGGCCGTCGTGCACCTCGCGACCGCGCCCAAGTCGAACGCCTCCTACCTCGGCATCGACCAGGCCATCGCGGACGTGCGCGCCGGCGCCTTCGGCCGGGTCCCGCTCCACCTGCGCGACGCGCACTACCCGGGGGCCAAGCGCCTCGGCCACGGCAAGGGCTACCGCTACCCGCACGACGCGGACATCGGGGTCGTGCGCCAGCAGTACCTGCCCGACGAGCTCGTCGGCCGCACCTACTACTCGCCCACGCAGCACGGGCACGAGCGGGACCTGTCGGCGCGGCTGGAGAAGCTGCGGCGCATCGTCCGCGGGGGCTGACCACGGCGCGGCGCACCCGCGGGATCACGGCGACCGCGTGCTACGCTTGCTGACGCCTCAATCGGGTGTCGCGTGCGGCTGCGTCGACATCATGATCAAGGGACACGTCCTGTAGCCGGACGACCCGTGGCGAATCCCTCTACTCACGCAGGAACCGCATCAGCGGTGTCGATCGTCGCGCGCCCATGCGTGTGCGCGGACGCCCTGCACCACCCGTAGTCAGAGACTTTCTCCCTGGAAGGAAAACGTGTCCACCAAGTCACGCACCCGCAGCAAGACCCGCCTCTCCCGCGCGCTGGGCATCCCGCTCACGCCGAAGGCGGCCAAGTACCTCGAGAAGCGCCCCTACGCGCCGGGCGAGCACGGCCGGTCCAAGCGCAAGCAGGACAGCGACTACGCCGTCCGCCTCCGCGAGAAGCAGCGCCTGCGCGCCCAGTACGGCATCCGCGAGGCGCAGCTCAAGATCGCCTTCCAGGAGGCGCGTCGCACGCAGGGCCTGACCGGTGAGAACCTCGTCGAGATCCTCGAGCAGCGCCTCGACGCGCTCGTCGTCCGCTCCGGCCTCGCGCGCACCACGGCGCAGGCCCGCCAGCTCGTCGTGCACCGCCACATCATGGTCGACGGCAAGATCGTCGACCGCCCCTCCTTCCGCGTGAAGGCCGGCCAGATGATCCACGTCAAGCCGCGCTCCGAGGGCACCGAGCCCTTCCAGGTCGCCGCCGCCGGCGGTCACGCCGACGTGCTGCCGAAGCTCCCCTCGTACCTCGAGGTCGAGCTCGACAAGCTGCAGGCCCGCCTCGTGCGCCTGCCGAAGCGCGCCGAGGTCCCCGTGACCTGCGAGGTCCAGCTGGTCGTCGAGTACTACGCGGCTCGCTAGCCCCACCGCATCACCGTCCGCGAGGCGGGTCGTCCGTCCGGGCGGCCCGCCTCTCGGCGCATCCGGACCCGTGCGCGGGTCCCGGGCGACCGGGCGGCGCGCGGACCGGCCGGTAGGATCGCCCTCGGCCCCCGCTGGCCTCCGCACCGCACGTCACCTCCGTCTGGGGGCAGCTCCCGGAAGGGGAGAAGCATGAAGAACCTCGTCCTCATCGCCGTGGGGGTCGTCCTCGGCTTCGCCGTCGCCCACGTGGTCGACCGCACGCCCGCCGGGCACCGCCTGTTCCAGGACGTCGACGCCCGGGCCCGCCGCTTCGGCGAGGCCGTCGAGGACGGCTACCGCCGCCGCGAGGCCGAGCTCCGCTCCGCCGTGGGCGAGGCCGAGGACACCATCACCGAGCTGGGAAAGCAGTAGACCGCATGCAGACCGCAGACATCCGCAACGCCTGGCTGACGTACTTCGGCGACCGGGAGCACACCGTCGTGCCGTCGGCGTCGCTCGTGAGCGACGACCCCACGCTGCTGTTCACGGTGGCCGGCATGGTCCCGTTCGTGCCGTACCTCACGGGCGTCGTGCCCGCGCCGTTCCCGCGCGCCACGAGCGTGCAGAAGTGCATCCGCACGCTCGACATCGAGGAGGTCGGCCGCACGCCCCGGCACGGCACCTTCTTCCAGATGAACGGCAACTTCTCCTTCGGCGACTACTTCAAGGAGCAGGCCATCGCGTACGCGTGGGAGCTGCTCACCACGAGCGAGGCCGACGGCGGCCTCGGCTTCTCGCCCGACGACCTCTGGGTCACCGTCTACCACGAGGACGACGAGGCGCGGCAGGCGTGGAAGCGCATCGCGGGCCTGCCCGACGACCGGATCCAGGGCCTCGGCCGCGACACGAACTACTGGCACACCGGCCAGCCCGGCCCCGCCGGCCCCTGCTCGGAGATCTTCTTCGACCGCGGCCCCGCGTACGGCGCCGACGGCGGCCCCGCCACGGACGACGACCGCTACGTGGAGATCTGGAACCTCGTCTTCATGCAGTACCTGCGTGGTCAGGGCACGGGCAAGAGCGACTTCGAGATCCTCGGCGACCTGCCGAAGAGGAACATCGACACCGGCATGGGCCTCGAGCGCGTCGCGTTCCTCAAGCAGGGCGTCGAGAACATGTACGAGATCGACCAGGTGCGCCCGGTCCTCGACCGAGCGGCCGACCTCTCCGGCCGCCGCTACGGCGCCGAGCACGAGGACGACGTGCGCATGCGCATCGTCGCCGACCACGTGCGCTCGTCGCTCATGCTGATGTCCGACGGCGTGCGGCCGTCCAACGAGGGGCGCGGCTACATCCTGCGCCGCCTCATGCGCCGCACCGTGCGGGCCATGCGCCTCCTGGGCGTCGACACCGCGACCTTCGGCGAGCTCTTCCCCGCGTCGCGCGACGCGATGAAGGCCGCATACCCCGAGGTCTCCGACGACTTCGACCGCATCTCCCGCCTCGCGTACGCGGAGGAGGAGACCTTCCTCCGCACGCTCGCCGGGGGCACGACGATCCTCGACGTGGCCGTCGGCGAGACGAAGGCGAACGGCGGCGAGCGGATCGCGGGCGACACCGCGTTCCTCCTGCACGACACGTTCGGCTTCCCCATCGACCTCACGCTCGAGATGGCGGAGGAGAACGGCCTCACGGTCGACCGCGAGGCGTTCGACCGCCTGATGCTGGAGCAGCGGACGCGGGCCAAGGCCGACGCCAAGTCGAAGAAGACGGCCCTCGCCGACCTCACCGTGTACAGCGCGTTCCGCGCCGCGGGCGAGACGCGCTTCACGGGCTACGACGAGCTCGAGACGGGCACGACGATCCTCGGCCTCATCGTGGGCGGCCACAGCGTCGACCACGCGGTCGCCGGCGACATCGCGGAGGTCATCCTCCCGGAGACGAGCCTCTACGCGGAGTCCGGCGGCCAGGAGGCCGACGCGGGCAGCATCGTCGGGAACGGCTTCGACCTCGAGGTGCTCGACGTGCAGAAGCCCGTGAAGGGCCTCATCAGCCACCGCGTGCAGGTGCGCTCGGGCGAGGTGGGGGTCGGCGACGCCGCCACCACGGTCGTCGACGCCGACTGGCGACGCGGCGCCACGCAGGCGCACTCGGGCACCCACCTCGTGCACGCCGCGCTCCGCCAGGTGCTCGGCCAGGACGCGCACCAGTCCGGCTCCTACAACCGCGCTGGCTACATGCGGCTCGACTTCGCGTGGAACCAGGCGCTGAGCCCCGCGACCCGCAGCGAGATCGAGGACATCGCGAACGGCGCCGTGCGGGACGACCTGCAGGTCATCACGCGCGTCATGCCCATCGACGAGGCCAAGCAGCTGGGCGCCATGGCGCTGTTCGGCGAGAAGTACGGCGACACCGTGCGCGTCGTCGACATCGGCGGCCCGTGGTCGCGCGAGCTGTGCGCGGGCACGCACGTGTCCTCCAGCGCGCAGATCGGGCTCATCAACGTCGTGGGGGAGTCGTCCGTCGGGTCCACCAACCGCCGCATCGAGTCGCTCGTCGGTCGCGAGGCGTTCCAGGACCTCGCCGTCGAGCGCGCCATCGTGTCGCAGCTCACCTCGAGCCTCAAGACCCCGCGCGAGCAGCTGCCGGACCGCATCGCCGACCTGATGCAGAACCTCAAGGCCGCGGAGCGGCGCATCGCCGACTTCGAGGCGCAGGCGCTGCAGCAGCGCGTGCCCGCGCTCCTGCAGCAGGGCGCGCGCGTCGGCGCCGTGACGCTGATCCAGGAGTCGCTCGGCACCGTCCGCTCCGCCGACGAGGTCCGCCAGCTCGTGACCCTCGTGCGCGAGCGCGCCGGATCCGAGCCCGTCGTGGTCGCCCTCGCGGGCGACGCGGGCGGCAAGCCGACCGTCATCGTCGCCACCAACCAGGCCGCGCGCGACGCCGGCGCCAAGGCCGGGCAGCTCGCCCGTGCGGCGGCGGCGGTGCTCGGCGGCGGCGGAGGCGGCAAGGACGACCTCGCGCAGGGCGGCGGGTCCGACGTGTCGGCCATCGCCGACGCGCTGGCCGCGGTCCGCCAGGCGCTCGCGTCCTGATGCGGGTCGGATCCCGGCTCGCGGTCGACGTGGGGAAGGTCCGCATCGGCCTCGCCCGGTCGGACCCGCACGGGCTGATCGCCACGCCGGTGGAGACCGTCCCGCGCGACGCGGGAGGCTCGGCCGACGTGCGGCGGATCCTCGAGGTGGCCGCCGAGATGGACTGCGTGGAGCTCCTGGTGGGCCTGCCGCTCGCGCTCTCGGGGCGGGCGACCGCGTCCACGGACGACGCCGAGGGCTTCGCGCACCGGCTCGCGGACGCCACCGCGATCCCCGTGCGGCTCGTCGACGAGAGGCTCTCCACGGTGTCGGCCCAGAGCGCGCTGCGGTCCTCCGGCAGAGGGTCCCGTAAGCAGAGGCCCGTGATCGACCAGGTGGCGGCCGTTATAATCCTTCAACATGCGCTCGAGACCGAGCGCTCCGCCGGCTCCCCACCCGGTGCTCTCGTCCCGAGGAACCGAGTCGATCCTGACCGACACGCCTGAGAACGATCCCGCCCGACGCGCCACGACGGCCCCGGGTGAGGGAGTCGACCCCTTCGAGAGCCTGTTCGGCGACGTCGCCGCGGCTCCCGGGGTTCCCGCGGACGCCGCGGGTCGACCCTCCGCTCCGACCCCGCCCGCCGACGCCCCGCGCGGCGACGGACCGGGGATCGGCACGGGTGCGCCCATGACGCGTCGCGAGCTCCGCGCCCTCCGCGAGGCGGCCGAGGCCCGCTCCGGCACCGCGTCGACCGCGCCCGACGCGGCACCGTCCGCCGCCGCGGCTCCCGCGACCTCGGCCGCGCCGTCCGCGTCGCGTGCGACCCCGCCCGCCGAGGCGTCCCGCGCCGACGAGCGCCGCCGCTCCGACGACCGCGCCGCCGCGGCCGCCACCTCGGCGTCCGCCGCCGCCGGGGACGCGTCCGCCGCCTCCGCCGCGGCCGTGGGGGCCGCGTCCGCCGTCCCCGCCGCCGCGGCCGCCCGCACGTCGCCTCGCACGGCGTCGTCCGACGAGCGCGCGCCCCGCCGCACGGTGCCGACCGGCACCGGCCCCGCGGCGGCCGTCCCGGCGAAGCCGAAGCGCCGCCACCCCAAGTGGCCGTACGTGCTCGTGCTGCTCGTCGTGCTCTTCGGCGGCGCCGCCGTCATCGCCACCTCGCTCTTCGGCCCCGTCGTGAGCGCGCTCCTCACCCCGGCCGAGCCCACCGACTACGACGGCGACGGCACCGGCGAGGTGCAGGTCGTCGTGAAGACCGGCGACACCGGCAGCACCATCGGCGACACGCTCCAGTCGCAGGACGTGGTCAAGACCTCGAAGGCCTTCTACCAGGCCGTCGTCCGCTCCGGCAGCGAGGTCGTCTTCCAGCCGGGCACGTACACGCTGCGGAAGCAGATGAGCGCGGCGTCCGCGCTCGAGATGCTGCAGGATCCGGCCAGCCAGGTGCAGGCCAAGGTCACCATCCCCGAGGGGCAGACCGCCGCGCAGGCGTTCGAGCTGATCGCGGAGGGGACCGGCACGCCCGTCGCCGACCTCGAGGCCGCCGTCGCCGACCGCGGCGCGCTCGGGATCCCCGCCGAGGCCCCGAACATCGAGGGCTACCTCTTCCCGGCCACGTACGACTTCCCGCCGGGCACCTCCGCCGTCGACATGGTGAAGGCCATGGTCGCGCGCACGTTCCAGTCGCTCGACCAGGCGGGCGTGCCCGCCGCCGACCGGCACCGGGTGCTGACGATGGCGGCGCTCATCCAGAAGGAGGCGCGCTTCGAGGGCGACTTCTACAAGGTCTCGCGCGTCTTCCAGAACCGCATCGACGCCGGCATGCCGCTGCAGTCGGACGCGACCGTCGCGTACGGCGCCCAGTCCGTCGGCCGCGTCACGACCACCGACGCGGAGCGCGCCGACGACAACCCGTGGAACACGTACGTGCACCCGGGCCTGCCGATCGGGCCGATCTCCAACCCCGGCGACCTCGCGATCAAGGCGGCCATGGCGCCCGCGGACGGGCCGTGGCTGTACTTCGTGACGGTCAACACCATCACGGGCGACACCGTCTTCTCGCAGTCCTACGACGAGCACCTGAAGGCCGTCGCGCAGTGGCAGCAGTTCATGAGGGACAACCCGGGCAATGGCTGATCCGCGGACGCCGGCCGTGCGGCTGGCCGTCCTCGGCAGCCCCATCGCGCACTCGCTGTCACCGCGCCTGCACGACGCGGCGTACGGCGTGCTCGGGCTCGACTGGTCGTACGCGGCCGTGGAGTGCACGGGGGCGGAGCTGCCCACGTTCGTGGCGGGGCTCGGATCCGGCTGGCGCGGCCTGTCGCTCACCATGCCGCTCAAGCGCGACGTGCTGCCGCTGCTCGACCGGCTCGACGACACGGCCCGGCTCGCGGGCGCGGCCAACACGCTGCTGCTCGAGGACGACGGCGAGGGCGCGACGCGGCGACGCGGCGCGAACACGGACGTCGCGGGGATCGTCCGGGCGTTCGGCATGGGCGGTGTCGAGCAGTGCCGGCGCGCGGTCGTGCTCGGCGCCGGATCCACCGCGCGCTCGGCGGTCGTCGCGCTCGAGCGCATGGGCGCGCGCGAGGTGGCCGTGGCGGCGCGACGCCCGGAGCAGGGCCGGGAGCTCGCGCCCCTGGCCGACGAGCTGCGGCTGGCGCTCCGCGTCGTGCCGCTGGCGGACGCGGCGACCGCGCTCCGCGACGCCGACACCGTCGTCAGCACCCTCCCGGGCGACGCCGCCGCGGCCGTGCCGCTGCCCCGCGACCTGCCCGAGGCGACCGTGCTCCTCGACGTGACGTACGCGCCGTGGCCCACCGGGATCGCGACCGGGTGGCAGCGCGCGGGCGGGCGCGTCGTGCCGGGGATCGACATGCTCGTGCAGCAGGCGCTCGGCCAGGTGCGCCTGTTCGTCCAGGGCGACGCCGAGCGGCCGCTGCCGGACGAGGCGCGCGTGCTGGAGGCCATGCTCGCCGCCGTCGGACGGGATCCGCGGACGGACTGGACCGGGGCCTGACGCCTCCCTGACCCGCGGGATCGCCCGCGACCGCTGTGGGAGGATGGGGCCATGCTGCGTTGGCTCACCGCCGGGGAATCCCACGGCCCCGAACTCATCGCCGTCCTGGAGGGCCTGCCCGCGGGCGTGCCCGTCAGCCTCGACGGCATCCGCGCCGACCTCGCCCGTCGCAAGCTCGGCTACGGCCGCGGCGCGCGCATGGGCTTCGAGCAGGACGAGCTGAGCCTCTCCACGGGCGTGGTGCACGGGCGGACGCTCGGCAGCCCGATCGCCGTGCGCATCGGCAACACCGAGTGGCCCAAGTGGGTCGACGTCATGAGCCCGGAGCCCGTGGATCCCGCGAAGCTCCAGGGCGCGCGCGCCGCCGCCCTCACCCGCCCGCGCCCCGGCCACGCCGACCTCGTGGGCATGCAGAAGTACGACTTCGACGAGGCCCGTCCCGTGCTCGAGCGCGCGAGCGCCCGCGAGACCGCCGCCCGCGTGGCGCTCGGCGCCGTGGCGCGTGCGTTCCTCGCCGAGCTCGGCATCACGCTCGTCAGCCACACCCTCTCCATCGGCCCCGTGCGCGTGCCCGAGGGCGCGCCGCTGCCGACGCCGGCCGACGTCGACGCGCTCGACGCGGATCCGCTGCGGTGCTTCCACGCCGAGACGAGCGCCCGCATGGTCGCCGAGGTCGACGACACGAAGGCGAGCGGCGACACGGTCGGCGGCGTCGTCGAGGTCCTCGCCTACGACCTCCCGCCGGGCCTCGGCTCGCACGTGCACTGGGACCGCCGGCTCGACTCGAAGCTCGCGGCCGCGCTCATGGGCATCCAGGCCATCAAGGGCGTGGAGGTCGGCGACGGCTTCCTCACGACCACGCGCCGCGGATCCGAGGCCCACGACGAGCTGTTCTCCACGGCGGCGGGCATCGGCCGCTCCACCGACCGCGCCGGCGGCACCGAGGGCGGCATGAGCACGGGCACGGTCCTCCGCGTCCGCGCCGGCATGAAGCCCATCGCGACCGTCCCGCGCGCGCTCCGCACCGTCGACACCGCGACGGGCGGCGCCGCCCCCGCCAACCACCAGCGCTCGGACGTGTGCGCCGTGCCCGCCGCGGGCGTCGTCGCCGAGGCCATGGTCGCGCTCACCCTCGCCGACGCCGTGCTCGAGAAGTTCGGCGGCGACTCCGTGGGCGAGACGCTCCGCAACCTCCGCGGCTACCTCGCCGCTATCCCCGAGGGCCGCCGCTCCGGCGCCGACCTCGTCGACGAGGCGGACGCCGCGCCGCCCGCCCCGCCCGAGGCCTGATCGTGCCGGTCGTCCTGATCGGCCCGCCCGGCGCGGGCAAGACCACGGTCGGCCGTCGCGTCGCCCGCGCGCTGGGCGAGCCGTTCACGGACACCGACCGCGCGGTCGTGGCGGCCCACGGGTCCATCGCCGACATCTTCCGCGAGCACGGCGAACCGCGCTTCCGCGAGCTGGAGCGCGCCGCCGTCGTCGCGGCCCTCGCGGAGGGCGGCGTCGTGTCGCTCGGCGGGGGCGCCGTGCTCGACCCGGCCACGCGCGCCGACCTCGCGGCGTCGGCCGTCGTGCTGCTCACCGTGAGCGAGGACGCCGTCCGGTCGCGCATCCGCGGCGACGACCGCCCGCTCGTCGACGGCCTCGACAGCTGGCGCCGCCTCGTCGCCGACCGCGAGGAGCTGTACCGCTCGCTCGCCGACCTGACCATCGACACCTCCGACCGCCCGCTCCCGCGCATCGCCCGCGAGATCGAGCGCTTCGCCCGGGAGAGGCAGCCATGACCGACGCACACCCCACCGACACCGACACCGACACCGACACCGCCGCCCCCGCACCCGACGCCGGGGAGCCGGCGGTCGCCGAGCCCGACGCGCCCACCGTGATCCGCGTCTCCGGCACGTCCGGATACGACGTCACCGTCGGCCGCGGCCTGATCCAGGGCGTCGGCGGCCTGCTCGGCCCGCGCGTCCGCAAGGTGCTCATCGTGCACGCGCCGGCCCTCGCCGAGGAGGCGTCGCGCCTCCGCGAGCGCCTGCAGGGCGACGTCGAGGTGTACCTCGCCGAGGTGCCCGACGCCGAGGGCGCCAAGCGCGTCGAGGTCGCCGCCTTCTGCTGGAAGATCATGGGCACCACCGACTTCACCCGCTCCGACGCCGTCATCACGCTCGGCGGCGGCGCCACGACCGACCTCGGCGGCTTCGTCGCGGCGACGTGGCTGCGCGGCGTCATGCTCATCCAGGTCCCCACGACCGTGCTCGCGATGGTCGACGCGGCCGTCGGCGGCAAGACGGGCATCAACACCTCCGAGGGCAAGAACCTCGTCGGCGCCTTCTACGCGCCGACCGCGGTGGTGGTCGACCTCGACCTGCTCGCGACGCTGCCGCGGGAGGAGATCGTCACGGGCTTCGCCGAGATCGTGAAGGCCGGGTTCATCGCCGTGCCGGAGATCCTCGACGTCATCGAGCGCGACGTGGCGCGGGTCACCGACACCACGAGCCCCGAGTTCCGCCACGTGGTGGAGCTCGCGATCGCCATGAAGGCCGAGGTCGTGGGGGAGGACTTCACCGAGAATGGCCGTCGCGAGATCCTCAACTACGGCCACACGCTCGGCCACGCCATCGAGCACGCGGAGCGCTACCGCTGGCGGCACGGCGCGGCCGTCGCGGTGGGCATGGTCTTCGCCGCGGAGCTGTCGCGCCTCACCCGCTCGCTCTCGGACGAGGCGGTCGACCGGCACCGGCGGATCCTCGACTCGCTCGACCTGCCCACCAGCTACCCCGTCGGCCGCTGGCCCACGCTGGTCGCGAGCATGAAGCGCGACAAGAAGGCGCGCGGCGACATGATGCGGTTCATCGTGCTCGACGGCGTCGGCCGCGCGAGCGTGCTCAACGGCCCGGAGGAGGCGCTGCTGTTCGCCGCGTACCAGGAGATCGGCTCGTGACCGACCCCGCGCATCCCGACCGGCCCCGGCCCGTCGCGCTCGTCACGGGCGTCGGCCGCGTCTCCGGCATCGGCGCCGCCATCGCGGAGGGCCTGGCGCTCGACGGCTGGGACGTCGCCTTCACCTACTGGTCCGACTACGACGCCCGGATGCCCTGGGGCCGGCAGCCCGAGGACCCCGCGCGCGTCGCCGAGGCCGTCGAGCGGGCGGGCGGCCGGGCGCACGGCGTCGAGGCCGACCTCGTGGACACGGCCGCGGCCGAGCGGATCCTCGACGCGGTCGAGGCGGGGCTCGGCCCGATCACGGCGCTCGTCCTCTCGCACGCCGAGTCGGTCGACAGCGCGCTCCTCGACACCAGCGTCGAGAGCCTCGAGCGGCACCTGGCCGTCAACGTGCGGGCGTCGCTCCAGCTCATCCAGGGGTTCGCGCGCCGGTACCGCGCGGTGCCCGGCGCCGGCCGCATCGTCGCGCTCACGAGCGACCACGTCGTCGGCAACGTGCCCTACGGCGCGAGCAAGGCCGCGCTCGACCGCGTCGTCATCGCCGCCGCGCGCGAGCTGGAGGACGTGCGCATCACGGCGAACCTCGTGGACCCCGGGCCCACCGACACGGGCTGGTTCACGGACGAGATCCGCGAGACCCTGCGGGAGACCACGCCCCGCGGCCGCCTCGCCGAGCCCCGCGACGCCGCGGCGCTCGTGTGCTTCCTCGTCTCGGCCGAGGGCGGCTGGATCAACGGCCAGCGCATCCGCTCGGACGGCGGCCAGAGCGTCGGCTGACCCGCCCCTAGGCTGGGTCGCATGTCACGCGTGCTCGTCCTCAACGGCCCCAACCTCGGACGGCTCGGCAGCCGCGAGCCCGACGTGTACGGCACGGGGTCGCTGGAGGACCTCCGCCGGGAGCTCGTCGCGTTCGCGCCGGCCGACGTCGAGATCGACCTCCGCCAGACCGACGACGAGGCGACCCTCATCGGCTGGCTGCACGAGGCCGTCGACACCCGGACGCCCGTGATCATGAACCCGGCGGCGTTCACGCACTACTCGTACGCGCTCCGCGACGCCGCGGCGCTCGTGACCAAGGCCGGGATCCTCCTGCTGGAGGTGCACCTCTCGAACCCGCACGCGCGCGAGGAGTTCCGGCACCAGAGCGTCATCTCGCCCGTCGCGACGGGCGTGATCGCCGGGCTGGGGCAGGGCTCGTACCTCCTCGCCCTCGCGCACGTGGTGACCGGCACCCGATAGGCTGATCCCTCGGATCGACCGCACGCACCCGACGACGGGAGCGAAGCCGGCATCCTCCGCGCGGCCGCTCGATCGCCGCATCCCGCTCGTCGAACAGGCAAGGACCCTCCCCGCATGGCCTCTACCGCTGACATCAAGAACGGCATCGTCCTCAACATGGACGGCCAGCTGTGGACCGTCATCGAGTTCCAGCACGTGAAGCCGGGCAAGGGCGGCGCGTTCGTGCGCACCAAGGTCAAGAACGTGATGACCGGCAAGGTCGTCGACCGCACGTTCAACGCGGGCGCGAAGATCGAGACCGAGACGGTCGACCGCCGCGACTTCCAGTACCTCTACGCCGACGGCGAGAACTTCGTGTTCATGGACACGAGCGACTACGACCAGATCACGCTGTCCGCGGCGCAGGTCGGCGACGCGAAGAACTTCATGCTCGAGAACCAGGACGTGACCGTGGCGCTGCACAACGGCGAGGGGCTCTACGTCGAGCTGCCCGCGTCGGTCGTGCTCACCATCACGTACACGGAGCCGGGCCTGCAGGGCGACCGCTCGACGGGCGGCACCAAGCCCGCGACCGTCGAGACCGGGCACCAGATCCAGGTCCCGCTCTTCCTCGAGCAGGGCACGCGCGTCAAGGTGGACACCCGCACGGGCGACTACCTCGGCCGCGTCACCGACTGACCCCGTGAGCGCACGCACCAAGGCGCGCAAGCGCGCCCTCGACGTCCTGTACGTCGCCGACATCCGCGGGGAGACGATCCCCGCGACCCTCGCGGTCGAGCAGCAGCGCGCCGCGGCCGAGCCCGACCGGCAGGCGTCGTGGCAGTACGCCCGCGAGATCGCCGAGGGCGTCGTGGAGCACCAGGACGAGATCGACGAGCTCATCGAGACGTACTCGGTGAACTGGACGCTCGCCCGCATGCCCGCGGTCGACCGCGCGATCCTGCGCATGGGCATCTGGGAGATCCTCTTCAACGCCGACGTGCCCGACGGCGTCGCCATCTCCGAGAGCGTCGACCTCGCGTCGTCGCTCTCGACGGACGAGTCGGCCTCGTTCGTGAACGGCATGCTCGCCCGGATCGCGGCGACGCAGGCCTGATCGCCTCCGCCGAGCCGCTCACGCGGCCGGACCGGACCCCGGTTACGCCCCGTGACGCCCGGCGACGGCGTGTGACGCGGCCCGGGGCGGCGGCGCGCGCCGGCCCCTAGCGTCGGGTCATGCCCGCCACCGCCGCCTCGCACCGCGACCCCGCGACGACCGCGTCTGCCGGTCCGGCACCGGATCCCGCGCCCCTCACCGCCGGCGCCGTCGTGCTCCGCGGGGTGGGCCGCTCCTTCCCGGTGGCCGGCGCCCGCGAGCGCCGGACGGTGCTCCGCGACGTGGACCTCGACCTCGCGGCCGGCGACGTCGTCGCCGTCCTCGGCCCCTCGGGCTGCGGGAAGTCGACCCTGCTGCGCCAGGTGAGCGGGCTCGACCGGCCCGACGCCGGATCGCTGCTGATCGACGGCACGCCCGTGCGGGACGTCGACCAGCGCTCCGCGGTCGCGTTCCAGGAGCCGCGCCTGCTGCCGTGGCGCACCCTCCGCGCGAACGTCCGGCTCGGCCTGCCCCGGGACGTGCCGCGGGCCGAGGGCGACGCCCGCGTAGGCGACCTCCTCGAGCTCACGGGCCTCGCCGAGGCGGCCGACCTCCGGCCCCGCCAGGTCTCCGGCGGCATGGCCCAGCGCGCCTCGCTCGCCCGCGCGCTCGCGCGGCGGCCCCGCGTCCTCGTGCTCGACGAGCCGTTCGGCGCGCTCGACGCCCTCACGCGCCTGCGCATGCAGGACCTGCTCCTCGACCTGCACGCCGCGATCCCGACCACCGTGCTGCTCGTCACGCACGACGTGGACGAGGCGCTGCACCTCGCCGACCGCGTGGTGCTGCTCGGGCCGGATCCCGCGCCCGGCAGCGCGCCCGGCGCCATCGTCCGCCGCGTGCTCGAGGTGCCCGGGTCGCGCCCGCGCGACCGCGGCGACGCGACCCTCGCCGCCCTCCGCGCCGAGCTGCTCGAGGGGCTCGGCGTGCCGGGCCACCGCGCCGGCTGACCCGCCCGCCCGCCACCGCACGACCCCCGATCCGCCCCATCCCGCCGCCCGCCCACACCGCACCGAGGACCCACCGTGACCCGACACCTGCCCCGCCGATCCGCCCTCCCGTCCCTCGCGCTCGCGAGCGCCGCCGTGCTGCTCCTCGCCGGCTGCGCCGCGGGCGAGGGCTCGTCCGTCGCGCCCGCCGCCGAGACGTCCGCCGATCCCGCGGGCTGGAGCGCCGACACGCTCACCGTCGACTGGGCGACCTACAACCCGCTCAGCCTCATCGTGAAGGAGCGCGGCCTCCTCGAGGAGCGGCTCGGATCCGACGTGCAGGTCGACTGGGTGCAGAGCGCCGGGTCGAACAAGGCCAACGAGCTGCTGCGCGCGGGCGCCGTCGACGTGGGCTCCACCGCGGGATCCGCGGCGCTGCTCGCCCGCGCCAACGGCTCGCCCATCCGCACCATCGACGTGTACTCGCAGCCCGAGTGGACCGCGATCGTCGTGCCCCAGGGGTCGCCCATCACGAGCGTCGACCAGCTCCGCGGCGCCGACGTCGCGGCCACGAAGGGCACCGACCCGTACTTCTTCCTCCTGCAGACCCTGGACGAGGCGGGCATCCCCGCCTCCGACGTCACGATCCAGAACCTGCAGCACGCCGACGGGCGCGCCGCCCTCGAGAACGGCTCGGTCGACGCGTGGGCCGGGCTCGACCCGCTCATGGCCGCGAGCCAGTCGGAGGCCGGTTCGACGCTGCTGTACCGCAACGTCGACTTCGCGACCTACGGGGTCCTCAACGCCACCGAGTCGTTCCTCGACGCGTCGCCCGACCTCGCGCAGGCCGTCGTCGACGCGTACGAGGAGGCGCGCGCCTGGGCCGTCGAGAACCCGGAGGAGACCGCGTCGATCCTCGCCGCCGCCGCCGCGATCGACCCGGCCGTCGCGACCACCGTCATCGACCGCACGAACCTGGGCGTGGATCCCGTGCCCGGCGACGCGCAGCGCCAGGTCCTCGAGCGCGTCGGCCCGATCCTCGTGGACTCCGGCGACGTCCCCGACCAGGGGAAGGTGGACACGGCGCTCGACGAGCTGTTCGAGCCGCGGTATGCCGAGGCCGCGGATCCCGCCGCGGGGTCGGCCGGATGACCGCGCTCCGGCCCGCGCGGGGCGACCTGCGCGGATCCGTCGACGCCGGGGCCGGCTCCGGGGCCGGCTCCGAGGCCGGCTCCGAGGCCGGCTCCGGGGCCGATCCCGTCGTCCCGTCCGCCGACGCCCGCGTCGTGCGCCCCGCTCCGGGCCGCACGGCAGGCGGCGCGCTCCTCCGGACCGCGGTCGGACTCGTGGTCCCCGTCCTCGTCGTCGGCCTCTGGGCCGTCGTCACCGCGACGGGTGCCGTGCCCGCCCACCTGCTGCCCGCGCCGCTCGACGTGGTGCGCGCCGGGGTGCCGCTCGCCGAGCAGGGGATCCTCGGGCAGTACGTCGCCATCTCGCTCCAGCGCGTGCTCCTCGGCTTCGCGCTCGGCGCCACGGTCGGCCTCGTGCTCGGCGCCGTCGTCGGGCTCTCCCGCATCGGCCGTCTCCTCCTCGCGCCCACCGCGGGCGCGTTCCGCACCGTCCCGTCGCTCGCGTGGGTGCCGCTGCTGCTGCTCTGGATGGGGATCAACGAGGACTCCAAGGTCACGCTCGTCGCCATCGGCGCGATGTTCCCCGTCTACACGACGGTCGCCGGCGCGCTCCGGCACGTCGACCCGCACCTCGTGGAGGTGGGGCGCGCGTTCGGGCTGACGCGGATCCCGCTGCTGGTCACCGTGCAGCTCCCCGCCGTGCTGCCCGCCGTGGTCTCGGGACTCCGTCTCGCGCTCGCGCAGTCGTGGCTCTTCCTCGTGGCGGCCGAGCTGCTCGCGGCGTCCATGGGCCTCGGCTTCCTGCTCACGGAGTCGTCGGCGAACGGGCGGGTCGACCGGGTGCTCCTCGCGATCGTGCTGCTGGCGGTCCTCGGCGCCGTGACCGACGCCGTCGTGGGGCTCGTCGAGCGCGCGCTCGTGCGCCGCTGGGGCTGAGCGCCGCCGCTTCCGTGTCGTCGCGTGACGCCCCGATCCGGGGGAGGCCGGCACCGGCACGTAGCGTCGGCCCATGACCTCCCCGCGCACCGAGCAGGCCGTGACCGCCCCCGACGGGACCGACGCCCGCATCGAGCAGGACCTCTTCCCGCCGCCCGCCGCGCTCGCCGCGTCCGCGAACGTCACGGCGGAGGCGTTCGCGCGGGCCGACGCGGATCCGGTGGCGTTCTGGGAGGAGGCCGCCCGCCGCCTCGACTGGGAGACGCCCTGGCGCACCGCGCACACGTGGATCCCGCCGGTCGCCGACGACGGCACGCCGCAGGTGCCGGCCGCCACCTGGTTCGCGGGCGGCCGCCTCAACGTCGCGGCGAACTGCGTCGACCGGCATGTCGCCGCGGGTCGCGGCGGGAAGGTCGCGCTGCACTTCGAGGGCGAGCCGGGCGACCGCCGCATCGTCACCTACCGCGACCTCCAGGATGAGGTGTCCCGCGCCGCGAACGCCCTCATCGCGCTCGGCGTCGGACCCGGCGACCGCGTCGTCATCTACCTGCCGGTGCTCGTCGAGACGGTCGTCGCGACGCTCGCCGTCGCCCGCATCGGCGCCGTCCACTCGCTCGTGTTCGGCGGGTTCTCCGCCGAGGCGCTGCGCTTCCGCGTCGAGGACACGGGCGCCAAGCTCCTCATCACGAGCGACGGGCAGAACCGGCGCGGCACCGCGGTCGCCACCAAGCCGCAGGCCGACGAGGCCGTCGCGGGCGTCGCCTCAGTCGAGCACGTGCTCGTGGTCCGCCGCACCGGGCAGGACGTGCCGTGGACGGAGGGACGCGACGTCTGGTGGCACGACGCCGTCGGATCCGCCTCGCCCGTGCACGCGCCCGAGGCCTTCGACGCCGAGCACCCGCTCTTCATCATCTACACGTCCGGCACCACCGGCCGCCCCAAGGGCCTCGTGCACACGTCCGGCGGGTACCTCGCGCACGCGTCGTGGGCGCACTGGGCGCACTTCGACGCCCAGCCCGACGACGTGCACTGGTGCACGGCCGACCTCGCCTGGGTCACCGCGCACACCTACGAGATCTACGGCCCGCTCTCCAACGGCCTCACGCAGGTGATCTACGAGGGCACGCCCGACACGCCCCACCGCGGACGGCACCTGGAGATCATCGAGCGGTACGGCGTGACCACCTACTACACGGCGCCCACGCTGATCCGCTCGCTCATGAGCTGGCACCCCGACGGGGTCCCCGGGCACGACCTGTCGAGCATCCGCCTGCTGGGGTCGGTGGGGGAGGCGATCAACCCGGCCGCGTGGCGCTGGTTCCACCGCGAGATCGGGGACGGGCGCGCGCCCGTCGTCGACACGTGGTGGCAGTCGGAGACGGGGGCTGCGGTCATCGCGCCGCTGCCGGGCGTCGCGACGCTGAAGCCCGGCGCCGCCGGCCGCGCGCTGCCCGGGTTCCGCGTGGCCGTCGTCGACGAGGCGGGGGAGGAGACGGCGCCGGGGGAGGCGGGGCTCCTCGTGATCCAGCGCCCCTGGCCCGGCATGGCCCGCACGGTGTGGGGTGACCCGGCCCGCTACCGCAGCGCCTACTGGGAGCGGTTCGCCGACCGCGGCTGGTTCCTCGCGGGCGACGGCGCCCGGCGCGACGCGGACGGCGACGTGGCGCTGCAGGGGCGGATCGACGAGGTCGTCAACGTGTCCGGCCACCGGCTGTCGACCATCGAGATCGAGTCGGCGCTCGTCGCGCACCCGCGGGTGGCCGAGGCGGGCGTGACGGGCGTCGCCGACCAGCTCACCGGCCAGCGGGTGGTCGCGTTCGTGGTGCCGCCCGGCGACGACCGGCCCACGGACGACGACGCGGCCGGCTGGCACGCGCTCGCCGCGGAGCTGGAGCCGCTCCTCACCGCGCACGTGGCCCGCGCGATCGGCCCGGTCGCGAAGCCCCGCCGCGTCGTCGTCGTGCCGGACGTGCCGAAGACGCGCTCGGGGAAGATCATGCGCCGTCTCCTCGCCGACCTCGTCGAGGGCCGCCCCCTCGGCGACGCCACGAGCCTGCAGGACGCGGCCGTGCTCGGCCGGATCCGCGCGGTGCTCGACGCGTCGGCCGGCTGAGGACACGCGCGGGCCGGGCGACGGGCCCCGCGTCCGGGGGGGACACCCGCTAGGGTGGTCCGCGGAACAGACCACCTTTAACATCCGTCCCGAGAGGCGGGGAAGGAGGTCGGATTGCCTCAGCGCACCGTGCTGCAGCCCTCTGACGTCACCCGAGCGCTCACGCGCATCGCCCACGAGATCCTCGAGTCGAACCGCGGCCCCGCCGGCCTGCTGCTCCTCGGCATCCCGACCCGCGGCACCGTCCTCGCCGAGCGCATCGGCCGGATCATCGCCCGCCTCGAGCCCGACGCCCCCGCCGACCTGGTGGGCTCGCTCGACGTCACCATGTACCGCGACGACCTGCAGCGGAACCCGACGCGCGCGCCGTCGCCCACGCGGCTGCCCGCCGGCGGCGTCGACGGCCGCACGGTCGTGCTGGTGGACGACGTGCTCTTCTCCGGCCGCACCGTGCGCGCCGCCCTCGACGCCATCGGCGACCTCGGCCGGCCCACGGCCGTGCGCCTCGCGGCGCTCGTCGACCGCGGCCACCGCGAGCTCCCCATCCGGGCCGACTTCGTGGGCAAGAACCTGCCGTCGAGCCTGGCCGAGCGGATCTTCGTGCGGCTCGAGGAGATCGACGGCGAGGACGCCGTGACGATCCAGGGTCCCGACGACGCGCCGTCGGGCGCCGACGCGGGGGCGAGCGCGTGAGGCACCTGCTGAGCACCCGCGACCTCAGCCGCGACGAGGCCGTCCGCATCCTCGACGTCGCCGAGGACATGGCCGACGTCGGCACGCGCGAGATCAAGAAGCTCCCCGCGCTCCGCGGACGCACGGTCGTGAACCTGTTCTTCGAGGACTCGACCCGCACCCGCATCTCGTTCGAGGCGGCCGCCAAGCGCCTCTCGGCCGACGTCATCAACTTCAGCGCCAAGGGCTCGAGCGTCTCCAAGGGCGAGAGCCTCAAAGACACCGCGCAGACCCTGCAGGCGATGGGCGCCGACGGCGTGGTCGTCCGCCACCCGTCCTCGGGCGCCCCGCACACGCTCGCCGGCAGCGGCTGGATCGACGCGGGCATCGTCAACGCGGGCGACGGCACGCACGAGCACCCGACCCAGGCGCTGCTCGACGCCTTCACGATCCGCCGCCGGCTGCACGGGCCGACGGCCCGCGGGAAGGGCCTCGACGGCGCGCGCGTCCTCATCGTCGGCGACATCCTGCACTCGCGCGTCGCCCGCTCGAACGCGTGGCTGCTCACGACGCTCGGCGCCGAGGTCACGCTCGTCGCGCCGCCCACGCTCGTGCCGGTGGGCATCGGCTCCTGGCCCGTCCGGGTCCGCTACGACCTCGACGCCGCCATCCGCGAGGGCGCGCCCGACGCCGTGATGATGCTCCGGATCCAGGCCGAGCGCATGCGCGCCGCCTTCTTCCCGAACCCGCGGGAGTACGCGCGCATCTGGGGCCTCGACGACGCGCGGCTCGCGCTCCTCGGGCCCGATACGATCGTCATGCACCCGGGGCCCATGAACCGCGGGCTCGAGATATCCGCCGCCGCCGCCGACTCGGAGAGGTCCACGGTGCGCGAGCAGGTCGCCAACGGCGTCTCGGTGCGCATGGCCGTCCTCTACCTCCTGCTGTCCGGCGACGGGAAGGCCGACCGATGACCCCGAACGACACGCTCCACGACGACGTCCACCTCATCCGCGGGGCGACCCTGCCCGGGGGCGCGCGCGCCGACATCCTCATCGCGGACGGGCTGATCCGCGAGGTCGGTCCCGACCTGCGGGCCCCCGCCGACGCGCACGTCGTCGAGGCCGACGGCCTCGTGGCGCTGCCCGGCCTCGTCGACCTGCACGTGCACCTGCGCGAGCCCGGCTACGAGCAGAGCGAGACCGTGCTCACGGGATCCCGCGCCGCGGCCCTCGGCGGCTTCACCGCGGTGTTCGCGATGGCCAACACGATGCCCGTGCAGGACACCGCGGGCGTGGTCGAGCAGGTCAAGGCGCTCGGCGACGCGGCCGGCTACGCCACCGTCCGCCCCATCGGCGCGGTGTCGGTCGGGCTCCAGGGGGAGTCGATGGCCGAGATCGGCGCGATGGCCTCCAGCCGCGCCGCGGTGCGCGTCTTCTCCGACGACGGGAAGTGCGTCTCCGACCCGCTGCTCATGCGCCGCGCGCTCGAGTACGTGAAGGCGTTCGACGGGGTCGTCGCGCAGCACGCGCAGGACCCGCGCCTCACCGAGGGCGCCACCATGAACGAGGGCGCGCTGTCCGGCGAGCTCGGCATCACGGGCTGGCCCGCGGTGGCCGAGGAGTCGATCATCGCGCGCGACGTGCTGCTCGCCGAGCACGTCGGATCCCGCCTCCACGTCTGCCACGTCTCGACCGCCGGATCCGTCGACGTGATCCGCTGGGCCAAGGCCCGCGGCGTCGACGTCACCGCGGAGGTCACGCCGCACCACCTCCTCCTCACCGAGGACCTGGTCGCCGGCTACGACGCCCGCTACAAGGTGAACCCGCCGCTCCGCCGCCGGGAGGACGTGGAGGCGCTCCGCCTCGCGCTCGCCGACGGCACGATCGACGTCGTCGCCACCGACCACGCCCCGCACCCCGTCGAGGCGAAGGACTGCGAGTGGGACGCGGCGGCGTTCGGCATGGTCGGCCTCGAGTCGGCGCTCTCCGTGGTGCAGCTCGCGATGGTCGACACCGGCCTCCTCGACTGGCAGGGCGTCGCGCGCGTCATGTCGCACGCACCCGCGCGCATCGGCCGCCTCGCCGAGCACGGGCACGCGCTCGAGGCCGGATCCCCGGCCGACGTCACGCTCTACGACCCCGCCGCCTCGCGCGTCTTCGGCCGCGACGACCTCGGCGGGCTCAGCGGCAACTCGCCGTACCTCGAGATGACCCTGCCCGGCCGCGTCGTCGCGACCTTCCACCGCGGCTACCCGACCGTGCTCGACGGCGCGCTCGTCGACCGGGAGACGGTCGCCCGCGCGGCGGTCCTCCGCGACCGGGCCGACGCCGACGCGCGCCGGGTCGCGGCCGACGGCGATGCCCCGGCGGGACGCGCATGAGCGACCGCGTCGGACCCGCGGTCACCGTGATCGCGCTCCTCCTCCTGCTGCTCGCCCTCATGGTGCTGGGCTGGCGCGCGCGCCGCCGCCGCCAGCGCGCGCTGCCCGAGCCGCCGCGCCCGCCCGCGGGCCTGGCGCCGCCCGTGCTCGAGGTCGACGTGCTCTACGTCGCCACGACCACGGCGGGCGAGCCCCTCGACCGGCTGACGGTCCGGCCCCTCGGCTTCCGGGGTCGCGCCGCGGCCCGGGTGCACGACGCCGGGCTCGTGCTCGCGATCGACGGCGAGCGCGAGGTGCTCGTGCCCGCCGACCGCATCACCGGATCCGGCCTCGCGACCTACGCCATCGACCGCGTCGTGGAGGAGGGCGGCCTCGTGGCCGTCACCTGGATCCTCGACGAGCGGGTCGGCACCCGCGTCGACACGTACCTCCGGGTGATCGACCCGCGCGAGAAGACCGCGCTCGTCGACGCCCTCCACCAGATCCCGCGCCTCGCGCACGACGACGACAACGAAGGGAAGTGACCGACATGGCCCGACACGAACCGGCGGTCCTGGTACTCGAGGACGGACGGAGGTACGTCGGACGCGCGTACGGCGCCCGCGGCACCACGCTCGGCGAGGCCGTCTTCGCGACCGGCATGACCGGCTACCAGGAGACGATCACCGACCCGTCCTACGCGGGCCAGATCGTGCTCCAGACGGCGCCGCACATCGGCAACACCGGCATGAACGACGACGACATGGAGTCGCGCCGCATCTGGGTCGCCGGCTACGTGGTCCGCGACCCCTCCCGCGTCGTCTCCAACTTCCGCGGCACCCGCACGCTCGAGGACGACCTCGTGGCGCAGGGCGTCGTCGGCATCTCCGGCATCGACACGCGCGCCGTCACGCGGCGGATCCGCGACGAGGGCGCCATGCGCGCCGGCGTCTTCTCCGGCGAGGCCTTCGCGCTCGGCGACGAGGAGCAGCTCGCGCAGGTCCGGCGGGCGCCCGACATGACGGGCCGCAACCTCTCCGCCGAGGTCTCCACGCAGGAGACGTACACGATCCCCGCCGTCGGCGAGCGCATCGGCTCCGTCGCGGTGCTCGACCTCGGCATCAAGACCGCGACGGTGAAGCACCTCGCCGCCCGCGGCCTCGACGTGCACGTGGTGCCGCAGTCCATCACCACCGAGGAGCTCGCCGAGCTCGCGCCCACCGCCGTCTTCTACTCGAACGGCCCCGGCGACCCCGAGGCCTCGCAGTACCACGTGGAGCTGCTCCAGGACGTGCTGCGGAAGGGCATCCCGTTCTTCGGGATCTGCTTCGGCAACCAGCTCCTCGGCCGCGCCCTCGGCTTCGACACCTACAAGCTGCCGTTCGGCCACCGCGGGATCAACCAGCCCGTGCTCGACCGCCGGACCGGCCGCGTCGAGATCACGAGCCAGAACCACGGCTTCGCGGTCTCGGCGCCGCTCGACGGCCCCGTGGAGAGCCCCGCCGGCTTCGGCCGCGCGGAGGTCAGCCACGTCTCGCTCAACGACCAGGTGGTGGAGGGGTTGAACTGCCTCGACATCCCGGCCTTCTCCGTGCAGTACCACCCGGAGGCGGCCGCCGGCCCGCACGACTCGTCGTACCTCTTCGACCGGTTCATCGAGCTGATCCACGCCGCGGGCGACGCCCCCGCATCCGCCGCGACCCCCCAGGAGACCGTGTAATGCCCAAGCGCGACGACATCAACAGCGTCCTCGTCATCGGCTCCGGGCCGATCGTCATCGGCCAGGCCGCCGAGTTCGACTACTCGGGCACGCAGGCCTGCCGCGTGCTCCGCGAGGAGGGCGTGCGCGTCATCCTCGTGAACTCGAACCCCGCCACGATCATGACCGACCCGGGCTTCGCCGACGCGACGTACATCGAGCCGATCACGAGCGAGGTGCTCGAGAAGATCATCATCAAGGAGAAGCCGGACGCGGTGCTCCCCACGCTCGGCGGCCAGACGGCGCTCAACGCGGCCATCCGCCTCGACGAGCTCGGCATCCTCGCCAAGCACGGCGTCGAGCTCATCGGCGCGAAGGTCGAGGCCATCCAGAAGGGCGAGGACCGCCAGCTCTTCAAGGACCTCGTCCTCGAGTCCGGCGCCGACGTCGCCCGCTCGCACGTCGCCAAGACGCTCGAGCAGGCCGTCGAGTTCGCCGAGGACCTCGGCTACCCGCTCGTGATCCGCCCCTCCTTCACCATGGGCGGCCTCGGCTCCGGCTTCGCGCACACCCGCGCCGAGCTCGAGCGCATGGTCGCCGACGGCCTCCAGTCGAGCCCCACCACCGAGGTGCTCCTCGAGGAGTCGATCCTCGGCTGGAAGGAGTACGAGCTGGAGCTCATGCGCGACACGGCCGACAACACGGTCGTCGTCTGCTCCATCGAGAACGTGGATCCCGTCGGCGTGCACACGGGCGACTCGATCACGGTCGCGCCCGCCCTCACGCTCACCGACCGCGAGTACCAGCACATGCGCGACATCGGCATCGACATCATCCGCCGCGTGGGCGTCGACACGGGCGGCTGCAACATCCAGTTCGCGGTGGACCCCGCGGACGGCCGCCTCATCGTCATCGAGATGAACCCGCGCGTCTCCCGCTCCAGCGCGCTCGCGTCGAAGGCCACGGGCTTCCCGATCGCGAAGATCGCGGCCAAGCTCGCCATCGGCTACCGCCTCGACGAGATCCCGAACGACATCACCAAGGTCACGCCCGCGAGCTTCGAGCCCACGCTCGACTACGTGGTCGTGAAGGTGCCGCGCTTCGCGTTCGAGAAGTTCCCGGCCGCCGACGCCGAGCTCACCACCACCATGAAGTCGGTGGGCGAGGCCATGGCCATCGGCCGCAACTACTCCACCGCCCTGCAGAAGGCGCTGCGCTCGCTCGAGAAGCGCGGATCCTCCTTCCACTGGGGCCCGGAGACCCGCTCGGTCGACGAGCTCCTCGAGGTGAGCCGCACGCCCACCGACGGCCGCATCGTCACGGTGCAGCAGGCGCTCCGCGCGGGCGCCACGGCGGAGCAGGTCTTCGACGCCACCAAGATCGACCCCTGGTTCATCGACCAGATCGTCCTCATCAACGAGGTCGCCGACGCGGTGCGCGACGCCCGTGAGCTCGACGCGGAGACGCTGCGCGAGGCCAAGGACCACGGCTTCTCGGACGCGCAGATCGCGGAGATCCGCAGGCAGACCGAGCAGGAGGTGCGCGACGCCCGCCATGCGGCGGACATCCGCCCCGTGTTCAAGACGGTCGACACGTGCGCGGGCGAGTTCCCGGCGCTCACGCCGTACCACTACTCCAGCTACGACTCCGAGACGGAGATCGTGCCGTCCGACCGCCGCAAGGTGATCATCCTGGGCTCGGGCCCCAACCGCATCGGCCAGGGCATCGAGTTCGACTACTCGTGCGTGCACGCGTCCTTCGCGCTGGCCGAGGCCGGGTACGAGACGATCATGATCAACTGCAACCCGGAGACGGTCTCGACCGACTACGACACGAGCGACCGGCTCTACTTCGAGCCGCTCACGCTCGAGGACGTGCTGGAGATCGTGCACGCGGAGCAGCAGGCGGGCGAGCTCGTCGGCGTCGTCGTGCAGCTCGGCGGCCAGACCGCGCTCGGGCTCGCCAAGGGCCTCGAGGCCGCGGGCGTCCCCATCCTCGGCACGAGCCCGTCGGCCATCGACCTCGCCGAGGAGCGGGGCCTGTTCTCCGGCATCCTCGACGCCGCCGGCCTCGTGGCTCCGCGGAACGGCACGGCCGTCGCGATCGACGAGGCCGTGGTCGTCGCGGAGGAGATCGGCTACCCCGTCCTCGTCCGCCCGAGCTACGTGCTCGGCGGCCGCGGCATGGAGATCGTCTTCGACACGGCCACCCTGCACGACTACTTCCTGCGCATGGCCGACCAGGGCATCATCGGCGAGGGCAAGCCGCTCCTCATCGACCGGTTCCTCGACGACGCCATCGAGATCGACATCGACGCCATCTACGACGGCACCGAGCTGTACGTCGGCGGCGTCATGGAGCACATCGAGGAGGCCGGGATCCACTCGGGCGACTCGAGCTGCACGCTCCCTCCCGTGACCCTCGGCCGCGGCCAGATCCAGCAGGTCGTCGACGCCACGCGCGCCATCGCCGAGGGCGTGGGCGTGCGCGGCCTCCTCAACGTGCAGTTCGCGATCGGCGCGGGCGTGCTCTACGTCCTCGAGGCGAACCCGCGCGCGAGCCGCACGGTGCCGTTCGTCTCCAAGGCGCTCGGCATCCCGCTCGCCAAGGCCGCGTCGCTCGTCATGGTCGGCACGTCCATCGCGGAGCTGAGGGCCTCCGGCCTCCTGCCCGAGCGCGACGGATCCGACGTCCCCATGGACTCGCCCGTCGCCGTCAAGGAGGCCGTGCTGCCCTTCAAGCGGTTCCGCACGAAGGACGGCCTCATCGTCGACTCCGTGCTCGGCCCGGAGATGCGCTCCACGGGCGAGGTCATGGGCATCGACCGCGACTTCCCGCGCGCGTTCGCGAAGAGCCAGGAGGCGGCGTTCGGCGGACTCCCGCTCTCGGGCACCGTATTCGTCTCGGTCGCCGACCGCGACAAGCGCTCCATCGTCCTGCCGGTGCTCCGGCTCCAGCAGCTCGGCTTCGAGGTGCTCGCCACCGAGGGCACGGCGGAGATCCTCAGCCGCAACGGGATCCAGGCGCGCGTCGTCCGCAAGTACAGCGAGGAGCCCGCCGCGGGCGACTCGCCGTCGATCGTGGACCTCATCAACCGCGACCAGGTCGACGTCGTGATCAACACGCCGTCGGGCCGCACGGCGCGCGCGGACGGCTATGAGATCCGCGCGGCGGCCGTCGCGGCCGACAAGCCGCTGTTCACGACCATCGCGCAGCTCACGGCCGCGGTCGCGTCCTTCGACGCGATCCGCGCCGGCTTCGACGTCACGAGCCTGCAGGACTACGCGATCGCCCGCGAGGCCCGCCGGTGACGACCGCGGACGGCGGGGCGGCCCAGGTCGCCCCGCCGTTCGGCGCGCGCCTCGCCCGCGCCTTCCGGGAGCACGGCCACCTCTGCGTCGGCATCGACCCGCACCGGTCGCTGCTCGACGCGTGGGGCCTCGCCGACGACGCGCGCGGCCTCGAGGAGTTCGGGCTGCGCGTGGTCGAGGCGACCGCGGGGCGGGCCGGGATCGTCAAGCCGCAGGTCGCGTTCTTCGAGCGCCACGGATCCGCCGGCTACGCCGCCCTCGAGCGCGTGCTCGCCGCCGCGCGCGACGCCGGCCTCCTCGTGATCGCCGACGCCAAGCGCGGCGACATCGGCTCCACGGTCGACGCGTACGGCGCCGCCTGGCTCGCACCGGACAGCCCGCTCCGCGCCGACGCCGTGACCCTCACGGCGTACACCGGCGTCGGGTCCCTCGACGGCGTGCGCGCCGCCGCCGACTCCTGGGGCGCGGGCGTGTTCGTCCTCGCCGCGACCTCGAACCCGGAGGCCGAGCGGCTCCAGCGCGCGCTGCTCCCCGCCGACGGATCCGCCGGCCCCGCCCGCACGGTCGCCCGAGGGATCCAGGACGCCGCGGTCGCCGCCAACGGCCCGACGGGCGATCCGGCCGCCGACCCCGGCGCCTTCGGGCTCGTGATCGGCGCCACGGTGGACGCCGCGGACGCCGGCCTCGACCTGGCGCAGCTCACCCGCACGCCGATCCTCGCGCCCGGCTTCGGCCACCAGGGCGCGCTGCTCGGCGATGTCCGGAAGCTGTTCGGCCCGGCCGCCGGCGTTGTGATCGCGAGCGCGTCCCGGAGTATCCTCGCGACTGGGCCACGGCGTGTCGCGGAGGCCGTCACCGACCACGCCGGACGACTCGAAGAGGTGCTGCCATGAGGCCCGAACCACCCGAGGTCGACCGCGTCGCCGCCTCCCAGGCCGCGGTCGCCGCGCGCCGGGCGCGTGCCGAGGTGAAGCACGACATCGTCACGGGGGAGCGCACCCCGCTCGGCGTGCTCGACGCGTCCGCGGATCCCGCGCACCGCGCGGAGGCCACGCTCCGCGTCACCGAGTTCCTCACGAGCATCCCGAACATCGGGCCGACCAAGCTCGAGCGGATCCTCGGCGAGCTCGGCATCTCCACCGCCAAGCGCCTCGGCGGGCTCGGCGTGCACCAGCGCGTGCGCCTCTCCCGCTTCCTCGAGGAGTGGCAGGCCGCGAAGCAGATCGTGGAGCCCAGCCGCCTCGTCGTGCTCGCAGGCCCCACGGCCGTCGGCAAGGGCACCGTCTCCACCTTCATCCGCGAGAACGAGCCCGACGTGCTGCTGTCCGTCTCCGCCACGACGCGCGCGCCGCGTCCCGGCGAGGTCGAGGGCGTCAACTACTACTTCGTCTCCGACGCGGAGTTCGACTCGATGGTCGAGCGACAGGAGCTGCTCGAGTGGGCCACGGTGCACAACGCGCACCGCTACGGCACGCCGCGCGCGCCCATCGACGTGGCGTTGGCCGAGGGCCGCAGCGTCCTGCTCGAGATCGACATCCAGGGCGCGCGCCAGGTGAAGGCCGCCATGCCTGAGGCGCGGCTCGTGTTCCTGCTGCCGCCCACCTGGGAGGAGCTCGTGCGCCGCCTGGTCGGCCGCGGCACGGAGGGACCCGAGGAGCAGCAGCGCCGCCTCGACACCGCGAAGGTCGAGCTGGCCGCCCAGGACGAGTTCGACCACCTCGTCGTCAACCGCGATGTCGCGGAGGCGGCGCGCGAGGTCGTAGACTTGATGAGATCCAGGAAGGCCGTCGGTCCATGACGCGGACCAGTGCGGCCTTCTTCCATGCAATGAGGAAGCGGCACATCCATGGTTGACAAGACCCAGGGCATCATCGACCCGCCCATCGACGAGCTCCTCTCGAAGGTCGACTCGAAGTACGCGCTCGTGATCTTCGCCTCCAAGCGGGCCCGCCAGATCAACGACTACTACGCCGACCTCCACGAGGGCAGCCTGTTCGACAACGTCGGACCGCTCGTCGACAGCACCATCGACGACAAGCCCCTCTCGGTCGCCATGCACGAGATCAACGAGGACAAGCTCGTCGCCACGCCCATCGTGGAGCCCGCGGCCTCCTAGCCGCCCGCCGTCCCGGATGACCCCCGCCGACCGTCCGCCGCGCGCCCTCCCGGCCACCGAGCCCCGGAGCGCCGCCGCGTGATGGTCGTCGTGGGCATCACCGGGGGCATCGCCGCGTACAAGGCCGTCGGCGTCGTCCGGGGCCTCGTGCTCCTCGGCCATGACGTGCACGTCGTGCCCACCGAGGCCGCGCTCCGCTTCGTCGGCAAGCCGACGCTCGAGGCCGTGAGCCGCAACCCGGTCACGAGCGACCTCTACGACGGCGTCTCCGAGGTGCGCCACGTCGCGCTCGGCCAGGCGGCCGACCTCATCGTCGTCGCCCCGGCCACCGCCCACACGCTGGCGTCGATGGCCCTCGGCCTGTCCGACGACCTCCTCGGCACCACGATCCTCGCGAGCCGCGCGCCCGTCGTCGTCGCCCCGGCGATGCACACCGAGATGTGGCAGCACCCGGCCACCCAGGCGAACGCGGCGCTCCTGCGCTCCCGCGGCGTCACGCTCGTCGGCCCCACCTCCGGTCGCCTCACCGGCACCGACTCCGGGCCCGGCCGCATGGCCGAGGTCGAGGACGTCATCGCCGCGGCCCTCGCCGCCGTCCGGCCGGGCGGCCGCGACCTCGAGGGCCGGCGCGTCGTCGTGTCCGCCGGCGGCACGCGCGAGCCGCTGGACCCCGTGCGCTTCCTCGGCAACCGCTCCTCCGGCCGGCAGGGCGTCGCCCTGGCCGTCGCCGCGCGCGACCGCGGCGCCGACGTGGTGCTGGTCGCCGCGCACCTCGAGGTGCCCGCGCCCGCGGGCGTCCGCGTGGTGCCCGTGTCGACCGCCGTCGAGCTCTCGGACGCGATGACGCGCGAGGCGGAGGACGCCGACGTCGTCATCATGGCCGCGGCCGTCGCCGACTACCGGCCCGTCGCCGTGGCCGAGGGCAAGATCAAGAAGGAGGAGGCGGGGGAGCAGCTGAGCGTCGAGCTCGTGCGGAACCCGGACATCCTCCAGCGCCTCGCGGCCGACGCCGCGACCCCCCGCGCGGACGGCACGCGCCGGGTCGTCGTCGGCTTCGCGGCCGAGACCGAGCAGGACCCGGCCGAGCTGCTGCGGATCGGGCGCGCCAAGCTCGCGCGGAAGGGCTGCGACCTGCTCGTCCTCAACAGGGTCGGGTGGTCCGAGGGCTTCGCCACGGAGGGCAACACGATCACGGTGCTCGCGAGGAGCGGAGATACACTGGCCGAGGCCTCCGGCTCGAAGGAGCAGGTGGCCCATCGAATTCTCGACGTAGTGGGCCAGCCGACTCCGCGGTAGCGACCGGCGGGCGACCACGCGATCCCCCTGGAGCTCCCCACGTGACCGACCTGCGCCTGTTCACCTCCGAGTCCGTCACCGAGGGCCACCCCGACAAGATCTGCGACCAGATCTCGGACAGCATCCTCGACGCGCTCCTGGCGCAGGACCCGACGAGCCGCGCGGCCGTCGAGACGCTCGTCACCACGGGCCTCGTGCACGTCGCGGGCGAGGTCACCACCTCCGGCTACGTCGACATCCCGCAGATCGTCCGCGACCGCATCCGGGACATCGGCTACGACTCCTCCGAGGTCGGGTTCGACGGCAGCAACTGCGGCGTCACGGTGTCCATCGGCGCCCAGTCGCCCGACATCGCGCAGGGCGTCGACCGCTCGTACGAGTCCCGCTCGGGATCCGCGTCCACCGACGCGCACGACCTCCAGGGCGCCGGCGACCAGGGCCTCATGTTCGGCTACGCGTCGCGCGACACCCCCGTTTTCCTGCCGCTGCCCATCTACCTCGCGCACCGCCTCGCCGAGCGCCTCGCGGCCGTCCGCCACTCGGGCGAGCTCGCCTACCTCCGCCCCGACGGCAAGACGCAGGTCACCATCGGCTACGACGGCCTCGTGCCGCGCACCGTCGACACGGTCGTGCTCTCCACGCAGCACGGCCCGCAGGTCTCCCAGGAGGACCTCCGCCGCGAGGTCGAGGAGCACGTCATCCGCCCGGTGCTCGCGCAGGCCGCGGAGATCGGCATCGAGCTCGACTCGCGCGACGCGACCCTGCTCATCAACCCCACCGGCAAGTTCGAGATCGGCGGCCCCAAGGGCGACGCCGGCCTCACCGGCCGGAAGATCATCGTCGACACGTACGGCGGGTTCAGCCGGCACGGCGGCGGCGCGTTCAGCGGCAAGGACCCGTCGAAGGTCGACCGCAGCGCGGCGTACGCCATGCGCTGGGTCGCGAAGAACGCGGTCGCCGCGGGCCTCGCCGACCGCCTCGAGGTGCAGGTCGCCTACGCCATCGGCAAGGCCGCGCCCGTGGGGCTCTACGTCGAGACGTTCGGCACGGCGCACGTGCCCGAGGACCGCATCGCCCGCGCCATCCGCGAGACCTTCGACCTGCGTCCCGCCGCCATCGTCGAGCAGCTCGACCTGCTCCGCCCCATCTACGCGCAGACCGCCGCCTACGGCCACTTCGGCCGCGAGCTGCCGGACTTCACCTGGGAGGCGCTCGACCGTGTCGCCGACCTGCAGAGCGCCGCGGGGCTCTGACGCGTCCACCGCGCGGGTCGCGCCGTGACCGGGGGCGCACGATGACGGCGGAGGAGGCCGCGCGGGTGCCCGTGCCCGGATCCGCGCCGACTGCAGCCGCGTCTGGCTCGCGCCCGCCCGTGGTGCGGGTCATGGTCGACTCGCCGCTGCCGCAGCTCGACCGCCTCTTCGACTACGCCGTGCCCGAGGCGCTGCGCGTGGTCTGCGTGCCCGGCGTGCGCGTGCGCGTGCCGCTCCGCTCGGCCGGACGCGTGGCCGACGGCTACGTGATCGAGGCGGGCGACGGGCAGGGCTACGACGGCGCGCTCAGCGAGGTCGAGCAGGTCGTCTCGCCGCTGCCCGTGCTCCGGCCGGAGGTCTGGGCGCTCGCGCGCGCGGTCGCCGACCGGCAGGCGGGCACGGCGTCCGACGTCGTGCGGCTCGCCGTGCCGCCGCGGCAGGTGCGCGTCGAGAAGGCGCACCTCGCGGCCCTCGCGGCGGCGGCCGAGGCGGCGGACGCGGACGCCGCGGAGGCGGACGCGGACGACCCCGTCGCGGCCGCGGACGCGGGACCCGGGGCCGCCGGCGAGGCAGCGGGACCGCCCGCCCTCCCGGCGATCGACGGCTACGCGCCGGGCACGCTCGACGCGGCGGTCGACGCGTCCGGCCGCGTCGCGGTGGAGGCGATCCCCGAGGTCGTCGAGCTGCGGGGCGGGATCTGGGCCGGCCGGTGGGCCGTCACCCTCGCGCAGGCGGCCGCGCGCGTGCTCGCGTCGGGCCGCAGCAGCGTGCTCGTCGTGCCCGACTACCGCGACCAGGACCAGCTCGAGGCCGCCCTCGGCGCGCACGCGCCGGCCGGATCCGTGATCCGCACCGACGCCCGCCAGTCCGGCCCCGACCGCTACCGCTCCTTCCTCGCCGGCCTCGGCGACGCGCCCCGCATCGTCGTCGGCAACCGCTCCGCCGTCTACGCGCCGGCAGCCCGTCTCGGCCTCGTGGCCATGTGGGACGAGGGCGACCCGCTGCACGCCGAGCCGCTCAGCCCCTACGCGCACGCCCGCGACGTCGCGCTCCTCCGCGCGCAGCAGCAGGGCACCGCCCTCGTGCTGCTCGCGCACTCGCGGAGCACGGAGGTCGAGCGGCTCGTCGCCATCGGCTACCTGGGGAGCGTCGCGCCGGCCGTCACCCGCACGCCGCGGGTGATCCCCACCACGTCGCAGACGGGGGACGAGGGCTTCGCGCGGCAGGCGCGGATCCCCTCGGGCGCCTGGCGCGCGGCCAAGGACGCCGTCGAGCACGGGCCGGTCCTCATCCAGGTCGCGCGCCCCGGCTACGCGCCGCTCGTCGCGTGCCGCGCCTGCCGCCAGGCCGCCCGCTGCACCGTCTGCACGGGTCCGCTCGGCATGTCCACCGCCACGAGCACGCCCACGTGCGGCTGGTGCGGGCACCTCGCGGGCGACTGGCGGTGCGCGAACTGCGGCTCCGACGAGCTGCGCCTCGTCACCATCGGCGCCGGCCGCACGGCCGAGGAGCTCGGCCGCGCGTTCCCCGGCGTGCAGGTCGTGCTGGCCGACGGCGAGCGCCACGTGCAGGAGGTCGACGCGGAGTCGCGCCTCGTGGTCGCGACGCGCGGCGCCGAGCCGGTCGCGGCGGGCGGCTACCGCGCGGTCCTCCTCCTCGACGGCGAGCGGATGCTGGCGCGGGAGAGCCTGCGGGTGGGGGAGGACGTGCTCCGCCAGTGGTCGAACGCCGCGGCCCTCGCGGCCCCGCGCGCGCCCGTGATGCTCGTGGGCGTCGGCGGCCAGGTCGCCCGCGCCCTCGCCACCTGGCAGCAGCCGCGGTACGCGCGCGAGGAGCTGCTCGAGCGCCGGGCCCTGCGGTTCCCGCCCGCGGTGCGCGCCGCGAGCGTCGAGGGCCTGCCGGACGCGGTGGCCGCGGCCGTGGAGCGCCTCGACGGGATGGAGGGCGTCGACGTCCTCGGGCCCGTGTCGACCGAGGGCGGGAAGGTGCGCGCCATCGTCCGCCTCGACTATGCCCGCGGCGGCGATGCGGCGCGGGAGCTGCGGGCGGCCGTCGTCCGCAACGCCTCCAGCCGCCGGAAGCCCGTCGCGGGCCGCACCGGGTTCCGGCCCACCGTCCCGCTCCGTGTACGGTTCGACGACACGGGGCTGTTCTGATCCGCGTCCGCCGCGCCGCCCGGGCCGCCGCTCCGATCGCCCCGGCCCCCGCCTCCTCCGCCCGCCCCGCTCACCCGCACGCCGTCCCCGGGAGGGATCCGCAATGAGACTCGTCTTCGCCGGCACGCCCCTCGCGGCGGTGCCCTCGCTCCAGCTCCTCGCGGCCTCGGGTCACGAGGTCGCCCTCGTCGTCACGCGCGCCGACGCGCCGCTCGGCCGCAAGCGCGTGCTCACCCCGTCGCCCGTGGCTGCCGAGGCCGAGCGCCTCGGCATCCCGACGCTCCGCGTCAACCGGCTCGACGAGGACGCGACCGCCCGGATCGCCGAGGCGGGCGCCGAGCTCGGCGTGATCGTCGCGTACGGCGGCCTCGTGCGCGAGCCGCTGCTGTCCACGCCCGCCCGCGGCTGGATCAACCTGCACTTCTCCCTGCTGCCCCGGTGGCGCGGCGCCGCGCCCGTCCAGCGGTCCATCATGGCCGGCGAGCGCGTCACCGGCGCGAGCGTCTTCCAGCTCGAGCGCGGCATGGACACCGGCCCCGTCTTCGCGATGGAGGAACGGCCCACGGGCGACCACGAGACGGCCGGCCACGTGCTCGACGCGCTCGCGGTCCAGGGCGCCGACCTCCTCGTCCGCACGGTCGACGCGATCGCCGCGGGCACCGCCGTCGCCCGCCCGCAGGAGGGCGAGCCGAGCCTCGCCCCCAAGACGACGATCGACGACGGCCGCGTCGACTGGGCGCGGCCCGCCGAGGAGGTGCTCGCCCGGATCCGCGGCGTCACGCCCGAGCCCGGCGCGCACACGTCCGTCGACGACGTGCGCCTGAAGATCCACCGCGCGGCCGCCCTGCGCGACGCCGCGCCGCTCGCACCCGGCGCCGTCGCCGCGGTCGACGGCCGCGTCACCGTAGGCACCGCCAGCCACCCCGTCGAGCTCATCTGGGTGCAGCCCGCCGGCAAGAGCCCCATGCCCGCCGCCGACTGGTGGCGCGGCGTCACGAGGAAGGACCTCACCGCGCGATGAGCGACAGCACCGGATCCCCCGCCCGTCGACCGGGCGGACGCCGTCCCGCGGGAGGCCGCCGCCCGGACGACCGCGCCGAGGTCGGCGGCCCCGCGACGGTCAGCCCCGCCCGCCGCGTCGCCTACGAGGTCGTCAGCGCCGTCCGCGAGTCGGACGCGTACGCGAACCTGCTGCTCCCCGTGAGGATCCGCCGCGCCGCGCTCTCCGCGCAGGACGCCGCCCTCGCCACCGAGCTGGCCTACGGCACGCTGCGCATGTCCGGCTACTACGACCGCGTGATCGAGCTGGCCGCGGGCCGCCCCGTCACCGCGATCGACGCGCCCATCCTCGACGTGCTGCGCCTCTCGGTGCACCAGCTGCTCAGCATGCGCGTCGCCACGCACGCCGCCGTCAACGAGGGCGTCGACATGGCGCGCGCGGTCGGCTCCCGCTCCGCCACCGGCTTCGTCAACGGCGTCCTCCGCACCATCACCCGCTCGGAGCCGGCGGAGTGGCGGCAGCGCGTGCTCGACAGCGCCGCGAGCGACGACGAGCGCCTCGCCCTCGAGCACTCCCACCCGCTGTGGGTGCTCCGCGCCCTCCGCCAGGCGCTCGCCCGCGAGGGCCGCGCCGACGAGCTCGAGGACCTGCTGCGCGCCGACAACGCCGCACCCGCGGTCAGCCTCGTCGCGCTCCCGGGCCTCGCCACCGTCGAGGAGACCGGCGAGCAGCCGGCCGCGTTCTCGCCCGTCGGCGCGTACCTCGAGGGCGGCGACCCGATGGACGCGCCCGGCGTCGCCGAGGGCCGCGTCCGCGTGCAGGACGAGGGCTCCCAGCTCGCCGCCCTCGCGCTCAGCCGCGCCCGCGCGGTCACGCCCGGCGAGCGCTGGCTCGACCTCTGCGCGGGACCCGGCGGCAAGGCCGCGCTCCTGGCCGCGGAGGCCGGCCGCTCCGGCGCCCTGCTCACCGCGAACGAGCTCGTCCCCGCGCGCGCGGGGCTCGTCCGCGACGCCCTCCGCGCGGTCCCCGGCGACACCGAGGTGTGGGAGCTCGACGGCACGACCGTGGGGGAGGAGCACCCGGGCGCCTTCGACCGGATCCTCCTCGACGCCCCGTGCAGCGGCCTCGGCGCCCTCCGCCGCCGTCCCGAGGCGCGCTGGCGCAAGTCCCCGCGCGACGTCGCCGGGCTCGGCGCCCTGCAGACGGGCCTCATCGACTCCGCGATCGGCGCGCTCGCGCCCGGCGGGATCCTCGCCTACGTCACGTGCTCGCCGCACCTCGCGGAGACGCGCGCCATCGTGCAGGCCGCGCTCCAGCGCCACCCCGACGTCACCGCGCTCGACACGCGCGCGGTCCTCCAGGAGGTGGCCGACGGCGACCTCGAGCTGCCGGCGGCGGAGGGCGACGCCGCCGACCGCGGATCCAGCGTGCAGCTCTGGCCGCACCGGCACGGCACGGACGCCATGTTCATCGCCCTGCTGACCCGCCGGTAGGGTCGGATCATGCCCGTCCGCATCGAACCGAGCATCCTGTCCGCCGACTTCGCGAACCTCGAGCGCGAGATCCAGCGCCTCGCGACCGCCGACCTCGTGCACGTCGACATCATGGACAACCACTTCGTGCCGAACCTCACGTTCGGCCTGCCCATGGTGGAGCGCCTCCAGCAGGTGACGCCGGTCCCGCTCGACATCCACCTGATGATCGACGACGTCGACCGCTGGGCCCCCGGCTACGCGGAGGCGGGCGCCGCGAGCGTCACCTTCCACGCCGAGGCCACGCGCGAGCCCGTCGCGCTCGCCCGCCGGCTCCGCGACATCGGCGCGCGCGCCGGCATCGCGCTGAAGCCCGGCACGCCGGTCGACGACTACCTCGACCTGCTCGCCGAGTTCGACCAGGTGCTCGTGATGACGGTCGAGCCCGGCTTCGGGGGCCAGTCCTTCATGCCCGAGACGATGCCCAAGCTGCGCGCCCTCCGCGCCCGACTCCGCGACACCGGCCACGACGTGTGGCTGCAGGTCGACGGCGGCATCGACGTCGAGACCATCGGCCGTGCCGCCGAGGCCGGCGCCGACACGTTCGTCTCCGGATCCGGCGTCTTCCGCGGCGGCGACCCGGAGTCCGCCATCGCGGAGCTCCGCCGCGCGGCGGAGGCGCACACGCACGCGCACTGACGGAGGCCCGGCGCGGATCTGCTTGACTGGATCCATGACCGACACCACCAAGCCCGAGGTCGAGCCCGTCGACGGCCCGGCCCCCGCAGAGCTCACCATCTCCGACGTCACCGTGGGCGACGGCCCCGAGGCCCAGCCCGGCGACACCGTCGACGTCCACTACCTCGGCGTCGACTTCGAGACCGGCGAGGAGTTCGACTCCTCGTGGAGCCGCGGCCAGTCCGTGCGCTTCCCTCTCCGCAGCCTCATCGCCGGCTGGCAGCAGGGCATCCCCGGCATGAAGGTCGGCGGACGCCGCCAGCTCGTCGTGCCGCCGGAGCTCGCCTACGGCCCCGCGGGCGGCGGCCACCGCCTCTCCGGCCGCACCCTGATCTTCGTGATCGACCTGCAGGGCGTCGGCTAGCGACCAGCCGTCGCACCGCCTGCACCACCACCGGGAGGCCGGGAGCATCGCGCTCCCGGCCTCCCGTCGTCGTGCGAGGGGCGGCCGGGACGCCTGTACCCTGGAGCACGTGAAGACCTTCGATGACCTGTTCGGCGAGCTGACCCGCATCGCCGCCGAGCGGCCCGAGGGGTCCGGCACCGTCCGCGAGCTCGACGGCGGCGTGCACGCGATCGGCAAGAAGGTCGTCGAGGAGGCCGCCGAGGTCTGGATGGCCGCCGAGCACGAGTCCGACGACCGCGCGGCCGAGGAGATCTCGCAGCTGCTGTACCACGTGCAGGTCATGATGATCGCGCGCGGCCTCACCCTGGAGGACGTCGGCCGACATCTGTGACGCGTCCCGTCACCCGTGTCGTCCCCTCCATCGGAAGAAGTGATCCCCATGCTCCGTGTCGCCGTGCCCAACAAGGGCTCGCTCGCCGAGACCGCCGCCCAGATGCTCGCCGAGGCCGGGTACGCCGGCCGTCGTGACCCGAAGGAGCTCTACGTCCTCGACGCCCGCAACGACGTCGAGTTCTTCTACCTCCGCCCGCGCGACATCGCGACCTACGTGGGATCCGGCGCGCTCGACGTCGGCATCACGGGCCGCGACCTGCTCATCGACTCGTCGTCCGACGCGACCGAGACCGCCGAGCTCGGCTTCGCCGGATCCACGTTCCGCTTCGCCGGTCCCGTCGGCCGGTTCGCCGACCTCACGGACCTCGCGGGCGTCCGCATCGCCACGAGCTACCCGGTGCTCGTCGGCGGCTTCCTCCGCGAGCACGGCGTCGAGGCGCAGCTCATCCGCCTCGACGGCGCGGTCGAGTCGGCCATCCAGCTCGGCGTCGCGGACGCGATCGCCGACGTCGTCGAGACCGGCACCACGCTCCGCAAGGCCGGCCTCGAGATCTTCGGCCCCGTGATCCTCCGCTCCACCGCCGTGCTCATCTCGGGATCCGAGGAGAAGCCCGGCGCCGCCACGCTGCTCCGCCGCCTCGAGGGCGTGCTCGTCGCCCGCCGCTACGTGCTCATGGACTACGACGTGCCGCTCGACCTCCTCGACGCCGCCACCGCCATCACGCCCGGCATCGAGTCGCCCACCATCTCGCCGCTGCAGGACCCCGCCTGGGTCGCCGTCCGCTCGATGGTGCCGCGCGACGACACGAACCAGATCATGGACCGCCTGCACGAGGTCGGCGCCCGCGCCATCCTCGTCAGCCCGATCCACGCCGCCCGGATCTGACCGTGGCCGCCGCCGATCGCCCCGTGCCCGGGTCCCCGTCCTCCGGCGACCTCGCCGTCCGCGTGATCCCCTGCCTCGACGTGGCCGCCGGCCGCGTCGTCAAGGGCGTCAACTTCCTCGACCTGCAGGACGCGGGCGACCCCGTCGAGCTGGCGCGCCTCTACTACGAGCAGGGCGCCGACGAGCTCACCTTCCTCGACGTCACGGCCACGGTCGAGGACCGTTCGACCATGTACGACGTCGTGAGCGCGACCGCGGAGCAGGTCTTCATCCCGTTGACCGTCGGCGGGGGAGTGCGCAGCGCCGACGACGTGGCGCGGCTCCTCGCGAGCGGCGCCGACAAGATCGGCGTCAACAGCGCGGCCATCGCCCGGCCCGACCTCGTGGGCGAGATCGCCGACCGCTTCGGCGCGCAGGTCTGCGTGCTCTCGCTCGACGTGACGCGCGGCGACACGGAGTCCGGCTTCGTCGTCACCACGCACGGCGGCCGCACCCGCACGAGCATCGACGCGGTCGCCTGGGCCCGCGAGGCCGTGGAGCGCGGCGCGGGCGAGCTGCTCGTCAACTCCATCGACGCCGACGGCACGCGCGACGGCTTCGACCTCGAGCTGGTGGCCGCCATGCGCGCCGCGAGCCGCGTCCCCGTCATCGCCTCGGGCGGCGCCGGCGAGCTCGACCACTTCGCGCCCGCCATCGAGGCCGGCGCCGACGCCGTGCTCGCCGCGAGCGTCTTCCACTCCCGCCGGTTCACCATCGGCGACGTCAAGGGCGCCCTCGCGGGCGCCGGTCAGGTGGTCCGACGATGAGCGCAGCCGCGAGCGGATCCACCGCCCTCCCCGACGTGGACGGCATCCTCGCCCGCGCCTCGTTCGCCGACGACGGGCTGCTGCCCGCGGTGATCCAGCAGCACGACACGCGCGAGGTGCTCATGCTCGGCTACATGGACCGCGAGGCGCTCCGCCGCACCCTCACCACCGGCCGCGTGACGTTCTGGTCCCGCTCCCGGAGCGAGTACTGGCGGAAGGGCGACACCTCCGGCCACGCGCAGTACGTCCGCGACGCGGCGCTCGACTGCGACGGCGACACGGTCCTCGTCCAGGTCGACCAGGTAGGAGTGGCGTGCCATACCGGCACGCGCACGTGCTTCGACGCCGACCACCTCCACCCCGTCCAGGCCGCGCGTCCCGCCGCCGACGAAGGGCCCACCGCATGACCGAGTCCCCGCGCCCCGCCGCGCCAGCTCCCGGCACCACCACGCGGGACGGCTTCCACGCCCTCGCGGCCGACCACCGGGTGATCCCCGTCCTCCGCGAGGTCTTCGCGGACGGCGAGACGCCGGTCGGCGTGCACCGCAAGCTCACCGCGGGCCGTCCGGGCAGCTTCCTGCTCGAGTCCGCCGGGCAGGGCGGCATCTGGACGCGCTTCTCGTTCGTCGGCGTCTCGTCCTTCGGCGTCCTCACGCAGCACGGCGACGAGGCCCGCTGGCTCGACTACGGCATCGACGCGCGACGCGCCCTCGGCGACGACGCGCCCGACGGACCGCTGGCGGCCCTCGCCGCGCTCTACGCGCGCTGGGAGACGCCGCGCATCCCCGGCCTGCCGCCTCTCACCGGCGGGCTCGTCGGCTTCATCGGCTGGGAGGCCGTGCGCCAGATCGAGCGCCTGCCCGACCGACCGCCGGCCGAGGTGCCCGTCCCCGGCCAGGCCCTGAGCTTCGTGTCCGAGCTCGCCGTGCTCGACCATCGCCGCGGCACCGTGACGCTCGTCGCCACCGCGCTCAACGACGGCGTCGACGACGAGGACGCCATGTGGGCCGACGCGCAGGCGCGCCTCGACCGCATGCAGGCCGACCTCGCGCGGCCCACCGAGACGTTCCTCGCCGAGGTGGACCTCCAGGCCCAGCCCTCGCCCACGCTCCGCACCGAGCCCGCCGACTTCCACGCGGCCATCGCGCGCAGCAAGCACCACATCCACGAGGGCGACGTCTTCCAGGTGGTCGTCTCGCAGCGCTTCGACCAGCCGACGACGGCCGACCCGATCGACGTCTACCGCATCCTCCGCGTGCTCAACCCGAGCCCGTACATGTACCTGCTCACGCTGGAGGACGCGGACGGCGTCCCCTACTCCATCGTGGGCTCGTCGCCCGAGGCGCTCGTCACGGTCACGGACGACCACGTCTACATGCACCCCATCGCCGGGTCCCGGCCGCGCGGGGGCACCGTGGAGGAGGACCTCGCGCACGAGGAGTCGCTCCTGGCCGACCCGAAGGAGCGCGCCGAGCACCTCATGCTGGTGGACCTCGCGCGGAACGACATGCTCAAGGCCTGCGCCCCGGGATCCGTCGAGGTCACCGAGTTCATGCGGGTCGAGCGCTTCAGCCACATCATGCACCTCGTCAGCTCGGTCGAGGGGACGCTGCGCCCCGGCGTCTCGAGCATCGACGTCTTCCGCGCCACCTTCCCGGCGGGCACGCTCTCCGGCGCGCCGAAGCCGCGCGCGCTGCAGATCATCGACGAGCTGGAGCCCGCCCAGCGGGGCGTCTACGGGGGAGTGGTGGGCTACTTCGACTTCGCGGGCGACGCCGACCTCGCCATCGCCATCCGCACGGCCACCATCGTCGGCGGCGTCGCGCACGTGCAGGCCGGCGGCGGCATGGTCGCCGACTCCGACCCGGACGCGGAGTACCTGGAGTCGCAGAACAAGGCCGCCGCGCCGCTGCGCGCGGTCGCGGTCGCCGAGGCCATGCGGCGCGTGCGCTGATGCGCGTCACCCGCCGCACGAAGTCCCTCGCCCTCCTGCTCGTCCTCGCCACGAGCGCGGCCACCTTCCTCGGCTGGTCGCAGGACTGGTCGACGCTCCGCATCGGCGGCCAGGCGCCCGCGCTCGTCCCGGTCGCGGGCAGCGTCGCGGCACCCGCGCTCAGCGCGCTCGCGCTCTCCAGCCTCGCCCTGGCGGGTGCGCTCGCCATCGCGGGCCGCGCCCTGCGCGTCGTGCTCGGCGTGCTGCAGGTGCTCATCGGCGCGACAGTCGCGCTGTCGGCCCTCGCCGCCGTCGCGGGTCCCGTCCAGGCCGGCGAGGCCGCCGTCACGACCGTCACGGGCGTCGCCGGATCCGCGCCCGTCGCCGACCTCGTCGTCGGCTGGACCATTACGCCATGGGGCCCGGTCACCGTCGTCGCCGGCATCGCGTCGGCGCTCACCGGCGTGCTCGTCGCGATCACGGGGCCGCGCTGGCCGACGGGCCGCTCGCGCTACGACGCGCCGACCGACTCCCCGGCCCCGCGCATCGTCCCCCGTGAGGATCCCGTCGCCGCGTGGGACAGCCTGAGCGGCGGCGCCGACCCCACGCGCCGGCAGGAGGGGGACGCCGACGATGCCCCCGCCGCGACGCGCACGGACGGCTCCGACGCCCGTCCCCAGACCGACGGAGCCCCAGGCGACGCCCGGTAGACTCGACCCATCCCGCCCGCACCACCTTCGAGGAGCACGCATGTCCACAGAGTCAGCAGACACCGGTCACGGAAACTCGCCGGCGGCCTGGACGGCTGTCGTCATCGCGCTCGTCGGCTTCGCCGTCGGCACGGTCGCCTTCTGGTTCGACCTCGCGCCCGTCGTGTGGGCCTCCGCGGGCCTGGTCCTCCTCGGGTTCGCCATCGGCGGCATCATGAAGAAGATGGGCTACGGCGTCGACGGACACCGCACCTCGCCCACGAAGGCGCACTCCTAGATGCTCGGCGACCTGCTCGCCGGGGCCATCGAGGACGCGGCCGCGCGTCGCGAGCTCCGGTCCCTGGCCGAGGTCGAGGCCGCCGCGCTCGCGCGTCCCGCCGCCCTCGACGCCCTGAGCGCCCTCGCGCCCGCCGACCGCGTCAAGATCATCGCGGAGGTCAAGCGCTCGAGCCCCTCGCGCGGCGCCCTCGCCGAGATCCCCGACCCCGCGCTCCTCGCGTCCCGCTACGAGACCGGCGGCGCCAGCGCCATCAGCGTCCTCACCGAGGGCCGCAGGTTCGGCGGCTCGCTGCAGGACCTCGAGCAGGTGCGCGACACGGTCTCCATCCCCGTGCTCCGCAAGGACTTCATCGGCGAGGCGTACCAGGTGCTCGAGGCGCGCGCGTCCGGCGCCGACCTGGTGCTCCTCATCGTCGCGGCCCTCGACCAGCCGAGGCTCGTGGAGCTGCACGCCCTCGTGGAGGAGCTCGGCATGACCGCGCTCGTCGAGACCCACTCGGCGGATGAGGTCTCCCGCGCGCTCGACCTCGGCGCGCAGGTCGTCGGTGTCAACGCCCGCGACCTCACCACCTTCGAGCTCGACCGCGACCTCTTCGGCCGCCTGGCAGACTCCATCCCCTCCGGCGTCGTCCGCATCGCGGAGTCCGCGGTGAAGACCGCCGACGACGTGGCCCACTACCGCCGATCCGGCGCCGACGTCGTGCTCGTGGGCGAGGCCCTCGTCACCGGCGACCCCGTCCGCACCCTCACCGAGTTCCTGGAGACCCGCCCGTGACCGACCTCCGCAGCGCGACCGGCCCCTACTTCGGCGACTTCGGTGGGCGGTACGTGCCCGAGTCGCTCGTCGCGGCGCTGGACGAGCTGTCGGAGGCGTGGGACGAGCTCAAGGTGGACCCCGCGTTCATCCAGGAGCTCCAGGAGCTCCACCGCACCTACACCGGGCGCCCGTCGCTCATCACCGAGGTGCCGCGGTTCGCCGAGCACGCCGGCGGTGCGCGCATCATCCTCAAGCGCGAGGACCTCAACCACACCGGCTCGCACAAGATCAACAACGTGCTCGGCCAGGCCCTGCTCACGAAGAAGATCGGCAAGAAGCGCATCATCGCCGAGACGGGCGCCGGCCAGCACGGCGTCGCCACCGCCACGGCCGCCGCGCTCTTCGGGCTCGACTGCGTCATCTACATGGGCGAGGTCGACACCGAGCGCCAGGCCCTCAACGTCGCCCGGATGCGCCTGCTCGGCGCCGAGGTCGTGCCGGTGCGCTCCGGCTCGCGCACGCTCAAGGACGCCATCAACGACGCCATGCGCGACTGGGTCACGAACGTCGAGACCACCAACTACGTCTTCGGCACGGTCGCGGGCCCGCACCCGTTCCCGGCCATGGTCCGCGACCTGCAGAAGGTCATCGGCGAGGAGGCGCGCGAGCAGGTCCTCGCGCTCACCGGCCGGCTGCCCGACGCGGTCGCCGCGTGCGTGGGCGGCGGATCCAACGCCATCGGCATCTTCCACGCGTTCCTCGACGACGCCGACGTGGCGCTCTACGGCTTCGAGGCCGGCGGCGACGGCGCGGACACGCCGCGCACCGCCGCAACCATCACGAAGGGCCGCCCGGGCATGCTGCACGGCGCGCGCAGCTACCTCCTGCAGGACGAGGACGGCCAGACCATCGACTCGCACTCCATCTCCGCGGGCCTCGACTACCCGGGCGTCGGTCCGGAGCACTCGTGGCTGTCGGACCTCGGGCGGGCCACCTACCGCCCCGTCACGGACGACCAGGCCATGAGCGCGCTGCGACTCCTCAGCCGCACCGAGGGCATCATCCCGGCCATCGAGTCCGCGCACGCCCTCGCCGGCGCGCTCGAGCTCGGCAAGGAGCTCGGACCCGAGTCGATCATCCTGATCAACCTCAGCGGCCGCGGCGACAAGGACATGGAGACGGCGGGCGCCTACTTCGACCTCATCGACGCCGGGGCGGAGCAGTCGTGAGCGCCGCCCACGCCGCCGCGCCCACGGGCAGCCCCGTCGAGCGGACCATCGCCCTCCGCCGCGAGCAGGGATCCGGCGCCCTCGTCGGCTACCTCCCCGTCGGCTTCCCGGACGTCGCCACGAGCATCGAGGCCGCCGTCGCGCTGGTCGAGAACGGCGTCGACGTCATCGAGCTCGGCCTGCCGTACAGCGATCCCGTCATGGACGGGCCCGTCATCCAGCGCGCGACGCAGACCGCGCTCGCGCAGGGCTTCCGCCTCCGCGACGGCTTCGACGCGCTGCACGCCATCACGCAGCGCGTGGACGCGCCGGTGCTCCTGATGACCTACTGGAACCCCGTCGTGCAGTACGGCGTCGAGCGCTTCGCGGACGACATCGTCGCCGCGGGCGGCGCCGGCCTCATCACGCCCGACCTCATCCCGGACGAGGGCGCCGACTGGCTGGCCGCGTCCGAGCGCACGGGCCTCGACCGCGTCTTCCTCGCGGCGCCCTCCTCGAGCGAGGCGCGCCTGCACCAGGCCGTCGAGCGCAGCCGCGGCTTCGTGTACGCGGTGTCGACCATGGGCATCACGGGCGCCCGCCAGGACGTCGACCAGGCCGCCCGCGGCCTCGTGTCGCGCCTGCGGGACGCCGGCTCCACGAGCGCGTGCGTCGGCATCGGCATCTCGACGGGCGACCAGGTGCGCGAGGTCCTCGACTACGCCGACGGCGCCATCGTCGGATCCGCGCTGGTGGCCGCCCTGGCCGACGGCGGGGTGCCCGGCGTCGCCCGCGCCGCGGCGGATCTCGCGCGCGGAACCGCGCTACAGTAGCCCCCGGCCCGCGGTCCCGCCGCGTCCGCCGACCCCCCTGCGAAAGTGAGCGCCATCCGTTGTTCGCCCCGATGAGCATCCCCAGCCCGGATCCGTCCGACACCCGCTTCGACGTCACGGCGTGGCTCCAGGGCCTCGGCATCGACCTCCCGCTCACCTTCGTCATCCACGCGTACGCCGTCTGCATCCTCATCGGCATCCTCATCGCGGCGTACCTCACCAACCGCCGTCTGGTCGCCCGCGGCGTCGAGTCCGGCACGGTCATCGACTTCACGCTGTGCGCGCTGGTCCTCGGCATCATCGGGGCCCGCGCGTTCCACGTGCTCACCCACCCGGGCGACTACTTCTACGAGGGCGCGAACCCGTGGCGCGTGCTCTTCGTCTGGGAGGGCGGCATCGCCATCTTCGGCGCGCTCATCGGCGGCGCCGTCGGCGTGTGGCTCGGCTCCAAGTGGACCGGCGTGCGCTTCTGGACCTTCGCCGACGCGCTCGCCCCCGGCCTCCTGCTCGCGCAGGCCGCCGGCCGCATGGGCAACTACTTCAACCAGGAGCTGTTCGGCACGCCGACGACGCTGCCCTGGGGCCTCGAGGTCGACCCGACGAACGCCGCCTTCCCGGCCGGCCTCCCCGCCGGCACCCTGTTCCACCCCACGTTCCTCTACGAGATCGTCTGGAACGTCGCGGGGGCGCTGCTCATCATGCTGCTGGGCCGCGCGGTGCGCCTGCAGTGGGGTCGCGGCCTCGCCGTCTACCTCATGTGGTACGGACTCGGCCGCATGGTCTTCGAGTCGATCCGCATCGACCCGAGCGAGATCATCCTCGGCATCCGCACGAACGTGTGGGCCGCCTTCCTCGCGGTCGCGATCGGCCTGATCCTCTTCCTCGTCCAGACCCGCCGCCACGTCGGCAGCGAGCCGAGCCCGTACCTCCCCGGCCGGACCCCGGATGACGTAAGCCGCCGCGCGAAGGCGGGCCGCGACGGCGAGGTAGCATCGGTGTACACGGATTCGGATTTCACCGACGGCGACGCCGATCGGGCATCCACCGGGTCGGACTCCCACGCTCTCCCCGCCACAAGCGGACGCGGCGCCTAGTCCCCAGCGCGGGCACCCCCGCGGTCACCGCCTCCTCGCGTGAGGCGGTCCCCACCACAGGGCCAGCGACGTCCCTCCGCAGTGCATCTAGGACGGTTCCCATGGCGTTCTCCTCCACCTCCCCTCCCGGTGGCTCCTTCCCCGCGAAGCAGGGCCTCTACGACCCGGCGTTCGAGAAGGACGCCTGCGGCCTGGCCATGGTGGCCACCCTCCGCGGCACCCCGGGTCACGACATCATCGTGAACGCGCTCGACGCGCTCCGGAACCTCGAGCACCGCGGGGCCATCGGCTCCGACGCGGGCACCGGCGACGGCGCCGGCATCATGACGCAGATCCCCGACGCGTTCCTCCGCGGCGTCGCCGGGTTCGACCTCCCGCCCATGGGGGAGTACGCCGTCGGCATGGCGTTCCTGCCCACGGACGACGCCGAGCGCGAGGAGCTGCAGGCCGGGATCGAGCGCATCGCCGGCGACGAGCGCCTCCGCGTGCTCGGCTGGCGCGAGGTGCCCGTCGACGCGACCCATCTGGGCAACCTGGCGCGCAAGGCCATGCCCGCGTTCCGTCAGCTCTTCCTCACGTCGGACGCGCCGGTCGACGCGGCGGAGCGGCCCGCGGGCCTCGCCCTCGACCGCCTCGCGTTCCGCCTCCGCAAGCGCGCGGAGCGGGAGCTGGGCGCCTACTTCATCTCGCTGTCGTCGCGCACCCTCGTCTACAAGGGCATGGTCACGACGCTCCAGCTGGAGCCCTTCTACCCCGACCTCTCCGACGAGCGCTTCGCCTCCAAGCTCGCGATCGTGCACTCGCGGTACTCCACGAACACGTTCCCGTCGTGGCCGCTCGCGCAGCCGCTGCGGATGATGGCGCACAACGGCGAGATCAACACGGTCGCGGGCAACCGCAACTGGATGCGCGCCCGGCAGTCCCAGCTCGAGTCCGAGCTCCTCGGCGACCTCGGCCCGCTGCTGCCCATCGTCACGCCGGGCGCGAGCGACTCGGCGTCCTTCGACGAGGTGCTCGAGCTCCTCAGCCTCAGCGGCCGCAGCCTGCCGCACGCCATGATGATGATGGTCCCCGAGGCGTGGGAGAAGCAGGGCGACATCGACCCGGTCCGCCGCGACTTCTACGAGTACCACTCGATGGTCATGGAGCCGTGGGACGGCCCGGCCGCGCTCACGTTCACCGACGGCACCCTCGTCGGCGCGACCCTCGACCGCAACGGCCTGCGCCCCGGGCGCTACCTCGTCACCCACGACGGACTCGTGGTCCTCGGCAGCGAGATCGGCGTGCTCGAGATCGACCCCGCCCGCATCGCGCGCAAGGGCCGGCTGCGCCCCGGCAAGATGTTCCTCGTCGACACCGAGGCCGGCCGCATCATCGAGGACGACGAGATCAAGTCGCAGCTCGCGGCGAGCGCCCCGTGGGGCGAGTGGCTCCGGAACCGCATCCACCTGGCCGACCTGCCCGAGCGCGAGCACATCGTGCACACGCCCGCGTCCGTCGTCCGCCGCCAGCGCACCTTCGGCTACACCGAGGAGGAGGTGCGGATGCTGCTCATGCCCATGGCGAAGGTCGGCGCCGAGCCCCTCGGGGCCATGGGCTCGGACACCCCCATCGCCGTGCTGTCGCAGCGCCCGCGCCTGCTGTTCGACTACTTCACGCAGCAGTTCGCGCAGGTGACCAACCCGCCGCTCGACTCCATCCGCGAGGAGGTCGTCACCAGCCTCCGCCTCGGCCTCGGCCCGCAGCGGAACCTGCTCGACGCCGGACCGGAGCACACCAAGCAGGTCGTGCTCGACTTCCCCGTCATCGACAACGACGAGCTGGCCAAGGTCATCCACATCGACCACCGGCCGGGCAGCCGCACCACGACCATCGTCAGCGGCCTCTACCGCGTCGACGACGGCCCGCTGGCCATGCAGAAGCGCATCGACGCCATGTGCGACGAGGTCGACCGCGCCATCGAGCACGGCGCGAAGTTCATCGTGCTCTCGGACCGCGACTCCACCCGCGACCTGGCGCCGATCCCGTCGCTGCTCATGATCGCGGCCGTCCACCACCACCTCATCCGCAAGCAGACCCGCATGAACGTCGGCATTGTGGTCGAGGCCGGCGACGTGCGCGAGGTGCACCACATCGCGCTCCTCATCGGCTACGGCGCCTCCGCGGTCAACCCGTACCTGGCGATGGAGTCCTGCGAGGACCTCGTGCGCAGCGGCATGCTCACGGGCGTGAGCCCGGAGAAGGCCACGCGGAACCTCATCAAGGGGCTCGGCAAGGGCGTGCTGAAGATCATGTCCAAGATGGGCATCTCCACCGTCTCGTCGTACGCCGGCGCGCAGTGCTTCGAGGCCGTCGGCCTCTCGCAGGCGCTCGTCGACCAGTACTTCTCGGGCACCACCACGCGCCTCGGCGGCGTCGGCATCGACGTCATCGCGGCCGAGAACGCCGCGCGCCACCGCAGCGCGTACCCCACCGACGGCGCCGTGCTCTCGCACGAGCGCCTGCAGACGGGCGGCGAGTACCAGTGGCGCCGCGACGGATCCCCGCACCTGTTCAACCCGGACACCATCTTCCGGCTGCAGCACGCCACGCGCATGCGCCGGTACGACATCTTCCGCGAGTACACGTCCATGGTCGACGCGCAGTCGAAGGACCTCATGACGCTGCGCGGCATGTTCCAGCTGCGGACGGGCACGCGTCCTCCGGTGCCGCTCGACGAGGTGGAGCCCATCAGCGACATCGTGAAGCGCTTCTCCACGGGGGCGATGAGCTACGGCTCCATCTCCGAGGAGGCGCACGAGACGCTCGCCATCGCCATGAACCGGCTCGGGGCGAAGTCGAACACGGGCGAGGGCGGCGAGAACGTGGAGCGCCTGCTCGACCCCGAGCGCCGCAGCGCCATCAAGCAGGTGGCGTCCGGGCGCTTCGGCGTCACGAGCATGTACCTCACGCACGCCGACGACATCCAGATCAAGCTCGCCCAGGGCGCCAAGCCCGGCGAGGGCGGTCAGCTGCCGCCCGGCAAGGTGTACCCGTGGGTGGCGCGCACCCGGCACGCGACCGCGGGCGTCGGCCTCATCTCGCCGCCGCCGCACCACGACATCTACTCGATCGAGGACCTCAAGCAGCTGATCTTCGACCTCAAGCGCGCGAACCCGTCCGCCCGGATCCACACGAAGCTCGTCAGCCAGTCGGGCATCGGCGCGGTCGCCGCGGGCGTCGCGAAGGCGCTGAGCGACGTCATCCTCGTGTCGGGCCACGACGGCGGCACGGGCGCGAGCCCCGTCAACTCGCTCAAGCACGCGGGCACCCCCTGGGAGCTGGGCCTCGCCGAGACGCAGCAGACGCTCCGCCTGAACGGCATGCGCGACCGCGTGGTCGTGCAGGTCGACGGGCAGATGAAGTCCGGCCGCGACGTCATCGTCGGCGCGCTGCTCGGCGCCGAGGAGTTCGGCTTCGCGACGGCGCCGCTCGTCGTCTCCGGCTGCATCATGATGCGCGTCTGCCACCTCGACACCTGCCCCGTGGGCGTCGCGACGCAGAACCCGGAGCTGCGCAAGCGCTTCCCGGGCAAGGCCGACCACGTCGTCAACTTCTTCGAGTTCATCGCGCAGGAGGTGCGCGAGCACCTGGCCGCGCTCGGCTACCGCTCGCTCGACGAGATCGTGGGCCGCAACGACCTGCTCGGCGTCGAGGACGCGGTGGACCACTGGAAGGCGTCGGGCCTCGACCTGTCGCCCATCCTCGTGGGCCCGACCTTCGCCGACGACGAGCCGATGAAGCACGCCCGCTCGCAGGACCACGAGCTCGAGGACCACTTCGACAACGAGCTCATCCGCCTCAGCCGCGACGCGCTCGAGGGCGGCGGCCGCGTCGAGATCGACCTGCCCGTGCGCAACACGGCGCGCGCGGTCGGCACGATGCTCGGCCACCTCGTCACGAAGGGCCACGGCGAGAACGGGCTGCCGACGGGATCCATCGACGTCACGCTCCGTGGCTCGGCCGGGCAGTCCTTCGGCGCGTTCATGCCGTCGGGCATCACGCTGCGCCTCGTCGGCGACAGCAACGACTACCTCGGCAAGGGCCTCTCGGGCGGCGACATCGTCGTGCGCCCGGACTCGCGGGCGGGCTTCCCCGCCGAGGAGAACGTCATCGCCGGCAACGTCATCGGCTACGGCGCGACCCAGGGCACCATGTTCATCCGCGGCATGGTGGGGGAGCGCTTCCTCGTCCGCAACTCGGGCGCGACCGCGGTCGTCGAGGCCGTGGGCGACCACGCGCTGGAGTACATGACGGGCGGGCTCGCGCTCGTGCTCGGCGGCACCGGCCGGAACATCGGCGCGGGAATGTCGGGCGGCACCGCGTACGTGATCGACCTCGACCGCGACCGCATCAACACCGACGCGCTCGCCACCGGCGAGCTCCAGCTGCACCCGCTCGGCAGCGCCGACGCGGAGATCGTGCTCGACCTCCTCCGCCGGCACCTCGCCGAGACCGGCTCGACCGTGGCCGAGCGCCTGCTCGCCGACCCGGAGACCTCCATGAGACGCTTCACCAAGATCCTGCCGCGGGACTACGCGGCCGTCCTCGCCACCCGCCAGACGGCGGTCGACGAGGGCCTCGACCCCGACGGCGACGTCGCCTGGAAGCGCATCCTGGAGGTGACCGGTGGCTGACCCCAAGGGCTTCCTCAAGGTGACGGAGCGCGAGCTCCCCAAGCGCCGACCCGTCTCGGTCCGGCTCATGGACTGGAAGGAGGTGTACGAGCAGCAGGAGCGCGGCGAGCTCGTCCGCCAGGCCGGCCGGTGCATGGACTGCGGCATCCCATTCTGCCACCAGGGCTGCCCGCTCGGCAACCTCATCCCGGAGTGGAACGACCTCACCTGGCGCGGCGAGGGCCGACAGGCCATCGAGCGCCTGCACGCGACGAACAACTTCCCGGAGTTCACGGGCCGGCTCTGCCCCGCGCCGTGCGAGAGCTCGTGCGTGCTCGGCATCAACCAGCCGCCCGTCACGATCAAGCAGGTCGAGGTGTCGATCATCGACGACGCCTTCCAGAAGGGCTGGGTCGAGCCGCACCCGCCCGAGCGCCTCACGGGCAAGACCGTGGCGGTCGTGGGATCCGGCCCCGCCGGGCTCGCCGCCGCCCAGCAGCTCACGCGCGCCGGGCACACGGTCGCGGTGTTCGAGCGCGACGACCGCATCGGCGGGCTCATGCGCTACGGCATCCCGGACTTCAAGATGGAGAAGCGCCACCTCGAGGCCCGTCTCGCGCAGATGACCGCCGAGGGCACCCGCTTCCGCGCGGGCGTCGACATCGGGAAGGACATCTCCTGGTCCGACCTGCGCCTGCGCTACGACGCCGTCGTGGTCTGCACGGGCGCGCTCGTGCCCCGCGACCTCGACATCCCGGGCCGCGACGTCGACGGCATCCACTTCGCCATGGACTACCTGCGTCAGTCCAACCACGCCACGGCGGGCGACCAGGTGCCCGAGCAGATCCACGCGGAGGGCAAGCACGTCGTCGTCCTCGGCGGCGGCGACACCGGCGCGGACTGCATCGGCACGGCCCACCGCCAGAAGGCGGCCTCGGTCACGAACCTCGCCATCGGCCAGCAGCCGCCGTCGGAGCGCCGCCCCGACCAGCCGTGGCCGACGTACCCGACCCTCTTCGAGGTGTCGAGCGCGCACGAGGAGGGCGGCGAGCGCCACTACCTCGCCTCCACGGTCGAGTTCCTGAAGGACGACGACGGGCACGTCCGCGCCGTCCGGGTCGCCGAGACGGAGTTCCGCGACGGCCGCCGCGTGCCGAAGTCGGGCACCGAGCGGGAGATCCCGGCCGACCTCGTGCTCCTCGCGCTCGGCTTCACGGGCCCCGAGAAGGACGCGCTCGAGTCGCAGCTGGCGGTCCCTTTCGACGAGCGCGGCAACGTCGCGCGCGGCGAGGACTACCAGACCGACCAGGCCGGCGTGTTCGTCGCGGGCGACGCGGGCCGCGGCCAGTCGCTCATCGTGTGGGCCATCGCCGAGGGGCGTTCAGCGGCGTCCGCCGTCGACCGGTACCTTGAGGGGGACACGGAGCTCCCGTTCCCGGTCCGTCCCACGGACCGCGCTCTCTCCATCTGACCCGGCCGCTCGCCGCACGTCCGCGCGCGTCCGCGATCCCTGACCCGACCCGCGTCCATCCGACGCAGAAACGCGAGACAGACAGAGCATGACCAGACGAGCGAAGATCGTCGCGACCCTCGGGCCCGCGACCAGCTCCTATGAGAGCATCCGCGCCATCATCGACGCCGGCGTGGACGTGGCCCGGATGAACCTGAGCCACGGCACCTACGACGTCCACGAGGGCATCTACTCCACCATCCGGAAGGCCGCCGACGACGCGGGCCGCGCGGTCGCGGTCCTCGTCGACCTGCAGGGCCCGAAGATCCGCCTCGGCAAGTTCTCCGACGGCCCGCACGACCTGGCCTTCGGCGACACCTTCGTCATCACCGTCGAGGACATCCTCGGCACGAAGGACATCTGCTCCACCACGTACAAGGGCCTCCCCGGCGATGTGAAGCCGGGCGACCCGCTGCTCATCGACGACGGCAAGGTCACGCTGCGCGTGGTCTCCTCCGACGGCACGCGCGTCACGACCACGGTCGAGGTGGCCGGCACGGTCAGCAACAACAAGGGCATCAACCTCCCGGGCGTCGCGGTGAACGTGCCGGCGCTGTCCGAGAAGGACGAGGCCGACCTCCGCTGGGGCCTCCGCCTCGGCGCGGACCTCATCGCCCTGAGCTTCGTCCGCGACGCGTCCGACATCGTCCGCGTGCACGAGATCATGGACGAGGAGGGCCGCCGCGTCCCCGTCGTCGCCAAGGTCGAGAAGCCGCAGGCCGTCGACGCGCTCGAGGAGATCGTGGACGCGTTCGACGCGATCATGGTCGCCCGCGGCGACCTCGGCGTCGAGCTGCCGCTCGAGGCCGTGCCGATCGTGCAGAAGCGCGCCGTCGAGCTCGCCCGCCGCAAGGCGAAGCCCGTCATCGTCGCCACGCAGATGCTCGAGTCGATGATCACGAGCCCCCGCCCCACGCGCGCCGAGGCCTCCGACTGCGCCAACGCCGTCCTCGACGGCGCCGACGCGCTCATGCTGAGCGGCGAGACGAGCGTGGGCGAGTTCCCCGTCGTCACGGTCAAGACGATGGCGCGCATCATCGAGTCCACCGAGGAGCACGGGCTGGAGCGCATCCCCGCGCTCGGCTCGCGCCCCTTCACGCAGGGCGGCGCGATCACGCTCGCGGCCGCGGAGGTCGCGGAGTTCGTCGAGGCGAAGTTCCTCTGCGTCTTCACCGAGTCGGGCGACTCGGTCCGCCGCATGACCCGCCTGCGCAACGGCATCCCGATCCTCGCGTTCACGCCGAACGAGGGCATCCGCCGTCGCCTCGCGCTGTCGTGGGGCGTGCAGTCCTACCTCGTCGAGCCGGTCACGCACACGGACCAGATGTTCCACCAGGTCGACGACGTGCTCCTCGCGGAGGGCCTCGCGGAGGTCGGCCAGAAGGTCGTCGTCATCGCCGGGTCCCCTCCCGGCATCGCGGGCTCGACCAACGAGCTGCGCGTGCACGTCGTGGGCGACGCCGTGAACGAGGCGGCTCCCGCGTACGAGAAGTAGCGCACCACCTGCGGGGCTCCGGCCCCGCGGGAGACGCCGGAGGGCGGGCGACCCACGTGGTCGCCCGCCCTCTCGCGTGCGCGCCGCGGGACATCCGCGACCTCGGTGCCGGATGTGGGACTCGAACCCACACGCCCTCACGGACAGAGCATTTTGAGTGCTCCGCGTCTGCCATTCCGCCAATCCGGCATGCACCGCAGCGACGCCCGGAGGGCTGTGATCCGCCCGTCCGGCGCGCACCGGCCCGCCCGACGATACCGTAGGCTCCTATCCGTGAGTGACCAGGAAACAGCCCCCGCAGCCCCCCGCCGTGTCGTCGTCGCCGAGGACGAGTCGCTCATCCGCCTCGACATCGTGGAGACGCTCCGCGACAACGGATTCGAGGTCGTGGGCGAGGCGGGCGACGGCGAGACCGCGGTCGCGCTGGCCACGGAGCTGCGGCCCGACCTCGTCATCATGGACGTGAAGATGCCCCAGCTCGACGGCATCTCCGCGGCCGAGCGGCTCAACCGCAACCACATCGCGCCCGTCGTCCTCCTCACGGCCTTCAGCCAGAAGGAGCTCGTCGAGCGCGCGGGCGAGGCCGGCGCCCTGGCGTACGTCGTCAAGCCCTTCACGCCCAACGACCTGCTGCCCGCGATCGAGATCGCGCTGGCCCGCTACGCGCAGATCATCACGCTCGAGGCCGAGGTGTCCGACCTCGTCGAGCGCTTCGAGACCCGCAAGCTCGTCGACCGGGCCAAGGGCCTCCTCAACGAGAAGATGGGGCTCACTGAGCCCGAGGCGTTCCGCTGGATCCAGAAGGCCTCCATGGATCGCCGCCTCACCATGCACGACGTGGCCCAGGCCATCATCGAGCAGCTGAGCGCCAAGAAGTCCTAGCCTCCACGCCGGCGCGCGTCCCGCTGCACTGTCCGACGACGGCGTCGGATACGCGTCAGCGCCGCGAGCGCTCGCGGATGATGTTGGTGATGCGCACCGTCGAGAGGCGACGGCCCTCGTCGTCCGTCAGGACGATCTCGTGCGTCGTCAGCGTGCCGCCGAGGTGGATCGCCGTGCAGGTGCCGGTGACCGTGCCCGTGGACGCCGAGCGCGTGTGGCTCGCGTTGAGCTCGATGCCGAACGCGACGCGGTCGGGGCCGGCGTGCACGTTGGCCGACATGGATCCGAGCGACTCCGCGAGCACCACGTAGGCGCCGCCGTGCACCACGCCGTAGGGCTGCGTGTTGCCCTCGGCCGGCATGGTCGCGACCGAGCGCTCGGGGCTGAGCTCCTGGAAGACGATGCCCATCTTCTCCGCGAGCGCGCCCACGTCCTGGGGCTGGCGGAGGCGGTCCGCGACGGCGTCGTCCTCGGGTGCGGGGTGGGTCATGGGCGATCCTCCGAGGCCGGGTCCGAGGTCGGGAGCCCTCGATAGGCTGGACCCGTGCCGAACACGGAAAAGCCTACCCTCCTCGTCATCGACGGCCATTCCCTGG